>NZ_JBYTDT010000022.1:0-74279 GCF_058791655.1 Paenibacillus sp. EB106-05-06-XG162
TGCATGTATTAGGCACGCCGCCAGCGTTCGTCCTGAGCCAGGATCAAACTCTCCAATAAAGTGTTTGACTTGCTCATAAACTTGCTAGCGAGATCATTACTGATCTCATTTATCGCTTTAATTCACTCGTTGTTCAGTTTTCAAAGATCAATCATTTCCGAAAGTTCTCTATCGAAAACTCTCATTTCTTGTCGCCCGTTGTCTCAGCGGCGACTTTTATAATATATCACATCGCCGTTCTTTTAGTCAAGCACTTTTTTTGAAGTTTTTTGTCGCACTCTTCAGCGCTTCTTCAATTTTGTGCTCCGTTCGGAGCGGCGAGATTTAATTTATCATAGAATGCTTAGGGAAGTCAATAACTATATCACTGTTAATTTTATACAAACCAATAAAAGTACGCCTGGGATACCCAACAGCACTGCTGTAGCCATCGTTGTAGGATTAAGCGGAATATGAAGACCTGAGATGAGTCCACTATAGTTGACAGTATAAATCGCTACCGCCGCAATGATAATCTGGCCAGCAAATATACTAAGCCAGCGCCACGTTAGGCGATACTTCAATAAGGTGTATGCAAGAAGCAACAAAGAAACTCCGAGTAGGATTGCCAATATGACCTTCATCATCATCCCTCCCTAAGCGTTCAACATCAATACACTCAATTGAATACGTTTGGCCTTCTTGATCAGCATGTCATATCGCTTCTCTGTCGCTTCTAGCAAGTAAATCGCATAATCAATTTCATCGACTTCTGTCGCCTCTTGGAACAATGCATGAGCGTTCTCCCACTCACGTTTAGCGATACAGATCTCTCTGTACAATAGCATTTTCTCAGACACCGTCTGTTCCAATAACACTCTTGCATCCCGATTCCACCATTTCCACCAAGCCATACCAAGCCCCTCCTTGTCCATTTTACGAATAACAACCAGCACGATAATGGTGTCTACAGCACCTTTACCGTTTGCCGCTATCCCATTCATATCAACGGAAGGACAAACTTAGAACCTAAAAAAACAAAAAAAGCCCTATGAAATAGAGCTCAACATTTCAAATCATATGAATTAATTAATCTCTCTGCGCCCTTCAAGCGCTTTGGACAAGGTGACTTCATCTGCATATTCCAAATCCCCGCCCACCGGCAGACCGTGAGCAATACGCGTTACGCGGATACCGAATGGCTTAACCAATCTCGATAAGTACATCGCCGTGGCTTCCCCTTCGATATTCGGATTCGTCGCGAGGATCAACTCCTGCACGCGTTCATCACTTAATCGTCTTAATAGCTCCGCAACTCGGATTTCATCCGGGCCGATTCCTTCCATTGGCGATATGGCGCCATGGAGAACGTGATAGTACCCTTGAAATTCCTTCGTCCGTTCCATTGCAACGAGATCTCTCGATTCCTGGACTACACAAATCGCAGAGTTATCCCGGCTCTTATCCTGACAAATTCGACACGGGTCTACATCTGTTATGTTGCAGCATACCGAACAATAATGCAGATTGCGCTTCACATTAACCAGCGCCTTCGCAAAGTCGATCACATCATCTTCCTTCATTCGCAGCACGTGAAAAGCAAGTCTTGCTGCCGTCTTCGGTCCAATACCCGGCAAGTGGGTAAAAGCATCGATTAATTTAGCTATCGGTTCAGGATAATACACTGGCCGTGTCCCCTTCTAAACTCCTCAAAAACAGAAACAGCTGCATCATCCTTCAAGGAGAGCAGCGTTCCTGCGAGAATTATTATGATCGATTTATCTATTCACGAGATAATTAGAACAAGCCAGGAATTTTCATACCGCCTGTAAATTTACCCATATCATCATTCGCCATATCTTCCGCTTTCGTCAAAGCATCATTCACCGCTGTCATTACAAGATCTTGAAGCATTTCGATATCTTCTGGATCTACCACTTCCGGTTTGATCGCGATGGACAAAATTTTCTTATGACCATTCACTTCGACAGTAACTGCGCCGCCGCCAGAAGTACCTTGAATCATTTTGCCGCCCAATTCTTCTTGAGCCTTCAACATTTGTTCCTGCATTTTCTTCACTTGCTTCATCATTTGGTTCATATTGTTCATCGTTCTCAATCCCCTTTAGCTTATAGTGGTATTTCCATAATTATTTACTCTTCCTTAATCACAACAAGATCTTCACCAAACATCTCGATCGCCTGGTCTACCCATGGTTCTGAAGAATTCTTCTCAACTGCAGTCGGTGCACCTGCTCCATCTTCATGAACGAGCTGCAATTCACCTGCAGTCTCTGCTTGATCGGTGACAACCGAATTCCAGTCCTTAAGCATCATCGTAATCAGCTTATATGATGCACCAAGCACTTCCTTCATCACACGTTCAATGACTTCCCGGTTCGCCTGTCTTTCCGTCGTCTCCCGATGAATCGTATTCTTAAAACCTACGAGTACAGCATCTTCGGTTGCCGAGATAGGTTCTCCATCCATGAACCATGCATGAATCGTGACTTTCTCTTCCTTGACACGTTGCAGCACGCGACCCCATTGAGACCGAATCTGGACGAATGAAGTCGTGTCCTTCCCCGCAATGTAGAGATCCATCTTCGGTGGAATCTTAGCGACGATCGATGTCCGATTTGCCGCAGCTGCT
This sequence comes from Paenibacillus sp. EB106-05-06-XG162, assembly GCF_058791655.1. Classification (NCBI taxonomy): domain Bacteria; kingdom Bacillati; phylum Bacillota; class Bacilli; order Caryophanales; family Paenibacillaceae; genus Paenibacillus; species Paenibacillus sp. EB106-05-06-XG162. Next base: position 2,632 of record NZ_JBYTDT010000022.1, read on the forward strand.
CCACGTCCCGAGTTAGCTCGCCCTGAGGAAGAACCTTCTGTATTCGCCGGTGCGGACCCTGCGCCTGATTGCATCAGCTGCTCTACTCGTTTCTCTAGTGTCGCAACTTGCTGCTCTAGTTGTTTGATTAACGCTACATCCGCCGTACTCATGGACGTAACAGTCGAGGATTTCACACCACCCGCAGGTGCTCCATCATGCATTGTGCAGATTTTAAGCATTGCCACTTCGAATAACGTCTGCGGATTCGTGGCATATTTCATTTCCACTTGATATTGATTCAAGATCTCGATGGTTCGGAATAACTGTTCCGCTTCAAAAGCTTCCGCAGTTATTCGAATCCGCTCTGAGTCCATCAAGCGTTCGGTCATACCATCAGCATGAGGGACCATCTTGACCATCAATAAATCGCGGAAATAGTAAATGAGATTCTCTACACATTTGTCAGCGCTCTTCCCATCTTGCATAAACCCCTCAATCGCCGTCAAGATATACGAGATATCATGTCGTTGAATAGCTTCTGCCAGATCAGCAAATTGTTCCGAAGGAATACCACCTGTAATATCCATCACTTGTTTGTAGGTGATCTGTCCATCCGTAAAAGATGCGGCTTGGTCGAGCAAACTTAGCGCGTCTCGCATCCCACCATCAGATAGTCTTGCAATGTAGGATAGAGCATCTTCCTCTGCAGAGACTCCTTCACGCTCACATATCTTCTGCAAATGTTCGACTTGTTCCTGCAAAGATACACGACGGAAATCAAATCGTTGGCAACGTGAAAGAATCGTCGCCGGCAGTCGATGCGGCTCTGTCGTCGCAAGAATAAACATGACATGCGCTGGAGGTTCTTCAAGTGTCTTGAGCAACGCGTTAAACGCTTCTGTTGTTAGCATATGGACTTCGTCGATAATATAAACCTTGCACCTTACTTCGGTCGGGGCATACTTGACCTTCTCTCGCAGGTCTCGAATTTCATCCACCCCGCGATTCGATGCAGCATCGATCTCAACCACGTCCATGACAGAACCTGCCGTAATCCGGATACAGGCATCACAAGTATTACAAGGCTCCACACTGGGTCCATGTTCACAGTTTATCGCCTTCGCCAAAATTTTGGCCGTGCTCGTCTTGCCTGTTCCGCGAGGGCCACTGAACAAATAGGCATGGGAATACCGCTGTTCGCGCAGCGCGTTCTGAAGTGTCTGAATAATATGTTTCTGTCCCACCATGTCTTGGAACGACTGCGGTCGCCAAGCACGATATAACGCTATATGAGCCATCGCAGTTACCTCTTTCAACATGTCGCTGTACATAAGCTATATTACCACAACATTATGGATGTTTTCGAATACTTCGTCCTCAAGAAGAGGGTTGATCACATTATACTACATCAACTTCCGCAAAAAAATAGCCCTTCTACTTGGAAAGGGCACCTTTTCATACTAAGCTTCTAATTTTCTCATACTGTCTCACCATGATAAGGAATGGAGACCGTAAAAGTCGTTCCAAATCCTTTCGAGGATACACGAATTACGCCACCTATATCATGGATGATCCGTTGACAAATGGATAGCCCGAGCCCGGTGCCTTCTTGCTTCGTCGTAAAAAACGGATCAAAAATTTTGTCGATCATAAATACCGGAATACCTGGACCTGTATCATGAATCTCGATACAAATACGTTGTGCCGAATCCGTCCGAACGGAAATCGATAATATTCCGCCATCCACCATTGCTTCAATACCATTCTTACATATATTGAGAAACACTTGCTTCAATAGCTCACGGTCGGCAACAATCTTCGGAACCGGACCTGTATCATCGAATACGACAGCAACATCGTACAGAATCGCTTCATTACTTACGATTGGCAGCATTTCATTAATGATGGTATATACATCCACAATATCATACGATACATGCTTGGGTTTGCTAAGCAATAAGAATTCACTAACCAAATCATTGATTCGGTTCAATTCATTTAGCATGATCTCTGTGTAACCGTGCTCCTTCTCTAATCCCTTATCCTGCATCGTTTTCTTGAACATCTGCAGAAATCCCTTAATCGAAGTAAGCGGATTCCGAATCTCATGCGCCGTTCCCGCAGCAATCTGTCCGATCATCGCGAGGCGATCGCTCCGATTCACTTGCTCTTCCAAGGATCTAAGATTCGATACGTCTTTGAAAATAACATAGGCTCCAACAATGTCGCCTTCCTCATCCCTCAGCACGTTCGAGTCCATGAGCAGTTCATACCGGTCCTGGTTATTCATCCAAGACATCGCGTGATTGCGTACGATAACCCCGTCTAAGATGGCACGTTGAACCAGCTGATGTTCCAATGGCATACCATAAAAAATATCCTGCATCGGTCTATTCATGACATCTTCACTCTGAATCCCAAGAATTCGGCAAGCCATGTCACTAATTTCTACTAAATTGAAATTACGGTCCATAATGATGACACCCAGGTTCACATCACGTATAAATGCACCTGAGAACTGTTGCAATAGGCTTAATTCACGCATATTCCGTGTATGGCTCATGATAATCGAATACATTGGTTCTCCGTCCAAGTGGATGGATAAAATCGTCGTATCTGCCTTGATCACATCGCCATTCTTCGCTTCGGCATGGATCCTGAAATACGATTGATTCTTATGCATCTGTTCATGAAAGCGAGTCATAAGCTCCCCGAGTGAATAGGATTCAACAAAAAATGTCTGCACCGACTGACCCAACACATCTTCAAGGTCATAGCCCAGCACCTTGGCAAAAAGCGCATTACAGCACCTTACCACACCGCCCTGATCCACGAGAAGAGCTAACATATGAGGGAGTCTGTCCACGTAATACTTATAGGTTTCCCTAGTAAAGTCTAACCCCGGCGCAATGAACTCTGACATCATACATTCACCCCGATACCTCAACATGACATATTAACCCTATGTTTGTTATATTCGGTTCGAATCACACTTTTCCTTCTTTTGTCAAAAATAAGCATAAAAAAACACCATTCGTAACTTCCGTTACGCTGGTGTTCTATTCGTAAGGTTGTACCGTGCACCTGTCTCTGATCGTTGCGATCCGAGTGGCACCCTTACATAACAACTCGGGTCAGGCCACCCTCCGGCACATAGAACTTCCTACTTATGGCTGCTTCCTTCCGGACCTGACCAGGTTCATAGACATCCATTGCGGAGGACCCGACCGTCAACATCGCATGTAAAGACCAAACCTCACATCGACAAGACCTCGGACAGGAATTCAACCTCGCTATAGCGGATTGCGAGTTACAGGGCACCGCTGCCTCCCCATCTAGCACGGTAAAACCAAGTATAGCTTATATCTGTACAAAGCGCAACCTTTGCGAATATTTAACAAATGTTGACGCGTCAATGACGACAAAAAAACTCCCTGCACTCATGAAAGAGCCAGGGAGATTCTTGATAAGACAAATTAGATGCCGTATTTCTTTTTGAATTTATCGACACGACCACCAGCATCCACAAATTTCTGCTTGCCAGTGAAGTGCGGGTGACAGTTGGAACAAATCTCAACGCGAAGGTTTGGCTTCACGGATCCTGTTTCAAATACATTGCCGCATGCGCAAGTAACTGTGGTGATGTGATACGTCGGCTGAATCGCTTGTTTCATCGAATTCACCTCTTTCCGCCCTGGGCTCTTTGCGACCCCAGAGTATATTGACACAATAGATGCATTATAGCATGTTGTCACATGGACTGCAATACAAAAAGAACCGGCTTCATCGTCCTTATATTGGGGCTTAGTTCATGACCTGTTTGCGTCGATATTGCACAGGAGGAACATGCGTATAAGAGCCAATGACAACGTCCGGAAGCTCCGCTTGATAGATCTCAAGCATCTGCTTCATTCCGAGAATTTCACCTTGCGCCGGCGGAATTAATTCCAAATAACTCTCTGGGTCGATGTTCAAATTTCGCATCTGAATGAGACGCAAATTCGTACGACGAGCGAATTCGATCATCGCTTCGACTTCTTCTTCCCGATCCGTCACGCCTGGGAATATCAAATAGTTAATCGATGTATATACCCCTTGGTCCGAGGCGTACTTCAAGGATTTCTCGACATTCTTCAATGTATAGCCGCGCGGTTTGTAATAAGCATTATAATGATCATCAAGCGCACTAATCGTACTCACGCGCATGAGATCTAGACCCGCATCGACAATGGCACGAATATGGTCCGTTAATCCGGCATTCGTATTGATATTAATATAGCCCATCTGCGTCTTCTCTCTAACTTCCCGAATGGCTTCGACAATAATTTTGGCTTGTGTCGAAGGTTCACCTTCGCATCCTTGCCCAAAGCTAATGATGGATTCAGGCGTTGTGAGATGTGTCAGCATCACTTGCGATACTTCTTCTACGGTCGGTTTGAAGTTCATCCGTGTCTGCGGTGCTGGGAATCCACTGTCATCAGGCTGTTCAGAGATACAACCATAACATCCTGCATTACAGGAGAAGGATACAGGCACGCCACCTTCCCACCGATTCAAGAACGTATTCGAAGAGGTTAGGCACTCATAGCCTAACGCACAATTGGATAAATGCTGATACAACCGATTCTCAGGAAACTGCTTCGTTAAACGGTCAACCTGAATTTTCAGCTCATCGCGGTCACAGTTCATCGGGTTCCATTGCTCGGGATCATCCGACTTGTGCGCCGTAACGTAGAATGCACCATCTTTCCAGACGACCGCGGAGTAACCGAATAGCGGAAGCTTCTCGTCTTTGTTCGTCTTCACGTAGCTTGGAATACATAGGCGTGTAAATCCTTGTGGCAATAGCGCGCCCACGGCATTCACATTATCCTGCATTGCGACCATCTCACCCGTATCCGGATCAAGACCGATCGGACGTGTGAAAGGTAAGCTAACAAGCGTCGCACCATCTGGCAGCGGAATTAATTCATCCTCTAATATCTCAACGATCATATCCGCACTACGCGCCAATGCGTGTAATTCCGGGTGATCATATACATTGCCTTGCTCATCTGCGTACACCAAATACATCGTGCTGCACTCCTATCTCATTCAAACGAAATTACATCGATCTCCCACTACCACTACCTACCGAAGATGATGCAGTCGATGCGGTCCGTGCAGTTCGACGAGGTGCCGATGAACTGGACGAGCTGCTGCTCGAGGTTGCATTCAAATCCAAGGTAGCGAAGAATTCTTCATTGGTCTTCGTTTTACCGATTTTTCTCAAGAAATTATCTACAAATTCCATCGATTCGTTCATATTCTTACGGATGGCCCATACTTTGTCGAGCGCATCCTTCGTCATGAGCATTTCCTCACGGCGCGTGCCTGAACGGCGAATATCAATCGCAGGGAAAATACGTCTCTCCGCCAATTTACGATCTAGATGGAGCTCCATATTGCCTGTACTCTTAAATTCTTCATAAATGATATCATCCATACGTGAACCTGTCTCCACGAGTGCTGTAGCAATAATGGTCAAGCTTCCGCCTTCTTCCACATTTCGAGCAGATCCGAAGAAGCGCTTCGGCTTGTGGAACGCAGCCGGATCAATACCACCGCTGAGCGTACGGCCTGATGGCGGCACGACAAGGTTATACGCACGTGCAAGACGTGTGATGCTATCCATGAGAATGACGACATTCTTCTTATGCTCAACAAGTCGCAATGCGCGCTCTAATACAAGTTCCGACACTTTAATATGATTCTCAGGCAATTCATCGAATGTCGAAGCGACCACTTCACCTTTTACCGAACGCTGCATATCCGTAACTTCCTCTGGACGCTCATCAATCAATAGAACAAACAGTTCGATCTCGGGATAATTGGTAGAAATACTGTTGGCGATTTCTTTGAGGAGAAGAGTTTTACCTACTTTGGGAGGAGCTACGATCAAGCCACGTTGTCCAAGTCCTACAGGTGCCAAAATATCCATAATTCGAGTCGAGAGATGCGCTGGGGATGATTCAAGAACAACCTTCTCTTGCGGATAAAGTGGGGTTAACGCTGGGAAATGAAGCCTTTCTGCTGCCGTATCTGGACTCTCACCATTGACCGCATTGACTTGAAGAAGACCGAAATAACGTTCATTCTCCTTCGGAGGTCTACATTTACCGGAGACTAAATCGCCTGTCCTTAAGTCAAACTTGCGGATTTGCGAGGCAGAGATATATATGTCCTCCGCACTTGGCAAATAGTTAATCGGACGAAGGAAACCGAACCCTTCCGGCAAGATTTCCAATACGCCCTGCATAAACATCAGTCCGCTCTTCTCTGCCTGCGCTCTTAAAATTGCAAAAATAAGTTCTTTCTTCTTCATTTGCCCGTAATAAGGAATCTGGTACTGCTTCGCTAACTTATATAACTCCGTTAGCTTCATTTCTTCCAAATCAGAAATTTGAAGATCCATTCAATTAACCACCTATTCCATTAATAAGTCCGATATTAAAGTAGACAAGAAGAAACGACTTCGTCGTCCGTATAGGACGGCAAGCGTATCTTCGGAAATATAAGAACAATTTATCCGTGAAACTTATAAATTCTTATATTTCTAGCAAAAACAAAAATCTATCTTAGTAGTATTCCCGAGAAAATACCTGCTTATTCAGCAGGAACGAGTGTCTCACGCCATACCTCAGCGCCTAGATCACGAAGATTCTCTACGAGATTGTCATAACCCCGATCGATGTATTCCACGCCTGTAATCTCCGTAACACCTTCTTCTACGGTTAACGCAGCGATCACGAGGGATGCGCCGGCACGTAGATCGGTTGCTGTTACTTTGGCAGCATTCAACTTGCTTCCCTCAGTAATAGCTGAACGTCCCTCGACACGAATTTTCGCGCCCATACGAAGCAATTCCGGAACATTCTTAAATCGATTGCTATATACGTAATCGGTCAACATGCTAACGCCATTCGCCTGTGTAAGCAAGCTCATCATCGGAGACTGCAGATCAGTCGCAAGCCCCGGATACACGAGTGCCTTCACGTCAATATTGGTGTAATTTGGTCCGCCAATGACGCGAATGGACTCATCCATCTCCTCAATGCCAACACCCATCTCTTGCAGCTTGGCTGTGAGAGCTTCCATATGCTTCGGAATTACATTATCAATTAGCACATTGCCGCGTGTTGCTGCTGCTGCGATCATATATGTCCCTGCTTGAATGCGATCAGGAATAATCGAATGTCTGCATCCATGCATCGTTGCGACGCCTTCAATTCGAATCGTCTCCGTACCCGCACCTTTGATCTTCGCACCCATTGCATTGAGCAATGTCGCTACATCTATAATTTCAGGCTCTTTGGCCGCATTTTCAATCACGGTTGTACCTTTGGCCCGAGAAGCTGCCAGCATAATATTAATGGTTGCTCCTACACTCACCACGTCCAGATAAATCTTCGCGCCGCGCAGTTCTTTGGCATACACATGAATGGAGCCATAATCATTCGTCACGGTAGCGCCTAGCGCCTCAAAACCTTTAATATGCTGATCAATCGGACGCGGCTCAAAATTACATCCACCTGGCATGCCGATCGTTGCTTCACCAAACCGCCCTAACATCGCACCCATTAGATAATAGGAAGCGCGTAATTTCTTAACTGGACCATTCGGCATAGGGATAGATTTCAATTCCGATGGGTCAATAGCCATTTGATTGCCTGAAAGTCTAACCTCCGCACCAAGCCCTTCTAGAATTTCCGCATACGTTGCTACATCGCTGATCAGTGGCAAATTATCTAGAACAACTTCAGTCTCACCTAAAATTGCAGCAGGAATAAGCGCGACTGCACTATTCTTAGCCCCGCTAATTTGTACTGTACCGTGCAGCGGACGTCCGCCGCAAATCATTAACTTCTCCATAGAGTCAGAAATCCTCCTATGTATGTTCCAATTCATAGAAATGAGAGAAAAAAAGCTATAAACAAGAAGAAACGACTTCATCGTCCAAACAGGAGGATTAGCGTTTCTGCGAAATTTATAAGGAAGTGCACCGAAAAGCGATGTTTTTTCCACACGTATCTATTTCAGAGCATATTTCATAAATGGTTGTTATCACAATAATAATTGATATTCTATACCCGAGTATTATACCACAAACAGGAACGAAATAGTAAACATGCTTCCTCTCCAAATAAAAACAGGACCAAGAGGTCCTGTTAAGCATGTATTCCGTCACGAAGCTGCATATTTACTGCGATACGGATCTCATCAATATCGAACGGTTTGGTGAAATGCATCAGTGCTCCGAGATCTGTCGCCTCTTTAACCATGTCTAATTCACCATAAGCAGTCATCATGATCACTTTAAGAAACGGTTTGATCTGCTTAATATGTTTCAAGATTTCAAGGCCGTCCATCCCCGGAATCTTCATATCAAGTAATACCATATCCGGCTCTTCTTTGCTAACAATTTCTAGTGCGAGTTTCCCGTTCGCCGCCTGAAAGGTCTGATATCCTTCGCTACCGAATACCTCCATGAGCAATACGCGGATCCCATTCTGATCATCAACAATTAATACCTTCTTCTTCTCCAAACGATTCCCTCCCAAGAGCAACCAGGCGAATATATGGATCATGGATACAGTCCTCTGAACTTGATACCCGTAAATATATTCGCGGAATTTACTCGAATTCCTTCCTGCTCTTGGAAAAAACGTAAAAATATTAGCGTTGTACTTTTAGCGCTGCCTTCACGAACTCACGGAACAACGGCTGAGGACGGTTCGGACGCGAGATAAACTCCGGATGGAATTGTACGGCAAGGAACCATGGGTGTCCAGGCAATTCAACGATTTCAACCAGACGTCCATCCGGTGAAGTACCTGAAATAACAAGACCTGTACGCTCAATGATTTCACGGTATTCATTGTTGAACTCATACCGGTGACGGTGTCTCTCATAGACAAGCTCATCATTATAACACTGCTGTGCAAGTGTGTTATCTTGCAATTTACATGGGTATAATCCAAGACGCATTGTGCCGCCCATTTCTTCAATATCTTTCTGTTCTGGAAGCAAGTCAATGACCGGATAATCCGTAGTTGGATTGATCTCTGAGCTATTCGCTCCTTGCAATCCTGCCAAGTTACGAGCAACTTCAATGACAGCTACCTGCATACCGAGGCAAATACCGAAGAACGGAATTTGTTGTTCGCGTGCATAACGGATCGCTGAGATTTTACCCTCGATTCCACGATCGCCAAATCCGCCTGGTACCAAAATCCCTTGAACGCCGCTCAGGTATTCATCCACATTGCTCTCTGTCAATTCTTCTGCATTCACCCAACGGATTTTCACGTCGGAGTTCGCATCAAAACCAGCATGAGACAAGGATTCTACAATACTGAGGTACGCATCATGAAGTGCAACATATTTACCTACAATAGCAATTTCAACGTTATGCTGAAGCTGCTTCACACGCTCAACCAACTTCTCCCAATCGGTCATATCCGGAGGCGTTGTTGTTAATTTCAAATGATTCACAACGATATCGTCCAGACCTTCATTACGGAGGTTAAGAGGTACTTCATACAATGTCGAAGCATCTCGGCACTCTACAACTGCATTCGCATCGATATCGCAGAACAATGCAATTTTACGTTTCGTATCTTCGGAAAGTTCATACTCCGTACGGCATACGATCACGTTCGGTTGAATCCCGATACTGCGTAGTTCTTTGACGCTATGTTGTGTTGGCTTGGTTTTAATTTCACCAGCAGCCTTAATATATGGAATCAACGTACAATGGATATACATCACGTTATCGCGGCCAATGTCGCTCTTGATTTGACGAATCGCTTCAAGGAACGGCAAGCTCTCGATATCCCCTACTGTACCGCCGATTTCTGTAATAACCACGTCAGATCCAGCTTCACGTCCAGCACGGAATACGCGGTCCTTAATTTCATTCGTAATGTGTGGAATCACTTGAACCGTTCCGCCTAAGTATTCACCACGACGCTCTTTGGAAATAACGGAAGAGTACACTTTACCTGTCGTTACATTGCTGTTCTTCGACAAGTTAATATCGATAAAACGTTCATAGTGCCCAAGGTCAAGATCCGTCTCTGCGCCGTCATCGGTTACGAACACTTCACCATGTTGATAAGGGCTCATCGTCCCTGGGTCCACGTTGATGTACGGATCAAATTTCTGAATTGTTACTTTTAACCCTCTGTTCTTAAGCAATCTGCCAAGAGATGCTGCGGTAATCCCTTTTCCTAAAGAAGATACAACCCCGCCCGTCACGAAAATATATTTTGTCACAATCCATACCCTCCTAAACATTTAAAACAGAGCCTAAGCTCTGTCCGACACTGCTACAAAAAAAAAGAAAAATCCACTGCGAATCGTTAGTATTAGACTAACCTAATTCACCAAAAAACTTGATAAAAAAAACAAAAAAGTGACTCCCGTAGCCACGGGGCACTTTTCATTCAAAGGTATATAAATTGCAAAATAAATCTTAAGCCCGAAAAATAGTTTACTCTGTCCCAAGTCCCATGTCAAGTGACGTCACAGACTTTCTAAGATGTGGATCTCTTGTCCAAAATCCCCCGTACTAGGTCGTCAAATGCGGAGCAATTCGGATGGGTGACAAAAGAAGAGGCCCGCTGTAACGCGAGCCCGCCCTTCTAACGAGACAAAACAATTTTTACGGCTAGTCCGTTATTTATCTTCTTCTTCTTCGAAGTCGTCAAATTCATCTTCTTCTTCACTGTCTTCCTCGGACTCGTCTTCACCAACAAGTTCCTCGTCATCCATGACAGCTTCATCATCAACTTCGGCTTCTTCTTCTTCATCACCGTACATTTCATCTTGCTCTTCATCAATGTTGTCGAAGTCCTCTTCGTCCGCAGTGTATGAATCTTCTTCATCTGCAAACAATTCTTCGTCATCCATCATGTCATCGTCATCATCATTGATGATACGCGGACGTTTGGAATTCGTCACTGGATCTTCTGAACGCTCAACTGGGTACCAACGCTTCAAGCCCCATAAGTTCGTTCCTACGCATGCGAACCGACCGTCGATGTTAATCTCCGTATACAGTTGTGCGACTACATCTTTGATCTCGTCTTCCGATAGACCTCTTAATTTGGCAACTTCATTCATCAGATCCCGGTAATAAAATGGGTTGTTCGCAGCTTTTAAGATTTCAAAAGCAAGATCCACCATCGGAATCTCGTGCACTTTCTCAGGATCAATTTTTAATTGAAACGGGGTGCTCATTGAAGGACACTTCCTCTCTCACAATGTTCACAACATATAAACATTCTTCTATAACATATCCATATCAAACATAAGTAAAACCTATTTAGGGTAAAAATGCAAGCTTGGCGAGAAAAGCGAAAGATTAAAAGATATGGAAGAAGAGAAACCGAGGAGAAAGAGAGAAAGATCTCTTATGATGAACGAGGGCTGCTGGACTGGGGGTATCGGCTTTCGTCGCTGTTGTAATCAGAAAACCTAGATTGGATAGGAGGGGATGTTTTCTGATTACAAAGGCGAACGCTTCGCTCTCGATCCGATACCCCTCATTCCATTCGCTACGTTCATCAGAGGGAAGCGCCCCCTCGCCTTCGCTTGTGGGGGAGCGCAGGGAGATGCTCATGCACTCCTTATGCATGAGCACGGTGGGCTCTGGATGAACTGTCGCCATCCAGGTTCCGGGGGAGAAGCTTGCAAGAAGCGGTGCAATACAAGAAGGTCCTCCCTTTTAGATGGGGGGACCTTCTTGCGGTAAAGATATGTATTTGTTGGAGTTGTAGTACTGTCGAGTATGGATCGGCCAGATCCATCGCGCAGTTTTGTTTTTAGGGGTTAAGGTTGTAAAAGTTAAATCAAAGGTAAAAAAATGAGCTTTCAGCACCGAGAAGGTTGGGCGAAGGCGAAAAACAAGGAGCGGAGTGTAGGCGAAACCTACATGAGCACAGAAGTTTTGAGCGTGAGCACAAGATTCGACGTCGAATAAGCATCCTGTGAAGCATCGTGATCAAAGTTCAATTTTTTACTCTCCTCTAGTGAGGAATGCGAAGGGGGGGTGCCCTTCGCAGTGACTGTATCCGCCTGAAGAAAACCAGGTTTCTTCACAGGCCTTGTATCTCATAAAGAACCCTGTTAGGCTCTCCCTTCATACTATGTCCTCGGGACCGCTTTGACACGAAAGATGGCCTATTTCTTATAAAAAAGGCATGTTACCCAGTCCCTCTTTTCTAGCCAATCATACAATACTGCAACATGGTTAGTCAGGAGGGGACTCCAAATTGGACTACTCAACATTTCTACAATTGCTGCATGACGAAATTGCTCGGGGGGGCGGCTCCCAGAAGAAACAAATCATCCGCTTTGTCCATACCCGCGACTTCAGAAGATGCCTGACACTTCTCAAGAAAATGAAATCCTCTCTTGCCATGCTGAGCGCGGTTCAACCGTCAAGAATTATTCATGCGATGATCTGTCCAGCTATTTCAGAATCGAAGCTGAGTATGTTCAAAAACGACATCTTCATCGAAAAAGATGCGCGAGTCATGAAGGTCCACGCGACCGCACACAAAAGCGTGCAATGGGATCATGGAATCCCTTGGGGAGTCCAGCAGATCCGTGCCCCGCAGACATGGTCTACCTCAACGGGGCACCGCATCAGAATCGGTGTCATTGATACCGGCGTCGATTATCGGCACCCGGATCTTCGTCATTCTCTCATGCGCGGCATTAACCTGCTCAACCGCAACATGCTGCCGTACGATGATAATGGGCATGGTACCCATATTGCTGGGACGATCGCTGCCGCTAACCAATTGAAAGGGATCATTGGGGTGGCGCCTCGGGCATTAATTCATCCCGTAAAAGCCTTCGATCACAACGGCTCAGCCTATGTATCCGATATTATCCTCGGGATTGATTGGTGTGTTCGAAATCGCATGCATGTCATCAACATGAGCTTCGGCATGAAGTCCAGCAGTAAAGCGCTGCTGAATGCGGTCGTCAATGCCTATAATGCAGGCGTCGTCATCGTCGCCTCTTCTGGCAATGACTCCAAGCGCAAATCGGTCGATTACCCTGCCCGGTATCCGCAGACGATCGCCGTTGGCGCCACGAATCGACTGCACCGAGTCGCCAAATTCAGCAATCGCGGACCATATATTGATATTTATGCGCCTGGCGACAAGATCATCTCTTCGTGGCTTCGCGGCAATTACAACGAGATGAGCGGCACCTCGATGGCGACCTCGCATGTCAGCGGCGCGATTGCGCTCTTACTCGCGCAAAAGCCAGGCCTCTCGCCGAGCGAGATCAAGGCGCTGCTGCGCCGCTCGGCGACGACCATCCGCGGGCTCCGTTCGCCAAAACCCGCGCCCGGCGAAGTCGACGCGCTGCGCCTGCTACGCGAGGCGGAGCGCTAGACGCCAAGCAGCCCCACCGCATGCGAAAGCTCGCGGTGGGGCTGCTCGTGCTGCTACGCACACGCGGCCACAGGCCGTGCGCGTTAGCCGCGCCTTGAGCGCATGTGCCTACATGCGCTCTGGCGCAGATACGCCAACGAGGCGCAGCGCGTTGGCGATAACCGTGCGCACCGCGCCCAGCAATGCGAGGCGCACTTGCGTAACCGACGCGTCTTCAATGATGACGCGTTCAGCTTTGTAATAACTGTGGAACAGCGAAGCTAGTTCATACACGTAACGAATAATCCGGTGCGGCGCATAACCTTGCGCTGCCACCGCGATTTCTTCCGGAAGCTCGCCCATTTTACGCAGCAAATCATATTCATGCTCTGCAGTAAGCTTCGTGAGGTCTACTTCGGATAAAGGCAGAATGACAACACCTTGCTCTTCCGCTTGACGGAAAATGCTGCAAACACGTGCATAAGCGTATTGTACGTAGAATACCGGGTTCTCGTTCGAGGTCGAAATGGCGAGATCCATATCGAAATCAAGATGGGAGTCCATCGAACGCATCGTGAAGAAGTAACGGATCGCATCTACGCCGACTTCATCCATCAAATCTTCCATCGTAACAGCTTTACCTGTACGCTTAGACATCTTCACCTTCTCGCCGTTCTGGAACAAACTCACCATCTGAGCAATCAATACAGTCAGCTTCGCGGGATCGTTGCCGAGTGCTTCCATCGCTGCTTTAACACGCGGAATATAACCGTGGTGATCAGCACCCCAGATATTGATCATTTGATCGTAGCCACGCGCATACTTATTCCGGTGATACGCGATATCCGGTGTCAAATACGTATACGTGCCGTCGTTCTTCACCAAGACGCGGTCCTTATCATCGCCGTAAGGCGTTGTACGAAGCCATGTCGCGCCCTCTTCTTCGAACACTTGGCCTTTTTCTTTCAATTCATCCAGAGACTCAATTACAGCGCCCGTCTCATAGAGCGATGTCTCACTAAACCATTCGTCAAAGTGAACTTTGAAACGGCCTAGATCGCGTTTAATCTTATTCAATTCTTTCTCAAGTCCATAAGTGCGGAAAAATTTCGTACGCTCTTCATCCGTTAATGACAGCAAGCTGTCGCCTTTCTCCGCAACCAATTCCTTGGCAAATCCTTTAATGTCTTCGCCGTAGTAGCCGTCTTCAGGCATCTCAGCGTCAACACCAAGCTCCTGCTTGTAACGAACTTCAATCGATTTACAGAGATTTACCACTTGGTTCCCTGCATCATTAATATAGTACTCGCGCGTGACATTATAGCCAGCAAAATCAAGCACATTACATAATGCATCACCCACGGCTGCGCCGCGCGCATGACCTAGGTGCAAGCTGCCTGTTGGGTTCGCACTCACGAACTCGATTTGGACCTTCTTACCCGCTCCTGCGTTGACACGACCAAAGCCGTCACCTTTTGCCGCAACTTCAGCAATAACCGGATACAAATAACTTTTGTTCAGACGGAAGTTAATAAATCCTGGTCCTGCAATCTCAGCACTCTCGATAGATGCTGTGCTCTTATCCAGGTTCGCGATAATCGCTTCAGCGATTTGACGCGGGTTCTTCTTCGCAATTTTCGTTAATTGCATCGCTGCATTCGTCGCAAGATCCCCATGGGACTTGTCCTTCGGAACTTCGATCACGAAAGCTGGCAGCTCTTCTCTAGTCACAAGACCCGCTGCAATAACTGCTTCACCGACCGCATTCTTCACGGCATTATTTAATTGCTCCAATACACTTTCATTCTGACTCATGATCCAGATCCTCCTGTATCGTTAAACTCACTTTGAATTGTCCTGTACTCTCTTCATGCGCGAACAGCTCATAATCCCACTCCACCGTTCCTGCAACGTCCTGCATGTCGATCTGCAGCCGTGAGGTCCATTGCGATAATTGCAATTGAACGAATGGCGAGCGATAGAACCCAGGCAATCTGCATCCCATCTGAAAAGATTGCTCCGACTGCACGGCGCCATGACGAATCAGCTTAATCGTATCGCTACCAAGCTTCAGGGTTGTCATCGTCTTCGCAGCCTCTCCTGTAAGCGGCGTATCCGTCAAGTTCTCCTCGTAGCGAATATAGATATGGCTATCCTTATCAATCCGCTCACCTCGGAACTCTTGAATGGTCTGCCCTTGCTCTTGATCGCTCACGATGCGTATTCGCACCCGATGTTTCTTCGGCATTACCACGCTCTCCTGTCACCATTAATTCTATCTCACTACTATACCCAGTTCGTCCTATGAATTCAAACAGTTCCTTGCTTCACAGACAAAAAACCGCCGAAAGGCTCAGTGCCTACCAGCGGCTCAAATGATTCAATTCCATCCCAAACGCCGAGAGTGTCCTGCCGAATCCCCCGCTTGATACACCGATACCCGATTTCGTCCAGCCGTCTTCGCAGCATAGAGCGCCTGATCCGCTTCATCCATCACTTCATGCATATCATTCACGGTATGCACACGATCTCGATTGCAGCCAGCGAGTCCGAAGGACACGGTAATGAATGCACTCTGCTGCGTTAGCAGAGAGAAGAGATGACCAGCCACGGCTTCCCGGATTTGATTCGCGAGCTTTTCCGACTCCTCAATGCCGCTCGATAGAATCAGGCAGAATTCCTCGCCTCCCATACGCGCGAGAATATCTTTTTTGGGACAATACTCTGACAGCAGCTTCGAGAATTGCCTCAGCACCTCGTCACCTGCCGCATGACCATAAGTATCATTGATGGATTTGAAATAGTCGATATCTGCAATCATGACGGTGTAGTCTCGATTCGTATCCTGCATGCGCTTCACAAGTCGCGTGATTTTCAGATGCAGCGATCGTAAGTTGTCTAATTTGGTCAGAAAATCTTGCATCGCATTACGTTGAAAGTACACGTACATCTCTAGAGATTGAATCACATAATACATAATGAAGTACACCACAACGGCAACAACGAGCATCGATCCAATATACAGGATCAAATCTCCCAGATCCATGCCTTTCAAGATAAAGTATCCGGATTGCAAGAGAATAGTGGTCGTACTAATCAACGCCCATCTCCAATGACGCTCCAAATCCAGTCGCAATCCAATCCACGTGATTGCAAATGCGAGCAGATCAATGCAGCTGAGCTCCTCAGCCGTTTGAACGCTCGGATCCACAAGCCATCGCATCGCCGTGATACACGTTAGCGTAATGATCCCCGATACGACGCCTCCTCCATAGAGAGAGATAAAAATAAAGTACGTCCGAAGTCCAATCGTCAAGGCATCGATAAAATGAAAATCGTCGATATTCGTAATCGTAAGAACACTTAGGAGCACCGTGATACTGGCCAGAATCCCACCAATCAAACCAAATAACACACGATATCGTTTGGGTGAACGTGCGATATAAACCAGCGATAATTTTTTGAAGAACAGACTATATGTCAGAATAAATGCTGCGAGCAGCGAAATAAAATTAAGCACAATACTTGCTGAGTTCACAAGAATGAATTTCCTAACTGGATCAATATCCACGATTGGAAAATCGAATACGTACACTACACTTTTCACTCTCCTCTAAGATGTGATCCTAGTATACCGTATGGAGAATGATGGTGTAACAAAAGAAAGCCAGGAAATAGTTGTAAATTCACTATCCCTGGCTTATTCTTCTTTATTTCACGAAACCAAGCAGCATCTCACGGATAACTTTGGCTGCTACGATCTGTGTCTGTTCTGTTGGATCGTAAGCCGGTGCTACTTCCACCAAATCACAACCTACCACATTCACGTTCGAGCGCGCGATCGTATGAACCGCATCCAGCAACTCTTTGGATGTGATCCCGCCTGCTTCCGCTGTACCTGTTCCTGGCGCAGCTGAAGGATCAAGCACATCGATATCAATCGTTACGTATACCGGACGTCCTGCAAGCTCTGGCAGCACTTTTTTGAGCGGCTCAAGCACTTCGAACGGGTGGAAATTGATGTTCTCACGTGCATATTGGAACTCCTCACGGGAACCGGAACGAATACCAAATTGGTAGATATTCTTGCCGCCCATCAGACCTGCTGCTTTGCGAAGCGGCGTCGAGTGCGACAATGGCTCTCCTTCATACGATTCCCGAAGGTCAGCATGTGCATCAAAGTGAATGATCGCAAGATCCGGATACTTCTTGTAGACCTCTTGAAAAATCGGCCAAGAAACTAAGTGCTCTCCGCCTAAGCCGATCGGGAATTTATCATCAGCCAGCAGCTTGCCAACAAATTCGCCGATAATATCTAAGCTACGCGCTGCATTGCCGAAAGGTAAGAGCAGGTCGCCAGCATCAAAATACGTCATATCTGTAATGCTCTTATCGAGATAAGGGCTATATTCTTCTAATCCAATCGATACTTCACGAATACGAGGCGGGCCAAAGCGCGAACCAGGACGGAAACTTACTGTGAAGTCCATTGGCATGCCATAGATGACCGCCTTGGAGTTCTCATAATCGTCCGAGCTGCAAATAAAGACATTACCGGAGTAAGCTTGATCTAAACGCATCGTTCTTGTCTCCTCCTTATTTGCACAGGTCTTCTACAAATTTCGGCAATGCAAATGCCGCTTTGTGTAAGCGAGGGCTGTAGTATTTCGTGTCGATTTCTGGAATTTGTGTCTCGTCCACTTCAAGCGGATCGTATTTCTTACTGCCCATTGTAAACGTCCAAAGACCGCTTGGGTATGTTGGAACGTTCGCAGCAAATACGCGAACAATTGGGAAAATTTCTTTGACATCTTTGTTGACCTTCTGGATCAAATCAGCCTTGAACCAAGGGTTGTCCGTCTGTGCAACGAAGATTCCGTCTTCTCTAAGCGCTTCGAAGATCCCTTGATAGAACCCACGCTCGAACAATGGTGCTGCAGGGCCAACAGGCTCCGTGGAGTCAACCATTACTACATCATATCTATCCTTCGCTTCATGGATATGCATGAAACCGTCGCCTACGATAACTTCTACGCGAGGATTGTCCAGTTCTCCGGCGATCTCCGGCAAATATTTCTTCGAGTACTCAATTACTTTACCGTCGATCTCAACCAAAACAGCTTTCTCCACTTGCGGGTGCTTCAATACTTCACGAATAACGCCACCATCTCCGCCGCCAACAACTAGCACATGCTTCGGATTCGGGTGCGTGTACAACGCCGGATGAGCGACCATCTCATGATAGACAAACTCGTCTTTAATCGTTGTCATGACCATGCCGTCCAAGACAAGCATACGTCCGAATTCTTCCGTATCGATCATCGCGAGGTCTTGAAAATCCGTTTTTTCTGTTACAAACGTTTCTTTCACTTTAGCTGTAATCCCGAAGGATTCCGTTTGTTTCTCCGTGTACCACAATTCCATCGTAGTTAGCCTTCTTTCTTCTCGTAGATTAATCGTTTAGGGACGATTACGTATCACGCTCTTTCCCATGTTTTTTTGAAATATAAGAAATTGGTCTTATATTTCTCGAAGAAACGCTGATCATCCGCTTAAGATGTCGAGGTCACTTCTTCTAGGACAAGATGTATTATAATAAAACTTTCCAAAAAAGCAACAGTATAAGTTGTCAGAATCTAAAATTTAATATTTCGGACACGAATGAATATGACTTTCTAACTTTTTCCATACTAAGGGATAGGTGGAATTCACCCAGATTGGAACAAGAAAGGATGGAAGGGATGTCGCGTCATCAGGCGAGAAAATCAGAGTCCCATGCGGCCCATGCCAAATCAAAACCTTCGCGAAGGGTGCGTCTATTGAAGCGTCTCGGAGCGGCAGCGTTATTCCTGTTCCTACTCCTCCTCATCGGTACAGGTGGCTTACTTATCTATCTGCGCGCCGATTCCCTGCCTGTCTCCTCGATGGGAATAGCCTCCAAGTTCGTGGATCGCGAAGGGCAAATCATTGGTTATTTTCAACCGCAATCCGGTATTTCGAGACGTCCTGTAGGACTCACTAATATTGCACCTGACCTGATCCATGCCACGTTATCTGTCGAAGATCGTCACTTCTACAATCATATTGGATTCGACATCAAAGGGATGGCTCGTGCAGCGCTTGTCAATATAGAGCATTTGGAGACGAAACAAGGCGCTAGCACGCTAACCCAGCAATTAGCTCGCAATCTGTACTTGAGTCATGAACGCACATGGACACGCAAAGCGAAGGAAGCCATGTATACCATTCAGCTGGAAATGAACTTAAGTAAAAATGAGATCTTGAACCAATATTTGAACAATATCTATTATGGACACGGCGCCTACGGGATTGAACCCGCCGCAGAACTATACTACGATAAGCCGGCCAAATCACTGACGCTCGCGGAGAGCGCGATGCTCGCGGGTATACCGAAGGGACCTAAGTATTATTCCCCATTTCGCGATATGAAAAATGCCAAAGATCGGCAGCGAACAGTCCTCCTCGCGATGGTCGAATGTGGATACATTACGAAGCAGCAAGCGGACACTGCTTATCATGAAATCTTGAAATTCAAGCCGCTCGAGACGCCGCAAGAAGGAGAGATCGCTCCTTACTTCCGAGACTATATTCGCAATGTTGTGACGGATAGGCTCGGGTTCGACGAGTCTCTGCTAGCCGAAGGCGGCATTACCGTCTATACGACACTCGATTTGCAAGCGCAGCAGGCAGCTGAACAAGCCATCGCGAAACAAATCCCCGAAGGTTCGGATTTACAAGCAGCGCTCGTCTCCATTGATCCGCGCAGCGGCTATGTCAAAGCGATGGTCGGCGGGACACACTATAAAACCAATCAGTTTAACCGTGTATTCGCGAAGACGAGACAGCCCGGATCTGCCTTCAAGCCCATTATGTATCTAGCTGCGCTTGAGAGTAACCAAATGACCAGCATGTCCCGGTTCAAGAGCGAACCGACCTTGTTCCATTATGATGAAAACCGGAAAACGTACGAGCCCAGTAACTATGGAGGCAAATATTTCGGTGAGATTGATATGCGCCGAGCTATTGCCGTTTCAGATAATATCTATGCCGTGAATACGATTATGAAGATTGATCCGCTCAATGTGGTCGAAATGGCCCGGAAGATGGGCATTGACAGCCTACTAAAGCCCCTACCGTCACTTGCACTAGGCACATTCCCGATCAGTCCATTCGAGATGGCCTCCGCCTATGCTGTCATTAGCAATCAAGGCGAGCGGGTTGAGCCCATTGCCGTCTTACGGATTGCCGATGCCAAAGGGAACTCAATCTATGAAGCCCCGACCCCGCAGCATACGCAGGTGACGGATGCCGCGCATACCTATGTCTTAACTAACCTGCTCGAGAGCGTCTTCGATACCGGCGGAACCGGCAACCGGGTCTCATCGCTCATGAAGCGTCCTGTCGCCGGTAAGACAGGAACGACCGATAACGACGCTTGGCTGGTCGGCTATACACCGGAGCTCTCGACCGCTGTCTGGGTCGGTTATGATCGAGGGAAAATGATCCATGCCGTTGATGCCCACAAGGCAGCCCCTATCTTCGCGCAATTCACCGAAGAAGCGCTGCGCAATGTGCCGCCGAAGATATTTCCGATTCCCGAAGGCGTCGTCAATGTCTATATTGATCCGCAGACAGGTCAGCTCGCGACAACCGCATGTCCGGACAAGCGGCTCGAAGCCTTCGTCGTCGGTACCGAGCCAACCGAATCCTGCAGCGTACACCACGGAGAAGAGACCAAACAAGAAGGAACAGAATCTTCGCCGCAGCACCGCTCCTGGTGGCAAGATGTCAAACGTTGGTGGACGGGTTAACAAAGCGGGGACTCGGCTTCGAAGTGATTCAGACACTTTGCGGGGCCCCGAAAAAAAAGAGACAGCCATCCATCTCGGATCGCTGTCTCTTCTTCTATAATATAGCCCTATACTAATGCTTCCTTCACGCTATCGCTGGTACGCTCCCACCATTCTGGATTGTGCTGCATCAGAAGCTCACGAAGAAGCTTCTTCTCTTCTGCATCCAATCCTTCCAGCATCACACGGCGTTTCAACGCATAATCCAGCTTGTTCACATGCTCCGCAAGAATTTTCCATCCGCGCTTGATCTCCGGATCAACAGCCATTTCACAAGCCGTCATACCGCCGTAGAACGGACCTTCTTCATTACGGTCAACCGCAACCCAGACAATCCAGCATTTCCGGCCATTCGGCACATCTTCCCGATTCGTGAGGAACTTAATCCCGCGTTCTACCTTACTCTTCGCGTGCATCGCACCAATATCAATATAAGCTTCTCCTTGATCGATAATGACCGGGGAGACGTTATTCAAATCGATTGAACCTGCGCCAAATCCCTTATGTTCCTTCTTGCTAACAACATTCAGGGCTAGCTGTTTCTTCGGTTTTTGCTCTTCAGAACTCATCCGCATTATACCTCCAAGTGATTTAATTTTATTTTAGCTAATATTATTGAAATTGCAAACATATACATGCTGTACATGCTTGTCAACGGGAGGTAAACGTGTATGACCCCAAGTCAAACGAAACGTATTCTAACGATCTCGCTCATCGTTTGTCTGCTCGGCTATGCGATCTGGTTCAGCAGAAACCAGGCAGATCATCTGACCGCCATGTCGAAGCTTCCAGAACAGCGCACGGCCGCAAGCGAACCGGCAGAGCCGAAGCAGACCATCGAGGAGCCTACCTCGAAAGTGTATAGCAAACGCATTGTTGAATATCACATGAATGTGAAGCTTGAAGATTCTCCGATCGGCAAAACGCTGCAAGGCAGCCAATCCGTCACGTGGACCAACCCCGGCAAAAACATCGTGAATGAGCTGTATTTCCACCTCTACCCGAATGCATTTGCGTCCAAGCAGTCCACCTTTATCCAAGAATCTGGAGGCAAATTACGCGGAGATGTTATGAAGGAAGGCAGCTACGGGTCCATGGAAATCACCGACATGCAGACCGAAGAAGGTATGTCGCTCATGAAACGAATGCAATATGTGCAGCCCGATGACAACAATCCGAATGATCGCACCTTAATGAAGGTTCGGCTCTCTCAACCGGTCAAGCCCGGCCAGTCCATCACGCTCAATATGAAGTTCAATGTAAAAATGCCGGGCGTCTTCGCACGTATGGGTGTCGCAGGCAACTTCGTCATGGCGGGACAATGGTTCCCGAAGCTCGCTGTCTACGAACCCGCAGGCATGCGAGGACGGACCACTGAAGGATGGAATATCCATCAATATCACGGGAACTCCGAATTCTATTCTGATTTCGGAACTTACAACGTTCGCATCCAGGTCCCTGAAGCGTATAAAGTTGCCGCCTCAGGCTTCCCAACCAAAAGCGCAGCCCAACAAGACGGCTACAAAACTTATCAATATTATGCTGAGGATGTGCACGACTTCGCATGGGCCGCATCACCGGATTTCATCTATGCGGAGCAGCCATTCTCTGCGCCGAACGTTCCTGGCGTACGAATCAAGCTATACCTTGATCCAGCGCATAAGGATCTGCAAGAGCGGTACTTCCATGCTGCCAAGGTGGCGCTCGCCCGTTACAGTGAATGGTACGGAGAATATCCGTATTCTACGCTATCGATCGTCGTACCACCCAAAGAAGGGAACGGCGCGGGCGGGATGGAGTACCCAACCCTCATTACGGCTTTTGGCGCGATGGATGACAACCCCGGATATGATCTAGAGCGTACCGTTGTGCATGAAATCGGACATCAATATTTCTACGGCATGCTCGCGAGCAATGAATTTGAAGAAGCTTGGCTGGATGAAGGATTCACCTCCTATGCAGAGGACCGCGTCATGGAGACGGAATACGGGATCGTCGCGAATTTGCCGATTGAATCGAGCTACATGACTGACCCAGCTCCTCTGTCTCTCTTTGCATGGAAGTACAAAGACTCCAATCAGTACGCCGAAAATGTGTACACACGTGGCAAGCTGGTGCTTATCGCCCTAGAGAAGCAAGTGGGAGCCAAGACGATGGCCAAAATTATGAAGACATATACGAAGAAATGGGCATTCCGTCATCCAACCACCTCAGATTTCCAGCATGTCGTCGAACAAGTCACGAAGAAGGATTGGACCGATTTCTTCAATCAATATGTCTATAAAGGGTTCATGACGGACTATGCTGTAGAGAGTATTACCGCTAAGAAGGTAGATAATAACGGAACATCCGCGTATGAATCCAAAGTCATTCTTCGTAAAAAAGGCGGTGATTATCCGCAGGTTCCTGTCGTATTCATGTTCAAAGACGGCACTTCCGTCAAGCGAACTTGGGACGGCGCATCAGCAACGATTCAATATACACTCACCCATAAGACACCGCTGGACTGGGTCATGATTGACCCGCAAGACACCATGGTGCTCGAGAATAAACGCATCAATAACTATATGAAGGCCCAAATTGATGAGGCCGTCAAAACACGAATCAATTTCAGCACAGCGAAACTGATCGAGAGTATCTTGAACGCACTCGGATGGTGAGGTGAACCCGGAATGAATTATATTAAAGAAAGCTTTAGCATCGTCAAACATCATTTTTATATCGTCATTATTCTATTCTTGTACCAGCTGATCTGGGGCTTCTTCCTCTATCGATTTATCGACGCCATCGTGGTTCCTATTCTGGAACACTACCCGGATCCCCACCCCACCGAGACGAGTATGCAGATGTTCCTGATTGAGAGTCAGTTCCAACTTATGAAGACGGACATCCTCGATTATTACCTCTGGATGCTCGCAGGGCTGTTCTTGATTCGCATGTTAATTACCCCATTCATCAACGCAGGACTCTACTATTCTATTCATCACCAAGACGATAAAGGACTCCTGTTCTTCAAAGGCATTAAATACGCTTGGAAGCCGGTCTGCTTATTCTATTGGCTGGAGAACCTGCTGATCCTTGCTCCTGCATACTGGGTAGTTCCATACTTCTATCAGGAATGGAAGCTCTACGATCTAGAGCACCTGGGGATATCCTTCCTCCCGATCATCTTCGGATGGATTGTATTCGCTTGGATCATTCACCAGTTGTTCTTATTTATGCAATTTGGACAGGTGAGCAAGGCCGGGGTATTCCAAGGGCTGCTCCTCTCCCTCAAAAATCTGCCGATGATCCTGGGGATCACCCTTCTATTACTTGCACTGCTGTTATTGATAAGCGGAATTTTCACAGCGGCCGCATGGATCTGGACAGGACTCCTTGCCATTATTCTTCATCAGACCTATCATCTCGTCCGCTCCATCGTCAAGGTATGGGGTATTGCAGCACAATATAAATTGTGGCAGAGCAAATGCTAATTCAACCCGACAAAGTGATGCTATTGCTTCGAAGCTGGTTCAGGTACTTTGCAGGGGCCCCGAAAAAGAAATAAAATAAATCTAAGCGAGCGCCCGCCCTGGAAGCTCTCAGAATGCCGATACTCGTCCAAATATCATAGGGAAGTAACGAATAAACCCGAATTTCGCCTAGCGAAGCTCGGGTTATTCGCTGTTTTTCGCAAAAAAATGGGATAAAAACGTAAAAAGGGTTTGTCAAAGCGCAGACCGTCTGGTAGAATAACAATTAGTTAAGATTTTGTAATAAGTTTGTAATCAATTTTGTCATTATTGTTATTTGTATCCGGTGCACCAAATCATTGAAGCCGAGTTCCTGCGCACCAGGAAACGGGGGAACCATCTTTGGGTGAATTGATCTTGCAAGTAAGGGATCATAGGGAGCCTTCAACCGAACCCTTAGCTAACCTCGTAGGCGTTGGAAGGAGTTTTACCCTTTTGAAAAAGTTATTCAGCTCTATGATCGTCACACTTGCATTAACGATGGCAGTCTCAGTTGGTAGCGCTTTCGCTGCTGATTCCAAACTTGACAAAGAAGTTAAGGATGTTCTTGGTACTCGCTATCAGAGCGGTGGCACATCGACAAGTGGATTTGATTGCTCTGGATTTACGATGTATATCTTCAAGCAATTCGACGTCAAACTTCCACACCAATCAGGATCCCAGTACAAGATGGGGACGAAAGTTGCAAAATCTGATCTTCAAACCGGAGATCTCGTATTCTTCAATACAAACGGTAAAGGCATCTCGCATGTCGGCATCTACGTAGGCGAGAACAAATTTGCACATGCATCCAGCAAAAAAGGGATTACAATTTCTAGCTTAAGCGATTCGTATTATGTGAAACGTTATGTTGGTGCAACAAGAGTGACGAATTCGGACATTTTTGATGACACCAATGACAATGACGGAAATCAAGATCACGATGATGTAGAATAATAAGAAGTAGCCCGCGAAGTCCATCCATTGGACAACATTCGTGGGTTTCTTTTTTAGATTTATAGTTTACATTTAATGTAATATATCTATATACTTTAAAGGGTGGACAAGCAGATTATTGGAATACCCTAGAGGAGGACTTTATCAATGCAAAAGATTAAAGTAGGTATTGTTGGTTACGGTAACTTGGGGAAAGGCGTGGAGAAAGCCATTCGTCAGAACCAAGACTTGGAGCTCGTAGCGGTATTCACTCGCAGACAGCCAGATCAAATCGCAACAGAAGGTATCAAATTCGAGCACATTTCCGCTACAGAGCAATATAAAGGCATCATTGACGTGATGATTCTGTGCGGAGGTTCGGCGACGGATCTTCCAGAACAGACACCTGTCATCGCCAGAATGTTCAACACAATCGACAGCTTCGACACGCATGCGAAAATTCCCGAATTTTTCAACACGGTGGATGCAGCTGCGAAAGAAGGCGGCAACCTCAGCGTTATTTCGACAGGCTGGGATCCGGGATTATTCTCCCTTAATCGACTTCTTGCTGAGTCTATCCTTCCAGAAGGCAAAGATTACACGTTCTGGGGCAAAGGCGTTAGCCAAGGCCACTCGGATGCGATTCGTCGCGTACCAGGCGTAAAAGCTGGCGTACAATACACCGTACCTGTTCAAGAAGTGATCGACCGCATTCGTTCAGGTGAAACGCCTGAGCTTGCTACACGTGAGAAGCATTTGCGTGAGTGCTATGTTGTCGCTGAAGAAGGCGCGAACCAAGATCAAATTCGCGAGACGATCGTGAATATGCCGAACTATTTCTCTGATTATGACACAACGGTAACATTCATCTCCGAGGAGCAGCTTCAGGCTGAGCACCAGGGCATGCCGCATGGCGGATTCGTTATTCGCAGTGGTGTAACTGGTGAGAATACGAAGCAAATTATTGAGTTTGGACTCAAGCTTGAGAGCAACCCTGAGTTCACGGCAAGCGTACTTGTAGCTTACGCTAGAGCGGCTCATCGCCTTAGCCAAGAGGGTGCAACTGGCGCGAAAACAGTATTCGATATTCCACTTGGATATTTGTCTCCGAAATCGGCTGAAGAGCTTCGCCGCGAATTGCTATAGTAGATATATTTGCGCAAACCTGGTCATCTTAACGATGATCAGGTTTTTTGTTTTTTGCGGAAGCGATTACATGGTTTATGTAATAGCAATGTAAACGTTTTTACCGTTTATCGCTTTAGTGCGATAGCGCTATTTAATCGCTTTGTAAAATAATTTCTATTGGAGAAATGACGTCATTTTGTATAGTATAAAATGCAAATCATCGTACACAAAGTGTAAAGCAAAATTTTAATAAAGGAGTGTTTGAACAGTGATCACGGCCATCCCAGAACAAAATCAAACGGCAGCAAAAGAATATGTACAATCGGTTTATGAATTGGTAATCAAACGCAACCCATACGAGAGCGAGTTCCACCAAGCGGTAAAAGAAATCCTCGATTCCCTCGTGCCTGTATTCGCGAAGCATCCTAAATACAAGGAGCATGGCATTCTTGAGCGCATCGTTGAGCCTGAGCGGATGGTATCGTTCCGTGTGCCTTGGGTCGACGACAACGGCAAAGTTCAAGTCAACCGTGGATTCCGCGTGCAATTCAACAGCGCGATCGGACCTTACAAAGGGGGACTTCGCTTCCACCCTTCCGTTAACGCCAGCATCATCAAGTTCCTCGGATTCGAGCAAATCTTGAAGAACTCCCTGACCGGACAACCTATTGGCGGCGGTAAAGGCGGATCCGACTTCGATCCGAAGGGCAAATCCGACAACGAAATTATGCGCTTCACGCAAAGCTTCATGACCGAATTATCGAAATATATCGGACCGGACGTTGACGTTCCTGCGGGAGACATCGGCGTCGGCGGAAGAGAAATCGGCTATATGTTCGGGCAATACAAGCGCTTGCGCGGCGGTTACGAAGCTGGCGTATTGACAGGCAAAGGCATTATCTACGGCGGAAGCTTGGCGAGAACAGAAGCAACAGGTTACGGCTGCGTATACTTCGCGAACGAAATGTTGACAGCGAAAGGCCTAGGCTTCGAAGGCAGCACCGTTGTTGTCTCTGGTTCAGGTAATGTGTCGATTTATGCGATTGAGAAAGCTCACCAGCTTGGTGCGAAAGTTGTCGCATGCAGCGATTCGAACGGCTATGTGTACGATCCGAACGGGATCAACCTTGAAACAGTTAAGCGTCTCAAAGAAGTAGAACGCAAACGGATTAAAGAATATGTAGCAGAGCATCCAGGCGCTGTGTACACCGAAGGATGCGACGGCATCTGGTCCATCCCTTGTGATATCGCACTTCCTTGTGCAACGCAAAACGAAATCAACGAAGAATCAGCGAAATTGCTGGTTGCGAACGGCGTGAAAGCAATCAGTGAAGGCGCGAATATGCCTTCGACGCTTGAAGCGATCGACGTATTCTTGAACAATCAAGTATTGTTCGGACCTGCGAAAGCTGCCAATGCAGGCGGCGTTGCAGTATCCGCCCTCGAAATGGCACAGAACGGCATGCGCTTGCAGTGGACATTCGAAGAAGTCGATGAGAAGCTTCACAGCATCATGAAGAACATCTATGCGAACAGCGTTCGTGCAGCTGATGAGTACGGTTATTCCGGTAACTTGGTTGTCGGCGCGAACATCGCCGGATTCCTTCGTGTAGCTGATGCGATGATCGCACAAGGCGTCGTATAGTATCCAAGATCATTGAACGAATAAACATAGAACAAGAGCCGGGTGTATCGCAAAAGCGAGGGCCCGGCTCCTTCTTTATGCTTTATTCAATAACCTGAAGATCTTGAGCGCCAATTGGATCTGCAGCAGCTCCTCTGAATTTTTCAAATCCGTACCGAGCATTTCCTTGATCTTATCGATACGATAGATGAAGGTGTTGCGGTGAATGAACATCGCTTTGGCTGCTTCACTGACATTGTGATTGTGAATGAAGTAGTTCTCCAGCGTAATCATAAAGCTTGTCCCGTACGTATTATCATGTTCGTAAAGCTTGCCGAGCCGTTTCAGGAAGAAGTCTTCGAGCTCCATCTCTTTGATATTGGAGTCTAAGAAATGATAGACCGAGTAGTCCTCGAAATGCGACACTTCGCCATGACTGCCGAATTTCTGCATCAGCCGAATCGCTTCATGGGCCTCTGAGAAGCTTTTGTGCAGCGAACTGATCGACTTATACTGTCTACCAATGCCAATCGTAAATGTCGTCTTCTTAATCTGCTTCTGCAGCTTCTCATGCAGCTCAATGGCATAATTCTTCGTCTCCGAGACCGTCACGTTCGGCCGGAATTCATTCTGACCGACCATAATAATAATCCGTTGATTTCGGTAGAAACAGGTTATTTCCCCATTCGCTCCACTTGAATCCTCATAGACCAATTCCACGCATTTTTTCGCCAGATTATCCATTTCATATTTACGGACGACCATATCTTCGAACCGTTCCGGATCCATGGGTTCCATGTTGATCACAATGCAGTAATACATATAATTCGAATTCAAGCCATGCAAATCACACAACGTCTGGATGGTATCCGTCGAGGTCAGCTTCCCGGTCAATAAGTCGTCGAAGAAGTCTTGGCGAATTTGCAGCTTCACTTCTTCAATTTCCTTCGCCTTGATGCGTTCGAGCGCCATAATGGTCGAGGATTGCTCCAGGACGATATAGTCGAATTCCGTCAGCTCGCGGACCGTCTGCCAGACGACAATATAGCCATAGATGTAATGATCAACAGCAACCGGCAGAATACGACATTTGATCTCCTGCCCCTTCGTATGGTAGATCCGCTTGACCGACTTCTTCATTTCACTCATATTACTCGGAATGGAATCACGGAAATCCCGGGTGAAGACAGGCCGGTTCGGTATCAGATGCAGGCTTCCCTCGAGCGGAATTGGGTTCTCCTCCAGCTCCGTATAGTGCAGCAAATTCCAATCCCGATCGAGGAAAATAATCGGATTATGAATCGTTTCTGACAGCTCCATTGAAATCCGCTCAATTCCCCCGCCTTCAAGCGCAATTCGGAACAAAATATTATGCATATCCAGCGTTCTTCGATTCAATAAATCGTATCTTCCCGATGCCTTCTCATTAATGATCGCAATCACCTTGGACAACGGATAAGTGAATGGGAGCTCTAGTAAGGGCAAGCCGTATTTGTTCGCATGATCAATCATATTCTGCGGAAGCTTATCGAAATAACGCTTCATTTTGACACACAACCCCGCGCAATTGATTTCCGCAAGCTCACGAATAATCCGATTCTGAAGCTCTTCATTTCCTTTGAAAATATAACCCGTAGATAAAAGTAATTCGTTCGAGGACAACCAGTCAAATGCATCTGGATTCTCCATAATATTGACAATCGATATCACATTATTGATTCCCTGCTCTCCAGCAACGACCTTAATGCCTTCGATTGATTTGATATGGAGTAAATCTTTTACTGTAAGCATTTTCCTCACCCCTTTATTTTTACCAGTTCGATTGTATTATTGTGCACCCTGCACAATGGACTTCGACTTTTTTTAGTGTTGTTAACCAATGCCCAATTCATGTAACCGCACTACAATAATTCTGCAACACCAATTCACGATGTGGAGGTTCTCGGATGTCAGACAACAACTTGGTACAACAGTTTCTTGAAGCAGCAAGTCAGGGCGATGTCGCAACTTTGAAGAAATGCTTAGAGCAAGGTATCGACATCAACGTAAGAAACAAGCAAAAAAGAACGGCAATTCTGATCGCTGCAATAAATGATCATTTGGATGCCGTATCCTTCCTCGTCGAAGCTGGAGCGAATGTGGATTTGCAAGATGAAACTTGCTTCAACCCATTCTTATTCGGCTGCATTAACGGGAAGCTCGAGCTCGTCAAGTTGATGATCAAAGCGAATACGAACATCGAATTATTGACTCGCTTCGGCGGCGTCGGCATTACCCCTGCAAGTGAGAAAGGCCATGTTGAAGTTGTTCGTGAGCTCCTAAAGACAACAGACATCAATGTGAATCATACGAACATTTGCGGTTGGACGCCTCTCATCGAAGCAATCATCTTGAATGATGGCGGAGAGAAGCAACAAACCATCATTAAGCTATTGATCGAACATGGCGCAAATGTGCACATGGTGGATAAGTACGGTGTAACACCACTTGAGCTTGCAAGAAAGAAAGGTTTCGGCGAAATCGAGCAAATCTTGTTAGCAGCAGGAGCAAAGTAAACCATTGCCGTGCGATGAACCATCCAGCCTGCGCATTGACCGCGGTCCATCTTAGAAATACAAGAAGGGAAGTGCTAGCAAATGCGCATTCATCATGCACGCTCTGGTGATCTGGTTTGGATCAATCAACTACAGCACACGTCATTTCATGGTTATGTGCATAGTGTATTCGACAAAACGATAAATGTCGAATGCAGCGAAAATGGCGAATTATATACCTTGGCATGCCAGCACTTGGATAATGCACCGAATACAATGCTAATCGACATGGATCGATTCAGCGAACTTGCGATAAAAGTCAACGACATGGTATATGCTGACCAGCGAATTGTACACATTGGAGATCAATTGTCGATCGTGATGGATCAAGTTACGACGTGGGAATGTCAGCTTCCTTTTTTCCCGAATGACATCGAATCTGTTATCAATCATCTAGCATTTACGAAAGAAATCATCGAACAACGCGGGAAATGCGGTGGCATGAAGCCCGATTTAACGACGAGCAGCATATTTGAACAAGAAACATCCAGGTTGCTATGCGAACGTTCCCTGATGCTTCAGGAAGCACTACTTCAACATCGCGTCTCGGATGCACTTCGCCATGCGGCTGGGCTCATCGGCCTTGGGCCTGGGCTAACCCCTTCGGGAGATGACTTTCTCGTCGGCCTGCTCTCTACCTTCAACATGGAGAACAGCCCTGGCCGCATCTATCAAGGATTCGGCGAGAAAATCGTCGACGTCGCAAGAACATTGACCAATGAGATTAGTTATACAGCACTCAAGCAAGCATCCAAGGGTCGAGTGAGGGAATCTATCACCCGTTTGCTTCATTCCATTACATGCGGTAAACAAGAAGAGTTGATTCTCTCTTTAGATAAGGTATTAAATATCGGATCTTCATCAGGCACGGACATTGTCTACGGGATTGTCTGTGGATTGGAGATCAACATAAAAGCAGGAGGTATAGTATGTCCACAAAAGTTGTCATTAAACAAAGCACGTATTTCGATTCTGTGTCCTTGATGTCTCTATCCACCAAAGCGAACCAAATTGAAGGTGTGGAGCAAGCGGTTATCGCGATGGGAACGGAAATGAATAAAGAAGTTCTTCGCAATGTTGGACTCTTAACACCTGAACTGGAAGAGACCAAAACAAGCGACCTGATGATTGTCGTGAAAGCGGCAACTGATGAGCTTTGTGAAAGCGCATTCCTGCAAATCGAAGAGCTATTCAAGAACAAAGGCGCAGCAAAAGGAACAAGCGACATCAAATATCCAACAATCGATTCAGCAGCGAAAAGCATACCAGACGCAAACCTAGCTGTGATCTCCGTGAACGGTGCATATGCAGCGAGAGAAGCTAGGAAAGCGTTAGATAACGACCTACACGTTATGCTCTTCAGCGACAACGTAAGTATCGAAGATGAGATCGCATTGAAACAATA
The DNA here is from genome assembly GCF_058791655.1 of Paenibacillus sp. EB106-05-06-XG162. Lineage (NCBI taxonomy): Bacteria > Bacillati > Bacillota > Bacilli > Caryophanales > Paenibacillaceae > Paenibacillus > Paenibacillus sp. EB106-05-06-XG162. The sequence goes on from NZ_JBYTDT010000022.1 coordinate 35,102, forward strand.
TGCACATGAAAAAGGCTTGCTCGTCATGGGGCCAGACTGCGGAACGGCCATCATCGGTAATGTCGCGCTCTGCTTTGGCAACTCCGTTCGACACGGCAACATCGGGATCGTCGGCGCATCCGGTACAGGCAGCCAAGAAGTTAGCGTTCGTATCCATGACTTCGGCGGCGGCATTACACAGTTGATCGGTACAGGCGGTCGTGACCTGAGCGAGCAAGTTGGCGGCATTATGATGCTTGATGGCATGAAAGCGCTTGATGAAGATGAGGCAACCAAAGTGATCGTCTTGATCTCCAAACCACCAGCACCAAGTGTTGAGAAAAAAGTGCTCGACCAAATCAAGCTGTGCAAGAAGCCCGTCGTGGTCTACTTCATCGGCGGAACGGAAGAATCGGTTGTTGCTGCAGGCGGACATTTCGCGAAGACCTCTAAGGAAGCAGCTCTTAAAGCCGTCGTACTCGCTGGCGCAGACGAGAGCACCATCAACAAGCGCGCGCTTAACATTCCGCTCGTGGAAGAAGTTCGTGCGAAATTAACGCCAGAGCAAAAATATATTCGCGGATTGTTCTGCGGCGGTACATTATGTGATGAAGCGATGTACATCGCTATGGAAAAATTCGATAACGTATACAGCAACATTCAGAAGAACCCTGACTACAAGCTGAAGGATCTGCATATGAGCAAAGAGCATACGTTCCTGGATCTTGGTGACGATGACTTCACGAACGGCAAACCGCACCCGATGATCGACCCTTCGACACGGATCGCGCGTTTCTTGCAAGAAGCGAAGGATCCAGAGGTTGGCGTGATCGTGATGGACTTCATTCTCGGCTTCGGCTCTCATGAAGATCCAGTTGGCGTCATGCTTCCTGCGATTATCGAAGCGAAGGAACTGGCTGCGAGGGAAGGCAGACATCTTGAAATCCTCGGCTACGTTCTCGGTACAGATCTCGACAGTCCGAAAATTGAAGACCAAGTGAACAAGTTGATGGAAGCAGGCGTTACGATCGCAAGCAGCAGCACGAATGCAGGTCTGCTATCCAGAGAATTTGTCGTGAAAGGGGCTTAATGAATCATGAGTAAAATAAATGAACTTTTTAATAGCAAATTGAATGTCATCAACGTGGGTATCGAATTTTTCAAAGATGATATCTTGAAGCAAAATGCGACAGCGACACACCTTGAGTGGAAACCACCGGGTGGCGGCAAGCCAGAATTGATCACAGCACTCGATAAACTCGAAGATCCAGCATTGCTCGAGAAAATCGAAGCAGCGAACAAATTGGCAGTTGAGCGTATCGTGAACTCCCAGCCGATCTTGATCTGCTTCGACCAAGCGATCAACTGCGTGCCTGGTATGACAAAAACAACGATTCTTCACTCGGGACCTCCGATTACGTGGGATCGCATGAACGGTGCCATGAGAGGCGCGGTAACGGGCGCGATCGTATTCGAAGGCCTAGCGAAGGATCTGGAAGAAGCCGCAAAAGTCGCTGCATCCGGCAAAATTACATTTGCACCTTGTCACGAACACAACTGTGTAGGCTCCATGGCCGGCGTAACGTCCGCATCCATGTTCATGCACATCGTTGAGAATAAAACGTACGGCAACATCGCTTACACGAACCTCAGTGAGCAAATGTCCAAAATCCTGCGTATGGGTGCGAACGATGAGTCGGTTATCGCTCGCCTGAACTGGATGCGCGATGTACTTGGGCCGATGCTTCGCGATGCAATGAAATTGTCGAATGGTATCGATCTTCGTCTCATGCTGGCACAAGCGCTTCACATGGGCGACGAGTGTCATAACCGGAATAATGCTGGTACAAGCTTGCTCATTCAAGCGCTGACACCATTCATTCTAGAGACGAATTTCACAACAGAACAGAAACGTGAAGTCTTCGATTTCGTTGCGAGCAGCGATTACTTCTCCGGACCAACGTGGATGGCCCTCTGCAAATGCGCACTGGATGCAGCTCATGGTATTGAGAACAGTACAATTGTTACGACTATGGCGCGTAACGGGGTTGAGTTCGGTATCCGTGTCAGCGGTATGCCAGGCAACACGTGGTTCACGGGCCCTGCACAGAAGGTTATTGGACCGATGTTCGCGGGCTACAAGCCAGAAGATTCGGGCCTAGATATCGGCGATAGCGCGATTACAGAGACGTACGGAATCGGTGGATTCGCGATGGCAGCTGCGCCAGCGATTGTCGCTCTTGTCGGCGGTACGGTAGAAGAAGCGCTTGGCTTCTCGACGAAAATGAAGGAAATTACGACAACAGAGAACCCGAACGTGACGATTCCTCTGCTTAACTTCAGCGGGATTGCAACAGGTATCGATGTACGAAATGTCATTCAGACGGGTATTCTTCCAGTCATCAACACAGCGATTGCACATAAGGAGCCAGGTATTGGCATGATTGGTGCGGGAATTACGTACCCACCAACGGAAGCGTTCGAGAAAGCATTGCTCGCTTTAAGTGACAAAATCAGCTAAACCCTTATCTTGTAACAAGCTGCAGTAGATCTTTGTCAACTTAATAAGAGATAGGAGAATTTCGATGGAACAGGTCAACAATCGTAGTATCGAAGAGTTCAAATCTTACGGATATGCAGAGGATATTCTTCCGAAATCCCCTGAGAAGCGTGATTGGAGCACTTTCAACTACATTACAGTTTGGATGGGCGCTGTGCATAACTTGATGTCGTATATGACCGTTGCGGGATTTTTCGTACTCGGTTTGTCTGTACCGCAAGTGCTATGGGCGGTCATGACAGCGGCAATTATCGTATCGATCGGTTATGTGTTGAATGGCTACGCAGGATCGAAATACGGCATTGGATATTCGATGTTACTACGAAGCTCCTTTGGCGTGAAAGGTTCGATTATTCCTGCATTATGCCGCGGGCTAATAGCGGGGGTCGTATTCTTCGGAACAAAGACGATTATTGGGGCTCAATCCTTTAACGTTATTTTCACGAAAATCTTCCCAGGCTATATGGACATGGTTCCCGGTTTTAACTTCCTAGGACTCGATTTCCCGACGATGGTATCCTACATCGTGCTGTGGGTCATCACCGTTGGATTATTCCTAGGCGGCATGAAAATTCTTAGTATGTTCAGTAAATGGTCTTCACCCATCATTTATATCTTCATCGTAGGCGCTGCAATCTGGGCCATCAGCGTGGCTGGCGGATTCGGACCGATCTTTGATTACACACCAGCGAATCCGACTTCAAGCCCGCTTGTCTTTATCGCTTGTGTCAGTGCACTCGTATCGAACTGGGGCGGTCCAATCGTGAACATCTCGGATCTTACGCAGCGTGCGAAGACAGACAAAGCACCAATGATCGGCTTACCGCTCGGTATGATCGCTTCGTATATCCTATTCGGTATCACTTGCGTAGCTCTACTCGTAGGTACACAAATCGCATTTGGCATCGAAGGATTCAATATCGTTGCAGCCATCGACCAAATCGGTAATCCGTTTATCGTCATTGTGCTGTTGCTTACCTTAAATATTGCATCGACAAGCTATGTTGTATTCGGTAACTTGCTTCCTTCCGGCTTGCAAATGACAGCGCTTCTACCAAAGGTGTTCAATGTGAAGACGGCGGCGATTCTGACTGCCATTATCGGAACAGCGATCTTGCCTTGGAAGCTCGTAAATGGCACACAAGCGTTGTATCTATTCTATAGCTTCATCGGTTCCATGTATGGTCCTATTACGGGCATCATGCTCACGAGCTTCTTCCTAGAACGGAAGAGAACGCTGAACCTATCCGCGATCTATTTGAAGCAAGGCGATAACGGCGAGCATAAGAGCGGCTATAATGTCATAGCTTGTACTGTATTCATCATCAGCTTCCTGATCGTATTGTCCGGCGCATTCTTCAAAGACGTCGCTGTCCTTGCGGCCATCAGCAAATCCGCATTCCTGAGCGGACTGATTATCTCAGGTGTGCTCTATGCTATATTCTATCGATTCAACAACCACACGACTGTCCAAGAACGTGAGACAGGAGTGAAAGCATCTTAATTTCTTAGGAGGAATCCCCATGAGTAAACTCGTCATTGTAGCCATCGGTGGCAATTCATTAGTACGTGATAACGGCCGCGATTCGATTCAAGATCAATATGAAGCCGTTCGTGAGACCGTCGTCAATATCGCAGATATGGTTCAGGAAGGTTATAAGGTTGTCGTTACCCACGGTAACGGCCCCCAAGTTGGATTTGCCATGCAACGTGTCGAGATTGCCAGCGAAGTGAGCGGCATGCCGACGATTCCACTGGTGAACTGTGTCGCAGATACTCAAGGGGGAATCGGCTACCAAATTCAACAAGCACTAACGAACGAATTCGCGAGACGCGGTATTAACAAAAAAGTGGCGAGCGTCATTACCCAAGTGGAAGTCAGCAAGGATGATCCGAACTTCCAGAACCCGACGAAGCCTGTCGGCTCCTTCTTCACACTAGAGCAAGCTGAGGCGATGAAGAAAGATCACTCGGACTGGGTGATGATCGAAGATTCGGGACGCGGCTATCGTCGTGTCGTCCCTTCACCGAAGCCCATCGATATCGTTGAGAAGGATGCGATCAAATCTCTGATCGATGCAGATTACGTGGTTATCGCTGTAGGCGGTGGCGGTATTCCCGTCATTCGGACAGGCGACAACACGTATGACGGGGTTGATGCGGTGATCGACAAGGACTTCGCGACAAGTCTACTCGCAGAGCAAGTGAATGCGGAGACCTTAATTATTACAACAGGTGTATCCCGCGTATGCATCAACTTCGGCAAACCGAATCAGAAGGCGCTGGAGAAGATTACGGTCGAAGAGACGAAGCAATATGTCGCTGAGAACCACTTCGCTCCAGGCAGTATGCTGCCGAAGATCGAAGCAAGCCTTAGCTTCTTAGAGAAGAATGGGTCTCGTGTTATTATTACGAATCCAGAGAGCCTAAAAGACGCTATTCATGAACATGCAGGAACGCATATTGTAAAATAATTGAAACGAATAATAGGCCGGAAGTTCACGCTCGTGAACTTCCGGCCTTATTCATAGATCTACGCAATGGTCTACACTACACTCTGGGTTACATATCCGTCCTCGCGGATTAGTGCGAGTGCAGTCTCCATTTTATCCAAATAGACAGGGTCATTGCCCGAACACATAAACCGTACGCTGCCACTTCCACTGCCTGCAGGAATACCATATCGGTTCAATAGGGCAGACAGCCGCTTAATTGTGCCCGCATTGCCGTCGATCATCTCGATATGCGATGGCAGGATGTCGTGGAGAATTCCTTTGTAATACGGATAATGGGTACAGCCAAGGACAATCATTCCATAATCATCTAAGTTATAAGCCGCAAGCTGCGACCGGAAATAATCACGCATCGTCTCACGATCGAACTGCATGGCCTCACAATATTCGACAAGTTCTGGCAGCGGAAGAGAATCGACAATTCCCCCTTCGTCCACACGATGTACAAGCGCATAATATTTAGGCTGCTGCAAGGTTAATGGTGTTGCGAAGACGAGCACCCGCTTCCCTGTCGCACGATTCATCTCTACTGCAGGCTTTACCGCAGGCTCCATACCAATGATCGGGAATGAATACCGCTCACGAAGCTCGTTAATCGCAATACTGGTCGCAGTATTACAAGCGATGACCAGCGCATCGATGCCCACATGCACCATCTGTTCTACGCCCTCTAGAATGAATGATCTTACATCATCCTTCGATTTCGTTCCGTAAGGGACATGCAGGGTATCTGCCATGAAGAGATAATTCTCTGTCGGCAGCCGGCGCAGCGATTCAGCTAATACTGTAAGGCCGCCGATCCCCGAATCGAAAAACCCGATTGTCATGTGTCATCAATTCCTATCGTAAAGATTTATAGTTATGTGGTAGAAATCATAGCTAATTCTAGAATATCGCGGGTTGCCGATGATCGCAAGTTGATTCTTCGAACGGAAGTCCCTTCTATGGTACACTAGAGAAAATAAACTACCGTCAATAAGCAAGGAGATTTGTCATGATCAAGTTCGTATCCTGGAATGTAAACGGCCTCCGTGCCTGCGTGAACAAAGGGTTCTATGATTACTTCAAAGACATGGATGCAGATATATTCTGTGTGCAAGAAACGAAGCTGCAGGAAGGGCAGATTGAATTAGAACTGGGCGAAGAATATATGCAGTTCTGGAATTACGCGGAGAAGAAAGGCTATTCGGGGACAGCGGTATTCACTCGGCTGAAGCCGTTGTCTGTCCGGTATGGAATCGAGGAAGACTACGAACCCGAAGGTCGCGTAATTACGCTCGAATTCGATACCTTCTACCTCGTAACAGTCTATACCCCCAATGCGAAACGTGATTTATCACGTCTGGATTACCGAATGGAATGGGAAGATCGATTCAGAGGTTATCTGCAAGAATTGGACAACCATAAGCCCGTCATTGTATGCGGAGATTTGAACGTCGCCCATCAGGAAATTGACCTGAAGCATCCGAAGCCTAACTTAGGCAACGCTGGCTTCACACTCGAAGAACGGGGCAAAATGACGACGTTGCTCGGCTCTGGATTCACGGATACGTTCCGCCACCTCTTCCCGGATCAGACAGACATCTATTCCTGGTGGTCTTACATGCCGAAGGTACGGGAGCGGAACGTGGGCTGGCGGATAGACTATTTCCTCGTCTCTTCACAGTTGAATGACTCCATTAAAGACGCTAAGATCGATTGTCACATCATGGGCAGTGATCATTGTCCGGTCATCTTGGAGCTGGATCTAGACCAATCATGAAGGTTCCGCACTTATGAATACGTTACGAAATAGACGGTTATATATAGGGATGATCGGTATTGCTGTCGTGTACATCCTCTATGTCACCTTCATGAACTTCATTCATGATCCGCAGGCTACTGCGTTTCTCGGTCATAAAGCGGGCCTTAAACGCTCGGTGAACACCGACATTTGGCTGCCTGTCATGATGGTTCATATTATTTTTGCCTGTGTGGCCATGCTTGCTGGGGCTGTGAACTTCTCGAGCCTGGTTCTGACGCGGTATCGTTCTTTCCACCGGGTAAACGGTTATCTCTATGTCATAGCCGTCTGTATCGTGGATATCACTTCAGGCTACATGGCTCCATTCGCCACAGGCGGGAAAATCAATAGCATGGCTTTTAACTTCATCAATCTCATCTGGCTACTCATGACGATTGCAGCAGTTGTGTTCATTAAGCGTAAGCAAGTGATGAAGCACCGGAAGTGGATGATTCGAAGCTATGTCTTCTGTTATACGAATCTATTCATTCATCTGCTCACCTATCTTGCGAGCAAAGGCGCTGGACTGCCATACGTGACGAGTTATACGATCGGTGTCTACGGCGCGATCGTGGTCAATTTTCTGCTCGCTGAATGGATCATTCGCCGCGTCTTGCCAAGAATCGAGTAAAAGGGGACGGCTAACCTCCGTCCTCTCACACCCCCGCACAACCTATTTCCATGACATGACCCTAGGCAAAAATCCACAGACTTGTGAAATAAATCACAATATTTGATCTGATTATATATTAGAATTGAAGCGGACTAACAGAGGATACAATCAGATCAAGGAAGTATCGGATTGATGTGACTCTTTATGTTTATCGAAATCTATAAAAGATAGAAAAAGAAAAGTGGAGGGTACATCATGAAAAAGAAAGTATCAGCAATGCTTGTTCTCATTCTCTCCTTCATGCTCATCATCACAGGATGCGGTAAAGGAAGCCAGAATCAGAGTCAGGACAGTGTGAAAAAAGAAGAGGCAAAAGAAACAGAAGCCGTGTCAGGAGCTACTCAGGGTGGTTATACACCAATCGATCAGCTTAAAGATAAATATGACATCATCATTGTCGGTGCAGGTGGTGCGGGGATGTCTGCTGCACTTGAGGCAAAAGAAAAGGGCTTGAACCCGGTTATTTTCGAAAAAATGCCAATTGCCGGGGGAAATACAATGAAATCATCTTCGGGCATGAATGCTTCCGAGACCAAGTTCCAAAAAGAACAAGGCATTCAAGACAGCAATGATTTATTTTATGAAGAGACTCTAAAAGGCGGTCATAACACCAACGACAAAGACATGCTTCGTTTTTTCGTTGACAATTCCGCAAGTGCGATCGATTGGCTCGACTCCATCGGCATTCGTCTGAACAATATTACGATTACAGGCGGTATGAACGAGAAACGCACTCACCGTCCGGAAGACGGCTCAGCTGTAGGGCAATATCTTGTCAGTGGCTTGATGAAGAATATCCAAGAGAAAGAAATCCCACTGTTCGTCAAAGCGGATGTGAAGGAAATTACGGAAAAGGAAGGCAAAGTGAACGGCGTCAAAGTCGTGATCGATGGAAATGAAGAGAAGGCCATTGCAGCAGATGCTGTTGTTGTGACAACCGGCGGTTTTGGCGCTAATATGGATATGATTTCCGAAGTTCGATCTGACTTAAAAGGTCTCGTGACTACCAACCAAATAGGTAGTACCGGTGACGGCATTAAGATGATTGAAAAACTCGGCGGTACAACAGTGGATATGGATCAAATCCAAGTTCACCCTACGGTACAGCAAGAGAAATCCTATCTCATCGGTGAAGCTGTCCGCGGTGAAGGTGCTATCCTCGTATCCAGTGAGGGCAAACGCTTCACAAATGAACTGGACACTCGTGACAATGTCACCGCTGCAATCAATAAGCTTCCTGAAAAGTCAGCTTATCTCGTATTTGATTCCGGTGTAAAATCCCGTGCAAAAGCAATCCAGCAGTATGAGAAAATGGGATTTGTCCTTCAAGGCGAATCGATCGAAGCTTTAGCCAAAGCATTGAACGTTCCTGCTGATCAGCTGAAAGCCACGGTGGATACATGGAACAGCGCAGTTAAAAATAAAAAGGATGCCGAATTCGGTAGAACGACAGGAATGGATAACGACTTGTCCGGCGCACCATACTACGCGATTAAAATCGCTCCTGGGATTCACTACACCATGGGCGGCGTGAAAATCAACACAAATACGGAAGTGCTGAATAAAGACAGCAAGCCTATTCCAGGTCTGTATGCAGCAGGCGAGCTAACAGGCGGCTTGCACGGTCAGAACCGGATCGGCGGTAACTCCGTAGCGGAGATCATTATTTTCGGCCGCCAAGCGGGTATCAAGTCGGCTGAATTCGTACAAGCACAATAAAGCTGAACGTATAGCAAAAGAAGACCCTCTGAAATGAGGGTCTTCTTTTGCTATATTAGTCCCGGTAGTGAGGATACTTATTCTTGTCCTCTTCCGTAATTGGCCGAATCACTCGACATGGATTGCCCGCAGCAATCACACCCGGTGGGATATCCTTCGTCACGACGCTCCCCGCACCAATCACGCTATTGTCTCCAATGGTTACACCCGGCAGGACACTTACCCCGCCGCCAAACCATACATTGTTGCCAACCGTAATCGGAAACGCAATCTCTAACCCTTCGTTCCGCTGCTCGACATCGAGCGGATGCCCTGCCGTATAGAAGCCGCAATTGGGCGCGATGAACACATTGTCACCAAAAGTGATTGTGGCACAGTCCAGCATGATGCAATTGTGATTCGCATAGAAATTGTTGCCGATCTCGATATTATAGCCATAATCACAATAAAAAGGCTGTTCGATGTGGAACGTCTCTGCCGTCTTGCCGAACAGCTTCCTAAGGACGGCCACCCGCTCCTCTATCTTCTGAGGATGCAGTAAATTATGTTCGTAACATAGCCCCTTCGCATACGTACGCTCATCGATGAGCTCCTGATCGTAGTTCGCATTATAGAGGTAGCCTTGGGCTGCTTTTTCTTTCTCTGTCATGGGGTCCACTCCTTCTCTCCTATTCGTACTACACTCTATTATTTCTTCAGCATAGACACATATCCTCGTGACTCAAGGAAATAAATATAATTGCACGTCATAAATGATATTGCCAAAATTGGTTGGTTTACCCATAATGGAGTGGGGCATCTCATATTGTGCAGCTTAGAACAACGCCCACGATGAATGTTAAAGGAGTGATGGTGTTTTGAAAACGATCCAACAAATCAACAAGCCAATGAGAGGTTTCGGCATATAACGAATAAACCCTCTCATCGACTTATGGGAGGCAACCAGCAATATGTATTCAGAACAAATGAACCATGGAAAAGAATGTACTCGTGAAGGATTCACGAAGGTCGCAGCGCTATTCGAAGATTTACGGCATCATATATCGATCTATGGCGTTATTCAAGGAACGCTATCCGGTCGGGTATTTATGTCCCATGATGGCGCATCCGCGTTATTAACGAGCCCTCAAGGCATATTCCTTGGAGGGAGCCCTGACAATCACCTATTCTTCGAAGAGGTGAATCTTCTTCTTCGGGAAGAACTGCTGCCAAATCGGGCAGCCAAAGGCAAGCTGGACTACGTTCTGTTCTATCCATCAGATGCACTATGGGCAGAGACCCTCCGTGTCGTAACGAAAGACTTGCTCCCCTTGCGCAGTGGACGGATGACGCTCTCACATGATTTACAAGGGTTAGCCGATACGCTAGCGGATCAAATCTACGTTGTCGATCGTGACTTACTCGAGCAGCAAGGGTTAATGGGGTTAGACGGTGTTATTGATGAAATACAAGGAGGCTGGCCTTCCATTGAAGCCTTCCTCGCGTCAGGCTTCGGATGTGTAGCCATTCATGATACAGAGCAAGGACCCGCTATTATCAGCTGGTGTCTAACTGATTGGGTCATTGGCGATATGTGCGAATTCGGTATTGAGACCGACGGGAATTATCGAGGACTTGGATGGGCGCACAAGACCGCAGCGGGTGCATTACTGCTTGCGAAACAACATGGACTCACAAGAGTCGGATGGCAGTGTTGGTCGAACAACATCGGATCACAACGAACAGCCCAGTCTGTCGGGTTCAAGCTGTTAGCGGATTTCCCCGTTCTCTTCGGGTGGAATAAGCCGCTGAATAACCTTCTCGTGAACGGCAACCATTATATGCGTGGCGATATGAAGTATGGCGTTGCCCAAGACTATGCCCGCGCAGCCTGGAGCTACGCTGAGGCGCTGGATCAAGGCTGGGACTGGGGCGGAGATACCGCTCTATATTGGAATGCAGCATGCATGTTCTATCGAACCGGTAATCAAGAACGTGCCAAGCAGTACTACAAGCAGGCCATCGATTTAGGGTGGCAAGGCATCCACCAACCTCATTATCACGATCATATCTATCGTGAAGCAGATAGCGAGGAAATCGCTCAGTCGCTTACGGAAGCCTGCAAGATGACAACCACATAACATTGATTATCGGATATCACTGACCGGACAGATAATCGATGCGAGTGGGGGTTCCCGGTTATAATGCCCTCCTAGGAAAAAAGCCACCGGAATCTAAATCCGGTGGCTTTGATGTGTATATATCACTACTCTGCTTCCAATGCAGCAAGATATTCTAGCTTCTCCACGATCTTGTCTTCCACATCGTCTCCCAAGGCGATAGATTCGGATGCATGATTTTCAAGTTCATCATGATGGCCGATCATAACCGAATGCGACGCATGCATGAACATCGAAATATCATTCGCATCATTTCCGAACGCAATATATTGGCCCTGCTCAATACCAATTTTGCTAAGTGCCCCCCATTTATGGATGTTATTCGGGCTCATATCCAGCACATTCTCACTCTTATGACGATGGACGACGACATCAAGGTCTGACAAACGCTCCGCTAATTCTTCCATCCGATTGGCTGTCAATATTAATACTTTGACGATCGATGGATGCTGATCGATGTCGACCATCTTCGCTAGCTTGGCTGGATCCACGTTGTTCAGAATCGGGTGGTCGTACGGGCCTGTATAGGAATAATTCCATTCCCCATCAATCAAATAGGTGGCTTCGAACTCTTGGATCAATGAAGTGATCGTGTTGATCTGATCCTCCGAAAACGCATGGGCATGCGTTAATTGACCCTGCTGAGAGACGAGCGATCCGTTGCCTCCAATCATGGTATGCGTATGGAACCGATCATGTAAAACCGGTAGCATATCGCGAATGGGCCTTGCGGAGGCAAATATCACCTGGTGGCCCTTCGATTGCAGCGCTTCTAGCGCGCTTAGTATTTTTTCAGTTACCGGCTTCCCTTTGAAACAAATTGTACCGTCTAAGTCAAAGACAAACTTCATTTGACCTCACTCCTATGAATCTATTTCTATCTTTCCATCCTACCATAAATTTCTTAAAGCGAAAGACCGCCCATCATGTCACTGATGGACGGCCTTGACTAACTTATATCGGCTATGATGACACGCCCGCTTCAACTGCAACCGGCTGCTGCCACGCCTGAAATTTATTCCCATCCGGATCTTTAAAGTTCAACTGCAGCCCGCATCCGCCTTCATCACGCATCTCTGGCTCTATCCACACACCCGATTCACGCAGGGATGACTCTAATGCATGAATATCATCCGTCTCGAAACAGATCGGAAACATCTCGAACGGGGAACCCCCTTCTGCCCAGCCTGTTGTCATGAAGTGCAGCGGATGTCCTCCCGGGCTTGGCAGCAGGAACAACCATTGCCCGCTACCCATAATCATAATAGCTCCTTTTCCTGGCTCTACCGGTGCCCGTAACGTCAACCCTAAGACTTGCTCATACCATGCAGCGGATGCAGTAACGTCTGTCACCGGCAGATAAGCGCATTCTATACGTTTTAACAATGCCTTCTTTTCCATAACCAATCTTCCTCCTTCATGATCATTACCAGGGGCATATCCATGTTGAAGTTCGCTTGTTGCATCATCTCTATCTATTTTAATAGTATTAAATGGAAAAATATACCACAAAAAAACAACCCCCTTATATTCAAATAGAAAAAGAACACCTGAGAGTTAGTTCTCAGATGCTCTTCATAGCTAATTCAATACTTATTCACCAAGGAAGCTCTTAATGAAGAATTCCAACTGATATTCCATGCTCAGTGGATCGTTAAAGTAGAATGCCTTTGCATTCGCCTCATAGACACGATTGTTCTTCACCGCAGGAATGTTCTTGTACGTCTCCGTATTCTGGAACGAGTTGTCTTCCTCCACATTCTTACTGAAAATGACGTAATCGCCAAAGTAATCCTTCAACACTTCTTGCGACACAGCAAAGTAGCCGTCTTTCTTCGTCGCTTCGCTGACTTTCTCAGGCTTCTTGAGCCCAAATCCTCCTTGATACAGGATTTCTGTACCACGGCCAAAGTTGTCACCATAGACGTAGAGCTGCTTATTGAAGGTCTCAATGACAGAAACGGTCGCATTCTCACCGATCTTCGCTTTGATCTTTTCCCCAGCTTCTTGTACCTTCACTTTGAAGCTATCTACCCACGCTTGCGCTTCTTTTTCTTTATTCAACAATTTCCCGATTTCGAGCTGCTGCGTCAAATAATCGACTTTACCGTATGTATAAGTAACCGTTGGAGCGATTTGCTTAAATTTATCGACGTTCTTAATATCTGACAGCCCAATAATAAGATCTGGATTCAACTCGATGATCTTCTCTACGCTCTCGTCTGACACCGCCTCAACATTCTTTAACTGTTCTTCGAATCTTGGGTTTTCCTTGGACATTTCATCCACGCCGACCACAGGCACCCCAAGCGCCATGACGTTGCCCGTTAAGAATCGCGTAATAACAACGACGCGTTGCGGATTCTTCGGAACCTCAACAGGACCATTTTCGGATTGGTAAGTAAATGTACCTGATTCTTCGGAAGCCGTCGATGTCGACGAATCTGTCTTCGTATCCGAAGACGTACTGCTTGCATTGTTCGCAGTGTCTGCTGTCTTGCTGCCGCAAGCGCTAAGTAGAAGGACCAAAACCAAAGTTAACGAAATGAACAACTTTTTCATAGAATGACTCCCCTTTTGTCTATCATGCTTATTCCATTGATTTATTAATGAGAATGATTATCATCATCATTTAACCATTCTAAAGGGTGGCGGTGTAGCTGTCAATACATATTATAGAAATTGTTCGTGCACAAAAAACCGTGTCCACCCGGGGGAAGGAGAACACGGCTTATTTCATCGCTCTTCACTAAATATTCGTTGAAATATCCACCTCACTCAAGTCGAATGAGGATCCTTATATAAAGTCGGCAATATACGATGAGCCATCCGAAGAGGTCAATTTTGTCTTCCGAACGCACGATTACGCCAATAGTAAACCGCCTCGAAAATCGCAAACACGCCGACGACTGCGGTGACCAAAATAACTGCCCAGACGCCAAACACGGTCATCATCATCGTAATGCCCTGATCCTCCAGCAGTAACACAGCGCCTACGACCCAAAGGAGGTCGAGCACGGTAACAACAAGTACAGCCCCAGGTGAGACAATCCTTCTGGAGACGACCCACACGAGAAATGCAACGAACACGAGCAGGAAAATCCCGGTTTCGGTTAGTGCGATTCTATTGTCTAATCCTGTCCAGTCACCGACATACCCGGGAAATAAAAGCAGCAGCAGACCACATACTCCGGACGAAACAGCATTCGTCAGCAGTACCTTGCGAATCAAAGCTTCACCCGCTGGGATTAAGGATTCATTGAATTTCATAGTTAACACCTCTTTCGTTCGTGAATACTTAATTACCAACTTGAAGGGCTTTAACAAGCGATGATATAACCCCTAAATGCACAGCTTCGTGGATGAACGCGAAGTTAAACACCTCGCCTGCTGTGGCGAACTTCAGCGGCCCCATTTCAAACGGTACGTCCAATGGTATAATGAGCGACTCGGGGTTAACGCGGGACAGATCATCAAGCTGTAAGGACAAATATTGAATGAGCTCCTCTTTCGACGGTGGTGCAGCGGTCCAATCTGCCGGTTTTGTTCCGGACATGAATAGGCCGACATAACTTTCCGGAAGCTTCGTATTTAATGCAGGGCCTGCGGAGAGGAACCAATTCAGCATCGTGGCGATATGACCAACATTCCAACGAATTGTATTGTTAAATCCTGCGGGTGTCATATCATAGATTTCTTCCGGAATTGCTTGAATGGATCCGATCACCAATTGATGTGCCGTTATTGCGGTTTGGATGCTTGCTTGAGACATTGTACATTCCTCCTAATGGTTTGGTTCTCTTGCTTACACCACCGACTTTAGATCACAAACCACTGCCAGAACCATGCTTTTCACTGCCATTTGGTGCCAACATGGCGTTTTTTCTTCGTTTAGCAGCAAAAATGGCGGCTGCTTCCCATGTATTCCCCGGGAAACAACCGCCATTTCTATAGGTCTATTCATTGTGCTCTACTAAGGATATTTTTCTCCTTCAAACTCGTTGCAATCAGACGTGATCCAGCATTCTGCCAATTGTAGCAGGTTCGTTCAGGCACATAGGTACGGAACCACTCCAACGCATCTTTGGAAGTCTGGTCCAACTGATCGTCCGAATACCGTACACTGTATGGCTTGATTCCAATGACATAGGGGAAGAACAATGCATTGTAGAATTTCCATTCATCTGTTGTGCCGAATGGTTCATCCCGATTGGGCTTCATTTGCATAATACTGTGGATCAACAAAGACTTCAGCTCATTCGCCCGTTCCAACACACCATCCGCTGCTCCGCGCATTCGAAGCCTCTCGTCCATCAATTTCAATTGTGTGAGCGGGCTCGACGCCAATCGTTCCAGGTTGCCTAAGTTACTGAGCGCCCGCCGAATGAGGCGGTAGAGCTCCTCATCATCCATTTCATCCGGCTTCGATTCTTCATTGATTCGCACTTGAACACTTTCGACCAACCGCAGCTTGGATCGCTCTGATCGAAGCTTGGGAAACGTCATGAGCGCAAAGTTGTCGAGCATTGCCCGAATCGGATACACCAACACCTGAAATGCAATGGATATCATCATACTGACCATCAGTAATGACAGTGTCTTAGCATTGAGCCCCGTCTCCGTCCCGAGCCAAATAACAAGTGCCACTTGCCCAGAAAAAATAAGCGTAAAAAAAATGGAATAATCGAGCGATCGGAACAAATCGGGCAGCCATGCCTCGCCTTGCTCTCTGATTTCCTTAATCAATATATATCCGCCAAATAACAGCATTCCAGCACCGTTTGCGACGAGCATACCTTGACTCCATCCACCATATAAGTAAAAGAGCGTCGCAGCTGTCATGCAGATAAAGGTCAGAAGCGGCAAATAAATGAAGGCATAGAAGACAATCGGTCGCTTCGGCCGCTTGGACACCGACCCCCATATAGAGAACAGCAGCAACAGAATAAGCAGCACACACAGAACGGTTGTATAAGAAATACGATAGCGCTCCAGATTGTTAACGACAGACAGCCAGATCCCGCTTCCCAGCGCTAACGACGTTAGCCCATACTTCCATAACGACCATACTAGATTCCGTTGATGTGCCTGCACAGCGAACATCGATAAAACGGCGCCTTGCCACAATACGAGAGGTAAGTAGCCGCTGATGTCCCGCACCTTGCCTAGCACCAATACCATATTGGGCTGGGCTGCTGCACTGTAGGGGAGCAAGACAGCTGCTCCATATCCGAGTGAGCACACCAATACACCAAGTCCAGTCAGTAATAGCCGGACGTTTTTGATATCCCGATTGATCAGATATAAGCCAAACCAAAACATAAGTCCAAAATAGATGAGCTGTATAACCATCAGGCGGAAGGTTCTCCTTTTCAATAGAATGGGGGGTAAATTCTCAATTCATATGTATTATTGGATATTTTAACCATATCACAAATAGCCTTAAAAAAATGCATAGTTGCAGCATTTTGTTCGTGATTCAATCTGAGCTTCGTGATGAATATGATAACCTGACTCTATGGAAATGGAAATAGAACAGCCTGGAACCATGAGTTCCAGGCTGTAATTTGCTGATCTCTGCTATTAAATTCACTTCCTTAATTTTGTAGTTGAACCTTCCATAATCTCTGAATTTCCACGAGTTCGTCTTTATCAAATTCCATCCTGTAGATATCTGGTTTAGAGGTCTTCCACAGAAACTCCAAGTCGTATTGACGGTCATAATATCCCATCATTAATGTCATAACAACCCCATGCGTTCCTATTACAACCTTCTGCCCCTGATATTCCTTCAAAATTCGTTTCAGAGCTAGGATGGCACGGTTCTGGCAAGTCATGATGGATTCCCCGTCAGGTGTCGAATATTCTGGGTCCGAGAACAGCTTCTCAACAAGAGGATACAGCTCCTTATCAGGCATAATCTTATCGTCACTTACAAACACCGTTTCTCTAAGCTCTTCAAGAACGTTGACTTCTTTATCCGAAGATTGAGCTAGTTCCTCGATCGTCAATGTAGCTCTTCGATAGGGGCTTGATACAAAATGATCTATTCCTTCATCTCTCAATAATTCGGTTATGATGTGGGCATCTAATTTACCCTTGTCCGTTAGACCGCGTGTTCTCTCGTTTCCTTCTATTTTGGGTGATTCTCCGTGTCTAACCATGTAAATAAAGGTTCTCATACTATCCTCCGCCTGAATTATCATTTTATATCACGGTACTCAACTGTAATCTTCGATCAAAGATATTTTACCCTCACGCGTCTCAAATACGGACTTACCTTTCAGCTGCAGCTTATCTCCAGCCTTCAACCCGTTAGGCAAATCCACGGCAAGAATGCCTTCATAATCAATTTGCACTTCAATTTGGTTATCTGCAGCACTATAGCTGGCAATGCTCTGACGACGACTCGAGAATATCTGAGAGGATTGTTCTGCTAGCATTTTGAACTCTTCTACCCCTCTGGTTTCCGTATTCAATTCACCATTAGCAAAATTCCTGAAGACGATATCTTGATGCAAGAGCTGAACCATACCTGCAACATCAAACACATTGTAAGCCTCAATATAATGTTCAATAAGTTCTCTTTTCTCTTTGCTCGTCATCCTCATACTCCTCCCATATGATAAATACTTATATCATCGTCTTGGTGATGGTTCGCATAGCGCTTATAATTCCTTTGTCATAAAAACACTATAGGGATCTTCGATATAATCAGCAAATGGAGAGCAGTAATGGAATCCCGCACGCTCATATAAGTTCCTTGCAGCTTTAAAGGATTCCATTGAGCCCGTCTCCAGACTGAGTCTCTTATAATGACGCTGCTCAGCTACGGCAATGATATGTTCAAGGATTTGACTAGCAACGCCTTTTCTTAAATGCGAGGAAGAGGTGCGCATAGATTTGATCTCCCCATGTGTTTCATCGAGCTCTTTAAGTGCCCCACAGCCAAGCAATTCATCTTGTTCCCATGCACTCCAGAACGTAATTTCAGGTTTTTTCAACCCCTCTAGATTGAGCGCATGGACGCTTTCCGGCGGTGAGTTCTCAAACATGCCGCTCAGATGCTCCATAATTAATGCTTTTACTTTATCTCCGGTCAGGTCATCCACTCGAATCTCCACAACGATCACTCCAAATCTCAATTACTTATGTTTTTCCTTTACTTCTTCCCCCGTTGCAATCGGATTGTCACTGTAAGAAATCCAATCGCTCCAGCTTCCTGCATATAACCTTACATTCTGATATCCCGCTTCATGCAGCGCGATCACGTTCGGACACGCCGAGACACCCGATCCGCAATAGACGATAATACGCTCTGCCTGATCTGCGCCAAGCTCCGCGAACCGAGCTTTCTGCTCCTCTGCTGAACGCCACGTCCCCTGCTCATTCAAGGCTTCTTTCCAGAACGCATTCACCGCACCCGGAATATGACCCGCAACAGGATCAATCGGTTCGATCTCGCCGCGATACCGCGGTGCTTCTCGTGAGTCAATCAGGAGGACGTCCGGCTTCGTCATTTCTTGCCGTAACTCGTCGATATGAATGACGAAGCGATTGTCGATCTGCGGCACATAGGTTGCAGAACTTGTCGGATCTGGTTTCTCGATGGTTGTCGGATATTCCCGAGCTACCCAAGCGCTGTATCCTCCGTCCATGATAGAAGTGCCGCCTGCATGCCCTGTGTAGTGTAAAATCCACCATAGACGACTAGCCATCATGCCGCCTTGATCATCATAGGCCACGACATGCTTCGAACCATCGATTCCGATACTGCTAAATTTGGCTGCGAGTGCATCCAGATGAGGGAGAGGATGTCTCCCGCCATGTTCGCCAACCGGAGATGACAGGTCCCGATCCAAATCCAAATAATAAGCACCAGGCAAATGACCCGCTTCATATTGCCGCTGCCCCAAATCCGGTGCAGCTCCGCCCATCATGAACCGGCAATCAACCAAAATCACGTTCGAATCCGCTAGATGCTTATGTACCCATTCCATCGATACAATGTTGCCTTGTCTCATGTTCTACCGCCTCCTTTTTGCTATAATATAACAATATCGATTTGGATAGAGGAGGTCAACGATGAACGCATTCCAAGACAACTTGCCAGCCATGCATATCGTCCCAATGACGACAACACATGCAGCAGCCGTCTGCAGCTGGGAATTCGAACCGCCATACAATATCTACGGATTCCTACCATGGGAACAGATGCAGAAGATTGGAATCGAATTCGGAGACCCGCAGCTTCGTGATGAACAATACCGTGCGATTGAATCCCCGGACGGCGAGTTGATCGGATTCGCGCAATTTTTCCCCATGGCCAATGTCACCCGGTTAGGCATCTGTATGCGGCCCGATTTATGCGGACAAGGATTAGGAAGCCGATTTATGGATACCATTGTACAAGAAGCGATTCGTCGTGCACCGCTAGATGAGATTGATCTTGAAGTTCATAGCTGGAATAAGCGTGCAATCCGCACCTATCAGAAGGCAAGTTTTGTAATTACCGATACCTATGACAGACGTACCCCAACAGGTATCGCTGAATTCCATTGCATGGTTCTGCAAGGACATTCATCACGATAAAGCGGCTTAATGGGCATTAGTCACAAAATTGTCATTTACACCTTTTGGAATATAGTGTTACGATGGTGTATAGCTGTGGTAAATTTAAGAAGTAGCATGCAAAGGGGGCGAACATATGCAAAAGTGGATTATGAGCACATTGTTTTTCGGGGCTTGTACCTTAGCCATTGTATTGATGTTTACGTTGAACGCTGGTCCTAAAGGCGAACAAAAGCAAGAAGCGAAGATGCCTGAAGTAACTCTTGATGCAGCAGCAGCGGAAGCAACTGTGAAGAAGGCGAACTGTATTTCTTGCCACGGTAACTCCCTTGAAGGCGGCGTCGGACCGAATTTGCAAAAAATCGGAGCGCAATTGGACGAACAAAAGCTTTACAAGATTATCACTAAAGGGAAAGGCAGCATGATGCCTTCTTTTAAAGACAAGCTAAAAGAAGAAGAAATCGCGAATGTAGCTAAATGGCTCGCTGCGAAAAAATAAGAACTGCAATAAATAGAAGAAACACGCCCTGCCTCTCACCCGAGTGAGAAGTAAGACGTGTTTTTTTGTGTTCCCTGGTCGTTACGTTAGACGGATCATGGCGACAATATTCTCTCCAATGCTCACATCGATCAAATGATAATTCGAATCGTAGGTCACCTCAGCGCTACCAACCTGGATGATCTTATCTTCACCAAGCCCATAGAACACATCATCCGCCAATGCCTCGAGAACTTCCTTCCGTTCTCCTTCCCCGAGCCTCTCCCATTCCTCTGCGGTCATCTCAAAAAACTCGTAGCAATCCGGAATCTGAGCGACAGCCGCCATTAGATCCACCAAAATATCTGCATATTCTCTGCCGTGTTTAACTCCCATGAACCTCACTCCATTCCTAACGTTGTCCTGTCCCAGCACAATTCCTTCTTTATTATACCTAAATTTTTTGGCTAAAGCTGACGATAAATAGTATATTACAACTCTTTACCGCCCAATTTGGCGACTAGCGTCGAAAACTAAGGATGGTACCTATTTTATTTCTCATGGATGAGGTGTGCACGTGGAAAAATCAACATTAGCCGGTATTATTTTAGGTCTCTCTGCGATTTTAGTCGGGATGTATTTAAAAGGCGCTCCCTTGGAGTCGCTCTACAACCCAGCTGCCTTTATGATTATTTTTGTCGGTACAGCAGCATCGATATGTATGGCCTTTCCAATGTCCGAGCTGAAGAAGATACCTAGACTGTTTGGCCTCGTGTTCAAGCAGCAGCAATTGATCGACCGTACAGAATTGATCCGTCTCTTCACAGAATGGGCAAGCATTACGCGTCGTGAAGGTCTGCTTGCGCTAGAGGCGAAGGTCGAAGAGATCGACGATGATTTCATGCGCAACGGCATGCGAATGATCATCGACGGGAACGAACAAGATTTCGTACGCGACGTCTTAATGGAGAACATTAATGCAACCGAGACGCGTCACCGTTCGGGAGCACTGATCTTTCAACAAGCGGGGATGTACGCACCGACGCTCGGGGTACTCGGGGCCGTTGTCGGTCTAATCGCTGCTTTATCGGACATGTCCTCGATGGAGCATCTAACCAAAGCGATCGCAGCCGCGTTTATCGCAACACTATTAGGTATTTTTACCGGATATGTGATCTGGCATCCCCTAGCGAACAAATTAAAGCGTCTATCTGAGCGTGAAATCCAAGTGCGGTTAATGATGGTTGAAGGTCTACTATCCATCCAATCTGGTGTATCTACGATCGCGATCGGCCAGAAGCTAGCTGTATTCCTAACTCCTGCAGAACGCGTGAAAATGGAGGAAAAGGAGGAAGCCGGCGGTGAGCAAAAAGAGTAGAAAGGCCCATCACGATGAACATATTGATGAATCCTGGCTCATTCCTTATGCCGATATTCTAACCCTATTGCTCGCGCTGTTTATCGTTCTCTACTCGATGAGTGCTGTCGATGCGAAGAAATTCGAAGAGATGAGCCAAGCCTTCAGTGCCGCTTTTAGTGGCAGTACGGGCATCTTAGATCAGACCTCCGTCATCAAGTCAGGACCTGCGAACGGCAAGAAAGATAAAGAGGACAAGAACACAGGGAATATTGATATCAAAGATAAAGATAAGATGGCGGCTATGAAGCAAGAAGAAGAGAACATGGCCAAAATCAAAAAGAAGCTGGATCAATATATTCAAGAGAATAATTTGACGTCACAGCTCAGTACCAAGCTCAATCAGTCACAGCTCATGATAACGATTAGCGATACAGCACTCTTCTCTTCAGGAAGCGCGGCCGTCAAGCCGGAATCTCGTAATCTAGCCGTGACCATGGCGGACATGCTAGAGCAATTCCCAGGCTATGAGATCATTATCGCGGGGCATACGGATAATCAACCGATCTCCAATTCAGAGTTTGAGTCCAACTGGGAGCTCAGCTCCACCCGGGCTTCGAAATTCATGAAGATTCTATTGCAGAATCCGAATCTAGATCCGAAATTGTTCAGTGTCATCGGTCAAGGAGAATATCACCCTGTGGCGAGCAACGCGACAGTCGAAGGACGGGCACAGAACCGCCGGGTTGAAATCTCGATCATGCGGAAGTTCGTGAACAACGAGGACACGAAGAGCATTACCGTGAAAAAGTGAATAACAAAAAGGCGCTTCGATGAACGAAGCGCCTTTCTTTTACTCAAAACAGCTATTAGCCTAATTGGTATTGCAGAGTCTGTCCAAGAACTGCCTTCTCTTCCGGTGTTAAATCACGCCATGTGCCGACTCGTTGATTACCCAGATGAATATTCATAATCCGAATGCGGCGCAGCTTTCTCACTTCATATCCGAATGCTTGGCACATTCTCCGAATCTGGCGATTTTTCCCTTCCGTTAGGATGATCCGGAACTCCCGCTCGCTAATCCGCGTTACTGTACACGGCAGTGTCATCGCGCCTAGAATCCGCACGCCGCTCGCCATCCCTTGTAGGAATTGAGGGGTAATCGGGCGGTTCACAGTCACAATATACTCCTTCTCATGCCGTCCTTCTGCCCGTAAAATCCGATTCACAATATCCCCGTCATTCGTGAGCAGAATCAGCCCTTCCGAGTCCTTGTCCAATCGACCAATCGGGAATATCCGTTCCTTATGATTAATAAAATCAACAATATTTCCCGGGACATGGGACTCCGTCGTACATGTGATGCCCACAGGCTTATTCAACAGAATGTAGACATGTTTGCTTGCATCTGCAATCGGTCGGCCATTAACACGAACATCATCGCCCATTTCAGCCTGGCTTCCTAATTCTGCAACAACCCCATTAATCGTTACCTTACCGTCGGCGACCAATTTATCCGCTTCACGCCGCGAACAAAATCCGGTCTCACTAATAAACTTATTAATTCGCACTGCCATTCACCTCAAAAATCTTAAATCAACCCATCGGATTGTCTAGCTGCACTTCATATAATACAGGCAATAGGATCGTTACAGTCGTGCCTTCATTCACTACACTCGTAATCTCCATTGTACCCTTGTGATTATGAATAATACGCTGACTCACCATCAGACCAAGCCCCGTTCCGGTTTCCTTATCCGTATAGAACGGCTGACCCAGCTTGGAGATATTCTCCTCTGGAATCCCATGCCCATGGTCGATAATTTGCACACGTACATCCTTCTCATTCCAAATCTCGGTAATTAACTTAATCGTACCCCCAGACGGCATGGCTTCAAATGCATTTTTGAAAATATTGATGAACACCTGCTTCAAATGGTTTTCTTCACACTCAATCACACAAGGCTCTGGCGTAAAATGCGTATCAAAATGAATATTCACCATATTCGCCTGACTATCTAGAAGGGAGATCACATCCCCTAGTATAAACCGTACATCCTTCTTCTGAAAGTGTACCGCCTGCGGTTTGGCTAAAATTAAGAACTCGCTCACGATTAGATTAATTCGATCCAATTCCGATAGCATAATATCCGTATGATTGAGGTTTAATACTTTCTTCTGCTGCTGGAATTGCAGGAAGCCTCGAAGGGTAGTTAGCGGATTGCGAATTTCATGCGCTACCCCTGCTGCCAGCTGACCAACGGTTGTGAGTTTCTCCGAACGTCGAAGCAGCTCTTCCATCTTCTTATGCTCCGTAACATCCCGGGTAATGCTAGCAAAAGCGATACAATTCCCATTCTCGTCATAGATGGCTGAGGTCGATACACTAACATCAACAAGCCGTCCATCCTTGGTCATTCGCTGTGTCTCACGAGCCATTAGGTTCTTCCCAGATACGAGCCAGTTCATTACTCGTTCCTCTTCCTCTTGTCTCGACTCCGGTATAATCGTTAGATGCTTCCCGATAATCTGCTCCGTATTCCATCCGAAGAGCTGCTGGAAGGCATAATTCGCCAGAATCACTCGACCCTCTAGATCCACCACATGGATCGCATCCGCGGTCTGGTTAATGAAGGATTCCAAATATTCTTTCATCGCTCGGTTCTCTTCATAGGTCTGCTGCAGCTGATTGGTATAGATACTCAGGTTACGCGCCATCATATTAATCCGCCGTGCGAGAAGCCCCAGCTCGTCTTTACTCTTAATTTTGAGCCGAGCACCGAAGTGACCGTTCGCCACATCATTGACCTTATCCAAAATCGATTGAACGGGACGAATCATTCGGCCTGCGATCAAATAACTCGTAATAATCATAATCTCAAGCAGTACAATGGAAATCGCGATATAATTTACAAGCTGTTCATTCAATACACTAGAGATCATTTTATAATCCATCACGATACTGATCAAGTAAGAGTCATCATCCGACACGGGAATGAAGCTTTTAATGACATGTTCTCCGTTAATTTCTGCTTCGTAGCTAATATATTCTCCACGAGCCGCCTTCTGTACGTACTCGATATCATTGATAGGATCCACGTAAGTATAACTGCCGAATTTGATGGGTTGTTCCGAATGAAAATAGCCCACACGATCCTCGAGAGGGTTCGACAAATCCAGTGCAGATGCGAGTCTGAACAATCGAGGATCTATGCCTGTCACTTCAAGAATATTCGGATTAGCCTCAATCGTCTTGCGAACAATCTCATCCATATCGGAAATTCGTTTGTAATCTTTCAGATCACTCTCTAACATATATGTACAAATAATATAGTTGCGTTTACCATCCTCATAGAAGCTTCGCTTATCCGTGAGATCTGTTCTAGCACTGGTGTTGAACGGGGCGGGCCAAAATCTCTCCAACGGCTTATCGTTCTTAAGATCGGATGGATGAATGAATTGTTGGAAGGCAGGGTACCCGTAGTACCAATTATTTGCCACGAGACCCATGTCTGATAAATTCGAGGAACGCTGAATAGCCATCTCTCCGCGATTAGGAGCTAGGAGTGCAATATGCGAAATGCCCAGCCTTCGACTGAGCTGCTTCAGGTCCTCATTGCGGATCCGATGAATATCAGGGTCAAGTTCGCGCGCTACCGCAATCGAAGCCATATATAGCTTCTCACTAATAAGTTGCTCAACATAATCAGCCCCCGTTCGCGCCTGTTCGATCTCTAACGCAATTTGCTTAGCGGTGGCATTCATTTTATTCTTACTGTCTTCGCGCATATTCTCCTTGGTAGAAAAATAACTGAGTACGATATTGAACAACATAATAGCGATCAACGTGCTTGATATAATGAGAGATAATTTCACTTTAATCGACAAAGTTCACTCCACCTTATAACTCATCGGGTAGGTTAAATCTGGATGATGTTCCCTTTAATAATAACCCCTTCCACTCTATTTGGCAAAGAACAAATGTTCAAACTTGATAACCAAGGGATAATTTCCTACAATAGATTCTATGTTATTCACATTTTACACACAGTTCTGTGGATGATTTGGATAATATGTGTATAAGTCTGTGTACAACACGCTAGTTATCCACAGATTTGTGCACATCATGTTAACAACGAATAAATGTTCGTCGAACAAATCGCAGGAGGACCTACCCCATGCATGAAAATACTTACCATTACTGGATGCGCGCGGCGATTCAAGAGGCGCAGAAGGCCGAAGCCATCGGCGAAGTACCGATCGGTGCGGTTGTCGTCTTGCAGAATCAAATTATTGGGCGCGGTTATAATCTGCGCGAGACGACCTTCGATGCGACAGCACATGCAGAATTAATCGCGATTCGACAAGCCAGTGAGAAACTTGGCGCATGGCGTCTACTCGACTGCACACTCTATGTGACACTAGAACCTTGTCCGATGTGCGCGGGCGCAATCGTACAAGCCCGGGTACCAACCGTTGTCTATGGCACAACAGACCCGAAGGCTGGATGCGCTGGGACACTGATGAATCTATTACAAGAACCGAGGTTCAATCACCGGACGGAGGTCATCGATGGCATCGCGCAAGAAGAATGCGCAGCCTTGCTGACGAATTTCTTCCGGAAGCTGAGGAAAAATAAAGTGAAGGACGAGCTCTAAAAGTTATCCACTTGTGGATGAAACCATTTTGCGTTATAATGCATACAATAATTTCAGATCGGAATTATGCCGATGAAGAGACTCCAACTCTGAGGCGTTTGCGACAAGAGTTCCAGGTCACCCCTCATGAACTCCCTAAGTTAACCGGTCACCGCTCCGTTATCGCGGTACCAAAGTGGATTTGCTGCTGCCTACGGCAGAAGCGAATCAAGTTGGGTGGCACCGCGAGCACAGCGCTCCTCGTCCCAATCGGATGAGGGGCGCTTTTTGTGTTTTTACCACAATAACGCGTTAGCGGAAGGAGACCACCCATATGTTAGACATTCAATTCATTCGAGACCATGCAGAGCAGCTGCAGCAAGTCGCAGACCAGAAAGGTATCGCCGTATCGATTGCGGCGGTGCTCGAAGCTGATGCGCGGAGGCTCGACTTGCTCCAGCAAGTCGAAGCGCTACGGCGCGCACGCAACACGCTCGCCCAGCAGGGCGCGAGCGTCGACCGCGCATCGAGCGAAGCGATGCGCCTTACTGCCGAGGCACGGCAGCAAGGCGCCGTGCTGAAGGCACTCGAACGCGAGCTGCGCGATGCGTTCGAAGCCTGGCACGAGCTGATGCTGCTCGTGCCGAACCTGGCGTCGCCCGCCACGCCCGTGGGCGTGAGCGACGCCGACAACGTCGAAGTGAAACGGGTCGGCACAGCCCCCCGTTTCGACTTCGAGGCGAGAGATCACACCGCCCTCGGCGAGGCGTGTGATCTCTTCGATCTCGCGCGCGGCGTCAAGGTCGCCGGCACGCGCCAGTACTTCCTGCGCGGCGCGGGGCTCAGCCTGCACCGCGCCGTGCAGCAGCTCGCCCTCGATCTCCTGACGGATCGAGGCTTCACCGCGATGGACGTCCCGCTGCTCGCACGCGAGGACGCCATGACGAACACCGGCTTCTTCCCAGGTGGCCGGGATCAGAGCTATGCTGTACCGGAGGACAATGCTTGGCTCGTCGGTACCGGCGAGGTCCCGCTCGTCTCGTATTACAGCGACGAGATCGTCGAGGTCACTGAGCCCATTCGACTTGCAGCCGTATCGAACTGCTTCCGCCGCGAAGCAGGCTCAGCTGGACGCGACGTGCGCGGTCTCTATCGCGTGCATCAATTCGCGAAGGTCGAACAGGTCGTCATCTGCAAGAACGACCTCCAATTGGCCGAATCGATCTTGAACGATATGATCCATAACAGCGAGGAGTTACTTCAGCTGCTCGAGCTACCATACCGCATTGTCGCCGTATGCACGGGAGATATGGGGCAGAAGAATTATCAGCAATACGATATCGAGACGTGGATGCCAAGCCGGAATGCTTACGGGGAGACCCATTCGGCTTCGAGCTTGCTCGATTTCCAGGCTCGGCGCTCGCGCATCCGATTCATGGATGAACAAGGCAAGCCTCAATTCTGTTACACGCTGAACAATACGATGGTGGCTACACCACGCATTCTAATCCCGCTCCTTGAGAACCATCAACGCGAAGACGGCTCGATTCGCGTTCCTGCAGCGCTGCAGCCTTATATGCGCGGTATGACCGAGATTCGTCCAACCATAGGCCTCTAATAGAAGAAACAGCTGCTAGCCCACCCGGAGTGGACAGCAGCTGCTCTGATAGACGACAAAAAAATCCGCCCGAGCCTCGGGCGGATTTCTCTATTATTCTGCTGGAACGCCAGCGCCGCCGAACATTTGTGCAAGCTCATCCATCGGAATTGCATCTGGTGGAGGCGTTCCGATCTTGAAGCTTGGTTTACCGTTAATGTTCGAATACTCTGAAGTTACCTTCGCGTTTACTTTTACAGTCGATCCTTCTGCTGTTAGATCAACATTGATGTTCGCTTCTTGATAAGCAGGGAACTGATCTTTGTTCACAGCTGTAACAACGTTCAGATCATTGATCTTGAAGCCCTTCTTGATCTCAGCAAGCGCTTCTTTCAGCTTCGCTTCATCTGTCAGGTCCTTCTTCGCTGCTGCAATATCTTCTGCTTTCAAGCTTGGGATCACGTCTTTATACTTATCACTTGCGAGCAAATCAAGTACTTGCGGTGCAACGTCCTTCGCAAGAACCGTAATACCTTGCTCCAAGTTCTCATTGTTGATGGCAAGCTTCACGATTTGCTTCGCTTCTACGCCTTCAGGCAATGTGACTGACTTCGCATCAAGCTCTTGGAAGAATGTTTTGCCATCGAATTTCTCGAATAAGATCTTCATAATATCCATCGATAGCTCTTGCGATTTCGCTGTATCGAATGTTGGAACCGTTGTTTCACCCGCTTGTTCAGCAAGCTTCTTCATATCGATCTCAACGAATTTGCCAACCAAATTCTCTGGCATTGGAATCATTGGGATACTCGGAATCTTCACCCACATTTTTTCTTTCGTGAGTACGATCGGCATATTCAGTGTGAAGGATGCATCGCCTTTAATCGTCAGATCCACGTTCATTTCCATTTGCATTGGATCTTTCTGATAAGCACCTGTCACTGTAACCTGAGCATTCTTCAACATATTATAGACCATGCCCACTTCCGGATTCGCTGTAAGCTCCGGACTGGATACGTTCAGATCATTTAAAATAAATGACGCCTTGAAATCATAAGATTTCATTTTCGCAGCATTATCCATTGCAGCTTGAAGTGCTTCCTTCGGATCTTTCTTTGCCCCACAACCGGATAATACGAGCATGACTGCAAGCATACCCATCACGACGGACATCCATAACTTCCTGTTCAAATCAATTTCCCCCTCAATCCATAGAAAAATTTCATACCGTACTATCATAGTACATTTTCCATGAATTGCAAACGGTTTTCTGTAATATTTTCAAATTATTCTCAATTGGTGCTTTTTTCCTAGTGGATATCCTTCTTCTTAAATCGCCCGCCACTTACATCATGAATGTTTCCAATCGCGAGGAAGGCCGAAGGGTCTAATTCCTGTACAATGGTTTTTAATTTGGCTTCTTCTAGACGCGTGATAACGGCAAAAATAACTTTCTTATTATCACCAGAGAATCCACCTTCCCCGTTGAGATAAGTTACGCCCCGTCCCAAGCGGCTGAGGAGCGCTTCACCAATCTCACGATGGCTATCACTAATGATCCAGACCGATTTCGACTCGTCGAAACCTTCAATGGTCGTGTCCATCATCTTATAAGCAACGAAATAAGCAATTAGAGAGTACATGGCACGATCCCAGTCGAATACGAGCCCTGCACTGCTAAGAATAAAGAGGTTGAAGAACATAACAATCTGACCGACAGAGAACGGCAGCTTCTTATTGAGTAGAATTGCTACGATCTCTGTACCGTCCAAGGAACCGCCGAACCGAATAACAAGTCCGACACCGATTCCGAGCAGGATACCTCCGAATACTGCTGCGAGCAATGGGTTATCTGTAAAGGATGGCGAATGGTGGAACAACATGGTACCAGCCGACATCACGGCAACTCCAAGTAATGTGGATAGTGCAAAAGTCTTACCTATCTGCTTATATCCAAGGAATAAGAACGGTAAGTTGAGGACGAATAAGAAGAGACCTAGCTTAAATCCAGTAATATGTGACAAAATAATCGAAATCCCTGTAATCCCGCCATCGATAATATTGTTGGGCACGAGGAAGAACTCTAGGGCAACGGCCATTAATATGGCACCAATCAAAATAAATACGACACGCTTCAAAATAATTGGCAGTGGTGTTCTCAAATGTTTACGTGTGGACTGCGCTGCAACTGCGCTTGCTTGTTCTTGCATCAAATTTCCCCTTTTTGTCTTGAACTGATTCTATTCAATTCAATTAGTTTAGTTACTATACTATTTATTATATAAGATATCTGCAAAATAAAAAACCTTAAATCTAAAATTAATTAGAAATAAGGTCTTTTTTTGTATTTGATTTAACTAAAATGTTCCTATGTTTTCGTAAAAATGCTATCCTTGCGGATTATTGTGACTCACATGATTATGTTGTTTTGTTTTTTTCGATCCGGATAACGGTTCTTGTTGACCTGTGCCATTGTCAGCTTGATGGTGACGTTCTTTCTGCTGTGCTTCAGGAACAGGTATTGCTTTGGATTTGGCCATCTTGTTGTACCTCCCTATTATAGATGCTCGGTATCCGTCGTGTTGTCATGATTCAAGGCATCCTGATGACGCCGATCATTGCGGTCTTGCTGCTGCTGCTGAGCTTGATGACTGTTCACTGCTGTCTGATTCAAATCATCCACAACATTGCTTAGATTTTTATCCACAGTGCCTTTGGCTTTCGTCATGATGCTGCCCCCTTGATCCTATTCATTGGTTGATGAGGTTTAATGCTCATGGGTAATGTCGTGAAGCGCTTGTGCACATTCATGAATATTGCGTGTATACGTCTGAGCCATTTCCTGAATCACCTGTGTGCGCTCATCGACAGACACGCCATCACGTTCGACATCCACCAGATCCACTCTTACTTCTCTCGAATCCACATAGGCGCATTGAAAATCGAATGTATACATTTGTCGTCCTGCAGCCTCAATATGGATACGCAGCCCTTGCGGATTGGCTCCGTCAGGCTCTATCTGCGCATGATCACCTTCTTGCAGTGTTGTTGGCAACGTCTGCTGCCAAGCATTTACCAATTGATCCTGGTTAACCGATATCGGTTCATTATTCTGCATATATGGCACCTCCTACTTACGTACACCCATTATTCTGTGAAGGGAGGATATCTTTTATACGCAAAATAACCCCACAACGTAGGGCATTGGCTTCAAAGTCGATTCAGATACTTTGCGGAGACCCCGAATAATAAAAAAGACCCTAACATCGATGATCGACGCTAGAGTCTGCTTATGTTATAAGTATGGCGGAGAGGGTGGGATTCGAACCCACGTGGGCTTGCACCCTAACGGTTTTCAAGACCGCCCCGTTATGACCACTTCGGTACCTCTCCAGATAAAATCTTTTCGTGACAAAAAAGATCTTACCATAGGTTGCCCCTAAAAAGCAAGTCCTATTTTTTAGAGATGACTTTTAGGCCGCCCATATAAGGCTGAAGTACAGCAGGAATGCGCACACTGCCGTCCGCTTGCTGATAATTCTCAAGAATTGCAGCTACCGTACGACCGAGGGCAAGACCCGATCCGTTCAATGTATGCACGAACTCTGGTTTGCCTTTCGCATCGCGGCGGAACCGGATATTCGCACGACGTGCTTGGAAATCCTCAAAGTTCGTACACGAAGAAATTTCACGGTACATATTGCTCTCAGGAAGCCAGACCTCCAGATCATACGTCTTTGCCGATGCAAAACCAATATCCGCTGTACATAATGTCAGTACACGGTATGGCAACTCAAGCAATTGTAGTACCTTCTCCGCATTTTGAGTGAGATCCTCAAGTGCTGCATAGGAATCTTCCGGCTTAACGAGCTTCACAAGCTCCACCTTGTTGAATTGATGCTGACGAATCAATCCACGCGTATCCCGGCCCGCAGAACCTGCTTCGGAACGGAAACATGCACTGAACGCAACGAACTTCTTCGGCAAATCCTCCACATTCAGAATCTCTTCGCGATGGATATTCGTCACAGGCACTTCAGCCGTTGGGATTAAATAATAATCCGTATCACGAAGCTTGAATAGATCCTCTTCGAACTTCGGCAATTGGCTCGTACCAATCAGGCTCTCGCGGTTTACAATGTAAGGCGGTAGAATTTCTTCATAACCGTGCTGATCACTATGTAAATCCATCATGAAGTTCAGTAGAGCCCGTTCAAGACGTGCGCCAAGTCCTTTATAGAATACGAAGCGTGAGCCAGTTACTTTCGCTGCTGCTTCGAAATCTAGAATGCCTAAGTCTTGTGCAACATCCCAATGCGCCTTCGGCTCGAAATCGAACTCCGCAGGCTCAGACCATCTACGAATCTCAACATTATCTTCTTCAGAAGCCCCTACAGGTGTTGCATCGCTCGGGATATTAGGAATCGCAAGCGTTAGCTCTGTGATCTTCTCATCGAGTATCCGTACTTCTTCATCCAACTCCTTGATGCGATCCGATACTTCACGCATTTCAAGAATCAAGTCATCTGCATTCTCGCGCGCTTTCTTCAATCTTGCTACTTCTTGCGACACCACGTTCCGCCGATTCTTAAGGGTCTCGCTCTCTTGCAGCAATTCACGGCGACGAACATCAAGCGCTGGAAATTCAGCGATCAAATCAAGCGATTTACCGCGATTTCTAAGCGCCTCTTCCACGCGTCCGAATTCATTTCGTAAAATTTTTACATCTAACAAATGTTTTCCCTCCAATGAAAACACCTTAACCCTTGTGAGAAAACCTCAATCGACGCATTTCGAAGATGTCCGACCGCGATTAGATGTAGGTTTTATCGCCAATCAGAAAGCAAAAGTTTTCGCATGACGAAAACTTTTGCTCTCTGATGTGGTGAGAAAGAGTCAAGGTGTTATTTACCTTATGGATTATCGTTCTACAACAGCAGATTCTTTAATCATACCCAGGAAATATTCATGCAGACGTACATCGTCCGTCAGCTCTGGATGATACGAAGCTGCTAGCAAGTGGCCTTGCCGTGCTGTTACAATCTCTCCATTAAATGTGGATAGTACATCCACCTCTGGACCAACCTGCGTAATGAGCGGCGCACGGATGAATACGGCACGGATCGGCTCATCAATGCCTTGGACTGGTAAATCCGTCTCAAAGCTCTCGCGTTGACGACCGAAGGCATTACGCGCAACGGTCATATCCATTAATTCGAGATGCGCCTCGTCTTGTCCTTCAATTCGCTTCGCGAGAACAATAAGTCCTGCACAAGTTCCGAAAATCGGCTTGCCTTGCTCCGAGAAACTGCGAACCGCATCGATAAAGTCATACTTGCGCATTAATTTACCGATTGTTGTGCTCTCACCGCCTGGAATGATCAAGCCGTCCAGCTCGTCCAGTTGCTCCACGCGCTTTACACTTACGCCTGTCGCACCTGCTTGCTCGATACTGCGAATATGTTCAGCTACAGCTCCCTGCAGCGCTAATACGCCAACCTTCATTGCAAGTCCCTTCCTTCTTACCAGCCGCGATCTTGCATGCGCTCGGATGCGCTCAATTTCGAGATTTCGATCCCTTTCATCGGCGTACCAAGGTTCTTGGACACTTCAGCGATCAACTTGTAGTCTGTGTAATGTGTTGTTGCTTCAACAATCGCACGTGCGAAACGCTCTGGGTTGTCGGATTTGAAGATCCCCGATCCAACGAATACACCGTCTGCACCGAGATGCATCATAAGCGCTGCATCGGATGGTGTCGCAACGCCGCCTGCTGCGAAGTTAACAACTGGCAATTTACCAGTCTCATGCACATCAAGCAATAGATCATAGGATACACCTAAGTTTTTCGCTTCAGCATACAGCTCGTCCTTGGACAAGTTTTGTACTTTACGAATTTGGCTGTTGATCAGACGCAAGTGACGTACCGCTTCAACGATGTTGCCTGTTCCTGGCTCACCTTTCGTACGAAGCATCGATGCGCCTTCGCCTACTCGACGAAGTGCTTCGCCAAGGTCTTTGGCGCCACATACGAATGGGATTGTGAATTCTTTCTTATTAATATGGAAAACTTCGTCCGCAGGTGTTAACACTTCGGACTCATCAATATAGTCTGCACCCAGTGCTTCTAATACTCTTGCTTCAACATAATGCCCGATACGTGCTTTCGCCATAACTGGGATAGATACCGTCTTAACGACTTCTTCAAAGATGGTTGGATCCGCCATACGAGCGACTCCGCCTGCTGCACGAATATCCGAAGGAACGCGTTCAAGTGCCATAACTGCTACTGCACCTGCTGCTTCAGCGATTCTTGCTTGCTCAGCATTCATGACGTCCATGATGACGCCGCCTTTTTGCATTTCTGCCATACCTCTTTTAACACGAGATGTTCCTGTTTCCATTATGCTCTGCCCCCCGAAATTATATCAAATACAATGATTTGTAAGGATCGATACAGCTCTTTGAAGAATGCATGAATCTAACAAAATATTTTACAGTATGCACTTGAAATAGACAACCATCTAGCTCGGAATTCAGGCAAATTAGAACAGATTTTTAATTCCAGCGAATAAGTCCTTGAAGAAGTCGCCAATAGCACGGAAGAATAGGCGCAACCATCCGCCCTTTTCCACGTCTTCTGACGCGACAAGATTCACAGTCTTCTTCTGATCGCCCTTATCTGATTTGAACGTATAAGTGATCTCTCCGACTTTCTGGCCCTTCTTAATTGGAGCTACCAATGTATCATCCATTTTCGTTGTAAACGTCACGTTATCGGTATTGGCACCCTTCGGTACAACAAAGCTTACAGCCGACTCTGTTACCGCTCCGACCTCAGTTGATTTACCCTTCTTCAACTTCGCTTTGTCTGCGCCTGGAACGACCGATTTCGGCGCTACCGCTTGCTTCACTTCGAAGTTATTGAAGCCGTAATCAAGCACTTTTTTCGACTCGATAAATCGCTTCGGTTCGGTTTTCGTTCCCATGACAACACTGATCAGACGCATGCCGTTACGTGTCGCAGTACCTGCAAAGCAGTAACCAGCTTGAGATGTATGACCTGTCTTCAGACCGTCTAATCCCGGATAAGCATAACGCTTAAAGGACGGAATGGAGGCATTAGATTCAAGCATCCAGTTATAGTTAATGATCGGTGCTTTATCACGTTCACGGAATTTATAAGATTGAATCGTTGTGAACTTGGAGAAATCCGGATGGTCTTCGACAATATGCTGTGCTAACTTCGCGATATCACGAGCCGACACAACGGTCTCGCGATCTTCTGACGGGCGATATTTCTCCGGCATATCTGCACGACTTAATCCCGTCGAGTTAATAAAGTACGCTGTTTTCATCCCCATTTTTTGCGCTGTTTCATTCATTAGCTTAACAAATTCTTGTTCAGAACCGGCTACCCGTTCGGCTAACGCAACCGTTGCATCATTCGCAGATCCAACCGCCATCGCGATGAATAGCTGTTCTACTGTATGTTGATCCCCTTGTGCAAGGAAAATACGCGATCCTTTGGTTAATGAAGCATTCTCACTTGTTGTAACAACTTCGTCCCATTTGAGTTTGCCTTGCTTCACTTGCTCTTGAACAATATACTCGGTCATCATCTTCGTCATACTTGCTGGTGGCAAGGCTACATCCGCATTAATATCCACGAGTAACTGACCTGTCGAAGCTTCCATCAAAATCGCTGAACTCACTTCGAGCTTCAATGATTCTGCAGTAGGCATTTTCGTATTTGCAGACGTGATTTCCTTCGTAAGCGACTGCGTTGTTGTCGTTGTCGTCTTCTTCTCACCTTCCGCAAAGATCGCACCCGCAGGTGCAAGCGCTCCACATAGAAGTTGGAAACCTAAGAATATAGCAATCGTCTTTTTTAATATTTGACGTTTTTTATGGTCACGTGACTTGTTATTATTCATCTCTTTCAAAACGGGTAAGTCTCCTCTCATGCACTAGCACAAATAATATAAATTAATAAACCTATAAATCATTGTAACACACGCCTATGCCCAAAAAAAAGACAGGCAGAGTAGGAACTCTGCCTGCGAGATTTAGACTTATAAAATTTGGTAAAATTGAGCCATTACACCGAGTAGTTCGGCGCTTCTTTCGTAATCTGTACATCATGTGGGTGGCTCTCACGAAGACCCGCGCCTGTAATCCGAACGAATTGTGTATCGTTCTTCAATTCCTCAATTGATGCAGTACCGCAGTAGCCCATTCCTGCACGCAGACCACCCATAAGTTGGTGAATCGTATCTGCTAATGGCCCTTTGTATGCAACGCGACCTT
This sequence comes from Paenibacillus sp. EB106-05-06-XG162, assembly GCF_058791655.1. Lineage (NCBI taxonomy): Bacteria > Bacillati > Bacillota > Bacilli > Caryophanales > Paenibacillaceae > Paenibacillus > Paenibacillus sp. EB106-05-06-XG162. The sequence goes on from NZ_JBYTDT010000022.1 coordinate 71,438, forward strand.
CAATACCTTCTGGAACGAGCTTCTTCTCGTTTTCTTGGAAGTAACGGTCTTTACTGCCTTCTTTCATCGCACCGAGTGAACCCATTCCGCGGTATACTTTGTAGCTGCGGCCTTGGTAGATTTCTGTCTCGCCTGGGCTTTCTTCTGTACCTGCGAATAGGCTTCCGAGCATTACCGCCGTTGCGCCAGCACCTATTGCTTTTACAATCTCACCGGAATATTTGATCCCACCATCTGCAATAATTGGAATACCATATTCACGAGCAACCGTTGCGCAATCATAAACTGCAGTTACTTGTGGAACACCAATCCCTGCGATCACACGCGTTGTACAGATCGAACCTGGGCCGATACCGACTTTGACAACGGATGCACCAGCTTCGATCAATTCGCGTGTACCTTCGCCTGTTGCAACGTTCCCTGCGATGATTGTTAGATCAGGATAGAGTTCACGAAGCTTACGAACCGCTTCAACGATGTTAATGTGATGTCCGTGTGCTGAATCCACTGTAATCACGTCCGCACCTGCTTGAACAAGTGCTTCTGTCCGTTCAAATGTATCTTTCGAGATTCCAACCGCTGCCCCTACTAGCAGGCGACCTTGTGCATCTTTTGCAGCACGTGGGAATTGAATGGCTTTCTCAATATCTTTAATCGTAATGAGGCCTTTAAGGGTATTCGTCTCATCTACAATCGGGAGCTTCTCAATTTTGTGCTTCTGAAGGATGCCTTCTGCTTCTTGAAGGGTTGTACCCACCGGTGCCGTTACCAAGTTCTCACGTGTCATCACTTCATTAATTTTGATCGCAAAGTCATGTACGAAACGTAAATCGCGATTTGTTAAAATCCCGACTAACTTATTATTTTCATCGACGATCGGAACACCAGATATACGATATTTTGCCATCAATGCTTCCGCATCGTAGACGTGGTGATCAGGAGTAAGCGAGAATGGGTTTGTAATAACGCCGCTCTCGGAACGTTTAACACGGTCTACTTCTTCCGCTTGTTGTGCAATCGTCATATTTTTATGAATAATCCCAATACCGCCCTCACGCGCCATCGCAATAGCGAGCGCAGCTTCCGTTACGGTATCCATACCTGCACTAATTAGAGGAATGTTCAATTTCACCGATTTACTGAGCGATACAGAAATATCAACCTCACGCGGTAGCACCTCTGACTTCCGAGGCACCAACAACACATCATCAAAAGTTAATCCTTCTTTAGCAAATTTCGTTTCCCACACCGGATAGTTCCTCCCTTAAATCTGTATTTTTAAGTATTGCCGTCAAATATTATTGTTCATCTTAGCAAAGGGGGTATAGGCTGTCAAGGAATCCGAAATAGTCATATAATTCAGTTATTTGTAGTTATATTTACACTTCGAATTCCACAGCAAAAACTGGTGAATTCCTTGTCCCTCTAACGCTTTAACTTGCTGAATTACTTCACTCTCCCCGTACGAGCGGTGAGAGCGTATCCATGTGGCAGTAAAATTCTGCAACCATGGTCTGATCTCCGCTGGATCGTTAGCGGATCGTTGATATCCAGGTTGAGAAGCGGTGACTTGCTCGGAATTCGAAGCCGTGATCTCGTCATTTCGCTTCTTCGCATCGATCATGGCATGCCGAATGACGCTTCCCGGTGCCAAATCAGGATGGGTGATCCCATAGACTCCACTGGAATAGTGGGAAGGATACGTCATTGGGGAGATGTAGTCTACTTCGCTTGCAATTTGTTCCCACACTTGACCAATGCCCATATCATTCTTCTCGGAAGTGACCAGTCCGAATACATCTGCAGAGACATAGGCACCCGCAGCATGGATCGCAGGCCGTGCGCGATGGAGGAATTGACGAATGGCCTCCACACGAGTCCGTCCTTGCTGATTAGTAAAAGCGACTTCCTGCTTCACTCGTCTTGCATTATCCGGGAATCGAACATAATCGAATTGAATCTCATCAAAGCCGTATCGTGCTGCTTCTACCGCAATCGCAATATTATAGTCCCACGTCTTCTCTAGGTAGGGGTCCAGCCATGCTGCTCCTTTCACATCATGCCATACAGCTCCATTCTTCTTATGTAATGCCCATTCTGGCTTTCTCGTGGTGAGGTAAGGATCTTTAAAAGTGACGATACGGCCAATCGTATATATTTGTTTGGCTTTCAGCCGATTGAGCAGAGCGCGAATATCTTGAATGGGAGGATTAGCATCCGCACCAATCTCTTTCACAAGCGGAATGGATGACGCATATGTTAATCTTCCTTCATCTTCCTTCACATCTATGACAAGTGTGTTCAAATCGGTCCGATCCAACAGTCCAAGCAGTCGATTGAGTGCCTTATTACTTCCAGCAACCCATCCAGAAACGTAGATTCCCCGGGCATGAATTTTCTTCGGCAGCTTATGTGCCAATACATGTTGAGCTTGTTCGGGTGTATAAGAAGAAGAGGTCATGGTCCCTTGAGATTGAGCCGTTTGTGCGTTCTTTTGCGATATAGCTGCTGAAGATTGACAACTGGTTAGAATCATTGCCAGTCCAAGAAGATTTAAGAGCAACTTGAGTTGATTTGGCATGTCTTCCACCTCCTACCCCGTAGTATGGGCGTAAATCCCTGCAATCTTGAATGGGGGTTGGAGGATATTCAGGTAAAAAATACATATTTAGACCCGCAAAGTGGTGTCTTAGCTTTGATGTCGAATCTGATACTTTGCGGGGACCCCGAAAAAACACAAAAAAAGACCACCTTCGAGAATTGAATCTCAAAAGTGGTCTTTAGCTGCTTGGCATCGTCCTACTCTCCCAGGACCCTGCGGTCCAAGTACCATCGGCGCTAG
>NZ_JBYTDT010000023.1:0-70964 GCF_058791655.1 Paenibacillus sp. EB106-05-06-XG162
TATTTCTAGCGAGGGCGAAATCCTGCGAATAAGCGAGTATTCGTGAGAAAACTAAATCGTACCGAGGGAGTTGAACGAAATGCACTGTTTGGTCACTATAAAGTCGGTTCTCGGAGGCATAAACATAATGAAACTCTTTGAGGTTGCCTGTTATCTTGTCGTATAAAAATATTAAGCAATAAGAATGGCTGTCGAGACTTCCTCGACAGCCTGACAAGGAACCAAATGTGGTTCTTTGTTTTATTTATATTCCATAACCCAGTACTTCTCTTCTCCCGGACGGCCTTCCTCAACAACCTTCTTCCATCCGTTGCGTTCATAAAATGTCAATGCCTTATGATTTTTAGATACGCATTTTAATCGCATCGGTTTATTCATTTTAACGTTAGCTGCTTGCAGCAAACGACTGCCGACTCCTTTCCCTGAGCAATCCGGGTGAACAAAAAGATTATGAATGAAGTTATCCGGCAAATACAAGGAGGTAAAGCCCATAAGGATATCGGCCTCTTCTGCTACGATGATGAATTCGTCCTCCGTATGCTTGTCGAAATCCTCCAAAGTCATTTCAATAATATTGTCCCATTCGAAGGTATTGTGCCGTGATTCGAGATACAGCTTTCTTAGTTCAGGGTAATCCCCTTCATGAGCCTCTCTAATATTCAATTGCCCACTCCCTCTGCACTGAAGTTTTGATGTGATGTATGCCCCTTTTTCAAATATTCACCATTAATACCCAACTATCCTGCACGTTAACTAAACAGGCTGCCGATTGTGCCGGCAGCCTAATGATATACTATACTATCGTTCTCCGTTAACTCAATTCCACTCTTCCCAAAAGGTCCATGCACCATCTTTTAGCGAAAACAGTGATTTACACTGCTTACATCTTAAAATTGCACCCGAAGGATATTTAGGGTTATCGATATACAGCTTGGGCACACACTTCTCATACCCACACCTTGGACAAGTCTGTCTCATGCTTTTCTTTGTTTTCAATTTCTTACCTCGATCGATTTATTTGTAATATGATTCTCAACATTTTCGATCTTTATCTTAAATTATCCTTCTCGTTAGTTGAGAATAGGCATCCATCAAGAATCCGGATGCCTTCAAATGTTTTTGTTGAACTATCGTGTCCCGTTAGTTTAACTCCTTAGGTATCAGTACCGTTCATGTTATAATTCCAGTGAGAGTGATTTTCGGAGGACAATAATAATGGTGATATCTGAACGCCTTAAGAAAAAAATGAGTGTGCTGGAGATCCCAATATGGGGCGGTTATCTACGCTCTCAGTGGGAATCACATTTCGCTTCACATCTTAGTGAAAAAGATAAGGAGGATATCTTTATTAATGATAAAGGTGGTTATCTATGGCATCTATTCAGCTATAACAGGAAAGAATACCTCGAAAAGGATGAGGCAACACAGGCATTCATTCAACAAACTAAAGGACCTTGCTTTCTATTTTATCAGCACTCGAATTATGCTTTACGACTTGAGAACGCAGACAATTTGACTTTCCAAGATTTACATGATGAATTAGAAATGTACTTCCGCCACCTCGCGGCATACTCGGGACTTGCACCTGTTAGCATTATGCTCTTTCAAGCGCACAAAAGGCACCCATTGCTCCTGAATGGGTGCCTTGCTTCCTTATATCCCCGTCTACTTCACAATCAACTTCGCAATAGCTGCCAAGTCCATGATATCAATCTTGCCATCGCTGTTGATATCGCAAGCTTTAATCGCCGCCCAGTTCGGATCTTGGCTAGTTCGGCCATAATTTGCCGCCGCGATGGCCAAATCCCCGATGCTGACCTTGCTATCACCGTTCACATCACCAGGAATGCCTGGCGTAACGACAGTTACTTGAATCGTCAGCGATGCGGCTCTAATGCTTGCTTCCGCCCCTTTCTCGTCTGCGACAAGCGCATTCGATACGGCAATCGTCCCCGTTAACGGCACCGTCACATTCTTGGCCCGGAATGTCAGCTTCAATACGTTCGCTTTATTGCGAATGCCATGTGCTGCCCCTTCACTCGCGACGATGAACCGGAGCTTGCCCTCGGACGTTGTTAATTTATCCACGATGCTCACGCCTGGTAAAATGGATTCTGCACCCACATACGTCATCGCAGCCGCATCGTACTGCAAGGATAAATCTTGTGCGTATACGGAACCGCTCACTCGATCGAGTCCGAGCGTAACCGTAAACTCTTCTCCTGCCGCAACCGTGCTATTACCGGTTAGCGTCATCGTAGGTGTATCCGGCTTCGGCGGAACGATCGCACTTCTAAATTCCTTCACTGCGTCGCTGAGTGCGTTCACTGCTGCATCGACTTCGACTTGCTTCGCCGCGCTGTTATCGTTCACCGCCTGCGCAGCAGCGATCGCAGTAACCAGCTTCGCTTGAGCTGCCTCGGATACTTGCCCCGGCGCTGTACCTACGCTCGTATCGTCATACAGCTTCTTCGCTTGATCGATATCCGCTTTTAGCTTGCTCTTATCAACGTCAATGCCGAGAACTTCGATTTCATCAAGGAAGACCCAGACGTTGACCGGAAATTCAACTTTGACGTAGCGGGCGTACACTTTATCGGCTCCCGCTTCCCCCGGCACGCCGTCAATTATTCCGCTCCAGCTCACGAACTCGGCCGCGGCTGCATCTTGTGCCGGTGATGGAGTAACGGTTGCAAGCCGGCTCCAGGATTGGCCGTCAGATGAAACAGAAAAAGTGACGTTCTGAGGGAAATAGATGCCGGGTCCTCTATCCTGAAGAAAATGGGCTCTAACTTGCCCGATCGATTTGCTGCTGCCCAAATCAAATGTGAATGTGCGGCTTCGTTCGTCAGGGTAGTCGCTTCCCGCATGACCCTGCCACTGCTTGTTGCCGTAATCCGTCCCGCCGAATTGTCCGTTCGTAAGTTCGTTCCCAGAATCGGGATAGTTGCTGTTAGGCCGCTTCGAAACCGTGTAATTTTTGCCAAGAACCAGATTGCTGAGCTCCGAGCCGTCAGACCAGGAATGAATGAGAACTTGAGCGTAGGTATCAAGTATCGTTGCTGCCGGAACGGAAATCAGCCCTTGCGCTTGCACGGCTGGGTCGTGGATGTGCGCGAGAAAATCCTTCATATTTGTTAAGGCGTCCTTCGGCTTGTTTTGTTCCAGAAGAAGCTTGATGGTCTGCAACCGATTCAACAACTCACTGCCAAAAACCGAATCGATTTCTTTCGATGCGACATAACCCCGCACAAGCTCAGCCATCGTCTCTGGCGCCGGGCTGCTGTTAGTGGCGTACGTTCCATTCAAATATTGGTACAACCAGTCATACATGAGACGCAAATCCGGATCCTTACTCACCCCTAAGTTGTATACTGCATTATTGCCTTGATAGTAAGCTCTGAATCCATTTTGCATCAGGCCAGACCTGACGCCGCTGTCCAAGTATTCGATATAACGCTTGCGGAGTTCGGGATCAGTCAGCATCCCGTCATCAAATTCAATTTCGTTCCCCATTCCGTAACGCTTAGCGTTATTCGCAGCATCTTCCAACCGGTCGGAATCCATCCCGCCAAAGAAGTAATTCGGCTGGTAAGCCGCGGCGTCCATCCCGACGTCTTTCCACATAAACATTTTGTAAGCTAAAGAGTGAGGAATCCAGAAAACCTTCATGTTCATGGCGTGCACTTTTTCCGTCATCGCGCGTGCCATGTCCGGTCCCGATTCGGATATCTCGATTTGTTCCGGCATCCAGTACATGCCGACAAGATCAAGATTAGAGTAGTTGGCGGCCTGCCATCTTTGCTTGGTCTGATCCAGGTACCACTGCAACGCTTTTTTCCTGTTTTCAAACGCTTTTTCTTTGCCTGCGACGGCGTCGTTAAAGTTTAAGGAACCGCTGCCGTCAATATCGCCAAAATCGGTTAAGGATTCCCCGGGATTCGGAATCATTAACACGACCTTCACTTGATGATCGGGCTGTTTCAGCTTGGCCCCCACTTCCTTGGCTGCTTCATTCAACTGCTGCATATCGCCTGTGGCTGCAAATGTTTTATCCAAATACCATTTCCAATCGTCCAGGTTCGTTTGTCCGAGACCGAAATCACGTCCGGAAGGCGAAGCAATCCCGAGATATAGTACGCCATCAAAAAGCCAATCGACCGGCTCTCCGTCTTTATTGACATAACTGATGTTAGGGATAATCCGTTTCTTATTCCAATTGCCCAAACCATTCGCATACTGTCCGTTATACAGCAGATTTAGATTCCGGATACCAGCCGTTGCTTCCCCCGGCTCCAGAAAATGAGGCTGCTCGGCAGGAACCTTTACCGCCCCGTCAACCTTACCGTCCGTACCCATAATTTCGACTTCATCAATATATTCCCATAGCGATTGATGCATCGTAAAAGCTACCTTCACATAACGGGCAAAAGCCAGTTTGCCAGCCGTATTCCCGCCTTTGATTCCATCCCGATTGCCATCCCATTCAAACGTCTCGTGTCTGGGCGGTCCTTCTCCCCAGAGCAGCTGCGTAGCGCTATGGGATAGCAGCCCCCAATTTGCCTTATCGTCAGAGACATACATCGATACCGACAGGGGCACGAGGATCGAGTTCGCTGGATAATCTTGAAAGAAATTAGCCGTAATCTTTCCAATCGACTTTTCCTCTCCGAGATCGAAGACGATTTCGCGCGTTTGTCCGCGTAGATGTCCTACCCAAGCCGGGTCGTTCATATTTAATGCGCCGTATTTTCCGTCCGTAAGCTTGTATCCGTTATCGGGATGCGAAGCTTCCGGAGCTTCAGACCATTCATACGGGAGGCCTGCCGCTAGATTGCGGAATTGCGTCTCCTGCACTGCCGAAGATGCTGTCGCTTGCAGGATAGTTACATCCGATACAGGCGATTTCGCCTGCACAGCAGATACTGGAGCCAATAGTAATATAGCCGCCATTAATCCGGATACCCATTTTTTATTCAAATTCAACAAGGTCAGCTCCTTTACTTTCTTCTCAAGTACAGAAATTCCAAAAAACTTTAAACCCTTATTTCTTGTCCAGGTGAATGCTAAATTTTGATCCCCCCTTTCGCGAAATCTGGTATAAGCCATCTTGAAAATGATTTCACTACGAACATTCCTGCAATGACGCTATGAGAGATTAAGTGAGGATACAGCTTGCCATCTGCTTAAGTTTTAGAAAATGATGCTCATCAGCTCGTTCAGCAGCAGGGCGTATAATATCGGCTCCCTTCGGAGAGGAAGCCATCACGGCCGCGTCCGTTACCGCCAGTGGGCGGAGTTTCCATTGGGCAACAGCAGTAGTACAGCCCAACCAATCACTCCGCACATATTCGAACGGAGCTATCTTAGCATTCACGCATCAGCTCTGCCTAGTTCTCATTGGCGGGATTCGGTTCTCGCTCGGCCGATTCGCGAGTATTCGGCCGATTGTTATTGGCCCGTCAAGTTCTCAATCATCCGTTGCGCCTGCTAATTCTCAGAGTTCCCGGCCACCGACCGCGTCCGCTCCATCTACTCGCCCGCCTTGCTGTCGCGGTATTGGCTCGGCGTCATGCCTGTCGCTGACTTACCTGTCGACGTCGAGCGATGAGGATCTGACCTACCTCGTTCTCAATGATTACTGCCGCTACTTGGATCAAAGTTCATTCACCCCAAAATACCTCTTGGAACTTTTTAACAACAAACTGCGTCAATCTAGTATATATCTACTCATACTAATCTTACGAAAGGGATGAATAATCCATGAGATCGCCTAATTCTATATACAAGACTCAATCTTCACCCATCCGGCATTTCGCAGCATCAATTGCCTTTAAGCCGCTAATCATCGCCATGATCATTATGCTTGTCGGGACAGCGATTCCTGTATCCGCTTCCGCTTCGGAGAAAGGAATCCATGATGCCTTGCAATTCACGCAAGTTGAATCAGGTAATTATTACTCAATCGCTATTCGCAAGGACGGCTCGGTATGGACATGGGGACGCAACCTATTAGGCGAAATAGGGATACAAGAAACCGTTACCATATCGGAAACAGACGGGCCTGTTCGTCTGAACTTGTTGTCGGATATCAAGCATATTGCTACTAGCGGAGACGGACACAATCTCGCTGTTAAGGCGGATGGAACGGTATGGACATGGGGAACAGCACCGCGTTCAGATGACAATACGATCCATTCTGTACTGCCTCAGCAGGTGGCAGGAATTGCAAATGCAGTCACTGTAGCATCAGGCTCGGACTTCGGTGTAGCGCTTCGTCAAGACGGGAGCGTATGGTCGTGGCAGCGTGAGTTGAACAAGAATGATACGAACAGCGTTCGGAAACCTGCTGCTGTGAGCGGCATTGCGGATGTGGTGCAGATACATGTATCCAACCACCAAATCAATGCCGTGAAACGGGATGGCACCGTATGGAGCTGGAATGAACCATCACTCATGTCCAATTCCAATATCAAGACTCCTACTAAGCCTGTACTGATGAAAGGATTATCCAATATTCGTTCCGTCACTTCTAATGAACAAGCCTTATTTGCGTTAGACAAGAAAGGTAAGGTCAGGACTTTGGACGCCAAGGGTAAGTCAACTGTCGTTCAACCTAAATTGACTGTTAAAGAAGTACGAGCAGCTAGCTTTTACACGCTGTTCCTAACGACAGCAGGCGATGTATATAGCTATGGAAGAACGGTTACAGGCAAGCAAGGCAAGGTTAACGGCTTACCAAAGATCAAATCGATCAGCGCAGGAACCTACCACAATCAGGCGATCTCAAAACGCGGCGAAGTATGGGGTTGGGGCGGCAACCATTTTAATTCAGTTGGCGCAACGACAGATTCACCCGATGGCATGATCTATCTCCCAATTAAGGTCAATATTGCAGTAGACATCATGATTGATGGACAAGTGATCAACTCGATATTTGCTCCGCGAGTGAGTGCAAATACAGTTCATATTCCGATAACTACGATTACCCGAGCACTCGGAGCACGGTTTGTGACCAATCAAGATCCATCGGGCACACTTTCCTATACGATTGAATATGAAGGCCGATCCTTCACGTTCCGCGGTGGGGAAAGTATAATTCTAGTGGATGACCAAGCTATCGAGCTCCCTGAATCTGTATCTTCTTTAACAGGTGCTATCGCTGCTCCTTATCAACTCTTCGAGAAGGGACTCGGCCTTTCGATTACATGGGATTCACAGCTGCAGCAGTTACGGATGAATACACAAGTGCAAGTACATTAAGCAGAACAGCGGATGGCCTCTGGCCACCCGCTGTTTTATTTCCCTCACCAGCTATCCATTGATTCCTCGATCCTACCTTGCTCAATTTTGTGTGTTATTCAACTATCGTGTCCCGTTAGTTCAATCAATTAATATTTTATTGTAATAGCCAAAGTTCCCCATTGCTCTTCTTGTTCCTGCGAGTATATTTCATATGTGCCTTTAATCATCTCATCTAATGTCCAGCCTTCACAATCAAAATTCTCAAAAGGAACGTCTTCATACATCTCTTTAAACGTATCATATCTTCTCAGCTCGATAACTTGAACCTTTAGTGTCTCATTATGATTAGGCACTTTAATAAATTCAATGGTATCCCCAACAAGAACTTGATATCATAAAAATAAAAAGCCGCATAATTAGCGACTTCTAATGTTACTATGTTTTTGTCACCCGACATATGTCGTCGACCTTCACATTTTGTTGTTGCCCTTCGCCATAAATCACTTATATAAAACCTCCCATAAGAGCTTTGAATCTAGTTTTTGCTCTTATGGAAGGATAGAATCTCGATGAACTATATTCTAACGTCTCTCATTCACGTAATCATGATAATGGCAAGCCTGGTACGATGATGACACTTAATTTTTGAACAGAATATCGCCCACCTGCGTGGAAATGTTTAGTGTTGCACTTTCGGATTGAGGCTTACCCACATATCCATGGAGTTCTTTGGATACAACCTTTGTGGTATTTGCTATTTCTTCAAGAGCAACCTGATTGTAGATTTTTCCTATTGTTGTTGATAGATTTACATTTAGAGGTGCTGGTTGATCAGGTAGAGCGAATTCGACGTTACCAACGTTAGTAGATATGTTACTGCTTTCCATACCAATGACATCCGTTACGGTAATGTCGCCGGCACTGCTGCTCACATTTAAGTGTTGGACCCATAATTCTGACTCAACGGATACGTTGCCCAATTTATTATCTATCTCAAGGGATTTGAATTCTTTATACGGAAGACGAATCGTTAAAGAGGGCAATGGTCCCGTATTTATGATCTTTTGTTTATTTTCAAGTATAATCTGTAATGTTCCATCTTGGGTCGACGTAGTCACGTTGGTATCCATTCCATGTGAGTTGCCCTTGAATAATTCCAATTCTGCTTGCTTGATTTGTTTGTCGCCTATGACTGTAACGATAGCAGCGTTACTCTGAATTTTTAAGGAAAGAATGTTAGTAACATCTATTTGAGAAATATCCCCTTTCACTGCATTTGATCCATTTGTGTTTGTCGATATATAAGCGTTTTGCTGGAACAAACTAGATGGACTCGTGACTTTCGTACATCCGGCGAGTCCGATACTGGCAGCGGCCAGGAGAATCATAGCTAACTTCATATTGTTGTTCAAACGTTTATCTTCCTTTCTTCTGCAATAGATGTGTTGACTAACCAGTCTTCGAATCGAATCGTTCGTACTTATGCTTCCTACTCTTTTCTCCTCTCGCTCTCTCATAACGATATCTTACAGGACGTAATCTTCTTTTTTCTTACATTACTCTTACGAATTTCTTAAGCTGAATCTATGTGCGATAGTGTCCCGTTCGTTTTAATTTTCTCAACTAATTTCACCTTGCGCCTCTATAAAATGAACAAATGAACGCAAAAAGCACCCCTCTCACCAATGCAAGAGAGGTGCTACCCTATCCGATTTGTATAATTTCATAAATTATAGCATAGTTATTTATTCTCTAGTAACTATTATCTTATTTGCTCTGCGGCTTCAAATTTGTATCCAAAAACTTGATCATTGTACTGAAGAAATCGATCAAGTTCTCTTCGTTAGTGTAGCCATGTCCTTCATTATCCTTGACCATATACTCCACTTGCGCGCCGCGTTTTTTGAGTGCTTCAACAAATTGGTCGGAATCTGCTTTTTTCACCCGCGGATCATTCGCCCCTTGAGCTACGAATAATGGCGTTACGATCTTATCGACGTGGAACACCGGCGAAATTTGCTTCAGCATTTCTTTGTCCTTTTCGACATCGCCGACACGTTCGTTATAGAGATTCCTCATGTTCTCCCAATACGGTGGGACCGTTCCCAAGAGCGAGAACATATTCGTTATACCTACATGATCAACAGCAGCAGCATACAATTCCGGCGTTTTCGTAATGCCCGTCAAGGCTGAGAATCCGCCAAACGATATGCCATAAATACCAACTCGTTTCGGATCAGCAATCCCTTGCTGAATCGCCCACTTTACACCGTCAGTAATATCATCTTGAATTTTCAATCCCCATTGTTTATTTCCTGCGTCCATAAAGGACTTCCCATACCCCATGGATGAACGGAAATTCATTTGAAGTACGGCATACCCGCGGTTTGCGAGCAATTGTATATCCGGGCTGAAGCCCCACAAATCACGTATCCACGGCCCGCCATGCGGATTAACGATCATCGGCAGGTTTTGAGGCTTTTTATTTTTCGGTAATGTTAAGTAGCCGTGAATCGTTAATCCGTCTCTGCTCTTGTAAGAGACAGGATACATATCAGCCATCTGATCTGGTTTAAGCCACGGACTCATATTACCCAAGAATGTTAACTCACCGGATACGTTATCGTACAAATAATACATCCCGTAAGTCTTGTCATTCGAGACACGAACGATCAGCCTCGTCATATCCTCGTTATAATCGTTTATCCCGATTTCACTTTCACTAACGCCAAGCTTCTGCTGCAGCTTGCGGTACATCGCCTCGAATTTATCATCAAAAAACGCCAAATGCGTTTTATCTGTCACATAGATAGCCGCCAGCATTTTATCTTGATTTTTGTCGTAAAATGCTCCAGTCACGTCAACTTCCGGATGCTGATACAGAACTTCTTCCTTACCCTTTAAATTCAGCTTGACGAGCGCCGTCTTGTCCCGACCGTTATTGGAGACCGCATAGATCGATTTACCGTCTGCCGAGAAACCAAGCGGATTTATCGTATCCCCAAAATTTAACGTTGCCAGCGGTTTGAACGCTTCTTCCTCCGTATTGCGGTACAACAATGTACTTACGATACCGTCGCTCTCAGAAGCGAGTCGAATCTTACCTTGGCGATCAGCTACCCATGCCATAATGTTCCCTGGGTTTTTGGCAATCAGCTTCGTTTCCCCTGTCTTTACATTCAATTTATATACATCGAAGATGGTAGCATCTTCTTTATTCATCGAGATCAGAATTTCGTCTTTCACACCAGATAATTCGCTCACGAGTTGAACACTGACCTTATCGTAAGGCGTCAAATCCACTTCCTTATTGCCATTAAAAGTGGACGAATATACATGGAAATTCTCGTCTCCGCCCTTATCTTTGCGATATAGAATGTTATCGCCTTTCCAGAAGAAGCCGGCGATATCGCGATCTTTTGAGCTTGTCACGCGAATAGGCTCGCTTTTCTCTCCGATTTTCTCGACAAACACATTGGAACGGTTCTCCCAAGTACCCGCATAAGAAAGATACTTGCCATCTGGAGAAAGCTCATACCCAAAGCTGCCCGAACTCCGAAAGAAGTCTTCCACGGAAATTTGTGACACACCTCTGTCGTCCATCGTTGATTGCATTTTATTTCTGTAATTTTTAAGCACAACAGCCGCTTGAGCTACAGTCACTGGCTGATCTTCGTGTAAGCTTCCATCTGTATTCCCTTGAATGAGCCCAAGTGCCTTGGCGCTTGTCGCATATTCGGCCAAGCTCGTTTCTCCCTGTTCCTTGCCGAGTGCTCGCACCATCATGCGTGCCATCTCGCCGCGTTTGATCGGAGCGTCAACGGAAGTGAATTCTCCTTCCTTCAACCACCCCTTCTCGGAAGCAACCTTCATCGGATCGATGCCATGTTGATATGTAAGCGACATTACCGCATAGCGGATAAAGTCTTTAACAGAAATCTCTTGATTTTGTTTTATTCCTTTGTCAACGATTCCCTTCGTTACGAGTGCCTGTACTCCATCTTGATACCATGGTGCTGCTTTTTTCGCTCCATCCTGTGCCATGACTGACACGGGAACGGACACGGCCATAATAGCCGCAATCGCTGCGGAGACTAGTCTTTTTCTTACATTCATGCTATAAGTTTCCCCTCTCTGCTGGCAGCGTTACCCTGAATTTTTAGGGAATGAATGTTATTTACATCTATTTGAGACGTAAAAAATATCAAATTTACTCTACCAAATTAACGAATATTGATTTGATCAATTTTGCGAATCGCCATGTATCCAACCGCTATCCCAATCACGGCTAGCAGAATCGTAGATTTCGCCTTTCTTCATATTCTTATTGACATTCGGGACGACTTCCTGCCCTTGAAAAGCCTTGCTCAATCGAATCGTTCGTACGATATGCTCCATACTCTTACCTCCTCTCGCACTCTCATAACGATATCTTATAGGACGTAATGTTCTTTTTTCTTACATAACACTTACGAATTTCTTAAGCTGACTCTATGTGCGATGATGCTCATGAAAAACTTTTCAATTGAACGGTAAACACCGTTAACTCATTAGGCTTGCTGCGGAGGTGGATGGACCCGCCCATACTCACCACCAACCGCTTCGTAATTGTAAGACCCAGTCCGCTGCCTTGATAGAACTTATTCCACGAATCTTCCAGCGTACATCCGTTCAAACACATGATCGATATGTATCGCATCAATGCCCTTTACCCGATCCCATATATCCACATAGATAGAAGATTCATCTTCCCGGAGCGTCAAACCGAGCTGTTTACCGTGATTGCCATATTGAATGCTGTTCGAGATCTAGCCATAAATCGGATGATCCGGGATCTCGATATGGACGAGGTAACCTTGCTCCATAAGAATGTCGTAATAAGCCAGAATCGTCGTGCCGCAAGGTTCATTCATGAGAATTCGGGTCATCGTCATATTTTGATCCCCGGACTCCAGCTTAGCCAAATCGAAGAAATCATGAATGAGCACCAACGTCTCTTGGGTTTTGACATACACTTTGCCCAGCAGACGTTCGCGCTCCTCTGCGTGCATCGCCGGATCGAGAAGAAGCATCCAATATTTTCATTTAACATGATTTGTTCGTTCCAACGCTTTGCAATATCGCCTCCTGGAATATTTAGTCTTAAAAATTAAAAAAACAGCGATGATTGCCGCTGTTCAAAAACATATGTGTTCTTTGCTCAAGTAACGACCCACGAAGCTGATTTTAGCCTAAATGACAAGAACTTGCTATCATTCCCTCCAATGATTTCTATTCCAATGATAAATACCTTAGTTGCTACAACCAGGTCTTAACGATTTCGGCAAGCGTTATTTTAGTCGAGCCCTCGTCCTAAGGGTGAATTCCATCCGGAATAAGCCGGTCGAATTCGGCGGGATTTTCGTCTAACATTCTCAGCCAAACCGGGTAATGATCTATGAGCAAAAGTCCGCGCTTGCGAGCCGTATCTCTGTACACCTGATAATATTGCTCAATCAGAGGACGAATTTCCAGGTGTTCCCGAACTGGTGGATTCATCGTCATTAACAGAATTTCGCAATTCTTGTTGGCAGCGTGAACTCGATCGATAAGAGCATTCAGGTTTTCACCGCATTTCGTAACACTCGTCTGATAAGGTAAATATGAGTCGTTTATGGCGAATTCCAGAAAAACGGCGTCGGGAGCGAGAGCGATTACACGTTCCTCCAAATTTTCTAGTCCCCAGCCCGACCATTGTCCAGCTTTGGCGCTGTTGGTCAACTTAACTTGCCCTGGAAACCGGCGATCTAGAATCTCCTTTAATCCGCTGAACCAAGCGCCGCCTTCGGTTAGACTGGTTCCATAAACGACGATGTGCTGATGTTTGCCGTTTTCCAAATTGCTGATTGTTGTCGATAGGCTCATACTGCTCATCCTTCCAATTCTGATTTAGATAAAACAGTTTTTTGCTTATTCTATTCGCCCTTGAGCTAAACAATCCTGCCCGTTAGCGCAAAACGCGGCTGCCAATCTATGCCGGCAGCCGCGTTTTAGTTAATTATTAACCTATCGTTCCCAGTTAGCTCAATAACCTTAAATTGGAAAAAGACCTTTGCGCAAATTTAAAGTGCTAACCCATACTAATTATGATGAGAATCGATAAAAAGGTTCTTACGTCATTAGGTTTTCAAGATAATTTGAATTGTTGTGCCTTGTGTAACCAAACAAATGCTAGTTCTCATATTCCTAAGTTGAATAGAGATTCTCTTGTGATACATAAAGTGTTCTGATTTGCTTTTATTAGACCGTAGTATGAACTGCTTCCTTGGCGAGTTATGCTGAATTCACGCGGATTGTCCAGCGCGAACTGTAATACTCAGAGATGGATCAGTGGAGCTTCTGGCAAAATCGAGTGATTATGATCCGTTTTTGTTTATGAATAGTGAATAGGTAATAGGTTCCAATAATATAAGTAGATCGTGTATATGACAGCGATTAATACAAATATAAATTGCAATATGGAAACAATGTCTGCACCCTTAACTAGGGAAATTCCTTTGGTGATCAAAAGATAGAGGGCGACTATCATAGAGATAACTGGTAGAAGACTTATTCCCCATATATACCAAAATGGATACCCATAAACGACATGACTATTGCCATAAAAGAATTGAGTTACTGCAAAAATGGTATTTAATCCTGCGATGCCACTAATTGATAGTAAATTAACGGAAAACTTCTTCTTTCTAACGAGACGAATGATCCCATAAATGAAACAAACTAAAAAGGTAATCACAAAAACCAGTCCACTACCAATATAGATTGACATTAAGGTAGATTGTCGTTCCAAAAAAGATTTTTTTAGAAATGTAAAATCTACTGAACCAGATAATTCCCAGTGACCTTCTTTTTGTTTAAAGGTGAGTTGTTGTATACCACCTATTTCCTCAAATACACCTTTATCAGTTTGTAAAAATTTTTTGGTCTTTATTTCCTCTCCTTCATGTGGAAAAGTACCAGTTACCCTCAATTTATTATTAGATTGAGCTTCTACCTGTAAGATGGCAGCTCCTAAAAACTTTAACCATTTTCCCCAACCATGTACTGGTGTTAAGGTTAATTCATATTGCCCTTCAATATCCTTTGTATTTAATCCCGAATTTGTAGGTGTAAGCACTATTTTTTGGGGAGTTGGTAAAAAATTGTTTGCAAATGTATTTACTACTTTCCAATGTAATTCGTCTCCAGATTGTACGGAGTTAGCAATTACAAACACTCCAACTTTTTGTGAAGGTATGAGAAACATTTTGGAAACATATCCGTTGATAACTCCTTTACCTATAATAAGTGGCTCACCGTTTGTTAACTTACCCTGAAATAAACCATATCCCACTCCATCTACTTTCGGATGACTTGTAAATTGTTGTGCTTGCATCTGCTTGATAGATGATGGTTGTAAAATCGTCTTTCCCTTATACTTCCCTTGATTAAGTTGCATGATCATAAAAGGAGCCATATCTTGAGGAACGAGGTTTAACCCGCCACCCCCAGGTAAACTTATACGTGAATCCTTCATTCTTTGATACCCATCTCCTGTATAAGCATAACCAGAAGCTAGGTTTGGGTTATTCTCAGGAAAATCAAAGGTAGCCCCATTCATATTCAGAGGTCCAAAGATATGTGTCTTCATATAACTTTGGAAGGATTGTTTTGTTATTTGTTCTACCATATTTCCAGCTAAACCAAAACCAACGTTACTATATTGGAATTGTTCCCCTGGCTCTCGAATTGGGGCTTGGTTTGGAAAATAATATTTCAATATTTGGCGTGTATCCGATAGATCTTTGCTATATAGAGCATCTCTAGCATAATAATACTCATCTAAGCCAGCTGTATGAGTCAGAAGATGATGCAATGTAATTGGGTAATTCTTGTAATTAGTGGTCTTAAAATCTGTTAAATATTTATTAATGTCTTGATGCAAATCAACTTTGTTCTGATCAACTAACTGCATGATTGCACTAGCTGTAAAAGTTTTAGCAAGAGATCCAGCTCGCATAATCGTTGTCGTTGCATCTAACTTTTTTTTCTTTTCTAGATCTGCATAACCATATCCTTTGCTGAACAGAATCTTATCACCTTTTGTTATTACCACGGCTGAACCAGGGATATGAAGTTTATCCATTTCTTCTTTCACTACACTATCCATCACTTTTGTTATATCAGATGATGTTTTGATATTGGAAGCATACATGACAGAAGGAAAACAGTTTGCGAATACTATTGACAATAACAAATAGAATGCAAGGAAACGATTTATTTTTTTCAATTTTAATCCCTCATTCATCTGGATATTCATTATTTTTGATTTATTATGCATACACCTTAGATAGGTGATCCTATCAAAGGTATTACAATACATCTTCCTTTGTGACATTACGAATTGCAAAATAACTGAGTAATACTCCGCCTATACCAAATAAAATTGGGGTAAACTGCGTTCTTCCTAAGGAGAAATCTCTAAAACTAGAGGTGAGGATCTATCCGATTGATCGAAGAAAATTGATGCAAGCGAAGTTAATGACAATTGGGATTTTCACATTTATTGCGACCATTATTTCTAATCTTTTTATAACAGGTTTAACTTGTGTTCTAATACAAACAATGTTTTTTAAAGTCGTTAACAGCTAATTGAATATACATGGTATTTTAACTCTTCTATTAATTCCCCATCTTTCATCAGCCCAATCGTATCTGCGGTTTGTTCGATTTCGCCCATGATATGACTAGAGATCAAAAATGTTATGCCATAATCTTTATTCAACCTCGTAAATAAATTTCGTATTTCTTTCATACTGATTGGATCAAGTCCATTTATAGGTTCATCAAGAATGAGGAACTCCGGTTTTGTTATGATCGCTCTAGCAATTCCAAGTTTCTGTTTCATTCCAAGTGATAAATCTTTTACTTTTTTTTGATCGACACCCTCTAATTTAAGCAGTTTTAACGTTTGGTCAAATGCATTTTTATTGTGATATCCCATAAAATTACAATGAAGTTCCAAATTCTCACGACCAGTCAGCTTCTCATAAAAAATTAGGTATTCGATAATGCATAATGCTCCCTATTCGTTTTAAATGTTCATAGGAAGTATTGCATAGATTTTGTCCAAAAAACTCAATCTCGCCACGGGTTGGTTGTAGGAGATTGGTAAGTATTTTCATAATGGAAGTCTTACCTGCTACCTGCTCCATTAGGACCTAATAGTCCATAAATTTCTCCTTTCTTAATCGTTATACTTACATTTGAAACAATTTCATTATCGTGTATTTTTTTTGGTTAGCAAATTGGTTCTCACGACATATTCCATGCCCATAACCTCGCCTTCTGTTATATAGATTAATAAATAAGATTGTCATTTTTCTGTTTTTTTTCTTACAAAAATCTTACAAATCACTAAGTTTCAAAAATTTAAAAGGTCATTTGATTGAATCGAACCGTGAAAACCGTGGAATTCCTCATAATCATCCCTCTTCACCCACCGTATTACAGCCTCAATCATTCCTGAACTATGATAATTATAGGAATCAAGAAAAAGAAGATGAAAAAGCCCCGCTTCTCTTAAAGCGGAGCTTGTAACTAGGAATGAACTGCTAAGCAATTATATATTCGTACACTTAGATTCATTTCCTCAATAGTTATGCTCAATATCTCATCGTCTATTTCCTTAGCAAGCGGGATGACAACTGCGTAGCCAAGCCTAGCCCGATGGGAAATTTCTTCACGTCTCAATTCATATAACAGCATATCCCTCATATCGATAATCCTCCATCATCTTGATTGCTGGGACCGCTCTTGCTCATATACACGGATTTCCGCCAGTGCCGCATGCGGACTGCCGTTAGTTCGTTCAATGACGACGCGTAAACGATCAGCCACGGTAGGGGCGAAATGATGGATCCGTTTTCGCTTTCGGTTCGATGTCTCCCTGTGAACCGTTATCCAATGTCCGTCCACATGTGTGTCAATCCGATAGTCCGCGGCCAGCTCGGGGAAAATATCGAACGGCGTTCGCATGAAGTGAAGATTGATCAAATATTCGTTCACATCGTCGTTCCAGGTTAGGTGCACTTCCGACAAGCTGATCGGGCGATTCCAGGACAATTGAAGCCAGGCTTCACGTCCTGCAGCGCCTTTTCTTGTCTCCGCAATTTCCGTACCATTAATGCCAGTTTCACCGTCCGCAGCCATACAACGATCTACGTCTTCGTCAGAAGTGGCTAATGGATCGGACAACCATAAATGCGGTGCGCCATATGGACGGTTGTAGCCGTCGATCGCTTTGTCGGCGCTGTATGCCTTTGTTTCTCCTGCGACGCGGAAACAGAACGGTTTGCGGACAACGGGGCGCATGAGCCAGTCCCTTACAGGCTGGGCTACGTACTGCCCCTCGCTCAACTCGGCGACAACAGGCTCCGACTGCCTGACAAAACCGAGCACGCCAAACAACGGCTGACGGGACAACCACAAAGCGATATGCGGATTCGCCTTGACAATAACGAAAGCGTTCTGATCCTCCTGCGGCCTCCAAGACAAGTCAGCGGCGATCCATTGCCGCTTTCCGGGGCTCACTTGTATGCTGCAAGCTGCAATGAGCGAATGAGGTACATAATTTTCCGCCCGGCCGGTGTCCCACAGTTCAATTTCCAGCATGGTTTCGGCAGTGACATCCGCCAACAGTTCGAGACCTTCAAGCTGGGGTACGACCGGAAACAGCAAACCCGCATCCTCGTGCAAATGGTGAAGCTCGTGCGGCTGCTCGATAGCGATGCGCCTTAATGAACCGGAAGCGGTTACCACAGCACCAAGCGCCAAATCATTCAGATCGCGATTCGCTATGCCGATGATGGCTGCATCCTGTCGCAGCAAGGTCTGCTGCAGTTCTTCCAGATGATCGCGACCTAACTCCCTTGGCGTAATGCCATTCTGAACACAGAGCGCCGCACCGGTCCCCGCTGCCTCGCCCATCGCTGCGCACGTCGCCATGACTCGCGTCGTACCGAAAGCTACGTGTGTCGCGCTAATATTCCGGCCGGCCATCAGCATATTGTCGACATTGACCGAGTAGAGTGAACGGAACGGAATATGGTAAATACCGTCGGAATACAGATGTTTCGAACCATCCTCCGCCGCATACATCCCTTGCGGCGGATGCAGGTCGATCGACCATCCTCCGAACGCAACCCTGTCGAGGAATCGGGTCTGTTTGATAATATCGTGCTGATGGAGCATATAATCGCCGACAAATCGGCGGTATTCGCGTTTGCCCGGTATTGCCCCGACCCATTCCAAGGTTAGATGCTCCGCTTCATAGTTGCCCGAATTTTTAATATAATCCCATATGCCATAAATGACTGACCACAATTCGTCGCGAATTCGCTCATTTTCATGAATGGTGTCCAATTCTCCGCCCCACTCAATCCACCAATAGAAACAGCCGGAGTCGCCGCTGCGGATCACTCGCCGCATCGGAATCGACGTTTTGGCAATATTTTTGGCGAACGCAGGCGGTACATATTTGACTGGGTAGCCAACGTCCTTCGTGTAGAACAGTAATGTGCTGCCGAGCGTAATATCGTCGGCCGACTCAGGTGCCCATGGTTCGCCGAATTCACTTCTTGCTTCCCGGCCTAGCCGGTACTGAGCCCCGGCCAGGAAACCGACCAGTCCGTCACCTGTACAATCCATGTACATGCTGCTCTCAAAACGAATTTTCCGTTCCGATCCCATCATCCATCCGGTTACCGAGCGGATGGTCCTGGACGCTTCTGTGCCTTCCGCTTCCACTTCGTGCACATCGGTATTAAGAAACAAGTGGATGTTCGTCTCGGCAAGTACGGTCTCGAGGACGACAAGATCCCAGTAGTAAGGGTTGCCATCCGGATTGCGATACTGGTTCTCAACGAGCATTTCGCCGATAATCCCCGTTTCCCGAGCGTATCGATGCGTACCTGTTGCTGTAGCACCGCTAACCCAAACCCGCACCTCGCTGCTTGAGTTGCCGCCAAGCACGGGACGGTTCTGCACAAGCGCCACCGAACGGCCGAGCCTGGCCGCCGCTACGGCCGCACTTACACCGGCCAAACCGCCACCGATTACCGTAATATCGGTTTTTACAATTTCGAACTTCATTCCTGCCACTCCCCTATTCAACGAATTTGCAGCAAATACGCTTCCAGTGCCCGCGCAAAATCGGCGCCGAATTGGCGGCAATTGTCCTGAGTAATCACCATATTTTCATTTCCGAAATAGGGTAACTCGAATGAGAAGGCAAGCTGCGCCCCCGTTCTTTCAAAAAACGCGCTGCAAGTCGCGCCATTCGGCTGATTCCAATCTTCGCCCATTTCGATATCATATATGGAACTATAAGAAATTAGTCCTGATGCAGCGCGACAGCGAGTTGCGGTAGCAAGACATGCGTTGAACCGTTCAATTTCACCTTTCACTGGCGATCCTCTTTTTACAACGAAAGGAAAATCATTTCGTTCTCCCCATTTATAAGGGCTATGCAAATCAATCCCTGCCGCCAGCTCTAGCGATTTCGCATATTCGGCAATGGCTGCCGTAGCTTCATAGCGAGGGGCAGCGACGTAATCCCGGTTATGGTCATGAGGGTGGCGTGCTTTGCCCTGGTCGCCGTTCTCTACGCCATCCAGATCAACGAATGGGACACAATGGATGGCAAATTGCTGCAATACCTTCGATTCAGCTTGCGACAAATAATAGTACAACAGCCCTTCTAGCAAATAAGAGGGAGGAGACTCGCATGCGTGATGTCTGCACGTGAACATAATATGTTTGCGGGCTGCAGCATTGCCGATGACAAGAAGCGGGACGGGCCGCAATTGTTCCGAAATCGCCAGAACTTGCCGCCGGACAGCCGGAACATCGGAGATGCGGGAATAGAACCGTTCAAAATGATGCAGCTGATACGGCAACGAGAAACTGAAGTAGACGCGCTCCCCCTCCATGAACGAGTATCGGAATGATTGCCGGGAAATGAGCGAATCCGTTCCAAGCCATTGCCACCTAATGCCGTCCATACTGACAGCAGGACCCCATGGTCCGATAACTTCACCGTTCAGAAATTCAAATACGATTGTCTGCGCCTGATCCGCTTCAGCGCGAAAATTCCAATAAAACCACCAGCCTGACGTATCCCGGATGTCCTGCTCCAACTTCACCAAACTGCCTTCTTGCGCAATAACGCGAATATTTCCTCCGGCGTAGTTGTCGGTAATTCGTATATTTTCCATCCGCTTCATTCTCCTGACATGGAGCAGGCAACGGAAAGTGCATTCACTCCCCGTTGCCTGTTCTTCTTAGTTGATGATGCCCAGTTCTTTGAGCTGCTTTTCGGCTGAATCCAGCATCAGCTTATATTTGAACGTCGTTTCTAATGTGTTCAGGAAGTCTTCATATTCGCTAAGCGGGCGTTTGCCGTAAGCAAATTTCATCAATTCCTCAAGCATGTACCTTTCAGCATCCGCAGGATTATACCCTTCCGGAAGATCAAGCAATCCGTTATACACTTCGATGCGCGGTGTGTTGGCGGCAAAATCGATCGCTTCGGCCGGATAACCGGATTGCAAATATTCCATTTCATTTCGGCCAAGCAGTTGATACATAAAGGCATGCTCTTTGGCCCTTAATTCTGTTCTAACGATTTTGCCATTCTCGAGATTCCAGTGACGGCCTTCTTCCCCATGGGCGACAAGGGTGGAACCTTCCGGGCTCGCCACGTAATTCAACAGATCGAATATTTTCTGCAATTTCTCCGGATCTTTCTCTACCGACTTGGAAATCGCATGCATGCCCGGCGCAATGCCTACGTCCCAGGTACCGGCATATTGTCCCCCCGGACCTTTCAATGCCGGAAGTTGCATCCATTCAGCGTCAGGATTTACCGCCTTGTATTCCTTTACGCGCTCGGGGAATGTCATTCTTGGGAAACCATTCCAGATCATGCCGACCTTCCCTTGGAACGCTTTCTGCTCATGCTGGTTGCCCGTATTGGTAAGCAGATCCGGATCAACAACGCCGGCATTCACCAACTCATTGATAAACTTTAGCGCATCCTTCATCTCCGGATCGTAGAAGGAATTCATCAATTTGCCATCCTTCTTGTAAAACGTTCCGAAAGTACCTACGCCAAAAGCGGTTAAAATGGGATCGAAGGCGGCCAGTCCCGTTCCTGTAATGCCGTAGGTATCTTTCTTGTTGTTACCGTCCGGATCATTTTCTGTAAATGCTTTGGCTACTTCAAAAAACTCTTCCAACGTTGTCGGTACTTTCAGATTCAAATGTTCCAACCAATCTTTCCGGATCCATATGTTAAAGAAAGGAAATGACGGTTTTTTCGCCAATGCGTAAATTTTCCCATCCACGGTTCCTTTCTTTAAACTATCCTCTCCGATAAATTGTTTCGCCTGCTCCAGCTTTCCCATATACGGAGTCAGATCGAGCAGCAGTCCTTTTTTGGCGTATTCCTGCATCGATATGCGGTTAACCGAAATCATGTCCGGATAATCTCCGGCGGCCATGCGCACATTCACCTGATTATAATCATCGAATAGAGACAACTGGATGTCGGTGTTCAGTTTCTCGTCAAGCCTGATTTTCATTCGGTCATTGTCGCCCTCCGGCAATTTCGCGCCGCCACTGTCCGTCATAATTTCCAATTTGATCGGTGCGGTTTTTGGCGCATCGGATGAAGAAGCGGATTGTCCTGTATTATCTCCGCCTTTTGACTCCCTGCTGCCTTCACATCCGCTGAGGATTGTGCCTAGCGACAGCATGGCAGCCAAACAAAACGACACCCATTTCTTTTGTTTCATGAAAAACATCCTTTCTTCCATGATAAAATGGTTTTCGAAATCAACGGATCGAATCAGCCTTTGATTGAACCGATCAACATGCCTTGCGTAAAATGCTTCTGTACGAACGGATAAACAACCATCACAGGCAGACAAGCGATAATGACAGATGCCATCTGTACCGCTTCCGTAGGCAAAGGCACTTCAAAATTCTCTATAGGGTTTTGTGCTCGTGACAGAATGTTGCGGACAATCACCTGAAGAGGTTGCAGCTTCGGGTCGGTTATATACATAATCGCGCTAAAGAAGGAATTCCAATGGCCAACGGCAGAGAAGAGGCCGACCGTTATCAGCACAGGGACAGACAATGGGATGACCATCTGGAGCAAAATCCGCCATTCCTTGGCCCCATCGATCCGCGCCGATTCGAACAATTCTTCGGGAAGATTCTCGAAGAAACTTTTCATAATCAGAATGTTGAATGCGCCGATTGCCCCTGGAATAATCATCGCCCAGACCGTATTCAGCAGCCCTGTCGCCTTGATAACCAAATAGAGCGGAATGAGGCCACCGCTGAACAGCATCGTAAAGGCGATTACCAGCAACAGAAAGCTGCGCAGCGGCAAAGTTTTGCGGCTTAACGGATAAGCCATCATCACAGTCAGTACCATATTGATTGCTGTTCCGACTACCGTGATGAACAATGTTACCGAGAATGCGCGCGGGATTGCAGAGTTGCCCAGCAATTCCTTGTATGCGTCAAAAGTAATGCTGTGAGGAATAATGACGTATCCCCCATTTTTTAACACCTCGGACATGGGTGTAATGGAAACGGAAACGACGTACATCATCGGAAATATAGTCGCCAGTCCGACAAACAACAATATCGAATAGACGAAAAAATCAAATACGCGGTCTTCGATCCCTCTTACCAAATCCCTTCCCCCCATCGTTTCGCCAATTGGTTCGCTCCCAGCACAAGAATGAGGCCGATGAAGGATTTGAACAAGCCAACCGCCGAGGCAACACTGAAATTCATCTGTTCAAGCCCGGTGCGGTATACCCAAGTATCGATAATATCTGCAACCGAATAGACTTGAATATTATAAAGAATATAAATTTGATCGAACCCGGCATCGAGGATATACCCCAGCCTCATGATCAGCAGTAGAACGATCACATTACGAATACCCGGCAATGTAATGTGCCAGATCATGCGCAACCGGCTCGCCCCGTCTACTCTTGCCGCTTCGTACAACGCCGTATCGACGCCGGCAATCGCAGCCAGATAAATAATCGCTCCCCACCCGGCGCTTTGCCAGATATCCGAACCGACTAGTATGCTGCGGAACCATTCCGTTGATTGCAGAAATGGGATTGTATCGAGCCCCCATTCGGTCATCCAGCGGTTGAAAAGTCCTGTCGATTGCGAGAGAAAGGCTAGCAGAATCCCGTAGATGATTACCCAGGATAAAAAGTGCGGCATATAGCTGAGCGTCTGGATCACACTCTTAAACCATCGTTTCCGGCATTCATGAAACAACAGCGCAAGTACGATCGGAGGGATCGTGGAGAAAATCAGTTTGTAAAAACTGATGATAAACGTATTTACCAGCAATTGCGTAAAATAAGGCGAATCATAAAAAAATTTGAAATGCTTATACCATGGATCGGCCCACGGACTCGCCAAGATTCCCCCTAAAAAATCATAGTCCTTAAATGCGATGATTGCCCCATACATCGGTACGTACTTGTAGATTACAAACCAAATTAATCCAGGCATCAGCATCACGAAGAACACCCGGTGTTGCCATACTCTCCTTACAAAAGCGATGCCCTGCATCCGTTCACCTCTTTCATAACGATTGGTCTTGCATATTCAAACTATAGCACCCTACCGCGGCACAATAACATTCACGTATCTGTGTTCTCGATAGAACATTTTTAAGCAATATCATTGTTGCAAATCATTCCGCATTCCTGTTTCTGTAGTGAGTCGGCGTCATCCCTGTCCATCTCTTGAATATTTTGATGAAGTAATTGTCGCTCACGAAACCAACCCGCTCCCCCACCTCGTTAACCGTCAGGTCGGTATGATCGAGAAAATTTTTCGCTTCCTTGACCCGTACGCCGTGCAAATAATCGATGAAATTTCCACCTGTTTTTTTCTTGAACAGATTGCTTAAATAATGCTCGTCCAGGGCAACAAATTGGGCCATCGATTTGAGCGTAATATTGGAATTGTAATTTTCATGGATGAAATCAAGTATTTTGTTGATCTCGTTATGGTTGGTCAGTGGTTCCTTGGTTCCATGCGCATGCCTCACGCTTGTCCTTAACCTCTCTACCAGCTTCGTCAGCAATTCCTTATGATTCGCGCACAAGATCAGCTCGTTCGTATCGACGAACGGTGAATTGGCGATGCGCAGCAACAAGCTGTCAAGTTGCAGCGCCGTTTCTTTCACCATATACATGGGGAGCAAGCTGCGCTCCATCCCACTCCAGATCTCTTCCAGCAAAGATCCGCACTCCTCCAGTCGCGCCTGTTCAAAATAATGAATCAGCTTGCGTTCCTGCTTCCACGGCACATAATGGCCACCTCCAGGAGAGCTTTTCCCGATCACGAAAAAATGCAATTGTTTACGACCGCTATACCAGAATTGGTCCAATTGCGCAAGCGTATCTCTCCACGCCTCAAACAATTGTTTACCTGAAACGCTCGAGCAGACAACCGTAGAATAGAGTGGCACGTCGCCGGAGAACGGTTTCAGTTCGACTTCATTCCGATGCCAATAGAAGAATGTCGTTTGTCCAAAAATGGAAAATTGGTGTATGGCCGTATGCTTGCCAGGCACGACAAAACCAAGGGCAATGAAATCTTCAACTGTGACCGGAATGTCGCCGTTCAGTATCGAACAGATCAATACATGGGACCAACGGCCAGCCGATTGCTCCAACTCTTGCCCGGTTAACCGGTATTCCTTACGTTGAATGAGCGCCTCCCACATGCCATGATACATTTGCTGGAAATCAACGAATAAGATGCGGGAAGTCTGTTCTGCAGCGTGGATTAATTCAGCGTCGACCTTCGCCAATATCTCCTTCATCGTGGCGATATCCATGGAAAGTTTCAAGATATAATCGAACGCTCCGTGCTGCAGGGCCAGCCGCACGTATTCGAATTCGTTCAGGCAGGTCAACATGACGAACAGGCATGGCAATCCAGCCTCCTTCGTCTTTTTCAACAATTCGATCCCGTCCATAACCGGCATGAAAATATCGCATATGACCAGATCTGGCTGTTCAGCCTCGATAAATTCCCACGCCCTTAATCCGTTGCCGGCCTCGCCAACGACTTCGAAGCCACTTGCTTGCCAATCGAAACTCGATATTAACGACTTTCTTACATGCACTTCGTCTTCAACGATCAGAATTTTCCACATGACGCATGCCCTCCACTGCATAAGGAATGGATATAAGCAAAGGTATAGTCAACTTAACTCTTGTTCCCGGCGCTAGGGAAATCAGTTGAATATCCGCATTCTTCCGAAACAACAAGCGGCATCGTTCACGCAAGTTTGCCAGGCCGATGCCCTTGCGGTTCCGGATGGGCAGTATTGACTTCGGCTTGTGCAAACCGATGCCGTTATCCTCCACTTCAATAATCAGTTTGTTATTTTCTGCATAAATACGGATCAAGATGATTCCACCGCTTTCCATGTGCGACAGCCCGTGATGTATCGCATTTTCTACGAGCGGCTGCAAGCCCAGCTTCGGTACAAGGGCGTATTCCAATGTCTGATCTACATCGTAATGGATATCAAACAGCCCGTCATAACGGAATTTCTGAATATGTACATAAGCGCGAAGTAATTCAAGTTCACCTTTAAGATGAATCAGCTCGACATCGGAATTCAAGCTTGACTCCAATAGTTTTCCGAGGGACAAGCAAATTTCCGTGATCGTATCATTTTTCTGTTCCAGTGCAATCCACTTGATGGAATTAAGCGTATTCAATAGAAAATGGGGGTTGATCTGGTTAAGGAGCATCTGCAGGTGAATCGCCTCCTTTTGCCGCTCTTCAATCTTCAGCCGGTCTACGAGATCGTTTATATCCTGCACCATTTGGTTGAAGGCCTGATTCAACCCAAGAATTTCACCTTTGTGAGCGTTTTCAGGAATGTGAACTTGTAAATTGCTTTTGGCCATTTCTTTCATGTTCTTTTGCAATTTCTGCAGGGGACGGGTAACGGAAGCGGAAATGATAAAAGTAAACAGCATAAATACACCAATCGTAATATATAAAGTAATCATCACCTGGTTGCGCATCGCTTTCAGATCACCCAGAAACATATCGAGCGGAAATACATTCATAACATACCATTGAAGCGAGGGCAAATAACGGATATTGACAAGGGAATTGGTTTTTTTGTCCATATAATAGGATATGTTCTGTCCGTTACGCAAATTGGATATGAGTCTCTGAATGATGTCGGATTGCACAAGAACCCCGCTGCTAGTCTTGGAAATGACTGTTCCGCCGGAGTCGGTTAAGAGGAAGTTTTGACCTGAGGAGATTTCCTTGGCAGCAGATTTGAACCACTCGTTGTAATCGACACGAATTCGCAGCATGCCATAAGGTTCATGATTTTCGTCTTTGGCTATAGAATAAAGCGTGAACAACGGAGCGTTGTCCCACAATGATGCGCTGGCTTTTTTATCGAGCAGCAAGAAATAGGAGCTTTCACCGCTCAACAGTTCGGCTAACTGATCCCTGGGTACAATCTCGTCGATCGGTTCATTATGATCTGTCTTGTACGACATATAGCTATTCCCATGAAAGTCAGCGAGCGTAAAATGAACGTAACTGCTGTACACATATTGTTGCAGCTGTTTGAATCTATCCTCGATGATGTTGTTTCTTTCCGATTCATCATAGTTGTCCGGATTTTGCAAAATGGACATGACGCTCTTATCCTTTTCCAACGTCAACATCGACATTAATATTTTGGTCTTCATTCCTTCGAATGAAATTCCGATCTGCTCCAATTGATTGTCGTTCAGCTGACTGATCCGCTCCTTGATCAGATTCTCCATCGTGCTGAATTGATAGATGTGAATGGCAGCGATCGGAATGAGAACGAACAGTATAAACGCAAAGAAAAAACGGTATTTCAGTTTGGCCGGGATCAATCGATAAAGGAAACGTTTTACCATCATGACAGCTCACCCTAACTTTACATCATACACCGGGGTGTATCCTCCACCGATGTACGGTCATTGTATCAAAATATATAGCTACTGCATATTGCAATGATTGTAGCGGGAAAAGGATGTATGCATCTGGAAAAGAGTACAAAAAAACTCGCTGGTGTTGGCCAGCGGGTTTTGGATATGAATCGGAAAACACTAATTTAGTTCGTTGCCCTGGGACCAGGACGTTATGAGTGTATTTGCGTCGATGATCAGGATGGCCTTGGCTTCCGCAGTAATATGATCTTGCATCGAATTTTGATTGATATGCTCCAGGAAATCCTCCATGTGCTTGATCGCTTGTTTCAGATGTCCCTTATTGAACTGATCCAGCGCTTGGCCGTATTTATTGACAAGTTGTTTTTGCAATGGCCCTGTTAACTGCCCGGATTCTGCGTAACGTTGCAACAGGTGCCCTATCGACGCGAGATCCGTATCTACTTGAATGGCGATCTCCGTCTGTGTCGCGTTGCCCGCATGATCTTTCACAACGATGCGCACGGTATGCGTACCGAGATTGCCTGCCCAATTGAGCTCCGTTCCTGGAATATACGGATTTCCATCGACTGAGACCGTTTGTGCTGCTACGCCAGACAAATTGTCACCCGTTTGCAATGTGAACGTTACAGGCTGGCTGTCGGTTATTTGCACATCTTCGCCTAACTTGCCGCTATTCAACAATATCGAAAATGTTGGGGCGGTTTTATCGATCTGCATGGAAACATGTTTGGCCTCTTCGATATTGCCCGCCGTGTCTGTTGAGCGGTATAACAACTCGTAGATGGCTTCGCTTAACACGATCGGAGAAGTGTAAGGTACGAATCCGTCGGTAGACTGCAGTCCGTAAGTACTTTGAACGACAGTTATCGCATATTCGGAAGATGCCACGCCAGAATCGTCATCGTCAGCAAGGAGTGAAACCGTCACATCGGAAACATACCAATCGCCGGATCCTTTGGTGCCGTCTAGATCAGCTCTGGTCGTCGGCGGGATTTGATCTGTATGCTGATTCGTCAATCCCTTCTTCAAATAGGCAAGACGTTGAGCATCCACATTGTAACGAAGCTCCATCCAATCTGGAGCATTCCCATACAGTTCGTCGATTTCATCCGCATTTAAATCGTCCAATCGGTCCATTTGCGTACCAGCCGCACGACCTTTAACGATCAGAGGCAAGACGAATTGTTTATAGAAATCTTGGTCCTTTGTTGCTGGTTTATCGGACCAATAATCGGTCACCTGGACTGCTGTCGATTGAAATTTGTTCCAGGCATACTTCAGCAAATGCTTCTGGATTGCTGTACGTTGCTCCGCAGACGGCGCCTGGAAGTGAAGCAGGTTGAATTTCCCCGGCTGGTGAACGTGTCCTCCCCAAGTCTGACCGTCTGAAGGAGACCAGCGGATCAAGTTGAATTGCCAGCTGCCGCCGTCTAACGGTACAGAGTCATATACATTCTCCCACGGGATGACAATCACGGTCCCCCATCCGGTAGGTACTTGCCCGGTATTCACTCTGACGTTCCCTTTAAGCGGCCGGTTATCGCGATATTCGGTCTGCCACTCATAATATTCGATGGGACCGCCGCCTGTCGGCACAATCATTTGGTGGTATGGAAGATCTCCCTCGCTCGGGGCTATAAAAAACTCCAACGAACTTTCTTTCAATTTGCCGTCAGCGTCGGTTTCGGGTTCGTTGGATTGAATAAACATATATAAACCATCTTCCCTATAGACCATGTAAAATGACGTTTCGCGCGGCCCTCCCGGCGGAATCGGTGTACCGGGCCAATATATTTCAAACCGTGTTTCCTTATAAAGCGGATTGTTAAAGTATTGGCTTTGCACCCATTTCATTGGGGCAGATAAATCTTCGCTTGACCATGTGACTTCGTAAACCTTTTTGGCTGAAGAACTCTCCGCTTGCGCCCGCATCACACCTACAAGAGAGAGAACAAGAACAATGGACAATAATAGCGCTATATATCGTTTGGGCCTCTTCACCATTTTAACCCCTCCTTATTGCGCTTCTTTTTCCAAGTCAATCAGATGCAAAATATGACGGATCATCTCCAACCGCAGCAAATCTTGATTCGTCGAGCGCTCATCGACTTCCTCCAACCAGGTTAATGCGTTGTTTGCGGCGGCTGCCCGTTCCTGCTGACTCGAGGCAATTGCATCCACAGCAAGCTGCTTGAGCTTCGTCGCATAGCGAATGTCGTCGATGCCTTCGCGATAGCCTTCCCAGGCGATGGTGTCGATCAAATCCGTTTGGGTCGGATAAACCAGATTGAAGTTGCGGAATTCATCCTGGATGGAGTTGTCGTTCCAGATGTTCGGAGGTCCCTCATAAAAAATATAATTGAAAGTAGCATCATAATTTGCTTTGTACACCCACAGTCCATGACGTTGGCGCATCAGGTCGGGGTTCTCGGGACCTGTGTGTGGGTAAGCATAGTTGGTAATCATCTTGTCGTCGCCGAAACTATGCCAGGTCTGCGCTTTCTCGCGTGTCGGTTCTCCAACCATATTCAAGTAATTCTCTTTAACATCAAGTGGGTAGTGGCTCTCATTGCCAGTAGAATATACTTTGAGCCCTTTATCCTGTATATATTTCCACATCTCCTGCTCGAACTGAAGCATCATCGAGCCTGGCTCATCCCAACCGTCCAAATAGAAATTGGTGTGGCCAACTAGATTGGAGACAAAATCAATCGCTTCATCCAACGACGCTTTATGGGCATCAATACCGTTGCGCCATTCGGTGTAAAGTTTATCCATCTTAAGCTTGTTCTCTGCGGTTGGGTTCGCTTCATAAGCAGCTTTAGCCGACAGATAACCGGTATATTTCGTATAAATCGTATAAGGGGCAAATGCCTGCTTGACACCAAAGAGCGGGTTCAGGCTGAGTCCGGCTTGCTGCATAAGCTCAAGCTGCTTTGTGAAAGTAGCTTTGTCCTCGATGGAATAATACGGACCCGGGATGTGAAGTACGTTATGGTTAACCAAGTTGTGATAATCGTTCAGCAGCTTGGTTTCTACCAGTTTCATATTCCCATTCGCCGTTTTCAAATTTTCCTTTACGCGGCTTTGATGATAGAGCATGACGTAAAAGTCTTTGTTAAGATCATAATACGTCTTTGGGTTTGGAAGCTCGAACGGCAGCACGCGAATTGTCAACGAAAGTTGTCCGGCAGAAATTCCGTCTGCAAAAATATCGATCGTGCCTGTATATGTACCCGCCGGTGTTTCATTGGGGACATGTGAGGTCAACCACATTTGCTTGGACTCTCCTTGCCTTAGCGAGATCGGAAGAAGCGTAGGGCTGTCTGCAACCGGCTCGTCATAAGAGTTAAACTTGGTAGCTGGAATATTGGATATGTCCACATATTTCGCTCCATTAGGGTAATCGATACGCAACGAGTTTCCCTTTCGGGCTTGATCGACTCTGATCAAATTTTCGTCGTGCAGCAACAGTTCAGGCACTAGCACACTTTTGGAAGAGTCGGCAAAGTAGCTGTACCATGCCGTCCCGCCTTGGTACCAGGTTTTCACTACCCTCAGATCTAACGCATTCGCCGGAATCGTGTTTTTCTCGCTCACCAGGTCGCTCACGGCAAAAGTAACTGCATCCACATTGCTAAGCGGGGCGAGCACGAAAGAAGCCGCTTCAAATTCGCCTTGCGCAGAAATGACGGAAAGTTGGTCGCTGATCTCCCCATCTTCAGGAAGCAGGTCCGGCAGCCGCTTGATTGGGCTTATCGCCGGAACATGATAGACGACAAAGGGAGAATTCGTCCAAAGCTTGCTGCCAACCGTTTTGAAATCGTGTGCCAACTTCAGCGCATAGTTCAGGTCCTTCCCGGTATTAGCTTGATCACGTACACTTACAAGATATTGTTTCATCTTCAACGAATCAATCGTATCAATGGCCATATTCAGATGGCCGACCTGTTCGCTCAGTTCATCCTTCAACGATGAACCGCCGGAAGCCCCTACTTGGGCCATGACCGGCGAAATTGCCATTAGTGCAACACAGGCCATCAAGACAACTAGAGTTAGACGCTTACCCATAAATTCATCACTCCCTTTGCAAATTTCAAATGATTGTCCTCTGCATGGCGAAGTACATAGGTGTCGGTATACCCTCTTGACAAAAGCGCTTTGCTCTAGTTCACCTCTTTCATACAATTTGGCTTGCATTTTCACTATAGCACCATAATCCAGCATAAAACATTCACGGATCTATGTTCTCGATAGAACATTTTTAAGCATTTTGTTGTTTAAGAACAGATAATCAGGTTCCTTTAAAATAAAATATAAAAAAGCCCTCTTGGTCGAGGGCCTACTCCATGTTAACGGTTGAGCCCAGCGCAAGAGTAAATCCTTGACTAGTACCCAAGCTCTTCTTTGAGCTCCTGAATCTCTTATGTTTTGCTGCATATTCTTCGGCTTCATTTGTATGGAACTAGGCCGGAATAGACGTCGTTCCTCATTTTGTATTTTGTATCGTTATACGTAATTATCAACTATTTGCAGTGAAACAAAAAAACCGCGATTTTCGCGGCATTAGAGTAAATGTAATTGCCTAAAAATTTAATTCCATCCAATAATCTGCTTCTTGAAAACCAAACTTTTTATATACCGGTCTACCTAACGTTGAAGCACCGAGCCAAATTTTTGATACACCTACGTTTCTAGCTTCATCAACTAATTTAGTTAACAAAGTCGTAGCGATCCCTTGTCCGCGGTAATTTTCTTTCGTATACATATTCGTTATATAGCCTCTTTTACCACTCATACTTGTGAATGAAGGCGGGAAATCATAGAAGATAATTGCACCCGTAGCAATAGTTTCTTCATTGTCTTCAACGATCCACTCAATTAACGAACCATCGCTCATTTTGTTGTGAAAAAAATTCTTAAGTTCGCTATCAATATCTTGATTTGGCTCGCTTCCTTCATCTACTAGTTGTTTCTTTCTTAAATGAATCAATTGATTAATATCATTCATATTTGCTTTACGATAGTACATCTACTCACCGCCCCAATAAATGTATAAATTGCTGTACGGAGTGTAGCATATTTCACAGTGGAAGTCACCGACTATCGTAAACTATTCCATGAGAGAAATATGAAGTCTTCACTGTTCCCTTATTATACTGCACAACATTGCCAGCAATAGAACGGCCCCACAATGTTTTGCCTTGTGGGTTCAAGGAAATCAACTTATTCCCCGATTTTGGACTTTTGGATACGAATGAATAACGCGACTTATCTTTGCTAATAGACATGCCTGAAGTTATTGCAATATTTGTAAAACAAGAAGATGGATCTATTGTAACTTTTTCCATTATCCTATAAAATCTGTATGGATATGATGTTAATTGAGTTTTCTAACTCAATAGTAGAAAAAGGAGTGGATTCGTAGTGAAAAAGGCTCTCGTAGCCAGCATTATTGGTGCTTCATTGCTTGTGGGTATCAGTACTGGCGTATATGCTGGAACCAAAATGAAGAAGATTGAAGCGTATCTTAATGGAGACGTGAAAGTTCGCGTCAATGGTAAAGTAGCACAGTTCAATGATGACAAAGGACTAGCGCTTCAACCCATTACTTACAACGGCAATACATATGTACCTATTAAAGGTATTGGTAACGCACTAAATGTGGCTGTCACGACTGACACGAAAAATAACGAAATCATTGTCGGCGAAAAGGTAAATGGCACGCCGCTGAAATCTGAGGATTTCAACAAAACAACGTATTCCAAGGATCCAAAACAAACGAATTATAAAGGTACAGATTACAAAGAAGTTCTCTTTGAACATCTCGACGGCGGTGGTGGTCCTTCTCTCTTTTTTACACCGAATAAGAAGTACCAGAAACTCGTGTTTAAGATTGCCGCAATTGACGGGAATCTGACATCTGTCAATATCTCCGATTTAGATCAGAATGTGCTGCTTAAATCGGTAGACACGATTACGCCGGAAGATGGATTGAAAGAAATTGAGGTCGATATCGGCGGTGTGAAGACGATCGCTGTTAACCTTCAAGTCAGCACAAATGCCGGCTATATGGTACCGCTCATTTCCTCGTATTATAAGTAAGAAAATCAAAATGATAGGTTACCCTGCACAGCATTTGACGTTTTGCAGGATATCCTATCATTTTTAATTTGAATTCCATTTTCGATCACATTGAACGACAGATGTCTCAATTTACCTTTGTAGAACATTCCAATATGTACTTTTGATCGCCACTCTAGCCGACTCACAGGTTCCTATTTAAATTGATTTATCTATATTATTACCTTTACTTGAATTATTCTGTTCAACAAAGCATAGTAGGAATACGTTGTCCATAGTAATCATCTAATCTGATGCTACTCCTTTCTGGGCATCCAGTTAAGATAATTCATATTAAACTACTCTTGAAATACCCAAAATCTATTCCTGGCGTTTAGGCTTGAGCAGTAGACTGAACAATGCTCCGAATAAAGCAATGCAAGCTGTAAGTATGAAGGTATCAGAATAACCCGCCATCTCAGCCATAGATGTATTACCGCCTACTTGTATTGTTCTCGCGGTAGCTCGAATCGCCAGGAAGTTGCTTAAGCCAGCAATCGCAAGAGGTATAATTAAATTGGAACTTGCTGAAGTTAAGGGTGTAACTCGGCTGATCAGATCCGCGGGAGCCGATTGAAGAATATAGGTATTTAGAGACATCATACAAAGTCCCATTCCAATTCCTAGCAACCCTACTATTCCTCCAATCAGTACTCCTCCTGTGTTCGGGCCAATTTGCGAGAGGAACATTAAACCCAAGGCAATCGTTCCAAGACCCGAGCCTTCAAGAGGGCGTATACCCACCCTATCAAAAATCTTCCCTCCGATCGGCATAAGTAATCCGGAAGTAATTGCCAGCATGCTCATTACCAGACCGGCTTGAAATGGACTATACCCTCTGAAATTTTGGAGATACTGTGGGATCAATACGAGTGATCCATTCAGCGCGATGTATTGTATCCAACTCACAAACATGCCTCTTCTAAAGCTGATTGCTCGGAATGCCTGAAGCGCTAAGATTGGATGTGGATGTTTTATTTCATGCAGCCATAACCAAATCAGTAACATGATACCGGCTGCTCCCATTAGCCAAACGAGCCAGGAAACAGCATCAATATTTATGCTTAGAGCGAGTAAAACAAAAGCCATAGGAGCTAAAAATAACCCAATTATATCCAATGGGTGCCTATTAACCAAGGAATACGTAATTTTTAGAGATTTTGCATCAACTAAATATCGTATTCCTAGATAAACAGTAAGCATTCCCAAGGGAAGATTAATGAGAAAAATCCAATGCCAACCACTAGATTCTAATAGCCAACCAGACAAGACGGGTCCCGATGCCGGTGCTAGCAACATAGGAATGCCAAGCATGCCCATGACCTGACCTTTCTTATTCTCCGGTGCAAGGCGAAACACCATAGCCATACCAATTGGTTGAACCATCCCCCCTCCAAGCCCCTGGATAATCCTAAAAATAGTTAACTGCATGGCGTTTTGAGCCAATGCACATAGAACTGATCCTATTACAAATAGAATAACTGTTATAATATAAGCTATCGCTGCTCCAAGTCTGTCCGAGAACCAACCTGCAAGTGGAATAGTAACGGACATAGCTAGCATATAACCAGTAATCACCCACTGTAACGCGTCAAAAGAAACTCCAAAATCTCTGGTCAAACTGGGAATGGCTACATTCATTGCAGTGCTGTCGATCATCACCATCATCATGCCAGGAATAATAGCCATTAGCGCAAGTATGAATGTTCTTCGTGTAGGGATCTCATTAAGTTGTCCAGACGATTCTGGGGCTGCTTGGTGTTTAATCATAACTACTCTCCTTTTTACTGAACATTGTGTTGATTAACTCTTACTTATTGATTATAATGAGAACACTCAAAAATCGATGATCATAATTCATATTTCTGTTCATTAATCAACAGCTGAGCACAAAAAGATCAGTAAAGTTACATTTTTTTAGGGAGAACTGTAATGATTGAAAAAATTGACCGGCGCATTTTGAGAACCCGCGCTCTATTAAGAGAAGTTTTGCTTGATTTGGCATCAGAAAAACCATTGGAGAACATTACTGTAAAAGAACTGACTGATACAGCTGGACTTAATAGAGGCACCTTCTATTTGCACTATCAAGGCATTCAAGATTTTTATGAACAATTCAAAAATGAGATATTGGAACAGTTTCATCGGATCATAAAAAAACTTGGCCACACGCTAGGAAATCGTGAGCCCTTTAAAGATCCACCAGCAGGTTACGTGCGTCCATTCGAATTTGTATTTGAGCAAAAGCGCTTTTTCAAAGTATTCTTAGGTCCTGGAGGCGATACTGATCTTTCACGCCAGATGACCGAATTAATAAATCAACAGTTTATGAACGCCTACCTAGCAGAATATCGGCAGACTAATTCAGCGGATATTCCTGTAAAACAACAGTATCTGTTTGCTTATCTGTCCTCAGCCTATGTGGGGACCATTCAATTCTGGATTCAGCGAGAATTTGATCTATCGCCAATAGATATGGCTATTCTATTCTCCCAAATCTCAAGACTCGGATCGGCGCATGTACATTTCCCTTTTAACTAATTCACTCGTAAGGCTTACGCCGGGTGGGTTTTTTCATGTATACTCTGAACTCCTCCCTTGAAATAAAATACCCCGCCAGTGCGGGCAGGATACGATGCTTCCGTCGACCTTGTATTACCGGATGGTTATTTTTTATTTGTAAACAACAAAAAGCCCACCAGCCGAAGCCAGTGGGCAATTATTAGTGCTTGGAATACAGTAACTTTAAACGTAAGATATGCTGTCTCGACGGCAGCCCGGATCTCTTCAGGCGCTGCGTCATCCGACATTGGACGGCCTGTCACGTCGGTATAGTTTCCGAATAATGAGCGTGACAACAATTTTATTGCACTAAACCCAAAGAACACGATTTACGAGGCACTTAATGAGATAAAGTTCTTGTCAACCGACACATGGATGTGACAAGTCAGGTTAAAGGATCCTTAGCACTTTTCGTTTATAAAATTAAAACGTACCATATACACTTTCACATTCTTCCGCGGTCGGTTCATAAAAACAGTGCTTCTTCCATCGTCCTGCTAACGGTTGATTATACCAAGTCGGCGGACATGGTCCGGGATTTTCGAACGATCCTGGACGGAAATACCATAAGGAGAATTTGGCTGGCCAAGCCCGCTCCCCATTCACAGCCCGTTGCGCCAGACGGCGTTCCCTCTCTCTTGCGTTTTGATAGTACAAACTATGTTGCAATGCTTCGAACGCATGCGCCTGATTGATCATTTCGGGAATCGTCCGGATTCCTTTAAAATCGGAGCAATTCGCTCTTACTCGGTTAATGCCAACATTTCCAACAAGGAGCATGCCCGTCTCGCCTTCGGTCTCAGCTTCAGCTCGAAGCAACCTTGCCAACATATCAATATCCCGTTTCCTGGCTTTTACGACTGCCATTGGCTCACCTCTTTAGATTTCTAGACTCATCATATTGCAGGTGAAGCGGATGTGTTACTCTGGCAAAATAGAGACCGATAATAAATAGCCGTTCCACCATACTCTTCTGCCCGTTAGCTAAGACACGGCTACCGATCCATGTCGGCAGCCGTGTCTTAGCTATTTATTAAGCTATAGTGTCCCGTTAGTTCAGTGCTCATGATTAAAAATCTTTAAATGATTAATAATTAACCTTAAAGAAAGGTGAGAATAAACAATGATCAAAAAAATATCTTTACTTATTACAATAGGAGTACTTAGTTCAGGCGTATTAGTTTTTGCAAACTCAGTAGCTCCTATAGAATATAATGTTTCGGAACAAAAAAAAATGACTGCTGAAGAAAAAAATGAAGCACAACATTCAATACAAAAAATTTATACGCATTTTGGTGAATTTTATCGAGTTAATGAAGAAGGAACCTTCAAAAAAAATGAAATTGCACGTAGTGCTGAACAAATTAATTCAGAAATTAAAGAATTAATTTTTGACTATGGTATTTTTATAAAAAAATGAGGAAGTAGATTTGAGTCTGCTTCCTCATTTTTTATTTACAAACCATATGGGGGAGAATGCTCAACTGATTTTGAACTAAACTGCCAGTTAGTTCAATAAAATAAGCAGGCTTAAGCAGCCTGCTCAACAATTTATTCTATTCAACTATCGTTCTCCGTTAGCGGAATGAGCTGAACTCTTCTAGCTACCTCTGAAATGGCGATCTGACTATTGGAAGCATATCGCCAAGGATCTCTGAAGGCGATGCGGTTTTTCAGCATTAAGCTGATACAAACGGTTCGGAGCTGAGGCATGTCTGCGGAGTGTAGAGTTCGATTGTTCGGTTTGGTGCGATTATCGATCGGTACAAAATTGCTGGATGATCTGTTTTTTCATTTCCTCGGTCGGGTATTGATCGGGATAGGTGCAAATCATCAGCATCATTCCATGAAGAGTAGAGGAGAAGTATAGTGATCTTAATCGCGCATTCGCGGTTCCAAGTCCGGCGAACATCCCGCACTGCACTTCGAATTGTTTGGCCATTGCCTCATTGAGTATCTGGCTGTACTTGGACAGTACTTTATCTTCTTTCGGCTGTGTTTGCAAATGCAAGTAAAAGCGGTACAATTCAGGATGCTGCTTGACATTGTCAAGCGCACCTTTAACAATATGTTTCAGCTGTTCGGACGGTGAACCAAGAGCGGACGCCTCTTGCATCACTTGATTAATTTCTTCGATCCGGTTCTGTACCATTTCTTCGAGGAGCCCTTCCTTCCCCCTGTAGTAATTGTACATCAAGCCTTTGGAAACGCCGGCCTTCTTCGCTACATCATCAATCGAAGCGTCATGGTACCCTCGTTCGATAAAAATCTCCATAGCTGCCGTGCGAATATTTTCCTTGGCGACTTGACGAATTCGCTCATTCTCTTCCTGTGTTCGAGGCATTGTCGAGTTCTCCCTGTACGAAACGCTTTATGTGCTCGGCGAGCTCTTCAGAGTGGGTCAAGGTAAGCATATGATCCGCCCCTTCAATTTCAGCAAATCGAATCGATGGGACCCGCTTGAATTGCTCGGCAATCTTGATCATGTCCGGCCATTCTACTGTACCATGAATAAACAACGTCTTTACAGCAATCTCCTCTAACCTTTCAATCGCCGGCGGCTCGGGCCAGCGGACTTCAAAGCTCTGCCATTCGGTAAACACTCTCGTCATGTAGTGAGCAGCCATTTCACGAAGGAAATCCCGATGAGGACTGGCAATCGTGACGCGATAATTCGGACCGGCTAAAGACAATTCCACCAATCTCGCAATATTGGGAGCGGCCAAGTTGACAGCTGCCATCCACTCGTTAAACTCCTGAGAAAAAGTGAATCCCGTTAGAGAAGGGGCTACCAATACAAGCCGCTCAACCATCGATGGATAAGATAACGTAAAATCCGTCGCCGCCTGTCCGCCCATTGAATGACCAACTAGCGTGACACGATCCACCCCCACATGTTCGAGCAGCTTGCGCAAATCCTCCACAAGGCTGGTCGGTACTTGCGGAGCAGGCGAGCGCCCAGTCCCTCGGCCATCGAAGGTAATGACCTTGCGGGATTGCGCCAATATCGGCGCGACATACTTCCACTCCCTCGAATCGACGCCCGGGCTGTGAATCATGACGATTGGCGAGCCTTCCCCTTGAATTTCGTAAAAAAGATCCATAGTAATCTCCTCCCCAATATGCTAAATCATCCCTTGCATTGTTATTATATCTTATGACTGACCATACAGTCAATATAAGGTGGAGTTAAACTGCCCTTTAGCGCAACGCGGCTGCCGATCCTGATTCCTGCCTTACTTATTTATTGTACCTTTTTCATCATTCCGACGTTAAAGACCGCTTTATACAGCTTTACAAACTGGTCGGATGTACATCCGGTCGTTGTCAAATTTGTTGGTCTAGACAATTATAAAGCTCTGTTTAAAGAATCAATCTATTTGACAGGTATTCGTAACACGTTAATCTATGCGGTACTCGCGATGCTTGGGCAGAATATACTGGCCATTCCATTAGCGGTCTTCCTCAATAAAAAATTAAAAACAAAAAATCTGCTTCGGGCTGCGTTCTTCCTTCCCGCGGTGTTCAGTGTATTGGTTATCGGTTATCTCTGGAATTTTATGTACTCACCCTCCGACTTTGGCTTGATTAATCAACTTGTAGTCGCTCTTGGATTTGAACTCAGCAATTTTCTCGGAGATCCTCATCTTGCACTCTATTCGGTCATCATCGCCTCCGTATGGCAGTGGGTTGGTTACACGATGGTTATTTATTTGGCCAACTTGCAGAGCATCTCAACAGATTATTACGAAGCGGCGAAGATTGATAGAGCGAGTGGGCTGCAAATGTTCCGCTATATCACACTTCCTCTCCTGCTTCCGGCGATCACTTTCAATACGGTTATGGGGATGATAAATGGCATGAAGGTATTTGATATTGTTTATGCCTTGACTGGTGGTGGCCCAGGGTATTCTACGGAAACGATCGTATCACTCATGCTCAAGAAAGGGCTCAGTGAAGGTTTCTATAGTTACGGAGCCGCATTCGGCATCGTCTTCGTTATTCTCGTTGGCATCATCACCTTTATTCACATGTCACTAATCAAGATGTGGGAGCGGCGATAATCATGAATCGATATTCCAAAAAAACTGCTGTCACGGAAATTATGATGCTCATCTTAGCGGCGATTTTTATGATCCCTATTTACTATTTGATCATCACGACATTTAAGACGCCAACTGATGCGGTCTCTGATCCGATGGGCCTTCCAGTTAACATCACGTTCGACAATTACATTCGCACCTTTAAGGCAATGAACTACTTGCATGTGCTCGGCAACAACCTGATCATTACGATTTCCTCCGTTGCGGGTATTGTTATGTTCTCTACGATGGCTGCTTACAGCTTGGTGCGACGCACGAATCACTTCAATCGGATCGTGTTCCTGTTATTCATGGTTGGGATGATGGTACCGTACCAAATGGGGATCTTAGCCCTCTATAAACAGGTCGCCCAGCTTGGGCTTATGAATACCCTCACGGGCATTGTTCTTATCGAAATTTGTTACAGCCTTCCGTTCTCTATCTTTTTAATTAAAAGCTTTATCAGCTCTACCGTTCCATTTGAGCTGGAAGAAGCGGCAAGAGTGGACGGCTGTGGGGTTTGGAGGACCTTCTGGCAAATTGTATTCCCGCTGCTTACGCCGGTCATTGCCACGGTAGCAATTTTGAATACACTTGGTGTGTGGAATGATTTCATGACACCATTGTTGTTCTTGCAATCCCGTTCAAAGGGTGTATTGCTCTTAGAGGTGTTCCGCAATATTGGGCAATTCTCGACCGACTGGACGAATTTCTTCCCGATGATGCTCCTGGCGGTCGCACCACTCATTCTGTTCTACATTTTCATGCAAAAATATATCATTAACGGCATCACGTCCGGCTCGCTAAAGGGATAAGAGCTTAATGCTTTGCAATGGTTGAGACGAAAACATGAAATCCCTGATCCGAATGGAGCAAGGATTCATGTATTCGTCTATTTCATTTCTTTTGATCCGGAGCCGTACGGATGTCTCCGAAACATTCCTCTGTTGCCTTCAAAAGTCTTTTTTGAACTATCGTTCCTTGTTAATTGAATTCTTGCCTGTTTAGCTGAACGACTTCTTTAAGTCAATTCTTGCATAAGGTGCCGGGGGGTTCTCCTCAGTCAATATTTGCGATATACCATTTTCCCTGTTTGTTCTTGAGCGATGTAAAGATGTAGTTCCCGTGTTCGATGATTCCTGCATTCAGGGTGTAGAATCCTAAAGTGATGTTTTTCCGGCCCGTCGAATCGTCGTAAGGTTCGATGTGGACCAGCTGAGTGAAGCGGTATTGAATCTTTGATTCGATGAGAAAATCCAGGTAATCGGCATTCTCATCCATTGTCGAGCGCAGAACCGACTTTTCTTTGTCTGCAATGGCTTGCATTGCTTTCTTCACCAGCTGGATCACCTTTTCTTCATCGGAATCGGAGCCTTTCGGGAACTTAATGGCGATCCCCGGCTGGAATGACAGAATATCTGGACCTTTCCAGCGAATATCCGCTTGCTGTGATTTTGGATCCCACTTTTCTTTAGCGCCGAAAGCTTGAGATAGCAGATCGAGAGAGATATAGGTTTTGCCACCAGAATAAAATGGCGCCGCATGCAAAGTTTCGTTCGATCCATCCACATTTGCCTTAAGGCTGTCAACATCCAGTCCGAGATAGTGATCTGCCTGATGAACATCAATGTGTCCTTTATTAAAAATTATTTCTGCACCCATGACACTAAACAGTTCCCTCATCGGCAGAAATACAATGCCTTTCCGCAAAACGGGAGCGGACTCAAGTTTCAACGGTTTGCC
Source organism: Paenibacillus sp. EB106-05-06-XG162 (assembly GCF_058791655.1). Taxonomy (NCBI): domain Bacteria; kingdom Bacillati; phylum Bacillota; class Bacilli; order Caryophanales; family Paenibacillaceae; genus Paenibacillus; species Paenibacillus sp. EB106-05-06-XG162. The sequence goes on from NZ_JBYTDT010000023.1 coordinate 41,864, forward strand.
ATTCCATAATACGGTTATACCTCTATTCACTTTGGCGGCAGCGAGAGCGACGTTTTTGTTTGGGCTGCCGTGCTGGTAATCTATATTCAAGAAAGTAATTGCCATAACGGCGGCTGTCAAAACTCTCACCAGCACGATCAATTTTCTCTGTAGCATTCTCATAAACACCCTCATTTCCGAATTTATTGTCCAGAGCACAATTGCCTCTCCCCTATTAGACTTAGCTTGTCTCGACCCGCAGCGTTGAATGCGATGTTGGAACGATACCGCTGCTCGGTAGTTATCCCACTTCCTGCTGCTATGTTAGCATACCTTCCCTATTCTCGACAGTAGAAAAGGAAGGTATTTCGCCCCCGTCGAAGAGAGGGAATTTCTTCCTAATGTCGAAAGTATAATCGATATACTTACCAAAGGAGGCATTCCGAAACATCCATGAACGAACAACGACACTCACCATCCATTCATTCTACGAAACGATTGCTTATTATCGACGGTATCCCCGGCTCCGGCAAAACGACGGCGGCGACCCGCATTCATAACCGGTTGACAGCGCAAGGCGTAAGCGCAAGATGCCTGCTCGAGCAGGAAGAAAATCACCCTTTGCTGCCTCCCATGGAGCAGTACTATGCGTTGAATACCGCAGAAGGTGCCAACGCCTTCATTCGGCAGCTAGTTGACCGGTACGGCCGGTTCGTCGAGGTGCAGTTAAGCAGCCCCGAAGACATCGTCATTATCGAAAGCGTCCTTTTCCAGGACATTGTCAGCGTCTCGCATCTGCAAGGCATGAATATCTCGCAGCTCCAAAGCTTTACCGAATCGCTGCAACTGTTGTTGATGCCGCTGAACCCTCACCTGATCTACTATTACCACACCGATGTCGAAGGGCAGTGGCGGTACATATGCGGCATTCGGGGCAACGAATGGGGACCGGTCTCCTTTCAATCGGACGAAGATTTCGTTCAGGCTGGCGAGGTGTGGAGCGCAAGCCAGGCATTCGTCCGCGAGGTCATCGATGCGTGGCCGATCCCGAAGTTGATCATCCAGAACAATGATTATGCGTGGGAAGAGTATGACGCACGAATCGACGGCTTTGTGTCGGAATCGTTGCTGAGCGTAAGAGACGGCGAGCGGAAGGATTCCATTTTCCCACCGGTATAAACAAGCTTATCGTAACGGCCAACGTTCAAAAGAATCGGATCAAGTTTTTTCATCGCCAAATGACAAGAACTTGATCCGATATACGAAAAAGCCCGCATTTTCAGCGGACTTCATTCGGACAATGTTCTTGTCAACCGACAATTTGGTAGGTGTGTATCTTCATGGGACCAAAACATGTAAAAGAGGTTGTTTGTTTCGTTTTTTGATTGAATATAACCAAAATACTCTCATATTAGTACGATGTAGATAACCAGCTTCGCTGACAGCTTAGTCTGCAAAGCTGGTATAATCCTTAAACGTTAAACATTTTCATAATCGGCATAATGGATTTGATCATTCCAAAGCCCATCCTCATTAAAGGGAATGCTTTTCCCATAAATCCCATGATGCTCCCTAAGCCTCCAAAGCCCCCACCTATTCCACCTGCTGCGCTTCCTCCACCGATGCCCCCGGCGCCGGGGTTCATAGCACCGCCAAACATCGAACCGCTCCCAATCATTGACCCCAACATACCTGGTATAAAACTTGAAACCCGAGCTTTGCGTACACCTTTTTTAGAAATAAATTTTGTCTTCCGCGTGCTACTCTGTCCGGACAAAATCAATTGCCCTCTCTCTGCACCTGTGACCCAACCAACATAAGAGCGCCCGTTCTTTAATTCGATATATACTGGTTGACCTATCCATTGCTTTGCGCTGTTCCTTGTCATCTTGGATTTTACAGCCATCGTTCATCACCTCTTTTCTACAGGTATTACAATCTATTCAGGCAGTAGCAAGCCGTCTCTACGCACGTGCCGTATGAAACTATAATGTTAGGAATTGGTCAAGATGAATGTGTTCGTACTAGTAGAGAAAACGACAGCCCATATGTGATATGCTCCCCCTACGGTAGACAGGTTAAAAAATAAAACCTGTTACTGTAAAGGGAGTTTTTTCGTGGTCAGGAAAAAATATAATGCACTAGAAAAACTCAACATCATTGAAGAAGTTTCAAATGGAGAGATTGGTTTTCTAGCTGCTGCTAAAAAGTATGAGATTAACAAAACAACGTTAATGAAATGGCAACGACGCTACAAATTGTATGGTTATGAAGGGCTGGAGCGCCGTACCCATAACCGAAGTTACAGCGCTGAACTTAAACTCCAAGCTGTGAAGGATTATCTTGAAGGGGGACTTTCTCAGTATCAGATCATTGAGAAATACAAGATAGCTAGTACGAGACAACTTTCCGATTGGATTAAGAAGTATAATGGTCATAGCAGCTTAAAAGCCTACAGAGGAGAAACAAAAGCTATGACAAAAGGTCGCTCTACAACGTGGCAGGAACGGATAGAGATTGTTCAGTATTGCCTGGTTAATCAGCATGACTACCAAAAGACGGCGGAACAATTTCAGGTTTCTTACCAGCAAGTATATCAATGGGTGAAAAAGTTCGAGGATCGTGGTCAGGATGCGTTAAAAGATGGTCGAGGCAGAAAGAAAGCACCTGAAGAGATAACAGAGGCTGATCAACAGAAACTCAAGATGAAGCAAATGGAGTACGAAATTGAGCGCCTTTGGACTGAGAATGCATTCTTAAAAAAGTTAGAGGAACTCGAAGAAGGCGACGCTAGGTCATATACGACAGGAAACGGTTTACCTTGCCATTGAAGCTCTTCACAAGGATGCATCAATGCGCATTCAGCTTCTCTGTGAAATTGCAGGGATTGCACGCTCGAGCTATTACAAGTGGCTAAATCGTAGACCCAGCTTTCATGAGCTAGAGAATGAGCAGTTGGCGCAGGTGATGCTGAACATCTATGAGAAAGTGGAGCGTACCTTTGGATACCGTCAATTAACTCTACATATGCGCAAGCAAACCGGAAAAACGATCAACCATAAGCGTGTGTACCGGCTGATGAAGCTAAGGGGGATTCAGTCTGTAATCCGTAGGAAAAGAGCGAAATATGTGCATCCCACTCCACAGCAAGTGGCAGAGAACCTGTTAAACCGTAAATTTGAGGCTTCAGTACCAAATGAGAAGTGGGTCACGGATGTGACCGAATTCAAATATGGACATGGTCAAAAAGCCTATTTAAGCGCTATTCTAGATCTCCATGATAAATCCGTCGTCTCCTTTGTATTGGGGCATTCCAATAACAATCCGCTGGTATTTCAGACGTTGGAGCAAGCTTTGCAAGCAGCTCCAGGAAGCAAACCTATGCTTCACAGTGATCGTGGATTTCAATACACATCGTTGGACTTTAAAAAGCTTTTGGACAAAAACGGGCTGTCTCAGAGTATGTCTCGAGTTGGTCGATGCATCGATAACGGCCCAATGGAATCCTTCTGGGGGACTCTAAAATGTGAGAAGTATTATTTACACACGTACGAAACCTTTGATGATCTCAAGAAGGACGTCGAGACCTACATTCATTTTTACAATAACGAACGATTACAAGCAAAATTAAACGGCCTTAGTCCAATGGAATTCAGGAACAAGGCCGCTTAACTGTTTTTATTATTTGTACTGTCTACTTGACGGGGTGCAGTTCAATGCTGGCTGCCGTTTGTTCAACATAATAATTACAACCCGTTATTTCTCCCAGAGCTCAACCAGTCTACCTTCAGGATCTTTAATCCAAATAAACTTACCATATTCACTAATCTCTTTTTCCTTTACAAGAGGTACACCAATTTGTTCAAGATGCTTAATAGTCTCGTTTAGATTATAAACTTCGAAATTTAACATCACTTGTTGATCTGTTGGGAAGTAAAGGTCATCTTCAGTAAAGAAAGAAAAGATGGTTTCATTTCCTGAATGGGGTTTAATAATAGTCCCATTCCAATTTTCTATTTCAATCTTCAGCACTTCACTGTACCATTTTTTTATAGCATCTAGATTTTTAGTCCTCCAAAATATTCCCCCGAAACCTTTTATCATCATAATAAACTCGCTCTCTTCTCTAATTTCTTTAATTTTTCGATTAAATTAGAAATTCAAGAAATAAAAACAAATTCCTTCTTCAACCAACCTGTTCGTTAACGCAACGCGGCTACCGATCCATGCTGGCAGCCGCGTTTTAGTGAATTTATCAAGCTATAGTGTACGTTAGTTTAATAGAATTATTATGATCAACTGCCACAGAAACTACTCCTTCTGTCGCTTACCTCAGCGAATAACATACTCACTTCACTTTTGAATGTATGTTCACCCTTCAGGCTCGTATACAATTTGCCCTGAATTACTACCGTAGCTGGTTCCGTACCCGCCTTCGCACCCTCAGCGCTAAGCTGATACTTAACACCCGTCAACGTTACGTCGATTGAACGAGGAAACGTTTATATACGATCCACGCCGCGCAAATAACAATAACTATTAAGCCGATTAATATCATCTGCCTTTTCATCTAAAAACAATCACCGCCCCGAATAAATGAAGTGGCATCTTTATTGAACTTCTCTTTTATTGAACTATCGTTCCTCGTTAGCGGAACACTTAACATACTTTTTTATTACTCTCCTCCATTATGAAACTCACCAATTACGGTTTCACCATCAACGTCATACAGCGGAATATCACGACCACCTGGTGATCTACTGTTCTGTATCGCAATGGCTTCCTCGGGTGATTTTGGTTGCTCACCATCTAAGTCTTTATTCAGTACATATCCTGTCGTGCCATCCACACCCATAGCGCTGATTAACTCAGGTTCCGATTCTGGAGAAGTAGCATCTGCGATAGATCCGTATGTTTGTCCGTTATTATTTTTAGGAAAATTCATATTCTTAGCGCCAATATGAAAAGAACCAATTATGGTTTTCCCATAAACATCATATAGTGGGACATCGCCAGGTTCACCGAGATAATCTTTTCTCAGAATATACCCATTAATGCCATTCACACTTCCTGCATGGATTAAATCAGGTAGCATTTCAACGGAGGTGGCTTCTTCCGCAGAACCGTATGTCTGTCCAAGTTCATTTTCAGGATAGTTAGGAGAATTTGTGTGGCTTTGAATAGTCGTACTTTTAGCATATGTGCTTTGGAATACCATTACACCTCCCACTACACAAACGATAAAAACCACACCAATCAATATTCTAATGCTTTTAGAATATATCCTCACATTTGTTCACTCCTAAAAGTTTTCTCGCTCTTCACTCAATAGCCGTTGTCCCGTCTGTTTCACTTCTTAAACGACTCCATATAATGGAAAGTTGCACGTGATTTCAGAAACGCTAGTCGTGGCTGAATCAAGGTTAACATACTACAGCACCTAATACGTCAACAAGTGACGTTTCCGATTTAAACAGATAAAAAAGAACCCCCTAATCAGGAGTTCTTCTTCGTTTTAAAAAAACTGTACTGTTGCGATTCCTCGATTCCTTACTTCAGTTCAGCTACGCTAACAGCGACCTGTTCAATTTGGCTGCTGTTCAGGGTACCGTCAGGGGAGCTGATCGTCACTGTCCGGTCGTCCAATTGGAAACCTAACAGCGGGGTTTTGGAAGGCGTATACCACTTCGCGCTCACGCCGTTGGACAGCTTAACCTCCTTGGATTTATAGCCATCGGAATAATCCCGCGGCGACACGTTCACCGTCATATGCTTAAAGATCAGATTGACTCCATCGCCCGTAGCTGCTGCTTTAACGTAGCTGTCATTTTTGGCCATTTGCTGTGGAACATAGGCTGTCTCAAAGGATTCAAACTTGGCGTAAGTCTCTTTGATGGCCTTGATTTGTGTTTCGCTGTAATGGATGGTTGTCCATTTATCTGCGGGGTTACCGCTGTCCTGTGCTGTTTCAAGCCGAATTTGCTGGCTAGCGGCATCGAATCCTACTTGGATTCCAGCCAGGTTGGCGATGGCCCGCACCGGCAAATACGTCGTATTCTGATAGGTGATTGGCGCCAGCTTTTTGCCGTTACTATCCGTTAACGATTGATCGGATCCGTTTACGTTAAAGGTAATGCCGTGATTCAGATATGCGTTGATCTTCTCCAGCTTACTTCCGGCATATACGCCGGCGGCTCCCGATAAAGTCATTCCCAATACGATGGCGGTCAAAAGTGTTTTTTTCATATCGATTCTCTCCTTTTTTTCTGAACAATATCATTTTTTGAAATCCACAATATGCGTGACGATTAGCTTCTCTTTATCGTCCACGGTAATACCCAGCCTCGTGCCAGAAGGGTTCCAGCTCAGCGGGTATACCGGATAATACGATAACCCTAGCGGCGATACCTTGCCCGAGACCGTATCAAAGATATAGATCCCATTCATCCCGCCTTTATCCTCGGTATAGACCGCGAAGGACAGCTTGGAGGAATCGGGGGACCATGACTGATGGGACAGCAAATCGCCCTTACCGATCAACAAACCTTGTACATGACCACCCGTGTCGTAGATGAGCAGACGCGAGTCTTCCTGCCCGCCGCTTCTCGCGGTGGAGACGGCGATCCGCTGACTGTCAGGGGATAGACTCATAGTTGAGACGTCCTTAGCAAGCAGGGTTGGCCGGGATTGTGTGGGGGTGAAACTCTTCATACGGCTCTTGGCATCGGTGTAGTAAATCTTCCCGTTGCCCGTAGCAAATTCGGTGAAGATCTCAACATCAGGATCCTGCAGCTCGATCTTCTTCCGGGTACCGTCCACGGAAATGTTCCATATCTCGCCTCGGCCCTTCATCGAGCCGGCTGCAAGAACATAGGAGTCATTATTGAGCCAGCCGCCCACTTCCATATAATTGTCGACTGTGACCTCATGCCGCTCCCCTGTAGCCATATTCTTGATCTCGTTAACGGCCTTATATTTGTCCTTCCAGGTCTGAATGAAGCTGTATTTCCCATCCGGCGATAGGAAAGTTTTGATGACTTCTCCCTGGTCCGCTTCTGTCTGTTCCTTGATGCTCTGCCGATCGCCAGTCTCCAGATCGAGACGGAACCGATGGTAGCTATATTGTGCTTCCTCCGTCGCGGTAGCTTGTTTTTCCACGGTGGTGACTTGAATCTCCAGTTCATGGTCTGAGAGCCATTTCTCGATATTTGCGCCATTTACCTGATGTATACGCTGAACGGCAATGCCCTGTTCAGCAGGCGGTTTACTCTCTTTGACGACTGTCAGTTCACGCTTTCCTCCTCCCGCCCCGGAGCTAGGTTGGCCAGTTGTATCCGGCGTGTTGCCTACTTGTGCTGTACTGTCCTTCCGCTCTACGTCACAGCCGGATAAGATGCCGACAGTCAGCAAGGTCGCGGCAATCAGACCGGCGATGTACTTCCCTTTGTTCATCAGGGACCTCCTGCTTCAAAAATTATTCAGACCCGGGCCGCTTGATCCAGTTGTTGTCTCGTTTCGATCCAACCCGATGTAAAGCTCCTCCATGGCCTTTAGTATATAGAGACAATATTGCATAAACATATCCGACTTGTAACGAACTTGTAAACAATCCAGTAGCCGGCATTGTCTGAATCATGGCGAAAAGCCCGGATGATCTCATTCATTCCGGGCTTCGTCATTTGGTGTATATATTATCCTCTTCGAACCGAAGGCATGCAGTAGAAGCTCCACCCTGAGACGCGATCCGTCCGGTCCCGTCTCTACCAGCTGTACCGTTCCGCCTTGCTTCTCGGTCAGATTGCGAACCAGAGCTAACCCAAGTCCAGTTCCGCCGCTAGCTCTTGACCGGTCTCGACTGACCGTATAGAACGGATCGAAAATTCGGGATACGGCGTACTCGGGAATACCGATTCCCGTGTCGGCAACCTCAATGATCATCCGGTGTGTTCCGTCTGCTGACGCTGCCGTGTAGTTCAGCAGGTGAACTTGTCCGCCTGGGCGGTTATATTTGATCGCATTGTCCAGTAAATTGAGCATGATGTGCATCACGTTCTCGGGATCGGCCCACACCTCACCTTCAACAAGCGAAGTATGAATCGTAACCCTGCAGCTGTCCGCCTTTCCTTGCAGCCGGGCCACAGCTTCCTCGAGCAAGGGCCGCAGCGGAACCGCTTCCACCTGTGTCTCAAACTCGTAAACGTCCATCGCTGATAACTGTAGCGCCTTCTCCACAAGACCGTACAGTCTCTGTGCCTCCACATGGATGCGTCTTCCGGCATCGTCCAGTAGGGCAGGATCATCGCTGTACATTGCCAACAGGTCGGCGTACGCGATAATCGAAGTTAACGGCGTCTTTAGCTCATGGCTGATATTGCCGATGAACTGTTTTTGCTGCTGCTCCAACTCTCGCAACCGTCCTACCGTTTCAATTAGCTTCTGCTTCTCTTCATGCAGGTCGCCGACAGACGTGGAGATCCTGCTGCTCATGTCATAGATTCCTTGTGCCAGCTCGCCTAGCTCATCCTTTCTGATCACTGAAGGGGCCGACAGATAATCCCCTTGACCAATTTGTGATGCGGCCTTGTTCAGCCGGGCAATGATATTGACCTGCCGCCGAACATACACGTATCCGATTAGGAATCCGACACCCAGCACGATGGCACCGGCAAGAAGAAACAACTGGCGAATACGTGCGTAAAATGCATTTTGCTCGGCAAGCGATGCATGAAACTGCACCGTACCAAGACGCTGATCGGCATTGTACAACGGTGCGAGGAACAACAGTTGGTCTCCTTCGGTAATGTATGCCGACTGCCCCTGAGCCGTAAATTGCAGCGCATCCCGCACATCGGCCTGTGGCTGAAATGGTAGCGAGGTGCCGGCAAATGCGCCATCCACCGTATACAGCGTCACCGCCATACCGCTCTGCGCGCCCAAATCCACAGCCAGTCGTTGACCTGTCTGCTCCATAAACTGATCCGGTGGTATCCTGCTTCCGGACAGATATTCCTCCCGCACGCGAAGATTGGCGGCTTCTGCCTGTTGGGTAAAAGACTGCTCCAACATCGTTCGCTGGTTCTCCCGGATGCCGCTCAGCACCAGCACGCTCAGGCAGGTTACGATAAAAACGAGCAACAGGGCGAGAAACAACGATATTTTCCCCTTCAGGCCGAGCCGAAATTTGCCGATCATCTAGGGTGACCCCGTGCTTTTATAACCAATGCCGTAAACGGTCTGAATGAGTCCGTGGTGACTGCCCAGTTTTTTGCGCAGACGCTGCACATGGATGTCCACCGTGCGGGTGCCACCTGCAAAATCCATATTCCATACCTGCTCCAGCAGCATTTCCCGTGAATAGACCCGCTCCGGATTGCGCATCAGTAACACCAGTAGATCAAATTCCTTCGGTGTTAAATCCAGTAGTTCACCTTGAATAGACACAGCACGGCTGAACTGCTCGGCGGACAGTTCTCCAAGTCTCAGTACATCCTGCTGCTCCTGGTGCATTTGCTCCACATAACCTCCACGACGTGATAGCGCCTTGACTCTGGCCAGCAGCTCCCGCATATCAAAGGGCTTGGTCATGTAATCGTCAGCGCCTAGCTCCAGTCCCAGTACTTTATCGACAATATCATCCTTGACAGTCAGCAACAGAATCGCAGGCCGCGGACGACCATCCAGCTTGCGGCATACATCATATCCGCTTACACGAGGCATCATGACATCGAGCACCATCACTGTGGGCTGGAACGTCTCCACCTTGTCCAGCGCTTCCTTGCCGTCCGCAGCCATCTCCACCTCATACCCTTCCCTACGCAGCACATAAGCTACAGCCGCGCGAATGCTGCTCTCGTCATCCACCACAAGTATTTTGATCATGAACATCTCCTCGAATGCTTTGTACCATGTATTATACCAAACATGCAGAAACGGTTGCACGGTCCTTAATCGAAGTCTACGATCCAGACACGAACCTGCCCTTTCGTAAGAATAGAAAAGGCTGCCATCCGGCAGCCTTAATGCAATTAAAATATCGTATCCCGTTAGCGTAATGGCTCAACGCAAGCAACCTTAGTTTATCTTCGATCGAACTTTTGCAATCTAGCTATTGTAATAGCCACTTAAAAGCAACAGGAAATAATCCCTTCCAGGTATCCTCATGGTGCTTTCCTTCTCTAACAACATCAAAATAAACTCCATTTTCAGCAGCTCCTGACTGATTCAAAGTTGTATAGGTAAGCGCTGCTAAATCATTCACTAATTTGTTGTTCGAAGGATGATCGATTTCATTTACACCAATGCTTATGTATATTTTCATATCTTGATTTATTTTATTTGAAGTAATGAGATCTATTAATTGGCCTTGTTCTTGCCACATCATTAAAGAAAAAGCCCCAACCTTCCCGAAAACATCTTGATGTTTAACGGCTGCATACAACGAAATGTACGCTCCAAAAGAACTACCAGCAATGATTGTACTTTCAGGTTCTGGAAGGGTCCTATACTGGCTGTCGATAAAAGGTTTTAATGTTTCAACCAAGAACGCAATATAATACTCACCTTTTCCGCCGAATTGGTATTCTTCATTGAAATAAACGTTATATTCATTATTCCGTTCTTCATTCCCGCCGTGATCAATCGCTACCACGATTGCCTCAAGTGACTCATCCTTAAGCGACAATTCTTCTAGGCTCTCATCGATTTCCCACTCCGTACCATTAGATGTTACTTTATCAAAGACATTCTGACCGTCATGAATATAAAGAACCGGATAGTGTTTACTGCTATTCTCATATCCCCTAGGTAGGTATATCCAAACTCTTCTTTCAACGTCTAACTGAGGGATGTAGAAGTCATCAATGATTCTCACATCACCTGTTATGGAGTGGCCTTCTGACGGAGAAAATACGCTTCTCCAAGGTTTAGCCATGATCGCTTTCATTTAATACGCCCCCTGAATAATTCCATTTGATCCTGAACCAAATTGTACCAAAATGGTCACTTCGATAAATCAAATTATCGCTTTATTTTATTGCTATTTTTTTGAATTCCAAATAAATTATGGCACCTGATGAGAAAAATAATTCATGAGATAAGAACTCATCATTTACCTCTAGCAATTCAGATGCTACGCAATCGTGAACACCTAAACAATCAATGTCATTACTAGCCTCATCAAAATTAAAATTAATACATCTGACTTGCTTGTATTGAATCAAATTAATTTTTGAATCAGAAAATAATAAATTCACATTAGTTGGATGCTTGTTAGAATTACCTTGTTCAATTTCTAATTTATGAAAATTTAAATCATGTAAAAGATTTTCGTATTCAATTTTCCATACTTTTTTTGATATTCTTTGTTGAATTTTAAGTAATTGAGTCAGGTAGGCATCATGAGCTTTCGACCATAATTTAGCTAGTTCTTTATCTTCATCAGAACCTATTACTACTTCTCTTAAAAAAATATCAGTGAAATACTTCATTGTTGCCCTCCCAATTATGGACTAACACAGGACGCGGGAATCTAACTGGTAATTTAAATGATCCACCTGTCGTTCAATCATGTTTGGTACACTAGACAGACAGAATCTATCAACTCCTCTAATGAGCCAATAATCTGTTCGATTTCGTCTATATGATAAAAAGTACATGTGGTTCCGATATCATTGATTTCATGTGCTGAGGAGTATAAATATATTTTCTTTTTCGCTCCTATAGCAATTCCTAACTCTACATGGCTCCCTTTCCCCGCTGGAAATATAACAATTACAACATCTGCATCCAAAACCCCTGTTACTTCTTCTTGGCCAATTTTACAGAGTTTTGATATGGAGTCTATATTTGAGTGTGTTGTCCAATCGTACGTTTGTATAAACCCACGGGCTTTTAAACTTTCAGCAACTCGCCGTACATTTTCTATATTTTTGAGACTGGATGCTATGTAAAATTTCACATGCTTCCCCCGTTCCGATTTCTTTAGTAGTTATATATTAACACATATTGGAAGTGTCCTGCGCGTTAGTTAAGCAAAGACAGCCGACACAGAAAGCCGGCTGCCTTAAACTCTGTTTATATAAAATGATTCGAACTCGGGAACAGAATCGAACTGGTTCAAAGATACTCCTTCTGTTCTTAGGTGAATCTCCAACTTTTCTATAAGCTGCAGAACGGCTATTCTTAACGGTTCGAAATTTGTTGGATCCAACAGAGTGACAAGATCTGGATACCCATAACGAACGTAATACTCTCGATGCTCGCCTAAGTCAACAATACCAGGCCAACGTCCTTTTTCAGCAGCATACAATATTCGGGATAGCCCGTCTTGAACACCTATAGCAACGAAGAAAGCTGTTTCGTAATGGCCCTTTTCGCATGCGGTTAGCAGCTTGTTCATCATCCCCCTTTCTTCTTCGTAATACCCCTTCATTCGCTCTTTGTAAGAGCGAATCTCTTCTTGACTGTTTTGTCGCTCCAATAAAGGCGAAGAGTATCTGAAGTCAGTTTCTCACATGCCGACATAATTTCATCGGGAGTAGAACTCAACATCATGGTGTCGAGGTGTTCATCCAGTTGTTCAGGCTTAATGGGGAGATTTCTGATCTGCTCACGATAGTGGCCCCAACTGCGCTTGTAGTAGATTTGGTTTAAAAATCCAAGTGACTTAAAGATGTTTCCGGCTAACTCTTGAGCTTGGGTTCGACAATAGGATAGCTCCTTAGAGTGTTCTGACAGTTGCATTTTAGCCAGGTTAATAAGGCATTCTGTTAATACAGATTCGGCTTTGTTAATCATAGTAGATGCTTTGGCGTCATTCCCCATGATGGCTATCTTCTCTCGAAGACACATGAATCTAGAAAAATCATCATCAGATCGTACATACAATAGTTCACAATCTGCAATAATCGTAGTACTCCACTCATCAAATGTTGCCATCCTTTCAGCACGCTCCCAACCGATTGGCCAAAAATCAAAGCTTATACCGTCGATTAGAAACTGGCATTCCACTTGTCTTCCTCTATCCGTGGCCGGAATGAAGAAGAAATCCAAATCCGACCGCTCCGTCGCTCTACCCTGCAAATATGATCCATAATATCCAACGATAGCAACATCTTGGGGGTAATGAGTCTGAATATGATTGACAATTATATCAGCTACGGCAAAAACATTAACCATCTAATTACCTCCTTGCTGTATTTCATTTTTGAATACGTTGGTAAGCATCAATCTGGCAGTATCCTGGTCTTAATAGACTGGTACAGTCAAGAGAAGGACTTACACCATACAAACATATTTCCGAGTTCTTGGAAGCCAACCCTCGTGTAGACGCGCATCGCGTCATCAGGCTCTGGATCAAGCGTCCACATTCCCCCATGATTGATATAGAGTTTACTGACGCCGGCATCCTTTAACCTGCGCATACACTCGTACAACATGTTAGTTGCCAATCCCCTTCTTCGATGCGTGGGAGCCGTTCCAAACGGTTCGATAATTGCGATATTGTTCTCACTATCGAACCAGATATTTGCAAAGCCGACGACTTGATTCACCTCGTCTACTATAACCAAGTCCAAATCCTGATGATAGGTTGGACAGGACATCAAACGGTCGTATATCTCCATATCCGGCGCTGTTAATCCCGCTGAACCGCTCATGATATTGACTTTTTGCTCTAAATCACCCGTCTCGATCGGACGCACCATGAAACCCTCGGGAAAACGAGGCTCTTGAATCACATTTTCTAAATCAATTACCCCAGAATACATGTACCAAGTATGCTGTTCGTATCCCCTAGCCTTCAGCGTCTCTACTCGGTGAAAATCCTCGACATAACTCCAAATATAAACCTCATGTCCGCTACGATCTTCAAGTGATGGACCACAATAATATTGTTCCATCCAGGCGAATACTTCTTCTTCCAGATGAACGTACTCAGACCCAGTAAAGCAATAAAGAATGCGATAATGCCCTGGCCAAATTGCGCCGATAATGGTCCCATTATCGATTTCGGAAACCATCAGATTTCGAAGGAATTTTTCACCACCGAAGGCGCGATTATAGTCAAAATCCCCTAGACTAGGATAAAAACGGCGGGCTGGGTCGGCAAACTTTTGGGTGATTATCTTTCGGAGTGCCATGTAATCGCTCTCATCTCTGTATTTACGAAATTGCATTGACATGTCTTTCACTCTCCGTTGGGTTCAAATCACCTAACTTCAGCATATCATCCTTTGTAAATATTCTAACTTCTACTTCGCTCAAGCCAAAACACCACCATTATTTTAATTTTCAAATAACAGTATTATTTTACCAATTTTTTGATAATTCGTTTGATATTAAATAGTTATAATCAATTTTTATCGGACCTTACAATAATACTCTTTAAGTCGATAATCACTACGTTGCCCGCTACTAGAGTAAAGGGATGGTCTTCCCAGCCCCTTGTGTTGTGTAATAAACACCTGCTTTAGACGTTTCCGCTTTGATCTTCCGGTGATGCATCCTCAGAAAGTCAAGCACTTCTTCAACAGACCATAAACCCACAATTAGGGTTTTCATCGGGTGCATCGTTAGCTCTAATCTTTCCATGATCGTTTGGATAAGTTCATACGATCGGATCGCATCTTTTCTCGTCTTGCACACCACCACGCAGTCATCCGCATAGCACGTAAATTCTCCATAACAGGTCGAAAAGAAAGAGAATAAAAGAATGCATCGGATGGTTGTAATTAGATTTTAATATTTATTTTCGTATAATTAAGTTCCGATATTAGATAAATATGGTAAAATAAAGATCGAAAGTATAAGCGGTTTAATTTTCAGGGGAGGAGGATTTCATCCAAAATCTAAAAAGGAGGTGTAGCGATGATTACACGAAGCAAAATTATGGCTTTGAGTCTCTGCTTTTGTATGCTACTCGCTTTATTACCTACATCAGGCTTCGCCGAGGCAGAGGTTGATGTCGCAGCTATGGCAGGTGCTGTACCGAATCCGTGGAAGCAACAAAATATCGGTTCTCCTGGATTAACGGGTAGCGCTTCTTACGATCCAGGGGTTGATCAATTTACCGTAAGCGGCGCAGGTACAGACATCTGGGGCAAATCAGATCAGTTCAATTATCTCTATCAGCCCTGGACGGGAGACGGCGCCATTATTGCCCTTGTTTCTTCTCAGACCAATTCACACGATTTTGCGAAGGCCGGTATAATGATAAGGGAAACGTTGAATGCCAATTCCAAGCATGCCGATTTGCTATTGACGCCTTCCAACGGGTTCACGTTCCAGTACCGGACTGAGACGGGAGGAGCATCTCAGAGTGTTAAAATTGCTTCGACGAGCCCAGCCTGGGTAAAGCTTGAACGCAAAGGCAATGTGATCAAAGGATATGTATCCAACAACGGGTTGAACTGGGGCGATTTGGGCAACTTGACTCTGAATATGAATGCTTCGTTGTATGTAGGATTGGCTGTCACCAGCCATAATGTATCCAGCCTAAGCACGGCCACCTTTGACAAGGTAAAAGTCAATGCCACCGGTGATGTATTCCCGCCTACAGAACCAACAAACTTGCAAGCAAACCGTGTAACGGATACAACTGCGAACATATCCTGGACCGCATCGCTGGATGATGTTGGTGTGAAGGGCTATGACTTATACAAAGATAATGTCATGACGCAAGCGAATGTCAAGGATACGACCTACACCTTTACCGGATTAACGCCGGATACCACCTATCAATTCACGGTCAAAGCCAAAGATGCGGCAGGGAATATCTCCAACGCCAGCAGCCCTCTCACCGTAAAAACGACAAACCAAACCGATACGCAGGCCCCGACTGCTCCGACAGGACTTGTAAGCCCAAGCAAAACATCTTCGTCTGTCAATTTGACTTGGACGGCATCGACAGATAACGTTGGCGTCTATGCGTACGACATTTATAATAGTGGCACACTCACCGGAAACACGCCTGCGACATCTTTTAATGTAACAGGGCTTACGGCAAATACCTCGTATACCTTCACCGTAAAAGCAAGGGACTTAGCAGGAAATATATCTGCAGCTAGCAATGCGTTGTCTGTCAAAACCAGCCCTGCCTCTTCCGATCCTTATACGCCAGAGGTTGTCGCTAACAACTTGGAAACACCATGGGCTGTTGATTTTGCACCGGATGGGCGGATTTTCTTCACCGAGCGCAATAGCGGCAGAGTTCGTGTCATTGAGAACGGGAAGTTGAAATCCACGCCGGTCATTACGCTGGGCTCACCTTTCTATTACATGCCTAAGAGTGAAGGCGGCTTATTGGGACTGGTACTCGATCCTAATTTCGCCACCAATCATTACATGTATATCTACCATTCATACAAAACATCAGACAACAAAGTAGCCAATCAAGTCGTTCGGCTTAAAGAGGATAACAACATCGCTACAGTAGACAAAGTTCTTATCACGAACCTTCCGGGTGCGGTCTATCACAATGGCGGCCGGCTGAAAATAGGTCCCGACAAAAAGCTGTATTTCGGTGACGGCAACTACGGCAATAAAGACGATACACTTACTTATCTCGGGGGGAAAATATTCCGTCTGAATTTGGACGGCACCATTCCGAGTGATAATCCGTTTGCCTCCTCTCCCATTTATAGCCGTGGACACCGGAATCCTCAAGGATTAGCATGGCAGCCTGGAACGAATCGTCTCTTTGCATCGGAGCACGGTGAATCCTCTAAAGATGAGATTAATTACATTCAGCCCGGTTACAATTACGGTTGGCCTAAATATGAGGGTGGGAATCAGAATCAACCAGGCATTACGCCTCCGCTCATTTATGCGAATGGCACAACCTGGGCGCCTTCGGGCATGACTTTTGTAACTCAAGGGCCGTGGGCAGGAAATCTACTTGTTACCAATTTAAAAGGCAAACAGATCATTCGCATGATCATTGGAGAGCAGAACGGCCAACCGACGATCAAGAGCAGTGATCTTACTTACTTGTTTGTGAATAAATACGGACGCATTCGCGATATTGTCGAGGCGCCAGACGGATCACTCTATTTCGTCACCAGTAACAATGGCGACAAAAACGGTGACGGCACCCCGGATAAACTTATTCGATTGGCACCTAACTTCTAGCGAATATGAATCTATACGACTTCTTGATCTGTTTAAGCTTCTAGATTACTTGGGAAACGGAAATATATCGTGTATCGCATATTACCTGAAAAATAAAACAAGACCCTCCTTCATTCGAAGGTTTGGGTCTTGTCTTTTGTTGGTAATCTCTGATGGAATCAGGCTCGATCCCGTCTACGTATGTTGTAGTTAATTATTTATTCTTCGCCGTATCCATACCATAGAATCGCTGCTTTAATGGAATTGAGCTGGAACATAATGGTCATGGACAAGTAAATCATTGCTGTCGGACTATTACCTTGAACAATAACGTAGATTTGCAGAGCCAAGTTAATAAAGTTAGCAAGAATCCAACCGATCCAAGAAATCGCTTTACCCTCTACCATCAAATATTGCGAAATAACTTGGACGAGGAACACTAAAACGTTAAACACGATGACCCACATCGGTGCATCAGCAGGCAGGATCGTACCGCCATAGAAGTAGAGAACAACAGAACCAACCAAAGCAATAATTGCTGAAATATATAAATTGGATTTCGTTACTTTCGTGACTTCAATTTCTTTTCCCATCGTCAGAAAGCCTTTGGCGTACAGCACAGCACAGTAGATCCCTACGAACACATTTCCTAGCAAGCCGTATCTAAAGTTATTAAACGTATCAAATATAGCTCCTACGACACCTAAACCACTGGCCGTTTTCCCATATTGATTGGCGAAGAGCAACACGATTACCATACCTAGAATACCGCCAATAAATGAGGTAACGAGAAGAAGATCAAAGGTACCACTATAACTATAATAAGTGCTAGCCATCACCAGAATGATCCCCAATATGAGCCAACATGCGTCCCACGTTTTGCTTTTTAGAACTTTATATATTCCTTGTTTCATACACCTATTCCTCCTCCGTTAGAACGGTTAATGCCAATTTGATAGACTGCAATTCTCCAATTTTCATTTGTGATTCTCCTGACACCAATTCATTGACTCCATCTGCCAGAGGTTCCATATAAGGGACTACATTATTGAGAATCGATAAAGTTCGAAGTCCCCTTAAATGGCCAACAACATAGAGTGCGCTTGTCTCCATGTCTGCGCCTAAAACTTGTTTGCGCGACCAGAAATCTTCTACTGCCATATTGTTGTCCATGTAGAAACCGTCATGGCTCCTTGCGATTCCAGCCTTCACTGGAATTTCAGTTTGCTTCATTGCCCGCATCAGTAGCTCACTTGATGGAATGGCAGGGAAATACTTTGGAACATATTTTTCAGTTAAGCCTTCATCACGAACAGCGCCCGTTACAACCATAATTTCGCCAACCTTAAAGCTGCTGTCCATCGCACCGCAGCTCCCGGCACGAATCACGGATTCGACACCAATCGCTTTTAGCTCCTCAATTGCAATGACCATAGAAGGTGCACCAATACCGGTCGACAGGACTAGAATCTTGTGCCCCTTAAACGTACCGATCGCAGATTTGAACTCCCGATTATATGTGATATCTTGTGGATTTTCCAGAACCGATTTCACAATGTCTACCCGGGCGGGGTCTCCTACAACAATTGCTTTTCTGACATCTAACGATCCATCCAGCTGAATATGAGGTTGTTTTTCCATCACTTTCACTCCTTTGAACCCAGCTCAATCAATAAGTTTGGGTTCCGTAATTTAATAACGCCATTATCCATTTCAATCAACTCTAAATCTTTCAGTTCTTTTAACACGCGATCGACACTGCGAGGCGTAGAACTAATCCTTTTTAATAGCGTCTTTCTCTCGATATAATCGCTCTTGCTTAAAGAACTTAACTCCGCAATAACTTGACGCTTCGTAGAGAACAAACTATACGACTCGATTCTTTTGCTTAAATGATAAATTTGTTTGCATAATGATTCTGTCAAATTTCTGGCGAAGCCTCGGTCTAATTCCATCCATTCGAGAAAAGCTTCTCGAGACAATTTTAATAACACCACATCACTTAAAGACTGGACGGAAGAGCTAAAAGGGATTTCCTGAAGAAGCTCATGCTCGCCAATAATATTTCCTGGCTCATAGATGTCAAGCGTGATCTTGCGACCCGAATCGCTTAGAATAAAAATGTCTATTTTTCCTTGAACAATGATATAGACTTCTGAATAGATGGTTCCCTGCTCAAGCTTAAACCTTCCTTTTGCGTACTCTTTGACTTGAAACTTTTTAAGAACCGAATAGGGACAATGTTTTAGAAGCTCTTCAATTACTGGAGAACTTTCTATAATCTCAATGAGTCTGTTCACGCATCTCTTCCTCTCTTCCGGACCGGCAAAGTATGGACTCAGAAATTGATAATCGAATTCGTTCAACATTTCACTCATATTGTATCAGGGAAGACCATGTAAATTAAACGTCAATTATCTTCATAATGGAGATAAAAGAAAACGTTTTCATGTTTTTTGGTAGACAAATGTCTACATTGTCTTTAGTCTGGCGCATGGTGCTTGTTCTATGCGTATTTTATTCTGTATGTGCACTATAAAAAGCATCATTCGTCGTATGAGAAATCTCTTGGGAAAGAATGGTTCTAGAAATATTTAGCGCACGGACCTATCTATCGCTAAAATTGCAACTAACTGTCGCACAAAAAAAGCGGCAGCCATTCGGCCCCGCTTGTGTGCTGTTCGCTTAATCACATTCCACTTCTTACGGTTATATGACGGTAATGGGATCAAGTTCTTGACACTGAATGACAAGTATAGGTTGAGCCAAGGCGAGTCAATTACAGGATTCTTTATCCAATTAAGATGAATGCTCTAGAAAAGATGTTTTGTTTGAGGGTCCATACTATTCCTCGGAAGTATTCGTGATGTTGTTGAATAATCCTGGTCGTTAGTTGAATCACTTTTTGATTCTACAGATGTAAAAAGGGTACTCCGGGAAAATATCATATAGATCCTTTTGTTCAATATGGTAAGTTGTATCTCGTATGTACTGTTCTAACATTTCTACGGGGGTTCTTCTCAAGTTCGCCATAAACAGCAGGTATCCCCCATGTTTTAATAAGCCAAAACACGAGTCTAAACAGCGCTTAAAGTCCTCTGTTTCGTTTATAGCGGATCCGATTAAGGTAACAATATGAAATTCTTCTACGGGTATATCCGAATCAAAAATACTTTTACACAAAACCTCTGAAGGGTTCGGATGTCCCTCTCTCCGCTGCCTATACTCGAAAATTTCGCAGATCCCCATGTCTATATCAATACTTGTTAAGCTACCTCTTCCCTTTAACCAATATCCTAGGTAATCATCCCAATCTCCAGTACCGATACCAACATTACAAACCCGCATTCCTTCAGTAACTGAAAATGCTTTTCTTACGTAATCCCTTGTTATCAATTCTGTATGGATACATTGCGGGGATGAATTCCATTCACCAGCTTCAGGGCTTTTAAGTTCCAGGTAATAATTCAATAATTTTTTATCCATATCATCCAACATATCACCACTTTTATCCATTTAATGATTATGAATTCGCTATATTTTGTAAAATAACCTTCTTCACTAAAACCCTATTTTTTGCGCACATTCGCATTTAGAATATTCCTGCATTTTCTAATTTTTTGTTTGATTTGCTGATTTTCAAAAAAATAAACCTCTGTACCTGACCAAATAAAAACCCAACATACAATGCTTAAAACTCCTGCAATATAGGTATGAGTAGTTGAATACTTCAAGAATATCACCCCAACTATAATACCCAGCACAAACAAAACAATAGCCTTTTTGACATTTCTAGCATGTGTATATTCCTCTTCGTTCAAGATGTTAGAAAAAGTGTTAATTGTGGCAGTCTGCAATGACTTCTCGTCAAAATCATTCTGACCTAAAAAACATAGTTCTACTTCTTTTCTACTACCATTGTGTTGCTTTGACAAAATAAAATCTTCAAGATCAGAGCTTAGGTGAACATCATCTAAGCTATAGTATCTTGAAAACGGAGTATCCGTTTCATCTAAATAGATCTTTATACTTAATTCATCTCGCATATTAACCATCCTTTAACTCCAATGTACTAGTTGAAAGTCAACCTTTTATCAGTATGGTCAAGATAGCGACAATTATTACGAAAACGCGTATGATTTGGTTGTTACTTGTAAACGGTTCTTTTTATATCTATCCATTACTCAACGAATCAAAATGGAGCTGCCTTAAGCACGCTCCTCAACTCTCTTGTCCCATTAGTTCAACAATGATCATGTATAACATCATTACTCACTGCCGTGGATCTGCTCATAGGCAGCGATCAACTCTTCCACCGGAATCCCGTAAATCGTAAGCCCGTTGATTACACATTTTTCTATGCGAACTCCCGACAGATTGCTGTTTTTAATGACGCTATCATGGAAATCAACATCCTCTATATGTATAGGCTCATATTCCTCCGGCTGAAGCAACCAACTATCTCTTAGTGTGGAACCATTAATTCGTAACCCTGACAAATTACAGTTGATTAACTGGACATTGGCTAGGTCACACCTATCAACCGTGCTTCTCTTGAAATCATTCTCCGCGAATCGAATAGGCGTAGTGTGTCCACCCAAATCATGAATGACAGCACCATTCATTTGACTGAACCCAAGCGATAATCCGTCTAGATCAAGGTGCCTAAGAGAAAGGTTCGCCATTCCACTATGGTGAATTCGTATCCCGTTTAGCCGGCTTTCAAATATTTCTGCACCATCCATCACGACATCACGCATGACAATGCCCCTAAGATTAGAACATTCGATCTTCGAATCTTCCAGATCCATGCGCATCATCGTTTTACTATCGTGCGATGGGTTACCATCTCCACCGAATAACAATGAATCAATTGAACAATCAAACAACTTGGAGATCTTTGGTAGCAAGGTGATGTCTGGTGTTGCTATACCGGTCTCCCATTTGGATACGGCTTGGGCGGTAACGCCTAGGAGATCCCCTAATTCCTGCTGTGTCATATTCCGTTCCAACCGAAGAGTTCTTATCCTATCTTGAAACATAATCTTATCCATCACGATTATCCCACCGCCTTTGAATGTATGAATTTATCATTACATAGAGGTGCCATTGACGCAATGTAAGCAAAGTTGATAGGGATACAACCGTTAGTTGTATCAACTACCCAAACCTTATCTTAATGCCACTAAACTGACCGTTAGGTGCACAAAGGCTACCGATCATAACGGCAGCCTTTGAAAGTGTTTATTGAACTATAGTGTCCCGTTAGGTTTACGCGGACCGACGGAAATAACTTATGGCGCTCTAGCAATCCTTAAGCGGAATGGAAAATTCAACATAAAAAGGATGAAGTTCTTCATTCAAGCAAAGCTCAATTCTTTGCTTAAAATTCCCCCAATTTACCATCTCTAATGCTGTTTCGATTGGAAAAAATCCTACTTCTAAAGACTCAGGAGTAGTTGTTAATTCTCCTCCGACTGGTCTGCCTAAAAATAAAGTGTTACAAATACTAGCACTTACATTTTGAAAAACACCACAAAACTTTGTCACTTCTATATCTATACCGCTCTCTTCCTTTGTTTCCCTTATCGCTGCATCTTTCAATGATTCACCTTCTTCAACCTGCCCTCCTGGCATTTCCCATCCTCGTTTAGGTCCTTTTATCAATAATATTTCGTTTCGCTCATTAACTACAATTGTTGCCGCAGAAACTATATGTTTTGGAGCCACTTTATCGTCCTCCTCTTTTTATATTAACAAAACTAGATTACAATAATTTCCTATTTATGTATACTGCCTGTTAGAGAAACAAAGGACTACCACTTGGTAGCCGTTATGTATTGAACTATCGTGTCCCGTTAGTACACAATTCTTTACTATTCATCTTTGATTACAGGAAACAAATAATCAAGAATAATTTTCTGTCCTTTTTCTAGCGGTGTGCAATATCTATCGTATGTGTAGACATCACACCAATAAAAGTTTTCAATATCAATTTTGTATCCTGTTTTCTCGATCGCTTCGGAACAAATTAAGTATGCACAATCAATAATATCGTTAAGGTTATCGGCTTCAATCCATATTTTCGCAACTGTTCCTGCGGATATATTTTCTACATACATTTTTTCAGGAACAGGTGCATCAAGTTCTACAAATTTACCTATGATATATTGGAAATTCTCTTTACCTACAAATTTACTC
Organism: Paenibacillus sp. EB106-05-06-XG162; assembly: GCF_058791655.1. NCBI lineage: Bacteria > Bacillati > Bacillota > Bacilli > Caryophanales > Paenibacillaceae > Paenibacillus > Paenibacillus sp. EB106-05-06-XG162. The sequence continues at coordinate 65,150 of NZ_JBYTDT010000023.1, forward strand.
ATATGCCCAAGTCCAATATAATCATCCATATTTTTGCAAATCCATCTTTCAATTCCTTGAATTCTGTCAAAAACACCTTCCTTAAATGCTGAACCCCAGCACTCTTCTCCTGCCATTTGAAACGAAGTCATTTTCATCATACCTATAATTTTACGAGCTCCAAATTCTACATACTCGATTTTTTTAAGATCTGCCATGATTCGTTTTCCTCCTACAATTCTAATATTTGTAAAGGAGGTGCGAGGATAATCATTAAGCTGTTCTCCAGCCTTCCTAATACTAGAAGGTGAAACCTTGTGATGCTCTTTGAATGCTCTTGTGAAAGCAGCATGGGAATTGAAGCCATATTTCATAGCTATATCAATAATTTTCTCATTGCTATTTCTGATATCATAACCAGCCAACGTCAATCGACGTCTTCTCAAATACTCATTAATCGTAATTCCTGTAATATATACGAAAATACGCTGGAATAAGGGAGCAGGACAACCTGCAATTTTAGAAATGACACGATAATCAACTTCATCTGAGCAAGGTATAATATTCTCCAGGTATTCCACTACACACTCAAAAGCATTAAAGTTATCCATTACGCGCACCTCCTCTCATATGAAAATTATAGGAATTTGTTCACCATATCACTTTACAAGAACTGTACATTTTTTGTAAAGAAAATACGTATTATGCCATAATTCATTACGGTTTGTTGAACTATACTGTCCGTTAGCTGATAAGGATATATTCTTCTTATCAATGAAATTTGTGATGGTTTCTGCAAAAAGCATAGGTACAACATGACCATACGGATCTCCTCACATTCTTTTCTTTGTCGCAATCGGCGTTACTCCATGCATCCGTTGAAAATGATACTTCAATGACATTGCAGCTCTAGCAATATCATCGATTTCGATGTTCAACTGCAAATTCACTTCCACGTAATCAATCGCCTGCCGACGCATCCGAAGAGCTTCCACTTGATCCCATCTCCTTTCTTTATCAGTTTAGACGATCAACTGAAAGACATCCTGTTCTAAAATGCTTTGTTCTGTCTGAAAACTTTTCCGTTAAATGCACTTATGACCAGTTCATTCCATAAATACCCACCAAAATATATATAAGCATTAGCAAGAGCGCCCAATATAAGATATTAAACGGGTTATCCCAAATATTGAAACGGACTTTAATCCATTTCAGAGGATTCTTCATAATAAAACCTCTCTTTCACCCTGTTTGAAAACATATGTGAATTATATACAAATATCTATGTTGAGCAATAAGATTGGTACTTCAACAAATCAAAAAGGAGCCGCCCCAAGCAAGCTCCTCAACTATTGTTCTCCGATAGTGAAGTAAAGAAAATCTTTTATAATCTCTCTTTCGCCAGTTTGGTTATCTCTCTAATGAATTCCGTCTTATTTTCAGTATAGGCTTCTCTATCATACTTATAGATTTCGGCTAATTTAAACTTTAGGTCTTCATACTGTTTGGCAACAGTAGGATTCGCCCGTAGATAATCCCTAAAATACACTCTATCCCAAAGAAAGTTTAAATCTTTTGTACCCATGTGTATATGGAAAGATTCTTTTTCTAATCCTGTCGGGGAATATCCTTTAATAAACATCAGATGATTTTTCTGCTCTTTCATATGTATATAATTATTTTGAGTCATCTTGCTAATTATTAATTCACTTACTCCATTTTCCTTTGGAATCTCCACAAGGATATCAATTGTAGGCTTTGCTGATAAATTTGGTACAGCCGTACTGCCGATATGTTCTATTCTTAGAGCTGTTTCAGAACTGAGAATGTTGGTTAAGGTTTGTTTTTCATTTTTAAACTGTGAAGTCCAATTTGTATCGTAAGGTACAACCGTGATTGGATATAATTTCCCAAGCTCATCTTTGTTCATAACTGACTCCTTCACTAATTGTACAATCCAATTGGTAATAACATTCCACATCAGCAACTTCATTCCAAAACTCCCGTTTGAATCGTTTCTTGCACTCTATCGCATAGCCGAAGGCTCTCTAATTTCAGGAATGACTCATTTGCTTATCATACTATTTATCCAACAACAGATTATATTTTTCGATATACCCTGTAGATGGTTACCATTAATGACCATATCAGCAAAATTTTTTGTACGCAGTACATATTCTATTTCTCTATGTTTTGCAGCATCTAGGTAATATGTTGCAACTTCCTCAAAACCCACGCCCCAATTTTTCATATTTCTACTTATCCTTCGATACATGCGTTCATCTGAATCAAGATCAACAAAGATCTTTACATCTAACATTTTTCTTAACTCTTCAAAGTAAAGTGTGAAAATGCCTTCTAAGATAATTACATCAGGTTGATTTTCAGCACTTAGTAAGTTGTTTAAGTACTCCATTAACTTGTAATAGTCTAACGCATCTGGATGGTTAAAATCGTCGTACTCCACATTTGATACAGGCGATATCATCTTTGGCAAATCCTTTTTATAGAAATCGTCTGTTGAGACAACAGCTACTTGATAATCTTTAAGTTCTTTAACTATAATGTCGCAGTAAGTTGACTTCCCGCTGCCCGAACCGCCTGCAATTCCCACAACAATAGGTTTCAATCTTGCCAGCTCCTCTTTTTGTATTTGAAACTTTTATAGGAATAATATTCCACCAGCTGCAGGTAAATCCTCCTTACACTGTTATTAATCTGCCCGTAAGCTAGGTAAAGGCAGCCGACACAAAAAATGAACTGCACCTCCAACTGTTAGATGGTGTCTAACAATTGGGGTACTGTTCACAAAAGAAGTTTGCTCCCTTTAACTGTCTTTATTGAGCTATCATGTCCCGTTAGTGAAGAGACCTCTAGTTATTGTCTTAAAATCTACAACTCTGTTTTTAATGAAGATAGCATGGCTACATCCCTAATTCCGTTACCTAGGATATACTGTCTTAAAGTCCCTTCATTGAAAAAACCAGCTTTAATAAGACACTTTATTGATGCTATATTCTCAACAGCAACTAACGCTTGAATTCTATGAAGCCCAACAAATGCATGACCAAATTTTGTAACTTCAACTATTGCTTCACTCATAATGCCTTGATTCCAATAATCTTTAGATAAAAAGTATGCAACATCAGCCATTGCTGATTTAACGAAATTTGTACATTCAATATATCCAATTGCTTTATCAATATCCTTTAGGCAAACTGCCCAAATAAAAGCACTTCTGTTTTTATTAAATCTTAAATCACAAGTTCTAATCCAGTTTTCTATCTCTTCAATAGTTTTTGATCCTTCACCTGTTTCCATATATCTTTGAACATCTGGGTCCGATTTAATTAATTGAAATTCTGTTGCATCATGTTGATTCAATTGCCTTAATAATAACCTTCTTGTTTCTAATATTGGAAATTGGTCAAATTTTGACTTAAAGCTCATTTATACTGTCTCCTTTGTTTATAGAATGTCTTTCCCCGATGTCTGTAATCCATAATTACCCAAAATTATAACGCATGTTTGTTCTTATGAAAATAATTACCATTAAATTATCCATCCCGTTAGCTTAACAACAATGGCAACTTTTTAACTTGCCTGCTGCCGATGAGATCATATCGGGAATGTAAAAAAGTTCTTGATATCATAAAAATAAAAAGCCGCATAATCAGCGGCTTCTCATGTTACGATGTTTTTGTCACACGACATCGGCTGCCAAGGGTCGAACGGCCCGCAGCGTAGCTACGGTGTTATGTGCTGTTACTTGCCCTCTTCGAATTTGCCATTAAAGTTCGTGCTTTATAGTATATCCATGTACTAAACAAAGACTCTTTATCTTTGTGAACAGCTACTTTATTCAAGAAATAAAAATCTGATAAGGATACGCTTATTTTGCCTACTGGGGTTACATATTCATTGCAAGTCCACTCATCAAATTGCACTTTTCCTTGTCCAGACATATGAAATTTTTCTTTAGGTAGTATGTACAGCATGCCATCCGTCCAAGGATTGTTTTTTATTGTAGATTCATTTATTGAATAATAATGGTACTTTTTGTTTCGTCCTATAAGACATCCATTTCGAAAACTCCCGATTAATGCACTTCGATTAAATACTGCATAGAAAATAGACCATATTGGTTCTGTCGTCGCAAACACAGCTGTCGTTAGTTCATTGTTGTACAATGTTTGTTCGCGTGGTTCAAATCTTTCAATATTGCGATAATTAGAACCGTGAAACACGTAGTTTCCTTTCAATGATAAATACTGTAGAAAACGGTACTTGGGGTATTGTAAAGTATAGTCAATTAATCGACCTTCATTAACTGATTTTGATAACTCTTCATATTTCTCGATTTCTTCTTTAGTAAAAGCAACGATGGGAGATTGATACATCAATATCGATAGAATAAGTGAAATCATCTACTTGAAAATAACCCTCCCCATATACCCTGCAAGTAATTGCACATAACGTTTTATTCACGAACTTCGTAAATAATTCCGTATGTAGGGTATATTCGCGAAACTCTTGAACTATCCTGCCCGATACTTCAATAAAAGGGCTGCCGAACGCCGGCTGCCGTCGTGTCTTTGTTGAACTAAGGTGTCCCGTTAGTTTAGCTTTTTTACAAATTAACTCGCTAGTTTTACTTCAATTTTCTCAACCCACAGGCAATCCTTTTAAAGCCACTGATGCGTATAATATAAAAGATTGCGGCTTATATAACCGCAAATTATGCTTAACTACCGATTAAAGTTTTCTTGCTTTAAAAACGAAAGACAAGGGAAACATTTTCGCATTGAAAGCAGAATGATATTTCTGTTCAACTTTACTCTCACTTTCAAGGGTTTGTTTATCAGTTTCTTCTATCATTTCCTCAATAAAAAATCCTGCTTTAGATAAAGCGTTAATATACGTTGAAATTTTCCTTTTGCTGAGTGAAACATCAAAGCCGTATTTTTCAAACGTAAAAAGATTTTCATCGTAATAAGAGCTTTTAACTACAAGATTATCTTCTTCAATTTCCATACATCTCATGACAGGGTGATCCCAGCTGAATATAAAAGTACCACCTTTTTTTAAATAGGATGCGATCAGATTAAATGTTTTTTGTAAATCGGTAGTCCAACCGATTGCATATATTGAATAAACAATATCAAAATAACCCATCGGTAAACCTGGATTCACTTCCATGGGACTATTGAATAAATGTGCTTCATATCCGCAATCTTTTAAATAACGGGTTGCATTTTCAATTTGCTGAGTTGACATATCAAGTCCCCAAAGTTCTGATGCATTATGGTCACCATGATATTTAAGAGAGTGCCCACTTCCACAACCAATTTCAAGAACTTTTTTACCAGACACATCACCAAACAAATGTAAGTCTTCTTCGGATGGTATTAAGTATCCGAGTTCTGGGAGTGCAGTTACACCGAACCATTTGTCAGCAGTATTATCCCAAAACTTTTTATTTTGTTCTAAAAGCCCTTTATTATCAAGAGTGTTTTTTCTTGAATTTAATAATATATTGCTCATTTAAACATCTCCTTAATTGTTGGTTTCGAATGAACCTATCGTAAATTGTATTATCTTTTTTTACAAACCTCAAAAACGCACGTTCGCTATTTATCATAAATTTACACATTCGCATTATAATGCCTAAATTTAGGATTTTCAGAAAATAATAACTCTGTTTACCTCTCGAAACCTTAGATTCCCTCATCTTTCCTCTGCTAGTACATTAAGCTATACTCCCTCTATAGAGAAACGCTTAGCTCTTAAATACTCTCGTTTTCTCAGGTTTTGACCATCAATACTTTTAAGTAGA
>NZ_JBYTDT010000024.1:0-68128 GCF_058791655.1 Paenibacillus sp. EB106-05-06-XG162
TGATTTCATAATGCAAGCTTTTTTTTGAATCTTTTTTAAAATCTCTTTTAAAGAAGATAAGCTGCGATATATTATTGGCCCGTCTCTCTTGGGCGGAATACTAATATATCACGGACACGAAGTTTGATGCAACAGGTATTATTTTACAAACTAAATCATTCTAAAAAAGAGAAAGCAACCTTAGAACGCGTACGCTCCAAGATTGCCCCTTATCACTGCAAACTACTCCGCCGAATGACGCATCGTCGGGAATAACAGCACATCACGAATGGATGGTGCATTCGTAAGCAGCATCACAAGACGGTCAATCCCGATACCCAGTCCACCTGTTGGTGGCATACCGTATTCCAATGCACGGATAAAGTCATTGTCCATCTCATGCGCTTCGTCATTACCTTGTTCTTTCTCACGCAACTGCGCTTCGAAACGCTCACGTTGGTCGATTGGATCATTCAACTCCGTAAATGCATTCGCATGCTCACGTGCCACGATGAATAGCTCGAAACGATCCGTAAAGCGCGGGTCTTGCTCATTCTTCTTCGCAAGCGGCGAAATTTCAACCGGATGTCCTGTAATGAACGTTGGTTGAATCAACGTCTCTTCCACGAAGTGCTCGAAGAACGCGTTCAAAATATGGCCTACCGACATATGCGGCTCCACAGGAACTTTATGTTCTTTGGCAAGGCGATGTGCCTCTTCATGACTCATCTCTTGCTTGAAGTCTACGCCTACAGCTTCCTTAACAGCATCAACCATGGATACACGACGCCAGCCCGGAGCCAGGTTCACTTCTTGTCCTTGGTAATCAACCGTTGTGGTACCAAGCACTTCTTGTGCGATATGTGCAATCGTCTGCTCCGTCAAGTTCATGATATCCTCGTAGTCCGCATACGCTTCGTACAATTCGATCATCGTGAACTCTGGATTGTGGCGAGTCGAAATCCCCTCATTCCGATACACGCGGCCAATCTCATAGACTTTCTCCATACCACCGACGATTAGACGTTTCAAGTGAAGTTCGATTGCGATACGCATGTACAATTCCATATCAAGCGCATTGTGATGCGTAATGAATGGACGTGCTGCGGCACCCCCAGCAATGGTATGCAGTGTCGGTGTCTCCACTTCCAAGAATCCTTTGCTATCGAGGTAACGACGCATCGACTGAATAATACGGGAACGTAAAATGAATGTCTGCTGTACATCCGGACTCATGATCAAATCAACATAACGTTGACGATAACGAAGATCTACGTCTTTCAATCCTGCAAATTTATCCGGCAACGGATATAGAGATTTCGACAGAACCTCGAGATCCTTCACTTTGATAGAAGTCTCGCCTGTCTTCGTCTTGAACACGGTGCCTGTTACACCTACGATGTCGCCAAGATCAAGAATATCAAAACCTTGATATTTCTCAGCAGGTACCGTATCTTGACGCACATAGATTTGGATTTTGCCGCTCAAGTCTTGAATGTGGGCGAAGCTTGCTTTACCCATGCCGCGTTTGGCCATAATACGACCTGCTAGACTGACTTCAACAGTTTGCGCTTCAAGATCTTCTTTGCTCACATCTTGATACGCATCTAGGATTTCCTTCGCTGTATGTGTTCTCACGTATTTCTTGCCGAATGGATCGATCCCTAACTTGCGCAGCTCGTCCAATTTGTTGCGACGAATCTGAAGCAATTCACTAAGTTCGGTTTCCTGGCTTACTATTTCTTCCGACATTCCTGTGTCATCTCCTTCATTAGCTCAAACGTTATACCCTATTATAGCAAGTAGAAACGCCTTCGGCGTCCTTTTTGTGGACAGAAAGCGTTTCTACACGAAATTCGAGTTTACTTTTTGATATCTACGATTTTATATTGGATAATGCCCGCTGGAACGTTAACATCAACTACGGTCCCTTTTTTCTTGCCAAGGATCGCTCTGCCCACTGGGCTTTCATTCGAAATCTTGTTCTGAAGCGGATCGGATTCTGCTGTACCGACAATGGAATATTCCATCGTATCGCCGAACTCTAAATCCTCCACAACAACTTTGGAACCGATGCTTACTGTATCCACATCAATCTCATCCTTGTTAATGATGCGGGCGTTGCGAAGCAGCTTCTCCAACGTAATAATCCGTCCTTCAATAAATGCTTGTTCGTTCTTCGCATCTTCATATTCGGAGTTCTCACTGATATCGCCGTAGCCAATTGCGATCTTGATCCGTTCTGCGACTTCACGGCGCTTCACGGATTTTAGGTTCTCTAATTCTTCCTCCAACCGTTTCAGACCATCCTGGGTCAGAATTACTTCTTTATCGCTCATTTTTCACCGATTCTCCTGTCATGTGAGAGATTTTCGCACCCGATACGATTGCAGATACGAATTCATTTTCTTATTTAAAAATATATTTCGCTCGGAAATCATGATGACTTGAATCATATAGAACGTACTTCTCAAACCGAGTCAAATTTACTAATGCAGAATTATAGGGGAAGCCAACCGAAATGTCAATGACACTTGCTCCACCCTATGAAACCGCTTTATTCACGGCTGAGCTCACAATTTGTCTAATGAACGACCTTTTCGCCTTCATCTGAGGTAGCTTGATCGGCTTGGTCTAATGATTCTACAAAATGTTCTAAAATTCGTACCATTTCGTCCCGACGCGTTTCTTCCATAATAACGTCTTTGATGCGCGCAGCACCCGATAATCCCTTGAGGTACCATGCCAGATGCTTACGCATCTCTTTGACCGCAACCGATTCGCCCTTCAAGGCAACAAGACGGTCCATATGAAGAATCGCAATCCGGATCTTCTCTTGTGCGGATGGATCAGGCAGCAAAATCCCTGTCGACAAATACTCTACCGTACGATATAACATCCACGGATTGCCGAGTGCGCCGCGACCAATCATCACCCCATCACAGCCCGTCTCTTCGAGCATCCGCTTAGCATCCTCTGGCGTAGCTACGTCCCCGTTCCCGATTACTGGAATGGATACCGCTTGTTTGGCATCTTTAATATATGCCCAGTCAGCCTTGCCTGTATACAATTGCTCCCGTGTACGACCATGCACGCTGATCGCTTGACCGCCTGCACGCTCTACTGCTTTCGCATTCTCTACAACATAGATATGATCGGAATCCCAGCCGATGCGCATTTTCACCGTAACAGGCTTCTGCACTGCATCAACAACGGCGGATACCATCTCATAAATTTTGTTCGGATCGAGGAGCCAGCGTGCGCCTGCATCACACTTGGTGATCTTCGGCACAGGGCATCCCATATTAATATCAATAATATCGGCATTGGTCTGCGTATCGACAACTTTCGCCGCTTCGACAAGCGATTCACGGTCTCCGCCAAAAATCTGCAAGCTTAACGGCTTCTCACGATCATCGACGTAGAGCATTTCAATCGTTCTTTTATTGCCATGCAGAATGGCCTTGTCACTAACCATTTCCGCGCATACCAGACCGGTACCAAATTCTTTGGCGATAAGACGAAAAGCCGGGTTACACACGCCAGCCATAGGGGCAAGCACAACTTGGTTCTTCATCTCGATATTGCCGATTTTAAGCATAATCATAACCTCTTTCTAGAATTGCCATATTTATCGCGTGTTCATCGCACCAGTTAATTCTTCCATTGTAATGCCAAGATGTTCTGAAATCCGGATGAGCAGAGTCTCTTCAGGTCTACGGTTACCGCGTTCAATGGCGCCAAGTACGGCAACAGAGATATCCATACGGTCCGCAAGCTGCTGCTGCGTAAGGTTTTTTAATTTGCGGAATGCTCGGATCCGCTGTGCCAATTGATAGTTCTCCAACGGCGAACGCCTTCCTTTCCCTCCAGTTTATCCATAGCGTCCTGTACGAATTCGTGCAGAAGTCCTGCAGGGATAATGTCTGAGAGCGGAGTCAGCACGAAAAGTCGCTCGTGCATCCGTGGGTGAGGGAGAATCAATGTCTCAGAGTTCCATGTAAACAGCTGATTATTCATTAGAATAAAATCTAAATCCAGCGTACGCGGGCCCCAGTGCACATCTCGGACACGACCCAGTTCCTTCTCTGTCTCCATTAATACTCGGAGCAGGGCCTCGGGTTCAAGGCTAGTGTTAGCGGCAAGCGCCATATTCAGAAATGCAGGTTGATCCACATAACCAAACGGGTCTGTCTCGTACATGGAAGACACACGCAGAACCGTGATCGCCGGATGACGGTCCAGCAGTTCAATCGCCGTCATCAACGTGTGTTCACGGTCCCCTAAATTAGCCCCTAAAGCAATATAAACCTCAGAATGATCCGAGGGGTTGGAATAAGTCATTGGCTATATTCTCACTTTCTATACGTGCGTGTTCAAAAAGTCGGCATTTCAGCACCGAGAAGGTTGCGAGAACCTGAAGAAGGAGGAACGGAGTTTAGGCGAAACCTAAATGAGTACCGGACTTCGAAGGTGAGCGCAAGATTCGATGTCGATTATGCTTCTTGGATTGCTTCGTGGTCAAATGTTGACTTTTTGAACTTCCTCTACACATCAATCTAACGTCTTGGGCGACAAATTTCAACTGTAACACCTTGAAAATGAATGTCAAAGGGCGGATGCGGCTTAATGACACGCACCGTCAATTCGTTGATCTTAGTATAAGTGGCGAGTACGGTAGATGCAATATTTTCCGCCAATGTTTCTATAAGTTGGAAAGATTTCGTCTCGACCACTTCTTTGACCGTGTAGAACACTTCGGCGTAATTCACGGATGCAGTCAAATCATCGGTTGATCCGGCTGGATAGAGGTCCATCTTCATCTCCAGATCAACGTAGAAACGCTGGCCTAGCTTACGCTCTTCTTCGAACACGCCGTGATAACCGTAGAACTCCATGCGCGTTAATGTCATTGTATCCATCATTTCAGCTCCTTTAGGGTGAGTTGTAAGTGCGTGTTCAAAAAGTCGGCATTTCAGCACCTGAAAGTTTTCGTAGAAAACTTACATCGTAAGCATATGCTCAGGTTGCGAGAACCTGAAGGGCCAATGCTTCCGTATCTAGTTTTTCTCCGAAAAACTTTTAGGAGGAACGGAGTTTAGGCGAAACCTAAATGAGTACCTGAAATGTTTCCGAAGGAAACATACTTCGTAAGCATATGCTCTTCGAAGGTGAACGCAAGATTCGATGTCGATTATGCTTCTTGGATGACTTCGTGATGTATAAACCTTTATCGAAGTAACTCCTCGATGAGCGACCGCGATCGTAATGTAGGTTTAGACGCCAATCAGAAAGAAAGTCACTTTCTGATGTGGGCAAATGATGACTTTTTGAACAACCTCTATAAGGGAATTAGTAATTCGGCTCTGAGGCATACAGCATCGCATCACACATATCGACGGTACGCTTAATCTTCTGCACATCATGCACGCGCACGATCTGACAGCCTTGGGCGATACCAAAAGCAACGGTAGCTGCCGTTCCTTCCACGACATCATCGACAGGAAGATCAAGCGCTGTACGGATGAATCGTTTGCGGGAGGTTGCGAGCAAAATCGGATACCCGAGTTCATGAAGCTGATCCAGCTGACGCATGAAATATAAGTTTTCCTGATAATCCTTGGCAAATCCGATCCCTGGATCGACGATAATCTGCTCATCCGCTACACCCGCAGCGCGAGCAAGCGCAATACTATCCCGAAGGTCATTCAAAATATCTGTCATGTAGTGGCGATAATCCCGTTCTTCTCGGTTATGCATGAGAATCACCGGACAACCTGCTTGCGCAGCGACGGCAGCCATTTGCGGATCGCGTTTGAATCCCCACACATCATTAATGATATGTGCGCCGGCTTCGAGCGCCTGTCGGGCAACTTCAGCTTTGTACGTATCCACAGACAGGATAATCTCTGGCGCTGCTGCATGGATAGCGTGAACCACGGGGATGACGCGTTCCAGTTCTCCCTCTAATGGTACGGCAGCAAACCCAGGGCGTGTCGACTCCCCTCCGATGTCAATGATGTCAGCACCCTCGGCCGCAAGCTGCTTCGCATGGGCAACTGCAGCATCGATGGCGTTATAACGTCCGCCGTCCGAGAAGGAATCGGGCGTAACATTCAGAATCCCCATGATTTGTGTCCGGGTTCCAAGGGTTAACGAGGAGGGACCGAGCGAATATTGTCGATGGTAGATGGTTGGTTGCATGTTATTGTCCCGCCTTTATGTAGGTCTATCGCTTGTTGATAGGCCTGGTGTAATTGAAGCGTAATGGTACGAGATGCCTCTATAAATACTGGATTGCCTGCCGGCTGACGTGATTCGGCACGCCATCTGACACCTTCGAGGTCGTACAGGGTATGGATCGGTACAATCTCTTGGATCGAATTCGTGATGAACACTTCATCGGCATCGAGAAGGTCTTCCCACGTATAATAACCCTCTTCCATAGCGATGCCTGCCTGCTGCGCCAGCTCCAGCACAAAGCCGCGCGTGATACCGGGCAGAATGCCGGTATCGATCGCAGGGGTACAGCACACGCCGTTCTTCACAAAGAAGACATTGCTGACAATGCCTTCGGTGACGTGACCTGCGGCGTTCAGCATTAAGCCTTCGGCGGGCGCGCCGTGCGACGCGCGGGCCGAAGGGGTCTCACCGAGCTCTCGCTTAGCGAGGATGTTGTTCATGTAATGTGCGGATTTGAGACGCACATCGCCTTCCGGGCTATTGCGGCGCGTGCGCAATAGCTGTAGGGCTTTGCCCTTGGCCACCAGCGGCACGGCGGCGGGCAAGGGCTTGGCGTACACGACGACGTTCGGTGTCGTGTACGTGCTCTCCGGCAGGCCGAGCGCAGCGTCGCCAGCCGTGACGGTGTAGCGCACGTAGCCGTCGCGCAGGCCGCTGGCCTGCAGCAGCTCGGCGACGTGGCGCCGGACCTGCGCGAGCTGTGCATCGCGCGGGAGCTCGATCCCGACCGCGCGGCAGCCATCCGCGAGGCGGTCCAAATGGCGACTCAGCAGGAATGGACGTCCGCCGTAGGTGCGGAACGTCTCGAACAAGCTGAGTCCGTACAAAAAGCCATGATCCAGTACCGAGATCATGGCCTCTTGCGGCGAAACGATACGACCGTTAAATCCGATGAGCTGCATCGTTTACGCTTCACCAGTCGGTGCGCCGGCGCGTAATCGCAAGAAATTGCTCAGCATCCGGTGCCCGTGGTCCGTCATTATCGACTCGGGGTGAAATTGTAGGCCGACAATTGGGTACTCGCGATGCCGTAATCCCATAATCTCACCGTCCGCTGTCTCGGCTGTAATCTCCAGACAATCCGGAAGCGACTCCCGCTCCACAATCAACGAGTGATAACGGGTTGCCGTGAACGGCGTGGGCAATCCCTCGAACAAACCTGCGCCGTTGTGGTGCATCTCCGACGTCTTCCCGTGCATCAACTTCTCCGCACGAATGACGTTGCCGCCAAACACTTGTCCAATCGATTGATGGCCTAGGCACACGCCAAGAATCGGTATTTTACCTTTGAAATATGCAATAACCTCCATACTGATGCCCGCTTCATTCGGTGTGCATGGCCCCGGTGAGATCAAAATATGATCAGGCTTCAACGCCTCAATCCCTGCGATATCAATCTCATCGTTCCGGTGTACGACCACCTCTTCACCCAATTCACCTAAATACTGCACCAAGTTATACGTGAAGGAATCATAGTTATCGATTACTAAAATCATCTCATCTCTTCTCCTCTCAACTCGTTCTAAATCATGCGTGTTCAAAAAGGTGGCTTTTCAGCACCTAGAAGTTTTCGAAGAAAACTCACATCGGAAGCACTCTCGTCAAGGTTGCGTGAATCCTCGGATAATGCTTCCGTAGCAAGTTTTTCTGCGAAAAACTTTCAGGAGGAAACAGAGTGTAGGCAAAACCTACATGAGTACCTAAAATGTTTCCTATGGAAACATACTTCGGAAGCATACCCTATTCGAGGATGAACGCAAGATTCGATGTGGAATCACTTCTCGAACTACTTCGTGATCAAAAGATAACTTTTTGAACTACCTCTCCTAGCTCTTGCTCAATATGGTGTTCGCTTCAAGCTCACTCAACTGAATCGCCTTGCACATCGCTTTCGCTTTGTTCAGGCATTCTGCATATTCCCGTTCGGGGACCGAATCAATAACAATCCCTGCTCCCGTCTGAATATGCGCCTTCGCATCCTTAAGCGTCACCGTTCTAATAATTATATTAAATTCCATATTCCCATTATAGTCAATCCACCCAAAAGATCCGGTATACGGCCCGCGGCGAACGGGCTCGAGCTCCTCGATAATCTCCATCGTGCGCACTTTCGGTGCCCCCGTAATCGTCCCTCCCGGGAATGTCGCCGCTAGGATATCATAAGCGTCTTTGCCTGTTGCAAGCTCGCCTTCAATCTCTGACACCAAATGCATCACATGAGAATAGCGTTCAATGGCCATCAATTCACTTACCCGAACAGACCCATAGCGCGATATACGTCCAAGATCATTACGTTCTAGGTCGACAAGCATAATATGCTCTGCCCGCTCCTTCTCATTCGTACGTAATTCCTCTTCCATCTGAAGATCTTCTTCTTCCGTGCGCCCACGCCGTCTTGTCCCTGCGATAGGCCGTGTACTCACACGCCCCTGTTCCAGCTTCACGAGCAGCTCCGGTGATGCGGAGACGATCTGGAAATCAGGGAAGCGAAGCATTCCCATATAAGGGGAAGGGTTCACGAGACGCAGCCATTCATATAATTGCTCCGGTGAGGAATTTACCCCCATGCTCTGACGAAGCGATAGATTAACCTGGAATACATCCCCTTGGCCAATGTATTGTTGGATTCGACGTACGGCTTCTTCGAAATCGGCCCGTGGGAATACCGTATCCATCCCTTCAAGTGTACCTGCGCCCTGAAGTAACGATTGGCCTTCCTCTTGAAACATCGCCAATCGCCTCATACGCGTCTCTTCCTCCGATCCAACGCCTTGGTCCACCAGTGCATCCCATAATCGCTTCATCCGCTCTATACGCTCTTCCGCTGCGAGATACAACGAATTAAGCTTGTCCTTCGAATTCCGATCTCTATCCCATGGCATATGAACCGCACAGATCAGTTCCTGTGCCTCATGATCCACGATCCAGACCTCATCCATCCGCATGAACACATAATCGGGCAGATCCAGATCATCTGCTGCATATAACGGAAGTCGCTCTAGGGAACGAACGATATCATAGCTAAGATACCCTACACAGCCCCCAATGAACTTCGGTGCGCCTTCGATCGTTGGAGCCTGATAAGGTGCCATCCATTTCTTCAGAACAGATAGAGGTGCCCCTTCCAGCTTAACCCCTTCGGAAGTCTCCGCCAGATCTCCCTTCCCCCGAATAACCGAAGTCGGTGCAAGGCCAAAGAAGGTGTATCGCCCAACTTTCCCACTCTCAAGAACGAAAGAATACTCACTTGCAGCCTCCCAAGCCTTGCGCCATGATACGATACCCCGCTCCGCTTCATGCCATGGGAATCTGCGCACCATCGGCAGCACCGAATACGCTGCACTCCATTCCTTCCATTGCTCCCTTGTCGTCATTGTCATCTTCACGATCTTGTCCCCCTGCGAACGGTCTATATGAACGAACTCCGAATACCGCGATATCGCACCACGACTTCGAAGGTCGATTCGAATGTCTTCTTATATGGTTGCTAGTATACCATGTTCTATTTGTGCAAATAACCCTCTCTGCATATCGAATCGCAGGAGGGTTATCATTTATCATTTATTTTCGCAATAGATCAATTTAGGATTAGTTCTCGAAATTGAACAACGGTGTGCTGAGATAACGTTCGCCATTACTTGGGACGATCGCAACGACACGTTTGCCTGTTCCTAGCTCAGCTGCAACCTTCAATGCCGCATGAATCGCTGCACCGGAAGATATACCGACTAGAATCCCTTCTTCCTTCGCAACACGACGCGCTATTTCGAACGCATCATCATTCTCAACCGTAATGATCTGATCATAAATCTCACGATTCAGAATTTCTGGAATGAAGTTCGCTCCGATCCCTTGAATCTTGTGAGGTCCTGGTTTACCGCCAGAAAGAATTGGTGATGCCGATGGTTCTACCGCAACAATGCGAATATTCGGGAAGTTCTGTTTCAAGACTTCACCTGCGCCGGAAATGGTTCCGCCTGTACCGATCCCTGCAATGAAGGCATCCAACTGACCATCAAGCGAGTTAATCGCTTCAACAATCTCAGGGCCTGTCGTTAGACGGTGAATCTCAACATTCGCTTGGTTCTTGAACTGTTGAGGAATAAAATAGCTGGGATTCTCGGCAGCGAGCTCTTCCGCACGACGAACGGCACCGTTCATTCCTTCCGCACCCGGTGTTAGCACCAAGTCTGCACCATACGCGCGAAGCAAGTTGCGACGCTCAAGACTCATCGTCTCTGGCATAACAAGAATCGCTTTGTAGCCTTTCGCTGCTGCGACAAGCGCAAGTCCAATCCCTGTATTACCACTCGTAGGCTCAATGATGGTGTCGCCTGGTTTGATACGGCCTTCTTTCTCCGCTGCTTCAATCATGTTAATCGCAATACGGTCTTTCACACTGGAGCCTGGGTTCTGATACTCCAGCTTCACGTAAATCTCTGCACTGCCTTCAGGCACAATGCGATTCAAGCGAACAAGAGGTGTATCTCCAATAAGGTCCGTAACATTCTGTACGATTCTAGCCATGATAATGCCTCCCAGTATTCATCAATTTATTATTTCCGACTAATTCAGTAGGTTTAAATTAATATCATAGTATCAAACCAGCGAAGCGGTTGTCAACACATCACATGAAAAAAGTACCAGATCTTTAAAATAACAGGCATATGCCCAAAATCCACGCCTGAATTGCCTACTAGGCACAAAAAAATACTCTGTAAATACGATATCGTATTTACAGAGCACTTATTCATTGGATCGCCAGATATTTCGAATCCAAGACTTCCGCCCTATATTTCTCAAGGAGATCCTGCTCGATTTCTTGCAAAGACTTCCCTTTCGTATGTGCAATCTCTTTGCGCGCCACGATGCGAGACTCCTCATCACTCATCGATCGCGCTGCTATTCTGCCGTTCAACTGGATAATCGCGTATCCTTGCTTGAGCTTGACCGGACCATCGACTTGCCCAACCTCAAGACGCTTGGCAGAGGCAAGAATAACAGGGTCCGTAAAGGGATCATCCACATCAATAAGACCTAATTCGCCGCCCTGATCCGACGAGAAGACATCCGTTGAATATTGTTCTGCTAATGATGCAAAATCAGCATGATCAGCAAGTTGTTCCAGGATTTCCTCAGCTTCTTTCTTCGTATCCACCATGATCTGAGAGATGTTAAGCTGCTCAGGCGCATGGAATACCTTCGGGTTGGCCGAAATATAGTCGTTAATCTCGTCTTCCCGAACATTCGCATAAACGATCATAATCTTATCCATGAGTAGCCCGCGATAGATATCATCACGTACGCCAGCCCGTGTTAACCCAGCTTGCTCAAGCATCAGCTTATAATAGGCTTCCTCATCTTCGTACCCAGCCACCACACGCTTCAGCTCTTGATCCACCTCTGTGGGTGTCACTTCAATGCCTAGAAGCGCTGCCTCTTGATCAACAGCCTTCTCCTTCAGCATGTCTTGCAGCATTTGCACGCCATATTTCCTCGACAGCTCGTGCTGCATCTGCCCTTCGGTGATGGAATCACCTCCAAGCCGAGCAATTACGCTCGAGGATGACAATGAATCTTCACGCTGTGACGAGGCGTCTGAACCTTCCTGCTCCTTCGTCTCCGACGCCGACAATCGAAGCAGAATAATACATGATAAAATAACAACACAACCTACCAGCACCGTAACAGAAACCCAAAGGCCTTTCTCCATCCTTGTCATTCTTCCCCAATATCCTTTTCCATCGTACTTCAAGACTGATCTAGCAGGTGGTACACCTCGTCATGCTTCTTATTTCGTGGCACGCTCGAGCAAAGCAGCGAGCTCTTCACGGTTGAATTGGTACGGCTCATTACAGAAGTGGCAAATGACTTCGGCTTGTTCATCATCTGCAATCAACTGTTCAATCTCAGATTTTCCAAGGCTGAGCAATGTCGTCTCTACCCGATCACGCGAGCATTGGCAGCGGAACTGAATGTCCATCTGATCCATAATCTGCACATCATCCACGATCTGGCGCAGCATCTCATCGAGATCCATTCCTTGATTAAGCAAAGTCGTTACCGTCGGAAGCACACCAAGTGCATTCTCAATCTTCGTAATTTCTTCATCGGTTAATCCCGGCAATAATTGAATAATAAATCCGCCGGCTTCAATAACAGATCCGTCCGTATCCACGAGAACACCAAGTCCTACCGCAGAAGGCGTCTGTTCTGATTTGGCAAAATAGTACGTAAAATCTTCCGCGAGCTCACCTGAGACAATCGGCGTACTGCCACGGTAAGGCTCCTTAAGCCCCAAATCCTTAATCATGTAGATGAAGCCTTCGCGTCCTACTGCACCAGCAACATCCAGCTTCCCTTGCGCATTGCTCGGCAAATGAACATCTGGATTGTTCACGTAACCGCGAACTTCACCATACGCATTCGCATCGACTACGATTTGTCCAAGAGGTCCGTTCCCTTTCACTTGAATCGTCAGCTTCTCTTCACCCTTGAGCATCGCACCCATCATGGCAGCTGCCGATGCCGTACGTCCAAGTGCCGCTGTTGCAGTCGGATAGGTACCATGACGGCGTCTCAATTCGTCCACCAGTTGTGTCGTCCTTACAGCAAATACACGCACCTTTCCGTTATAGGCTGTACCCCGAATCAAATAATCTTTCTGTTGTCCTGCTTCTGTCATGTTCGTACCTCCTGCTCTGTATTTCCTATTATGCATGCTGATTTCGTTGATAGATGAGACGCAAGCCCTCTAATGTCAGCATGGAGTTAATCTCATCAATCGATCGCGACTCCTTCGCGATAAGCGCCGCAAGTCCGCCTGTGGCAATGACTTTAGGGTTCTCACCTGTCTCGGCTTTCATCCGCTCAACGATCCCATCGACTTGCCCCGCATAACCGTAGATAATTCCCGCCTGCATAGAGTGTACGGTGTTGCGCCCGATGACGGATTTCGGCTTCGACAGGTCGATTCTCGGCAGTTTGGCAGCTCGTTGATACAAAGCCTCCGTTGAAATGCCAAGACCCGGAACGATCGCTCCGCCCAAATAATTACCCTTCTGATCAATGTAATCAAAGGTCGTCGCTGTACCAAAATCGACTACAATAAGTGGCCCGCCATATTGTTCAATCGCGGAGACCGAGTTCACGATACGGTCCGCCCCCACTTCACGTGGGTTTTCGTAACGAATATTGAGTCCCGTCTTGAGGCCCGGTCCAACAACGAGCGGCGTCTTACCAAGGTAAGTCTCGCACAAATGCTCCAGTGTACCCATGATCGGCGGCACGACGCATGAGATAATCACCCCATCGATCGCACTCGTCTCCACACGGCCCATTCGGAATAAATTATGAATTTGAATGCCATATTCGTCTACCGTTGCAGACCGATTCGTACTTAACCGCCAATGGTGCAGCAGTTCACGATCTTGATAGAGTCCCAATACGATATTCGTGTTCCCTACATCGATAACCAATATCACTTTTATGCCTCCGCCTTCTTCTCATTTAGATCTAGACTAATGTCCAAGGCTGCAACCGAATACGTTAACCCGCCGACAGAGATGACTTCAACGCCGCTCTCTGCTTTCTCACGAATACTCTCAAGCGTAATTCCGCCGGATGCCTCGGTCACAATATGTGGCGCACGCGATTTCACTCGTCGTACGGCTTCCGCCATGCGCGATGGACTCATATTATCGAACATAATAATATCCGCCTGCGCTTGCAGTGCTTCTTCGAGTTGATCGAAATCCTCGACCTCAACTTCGATTTTCATGGTATGGGGAATGTTCATACGCGCTCGTTCGACGGCCGGTATAATACCGCCTGCACCCTTAATATGATTATCCTTGATCATGACCGCATCATACAACCCGAAGCGATGGTTAGCGCCTCCACCAACGCGCACAGCATACTTCTCTAGTGCACGGTGGCCCGGTGTTGTCTTCCTCGTATCGACAAGACGTGTTGGAAGCCCCTCTAGCGCATCCACGAACTTACGGGTTTTCGTCGCAATCCCCGAAAGACGCTGCATGAGGTTCAAAGCTAGGCGTTCCCCAGTCAAAATACTATGCGTACTGCCTTCAACGATAATAAGTGTCGTACCTTTATCAACATATTGCCCATCCTCCACCTGCGAATAACATGTCAGTGTCGGATCCACGATTTCGAATACAAGCTGAGCCACAGGAATCCCTGCGATCACACCCGCTTCCTTAGCGTGGATGATGCCCTTGGACTGTGCACCAACTGGGATCGTGAAGGCTGTCGTTACGTCACCCGTCCCGATATCCTCCTGAAGCCATGCGCGAATCTGGTCGCGCAGTGCCTGATTATATGCATTAAACATGTTCAATTCGCTCCTCTGTAATGCCATGATTACGGCGACACACGGTATGCTTGTGCCACGCTAGATCATCACGCTCAGGGTAATCCTCACGAGCATGCGCACCGCGGCTTTCTTCGCGCCATAACGCGGATTCCGTCACGAGTGTTGCGCACGTCAGCATGTTGGCAAATTCATATTCTTCACGTTTGGTTAAGCATGTATGATAAATCGGATATTGCCGTTTTAATTCATCCAGACCCTTGAGCAGCCCCGCAGCATGACGCCGTAATCCGACATATCGCACCATCACCTTCTGCAGCTTCAACCGTCGTTCTACGATGGCCTGGCTTGGCACCTCCTTGCGGTCTTCCGTAAAGGAGATATCCATTGAAACCTGCGCCTGTGGTGACAACGTATTGATACGTTCGATAATCCGACGGCCGAATACAATCGCTTCGGACAAGGAGTTACTCGCTAGACGATTCGCTCCATGGACACCTGTCGAAGACACTTCACCGCAGGCAAAAAGCCGCTTCAAATTCGTCTCGCCGTTCAGATCCGTCTGCACGCCTCCCATCGTATAATGGGCAGCCGGAGCCACAGGAATCCAATCCGCAGCCATATCTAGCCCATATTTCAGACAAGTCTCATAGATGGTTGGGAAGCGATGCTTAATGAAGGCTTCGGATTCATGGGTAATATCGAGGAATACAAATGTAGAATTCGTCTCCTCCATTTCACTCACGATCGCACGAGCAACAACATCACGAGGGGCAAGCTCCAACTGATGATGGTACTTGTCCATAAATCGCTCGCCTTTTATATTGCGCAAGTAAGCACCTTCTCCGCGTACCGCTTCGGAGATGAGAAACCTTGGAGCACCCGGATAACAAAGGGAGGTAGGATGAAATTGAATGAATTCCATGTCTTGAATATTGGCCCCAGCCCGATATGCCATGGCGATTCCATCGCCTGTCGCCACATCAGGATTCGTCGTATAACGGTACAATTGCCCTGCGCCGCCTGAACACAGGATCGTTGCTTTTGCCTGAACAAATACACGACTGCCATCTGGTTTCTGAGCCAGTACGCCGATGCATTCGCCATCATGTGTTATTAAATCAATCACGAAATGGTCGTCCCAGATATCAATCTTTGGATTGACTTTGGCTTTCTCCGATAACGCACGAACAATCTCAAATCCCGTCGCATCCCCGTTGGCATGCAGAATACGGCGGTGGCTGTGCGCCCCTTCCTTCGTTAGCGCCAATTCGCCATCCTCCAGGTCGAACTCCGTACCCATCTTCATGAGCTGCCGGACCCCTTCCGGCCCTTCATGAGCCAGCACATGAACCGCCTCTTCGGAGCAAAGCCCTGCCCCAGCTGTTAACGTATCTTCCTCGTGATATTCCGGCGAATCATCGTCTGCGATAACCGCTGCAATGCCGCCCTGGGCATAACGCGTATTGCTGTCCATCAGTGATTTCTTCGTGATCATAATCACTTGATTCTGCTCGCTGGCTTTAATCGCCGTGAAAAGCCCTGCAATCCCAACGCCAATGACAATAACATCCGTATCGATTCTCGGTAAATCTTGTAGAGAAAAATCAACCAAATACTGTGGAATCATCTTCATTCCCACCTATCCTCATACTAGAGTGCTGCGATGTCGCATCCTGTAGGATTTTATTTATGCTCTTCATCTCTTGTTCAATGATGTTCTTTTTATCACATATAAGCTTGGAATAATCACTTCCAAGCATCCCGCATGAAACTGTATCTATTTTAATGCTGTTGAGAGCATAAATAAACCCCTTATCCAAAATACTTCTTCACAAAGTTTTAATATGCAAAACGCAGCAAAAAAGAGCACCTTCTAGGCGCTCTCTCGGTGATTACTATTCATGTTGGGCGTTACAATTCATAGAGCAAGGCTCATGCGCACGAAACTCAGAAGGGGTAAGCCCTGTTTTTTTCCGAAAGATTTGGGAGAAATGCCGGACATCCGGGTAGCCCACCCGCTCAGCAACCTCACTTACCTTCAGCTCCGACTCCCGCAGCATGGCCATCGCACGATCCAACCGGATATCGGTAACATACGTTTTGAAACCTTTTCCCGTCTTTTGTTTGAACAGTTGGCTGAAATAGACCGGGTTCAAATAGATAACCGATGCCACCTTCTCCAGGGACAGCTCCGATGCATAGTGCGCATGAATATATTGGAGCGCTACATTTACTGCATGCTCACCGCCCGTCGCATAATGATCATAGACCTGCGATGCAGAGTTCTTAACCATTTGCTGAACTTGTTTAGGGACACCTTCTACATCAGAAATCCGTCCCGAGTTGAGAACTTGAAAAGGTATCTTCAAATACCGTTTCAGATGGCTCCGCAATTGCTCAATTAACGGGTTAAGTCCTTCGTCATGATTCAACGTCACGAGGCCTAACAAGCTTTTCGTATCCATATTGGCGACAAACCCTTTACCCACCGTATCAATCAATTCCGTGAGTACGTTCTCAACGATGAAATGCTCCAGCTTCCTATGCGAGTCGCTCTCCAACCGTACCATAACCAAATGGAAATGCGGGTAATTGCCCGTAATCGGAGCCAAATCGATCCCGCCCAGATCTAGACCAGCGGCCCAGCGAGCGAGCAACCCTTCCCTCCAAAATCGCAAGTTCCGTTTCAATAGCAGGGTTTCCTGCGTTCTCTCATTTTCATGCGAAATTTCTTCAGTTAACTCTTCGATCTTACTTACCAAGATCTCTTTACCGATCGGCTTTAGTAAGTAATCCTTGGCACCAAGCCGAATGGCTTCTTGGGCATACGCAAATTCAGAATAGGCGGAAATTACCACCCATTTGATATGAGCATGGCGTTTGCGAGAGATCTCCATCAATTCAAGGCCTGTCATCCCTGGCATCAGAACATCGGTAAGGACCAGCATGATCGGAACATTCGTTAACAAGTCGACAGCTTCTTCAGGGTTGGCTGCTTGAAAGACACGGTGCTCCGGAAAATTCTTATGAATCGTACGTTCGATCCCTTCTCGAATGATAAGCTCATCGTCCACGACTAGAATATTCATGCTTCCAGTTCCTCCTTCTCAGGAATTGGGAACGAGACAATCACCGTCGTTCCTACGTTTCGGACACTTTCTACACGGATGCCATATTGATCGCCATACATTAAACGGATGCGACGATGCACATTCAGAAGCCCTATGCCGCGGCGCATATTTGTCTCTTCTGGAGCTAGCTCAAGCATCGGTGTGCCTGCAAGAAGCCGAGACAACTGGGATAACGCTTCCTCATCGATGCCTAGCCCATTATCTTGAACTACGATTTCCAGCCGATCTTCCGTTTGCCTGGAGTATACTTTCAATATGCCTTGTCGGCTTAGCGGCTCGAGTCCATACTTTACGGCGTTCTCCACAATGGGCTGTAGGATCATCTTCGGTACCTCGGCATCGAGCCAGCGTTCCTCGACTTCAATCACCGTCTGCACGCGTCCTCCGACCCTCGTCTCAATGATCGTCAAATAATGCTGTAGTTGATCCAGCTCCGTTCGAAGCTTGACGCGGGAAGCTTCTTCCCAATCACTGCTGTAACGAAAAATTTGAGATAACGCTAGAATGACCTTACCGAGCCTGTCATTCTCCCGCTCATCGAGCATCCAATAGATCATATCAAGCGTATTGAACAAAAAGTGGGGGTTCACTTGGGATTGTAACGCTTGAAGCTGCGCATTCTTCTCACTAATCGAAGCGAGCTTGATCCGCTCAATCAGCTCATCCATTTGATAGACCATGCGGTTGAACGAACCAACGAGCACATTCAGCTCATCGTACGAATCGACATGCACTTTCCCTTTGAAATTCCCTAGCTCCACCTGCTTCATCTGCTGGATCAGACGTTTGAATGGATATGAAAAAGAACGGGATACGAATGTGGCCACAATCGTAGCTACCAGGACAAGCACAATGATGACAGTGAGCAGGAATTGCTGTGTTTCTTTGACTTCTAATTTCAGTTCGCGATCAGGCGTGACGCCAATGACCGTCCAATGGGCTATATTAATCCGCGCTGCGGTAACTAACGCTTGATTCCATTCGCGAACAGCGACTGTATTCGGTTTGATATCCCCCGGCCAGTCCGGCGGAATAATATTCATATCCTCCTTCACAGCTTTCGTACGAATAATTTCTTTGCCGTCAGCCCCTCGGATCATCACGCTGCTCCCGGGTGCAAGACTCGCATTGGAGAGTGCAGATAAGATGGCACTGGCGTCAGCTTCAATCAACACAAGCCCGATGGGCTTCAAGCTACTCAAATCGAACAATTGACGACCAAAGGCAAAAACAGGCCGGTCGATATCGCTGCTCATCAGGGATTGCGGATATACGCCAAGCCATTTCATCTCGCCAGTCGACTGTTTGAGCTCGGAATACCAAGGCTGCCCCACGTATCCCATCGTTTCTGTTCGGATCGAACGATCAAAGCTGAAGACGGTCCCCTGATCCGTGATCACATGTATGCCTACAATATCATTACGTGAATAGAACACGACCCCAAGAATATCGGTGATGCGATGTTCCATATTCACCGCAGCCACTGACGCAGCCGTCGGTTGGGCATGAAGCAATCTCATTAATTCATTGTTACTGTTCAGCGATTTGGTTACACCGTCATAGCCTTTGAGCATGAGGTCGAACAGACCTGCGGTCTGTGATATATTTTTCTCAGCAACGACGCTAACTTTATCCCTGATCTGCTCCGTCGCCCGCTGGTAATAGACCAGACTTACAATGAGCAGCAGACCAAGCATGCTAAACAAGAAAATCATGAACAAGCGGCCATGGATCGAATTGTAACTTTTCATAGCTACATCTTACCCTTTTACTGCGCCAGCGACCATACCTTTGGTGATCTTCTCCGCAAGCAAGAAATAGATAACAATGACCGGCAATGCGCCGAGTACAAGGAATGCCCCGATCGCTCCATAATTCACGGAGTACTGGCTAACGAAGCTATATACGCCGAAGGGAAGCGTCTTTAGCTTTTCCGAAGAAATGAAAGTCGCTGCCAAGATATACTCATTCCAAATGTTAATAAAGGTTAGGATACATACGGTCATGATCGGTGGAATGGATACCGGTAAGATCATACTGCGGAATATCCGAAATACCCCCGCACCATCCATAATGGCTGATTCTTCGATTTCATGCGGGATTGTCTTCATGAAGCCACTCAGAATAAAGACAGCGATTGGCGTCTGAAATGCAATATACGGCAAGATCAGGGATAAATGCGTATTCAGAATCCCCACGTTCTTAAAGATGACCATCAGAGGGAGCAGTGTCCCCTGCATCGGGATCATCATCCCCAGCAAGAAGACCAGCATAACCGCCTGGCCATATTTCCAACGAAACCGCGTAATCGCAAATGCCACTAAGGAAGATAGAAAAATAACGCCTACCATCGTAATCGAAGTCACCAATAAACTGTTCGATAGATAGCTCCAATACTTGCCGCCAGCTACCGCATTGGTGTAGTTCTCCCATTGCCATATCGCTGGGAAGGCAAAGAAGCTGCCGGATAAGATTTCTTCATTCGTCTTAAGTGAATAAATGAGCAACCATAGCAATGGATACAGCTGCGTAACAAGGAGAATGCCGAACAAGATAAATACAATCGTTTTTTTGATCGAGTAGCCACGAAGCCGCTTAGCAATAACGGGTTTCACAGCCGGAGTGATTACGGATTGGCTCATCGGGAGCACCTCCTTCTTACGAGTATCGTTTGTCTAATCGGTTGAACAGGAAGTTGATGATCACGGTTGCAAGCATGCAGACGAACACCAAGAATGTTGCAATGGCACTACCGTACCCGTATTTCATCGACAAGAAGGACATATTGTACATATGGCTGGAAATGACATCGGTGGCATGTGCCGGTCCACCACCCGTCATGACCATAATCAGATCGAATGATTGCAGTGAGCCGATGAACGCTAGGACGACAGAAATTTTGAATATCGGAACGATCATAGGTAGTGTAATATATCGATCGGCCTTGAAGCCATCGGCGCCATCGATTTTGGCAGCTTCATAAATGTCAGCCGGAATGTTCTGAATGCCAGTAAATTGAATCAAGATGTGATACCCCAAATACTGCCACAGACTAACCAAGATGACAGCGAATATCGCAACCTTCGGTTCAGTTAGCCAAGAGTGAGTCCACGAATCGAGACCCAGCCCAATAAGAATTTGATTGATCATTCCCCCCATAGACGCTGGGTTATAGATCGTCTTCCACAGCTGACCGATCACAACGACCGACAGAATGACGGGTAGAAAATAGCTGGATACGAGAAAATTAGGTCTACGAACATAACGACTGATCAAAATTGCGACGAACAAAGCAATAGGTACTTGTACAAGCATGGAAAACCCAGCTAATAGGAACGTTCTACCTAATGCCGGCCAGAAAACGGAATCGTTCGTGAACATTTTGGTATAGTTGGCGATTCCAATAAACTTCGAAGCACCTATCCCGTTCCAATCGAGCATACCGCTGTAGATGGACACGAGAATCGGAATAAATACGAGACAAACATATAGAAGCAAGCACGGTAGCACAAATGCTGCAATGACCCATCCAGATACTTTTAATACGTTCAAGGCTTCCGCCTCCTTCAGTCCCTCTCGTCGACAACGAAAGGGGGCGTAAGACGTCCCCCTCCGTATACCATCGACGGATTCATTTCATTATTTATTCTCTTCGTAAGCCGTTTGATGTTCCTTCGCAACTTCCGAAGCATCTTTCTTCGCTACGAATAGGTTCTGAATGCTGGATAAGTGAGCTTGCGCTGTACCTGGGTTCATCGTGTTATCGAATGCCAAATCTCCGCCTTTGACCTCTTTGAACAAATTCAATACATCCATCGCCATATCGGAGTAGCCGGCTGCTTTAAAGTCGCCATCCACCGTCTGAGCAATCCCTACCGCACCTTTTGCTGCGAAGGTTTCTTTTGGATAATTCAGCATGAAGTAATTCAGGAAATCTAATGTTTCTTTCAAATGCTTGCTGTCTTTGGATACAGCGAACGCACTTCCTGGCGCCAACATGAACTCATCCGGGTTACCCTTCCCGTTCACGGTAGGGAATTTGAATACGCCTACGTTGTTGTCTTTGCCGGCTTCGGAGGTCTCGATTCCGCCCGTTGCCCAGCTTCCCATGAAGTACATGGCTGCTTTGCCTGTCTTGAACAGGTTCTCGCCCGCATTATAATCGAAGGAGGTAACGCCATCTTGGAAGGCTCCTGCTTGAATAAGAGACTCAAATGCATCTACAGCTTCCTTGAAGGCAGGATCTTCGAACGTTTTCTTCCCGCCTACCACGTCTTTCAAGAATCCCGGTCCACCATTCGTACGGAGCAAGACGTTCATGAATAAGAAGGAACCGGTCCAGGAGTCTTTCTCGCCGATCGCCATTGGTGTAATGCCTTTTGCTTTGAGCTGTTTCACGACGTCGACCATTTCCTCGAATGTGGTCGGTACTTTCACGCCAGCTTTTTCGAACAGCGACTTGTTGTAGTAGACGACGGCGATGTTATTGCCATCCGGCAGCGCGTATACATTACCGTTGAACGTATAGTAATCCAAGATGCCCTTCTGGAACGTATCCTTCAATCCATTCTGCTCGATCATGTCATTGAGCGGAGCGAACAGGTCAGCATCAATGAACGGCTGCATTTGCGCTGCAGGATTCACGATTGTAATATCCGGAACTTCTTTGGAAGCCGCTTGTGTTTTGAGCTTCAACTTCTGCTGATCCGTATTGAGCGAATCCAGCTCGATCGTAATGTTCGGATGATCTTTTTGATATTGATCCACGATTTTATGAAGCATTTTGTTTTTAGGATCCGTTGTATCCGGATAAATATTTTGGAAGGTAATCGTGATTTTCTCATTGCTGTTACTATTACCGTTATCTGTTGTCGTTGTTGTTGATGAATTATCTGCTGGTTTTGTTGTTGTATCGCTGGTATTGCTGCTGCCGGAACCACATGCCGCTAGGCTTAACGCGAGTACCCCAGCCATAACCGCTCCGAGCATTCGTGATCTTCTTGTCATATTTGTATCCCCCTTCAGGTTTATGCCCTCATTATCCAAGATTAAGCAACCGCTTACAATGCAGTTATTTAGGGAGTCATGTTTGTTTTTTCAAGGTACATGCCAACGTGGGGGTTTTTCCATATTGAAAAAAAAGAACCCTTGATTTACAAGAGCTCTTGGCGTGTTCGATATCATAAGTCTAATAAGTGCTACTTCACTTCTAACATGCGCTCCAACGATGACCGGGCTTTGTCTGCAATGTGAGGAGGAACGTAGATTTGCGGCTGCATCGTCTCCAAGCATTTCACGAGCTTCTTCAAATTGTTCACTTTCATATTCGGACATACGAGGAACTTCGAAGCAAAATGGAACTGTTTATCGGGACTATCCAGGCGAAGCTGATATCCAGTACCGTCTTCCGTTCCTACAATAAACTCCTGGCAGTCGGATTTGCGGCAATATTCTAGAATGGCTGTCGTACTACCGATAAAATCGCCCATCTCGACAACTTCGGGACGGCATTCCGGATGCACAACGAACTGCGCGTTTGGATATTTCGCCTTCATCTCTACGACATCTTTTAGCGTAAGCATGTCATGCGTATTGCAATATCCTTCCCAGATAATCATCTTCTTGTCTGTGAATTGTTGAACATAGTGGCCCAAATTTTTGTCTGGAACCCAAATAATCTCTTCAGAATCAACCGATTGAATCACCTTTACTGCATTCGCAGAAGTACAGCAAATATCTGTCTCGGCTTTAATTTCCGCAGATGAATTGATATACGTGACCACGGTCGCATTCGGGTGCTCGGCTTTGAGCTTGCGCAGTCCATCGACATTGACCATATCCGCCATAGGGCAACCTGCACGCTCATCGGGGATAATAACCGTCTTATTCGGAGCTAGAATCTTCGCGCTCTCACCCATAAAATGAACACCACAGAACACAATGACTTCAGCATCCGTCTCTGCTGCTTTCTGTGCGAGCAGGAATGAATCTCCTCGGAAATCCGCAACCTCTTGGATTTCGTCCCGTTGATAATAGTGCGCAAGAATGATTGCATTACGTTCCTTCTTTAATTGCATTAGCCGTTCTCGCAACTCGCGATTCTGCTCTGCCTTATGCTGCAATGCCAAAGCTTCCACTAGACCCACCCCTTTAGTATTTCGTACATCCACGCTTAACGCGTTATGACCCTCGAATCAGTTACCATTTAATTTACACACCCTTGCGTTGCATGTCAATCTGTCAAAACCGTAAAATCATCCTACAAAGTGGTGCTTTGGTTTCGAAGTGATTCAGATCCTTTGAGGAGGTCCCCGGAAAAATCAAAAAAACCGGAACAATAAAGGCTATTGTCCGGTTTTTTGATACATTACTCTTTTTTATCCGTGTCTTCGTTATCGTTATGCACATCCGTGCTTGGTGATTCTTCTTTCACTTCTTCATCGACCTTGTCTGAAGCAAATTTATTCGATTGATCGGATTCGGATTGCGATTGAATATTCACTTTCACTGCATTTGCAGTATCCGTGGATTCAACCGTTTGGCTAGTCTCAGTAGATGCTGAATTCTCATCTGCTTCAACTGTCACACCATCTAACGAACCTGTATCGATCAATTGCTTAATTTGTTCAAGCTCCAACGTCTCTTTCTCAAGCAATGTCTTCGCAATGATATGAACCTCACGCGAGTGCTTCTTAAGAAGCTCTTGCGCTTTCTCATAACAACTACGAATAATCGTCTGCATTTCTTGATCGATCTCATAAGCGATCGAATCACTGTAATTCTGCTCATGACCGAAGTCACGACCCAAGAATACTTGGCCCTGCGAATTACCGAACTGCATTGGTCCGAGACGATCACTCATCCCGTATTCCATAATCATGCTGCGAGCAATACTTGTCGCTTGCTTGAAGTCACTGTATGCGCCAGTACCGATCTCACCAATGAAGATCTCCTCCGCCACGCGTCCACCAAGCAATCCTGTAATCTTGTCAAGAAGCTCTTGCTTCGTAACAAGCAGGCGATCTTCTTTCGGAAGCATAATGACGTATCCGCCAGCGCGTCCACGAGGAACAATCGTTACTTTGTGTACTGTATCCGCATGCTCCAAGAAGTAACCGATGATCGTATGACCTGCTTCGTGGTAAGCCACGATACGTTTCTCGCGGTCACTGATCACGCGGCTGCGCTTCTCTGTACCTACGATAACGCGATCGATCGCTTCATCCACTTCTTGCATCGAGATATCTTTACGATTCTTACGGGCTGCGAGCAACGCCGCTTCATTCAATAAGTTCTCGAGATCTGCACCGGTAAATCCGGTTGTACGCTTCGCGATAACATCCATCTTCACGTCTTTGGCAAGCGGCTTATTCTTCGCATGTACTTTCAATACCGCTTCGCGGCCTTTGACATCTGGACGGTCAACTGTAATCTGACGGTCAAAACGTCCTGGGCGAAGAAGAGCCGGGTCAAGAATATCTGGACGGTTCGTCGCAGCGACGATAATAATACCTTCATTCGCACCAAAGCCGTCCATTTCAACGAGCAATTGGTTGAGCGTCTGTTCGCGCTCGTCATGTCCGCCGCCGAGTCCGGCACCACGTTGACGACCTACAGCATCAATCTCATCGATGAAGATAATACATGGTGCATTCTTCTTCGCGTTCTCGAACAAGTCACGAACACGGGATGCACCGACCCCGACGAACATCTCAACGAAGTCCGAACCGGAGATACTGAAGAACGGTACGCCAGCTTCACCAGCAACGGCGCGAGCAAGCAATGTTTTACCTGTTCCCGGAGGACCGTTAAGCAGGACCCCTTTCGGGATACGAGCACCGACAGCTGCGAATTTGCGAGGGTCCTTCAAGAACTCAACAACCTCAACAAGCTCTTGTTTCTCTTCGTCAGCACCAGCCACATCTTCGAACGTAACTTTCTTCTTCTCTTCATTATATAGGCGAGCACGGCTCTTGCCGAAGTTCATAACCTTACCGCCGCCGCCCTGCGCTTGATTGAACAAGAAGAAGAATAGGACGAACATAATAACGAACGGAATAATCGAAGTCAGGAACGTGAGCCAAATGCTCTCGCCTTCCATCGGTTTAACTTTAAGTGAAAATCCATTGGACTTACTTGCGTCCATCACTTCTTTATAAGCAGTAGGGTCGTCAGGCATGACAGAGTAGAAACTATCCGTCTTGGCGCCATCAGGTACTTTAATAAACTTACCTGTCACCAAGTTGGCTCTGCCTTGATATTGGACCGAGATATCCGCTACGTTCTTAGCCTCTAACGCTTCGCGAAGTTGGCTATATTGTATTTCTACAGCAGATTCGTTGCGATTGCCTATAAATTGAACAAGACCCACCACGACCAAAAATAGAATCAAATAAAAACCCGAATTACGGATGAACCGGTTCATCCCCAACCTCCTCTCAAGACACTTTAATTATTTTACCATAGCATGTCTTACCACCACAATAGAACGAGGTAAGCATCGATTGCAGCTGTTAGTTCGAGTAGACCTCTGGTTTCAAGATCCCAATGTAGGGGAGGTTACGGTATTTCTCAGCATAATCGAGACCATATCCGACGACGAATGCATCGGGTAGTTCAAATCCTTTATAATCCGCTTCGAGGTCGACTGTACGACGAACCGGTTTATCAAAGAGCGCAACGACACGTGTCGAGTTCGCATTGCGTCGCTCCAGAACATCAATTAAATAGCTGAGTGTTAAGCCGCTGTCGATAATATCTTCGACAATGATAACGTCGCGACCTTCCACAGGTACATCTAAATCTTTCAAAATTTTAACAACGCCGGATGATTTGGTGGCTTTCCCATAACTGGATACAGCCATAAAATCAAGCTCGAGCGGAATTGTCATGTTCTTCACTAGATCGGACATAAAAATAAATGCACCCTTCAGCACACAAATCACAAGTGGATTTCTCCCGTCGTAATCGCGGCTTAGTACTTCCCCTAATTCTTTAATTCTCGTCTGAATTTGTTCCTCGCTGTACAGTACTTCTTGAATGTCGTTAAACAATGATGGCCCCTCCTAATGTATACTATGAAAGCTTCTTGCCTTCCATTACATTTCAAAGCTGATGTTGCTACCCTTCATAACTGCAGAGCTCCAACCGAACAAGTCGCGTCGTCTGCTCTTCAACCGTCGCATGTGCTGAACGGCGAACGCCGGGTATCCACAGAATTTGACCTGTGCAGTCCGTTATAACAGGCCAAGCGTCACGAAGCACTGGTGCAATCTTCTCATCAATGAAAATATCTTGTACTTTTTTGGACCCATTTAATCCAAGGATTCGCATTCGATCACCTGGACGACGATTCCGCAAGATTAGCGGAAAGTGTACGCAGTCCGCATCAAAAAAGGCAATACATCGATGCTTCGGCCTCACTTCGCTTAAATCCGAATCGTAGCTGATTTCATTCCAGCGCAACAGCCCTGAATGATCAGAAATCCACTGTTCCCCGTGCCCCCGTTCTATTCGATATTCATACGCTACGGGTCCTTGCGAATCAAGCCTATGTATAAAATCGATCTGATCGTAGGACCGAACGCACTGGATTCGCTCCGAAATATCGAGCATCCACGTCGTAGGCTGCGTTTGAAGAATCCCCAGCCTGATCGCTTCAATCTTCTCATAATCGAAGGAATCGGATTCTGTATCCGTTTTTTGTGCAAGATAACTTAATATTAGTTTAATAAATCTTCGTTGTAAAGCAACATGTGTATTGGTTAAATCAGCGCGGGCAAGCTGATATCCGCCCTTCGTACGCTTCAGAATCGCAGTCAATTGCTCTGACGCTTCCTGTTCCAAATAATCACTATCTGCACGAAGTAAGTCTGCGGTTCGGTTCAATGCCTTCACAATCTGCTCATTATATTGCCCCAAAAATGGCAACACATCCAACCGAATCTGATTCCTGACATATTTGCGGGAGTTATTACTCTCGTCAGTTACATATTGTAAGCCACTTTCTTCACAACAGTCCACTAAATCTGTTTTGTATATACGTAGAAAAGGGCGAATAAGTTCCACATTTTTTTCCGTTCTTGAAATGGCCATCCCCGCAAGACCCGCTGCCCCTGAACCACGAATCAGTCGCATCATCACCGTCTCGGCTTGGTCATCTGCATGATGCGCCAGTGCGATATGCGATGCACCATACTTGGCCGCTGTCGCATGCAGGAAAGCATATCGCTGCTCACGTGCTGCCGCCTGGCTATTCATCCCTGTACGTTCTATATATTCGGGAATTTCTAAATGCGCAACTTCACAAGGGAGCTCGAGGTCTGAAGCGATGCGCTTAACAATCTCAGCTTCAGCAACAGACTCCTGCCGGAATCCATGATTCGCATGAGCGACAATCAATTGAAGATGATGCCGCTCGGGAGCCGCCAGCATATGAAGAACATGCAGAAGCGCAACCGAGTCCGGCCCTCCCGAGACAGCTACAACGATCGTGCTCCCCGGAGTCCATAGCTGGTGCTCCCTTACCACTTGCTCGACTTGCCCCGCAAGGGCGTATATCTTCGTCATTCGCATCAATTCATGCCGCCCCTCTCTATATAACATGGAAAGCTTCTAATTGGATTGCAGGATGATGTATAGGGTCGAGCCTAACAGAATAATGGATGCGACGAATATCCCTTTCAACCAACCCGGTGTATGCCTACGAAT
Source organism: Paenibacillus sp. EB106-05-06-XG162 (assembly GCF_058791655.1). Classification (NCBI taxonomy): domain Bacteria; kingdom Bacillati; phylum Bacillota; class Bacilli; order Caryophanales; family Paenibacillaceae; genus Paenibacillus; species Paenibacillus sp. EB106-05-06-XG162. The sequence goes on from NZ_JBYTDT010000024.1 coordinate 28,399, forward strand.
CGGTGGCGATGAAATTTTGCTGCCACTGCGAATTGCAGCCTGTTTCCATTCACTGCATGCTTCATGCGAAGAAGCGAACTGACCGCTAATGGCTCGCTTGAACCACGATTCATAAGATTTCAGACGAATATGAGTATGTGCAAGGTTGATCAAATCGTTCGCACTCCGAACTTGAGGCAGCTGGTCCGGGCCTTGCCGGCGCAGACGTGCGCCATCCATGACATGCAACCACAGCACCGCAAAGGCGAATAGATCATATCCCGGATCTGCGGCACGAGATCCCGCATTCCAATATCCCCGGTCATACCTCTCGGTGAATTGCTTGACGCTTCGTCCGATGCGACTTACGCCGCCGTAATCAACCAGCTCAACCTGTCCATAGGACGAGACCATAATATTCTCGGGTTTCAAATCTCCGAATACATAGCCCGCTTCATGCAGTTCGACCAGCTTTTGTAATAAGCGGTACCCAATCAGCCCCATCCATTCAGGACCATTCTTCTCCATATACTGATGAAGCGTAACGCCCTCGACATACCGCATGACATAGAATTGCATATCCATCTGTCCTAGCTTGTAATCATCGACATCGAGCAGAAAAGGCCGCGATGCTGAATTCCGCATGCGGCGATCTGATTTATTCTGATGAGTAGCGAGCGTTGTCAATACATTAATCTCCGATTGAAGGTCCACCGCATCATATCCGATTTTCAAAGCAGCCAGCTCAGTCCCGCGCCCCCGTCTCACCAAATAAACGGCGCCATTCGCTCCTCTACCGAGAAGACGCTCGACGAGGTACCTGCGATGATGCCATTTGCCCTCAATCCACGTACCAGGTGCAAGGCTCGAGCTTGCATTAAACGACGTAGTCACCTAACATCCCATCCGTTTCTGACTGATTGCGAAATCCAGGATCGCTTCCAACCATTCTATCATATTGGATGAATTCGATCACCTTATAGATCGCTGGCCCCGTTGGCGTCGCTCCGCGCATTTGCATTCGACGGAATAATGAGCCCACGCCGGACAAGTCCTGTGTCCAATCCAGATCCATAACTGTCTCGTCGGAAGCTCGGCCTGGAAAGTGGAATACAGCGATTTCACTCTTCCCTTGCCGCGCCTGCAGACTCAGCATCAGATCCCGAATGGCCTCTTCAACCGCTTGCAGCTTGGGCTTCATACTTGCGCTTGCATCAATTAACAGGGCAACTTGCAATTCGCTTGTCTCGGTTAACTCGTCCATCACCTTCACAACCTCTGACCGCTGCTGTGGTGGTAAATCTTCAATATGGGTCGCATCCGTGTGCAGAATTTGCCGAAGCTCACGCTCGACCACCTGATGAATCGTCTGCACGACCGTCTTCCGCGTCATCATCTGAATCGTCTGTGACAATTGATGCGGCTGAACGATCCGATCCATCCCGCCGCCTGCTTTGGCAATCTGGGCAATCTCTGCCGCCCCAAGCTCGCCAATCGCACCTTGGTCAACCACACCTACAACATTGACGGTAATTCCTTCTTCCCGTGCGTGCGCTGCAGCAACAATCGGACTTACACCGACATTCGAGCAGCCATCCGTAATCAATAGAATTTGTTTCACAATAAACCCTCCCCTAGGAATAAGATGAATACGATGCTCTATTCTATCCTTTCCAGATTTAAGAGAGTTTAATCCAAGTTAGGCTTTGAATCGCGCTAGAATTGCCCAGCGTCGTTGTTTCCGCTTATTATACTTCGGCAAGGATCGATAGATTTCGAGCGTCTCGCGATATGCTCGGCGAGCATCCTCTCCGCGGCCTAATTGCTCATAGAGCTGCCCCAGACGATAGTAGGCTTCACAAGAAGAGGAATTCACCTGGCGGAATTGTTCCAGCATCGCGATCGCCTTCTCCGGCTCCGTCGTACGATATGCCTCAGCCAGCTGCAGGTATGGATCTCCATATCCAACGCGTGGATTCAGCTCAAGTGCTCTATAGATATGTGTCTCGCCTGCTTCGATGCGCCCTAGCTTCAAATGACATACACCGACTTCAAAATGATAATCCGCCGACTCCTCCATTGCTCGTTCGATTTGTTCTAGATGACCCCATGCTTCATGATATTTCTTCTGTGCAACGTACAATCTTGCTAGCTCGAACCGCGATGTGGAAGCATGCGGATTGGCCCGGAGCTCTTCCTTCAATCGGTTGATGCGGCGGTTCCGACTGAACGGCTTGAATAAGCTCGGTGTGAGTCCGACATATCGCCGATCCAACACATATAGGATCACAAGAAGTAGAATAATGGCTAGAATCGGACTACGCGTAATATAGAGTAAGAACGAGAACAGAAAAAATTTCGTTAACAAGCAAAAAGCCTCCCTCTTATATTCAAAATAACGGCATATCGCTCATTATTTTACCATATGAGGGAGGCTTTGTTTAATTTCTCATTTCATAATTCTTCAGCTCACCGTCCTTGGACGTTCTAGCCGTGTTGAACCTGGCCAATGCACGGTAGACCATTCAGGAATGTGCCGCTCAATCCGTGCGACAACGACCGTCATGTCATCTGAGATGCTGCCGTGATGCCACCTGACAACCATCTCGAGCAAGGCGTCCGCAATCATCTGCGGATCGTCCGATTTCATCTCTTGGAGCACCCGCTTCATCCACAGCTCCTTATTCACCGCATGACCCGGCGCATCATAAATGCCATCCGTCATCATCACAAGCGTATCGCCCGGCTCCAGTTGAACCGTCAACAGATCCACTTCAATATCCTGCAGTATTCCGATCGGCAGATTAGCTGCCGAGATCGAGATCACCTCATTTTTACGAATAATAAAGCTCGGTGTTGACCCAATCTTCATGAACGTTGTCTTCGCCGTATATTGATCAATAATCGCCATATCGACGGTCGCGAACACTTCCTCCGCAGAGCGTAACAGCAGAACAGAATTAACCGATTTAATCGCCATCTGCTCATCCATTCCCGATTGCAGTAATCGCTCCAGAATAGAGAGCGCTGTGCTGCTCTCAAGCTTCGCACGCTCACCGTTGCCCATGCCATCGCTGATGGCTACCGCGAACTTCCCATTGCCAAGCTCCACCGTACTGTAGCTGTCTCCAGATAATGCATCGCCCCCCTTGGCCGCACTCGCCACCCCCGTATCAATCTCGAACGCCTTCGCAGATCCGAATGTGACCATGACCACCCCGTCCCGGCCCCCATCGGCTGTACCGAACCGTTCGCTAGCGACAACAATATGCTCCCCTAGAATATCGGATAACACAGGCGCGATAATTTTACGGCATTCATCATGCCCCCTTCGGAAGGTATGTACAATCTCAATCTCGATCTGGCCGGTATCGAGGCTAATAATATCGATATCTTGAATTGGGAGTCCGAGCTCTTCGAGCATCGTTCGAATTTGTTCCTCTTGCTTGTGAAGTGCCGCCCCTTCCCGTTGAATTTCCCGTACGAGACTATCCATCACTTGTGATACCCCGCTTAATTGTTCGGCCACAAATTGCCGACTGTCGATAACCTGTCTTTTCCAATGCAAATCATTCTTATACAGGTCGTACTGCCCTTTCATCGCCCCCATTACTTGATCCGTCTTACTGCACAGCTTCAGCCATGATCCCGGTAAATCCTCCTTCTTCAGCTTCGGATTCTCCTCAATCGCCGTCATCATATCGGTCATGAAGGAGTATGTCTGATGGAACCTCCCTTCCCAGCATTGATCCTTCCGATAGCAATTCGAGCACGTCTGCGTCGTGACTGTATTAATAAAATGATCGAACTCTTCTTCTTTACGCACCATCTCTCCGCTACTCGCGACTTGTCCGAAGCTTCTTGCCAGTTGCCTAAACACCTCCGAGAATTGATTCACGCGTTCCGCTGTCATATCTCGGATCCGCCGCGCATATTCATGTTGCGTGGAGGCATGCTCTTGCGTGCCTGGTACATATTTCGAGATCATCGTAATCATAGCCTTAGGTGTTAATAGGAATAGTGCAATGGCTGCAACCGTCTCACTTGTAGACATAATCACTTCTGCCGTCGTTCCGAGATAGATCACAAGAATCGAGGAGCCAAGCAGCATACCACCAGCTACCCACCAACGTTTCCCTTCACGAAGCATACCTGCGAGCATTCCTGCGAAGGCCAGCAAACTCATCTGATAGATGGCATGTAAATCTGCAAGACTTAAGATTAATCCGGTCACAACACCCACCGATGCCCCGAGCGGCGCACCGCCAACAAAAGCGAATAAGAGAATTAAATAACGTGAGAAAATATGATCCGGCGACAGTCCATAGATTGTAAAGCCGACAGCACCCGTCATAACCGATGCGAGCAAGATGATCAGACAGATGATTTCTTCGTTCTTAAGCGCCGTCTGTTTGCGAACACGCGTCAGAATCGGCAGTGCCTGCATAAATACAATCGTCAGAACAAGGCTTAATCCTCCATCCATGACCGCCATTAGAATCGTATACCATGACATATGATTACCGACCACGAGTTCGAACAACCGGACAAGCATCATAGAGGTGAATACGATTAAGGGCATAAAAGAGGACTCCGGTCGATTATACGCTTCAACTCCCCGTTGAATGAGAAGAACTAGAAGCATTTGTGCAGCCAATGCCCATATACCCGGTTCGGCCGAGAAGTAATTGCCTGCGAGCAGCGCTAACGCGAGCCAGCCGCTAAGATCACGCCTTAGCATATAGATCACTGCAAAATACGCTACCGCGAACGGCGCAAGTTCATTAAGTATCATTGCTTTCCCGAGCAGAAAGCCCATACCGGTCAGTACGATCGTCCATTTCCGTACGGCGATCCCTTCATAAGCTCGATTCATCACATTAGGGGTTTGCATGGGTGAACACCACCTCTTCTCGTAATCTCATAATCTCTTAATGAGTGAGTGATTCTCATTATAGAAAGGAGACCTTAGAAAGTTTGTCACAATGCGTAGGCTCGTCAAAAAAAGTTTCCGACAAAAACAATCGTTGCCCATAACACGTTAAATCCCTTGCAGCACAAGGGGTCCCGCCAATATAACACATGATCGCATTGAGAATGATGTCTGAATTTCCAACCGAATTGTAGACGCTTTCGGGGAGAGTCTACGGCAAATCGTCAGAACTTCAAGGAATGCCGTAGGAACCTGTCGGTATTTTTATTCCGCGTCGACGAATAAAATAGAACAATAAAAAACCGCAGCAGCCGAAGCTGTTGCGGTGTTCATTATTTCATGATGAAGTTGTGAATTACATGCGTTTCGCGCCGCGGCCTCCGCGCTTCCCTTCGGTGTTCTTCTTCAGGGAAGAAATGCGCTCCTCACTATCTTTTAAGAAACGGGACACTTTATCTTCAAAAGTAGCCTTGTTCGCTGGTGGTTTGAATGAACGCCCACCTCGATCTCGTTGAAATCCGCCTGGTCTGTCACCGTCTGGACGTCCGCCCTGACGATCTGGTCTTGGCGCTCTTGGCGGCCTGGTCTGCGCTTCCACCGGCTTATCCACCGCTTGCTTGATGGATAGACCAATCTTGCCGTCCTTATCCACGTTAATGACCTTTACCGTGACAACATCATCAATTTTCAAATGATCATTGACGTCCTTAACATAGTTGTCGGCGATCTCCGAGATGTGAACGAGACCCGTGACACCTCCTGACAGATCTACAAATGCTCCAAAATGCGTAATCCCTGTCACTTTTCCTTCTAACTTGGTGCCCACTTCAATTGCCATAGAATAAAATGATCCTCCCTTAAAAATATACAAATCCGTAGATTCTGATACTTTAAAATCTTTGGCTATGGTGATTATACCGAATGCCGAAGCTTTGGTCAACAGACGCATATCACGTCACGATTCGAATCCGCTATTTGAGCATTCCCTTATCAATAGGGGTCTCACCCGGCGGGTACATATCGAGTGTCTTCCTTGCAATCTGTCCGATATATTCATCCTCATTCAGCCGAGCAATCTCTTGCTCTAATTGCGACTGCAGCAGCTTCGTCTCCTGATGCATCTGCTGATTATCCTCCAGCTTCACGCGTTCACTTGCCAGTGTCACCGTCTGATGAATGAATGTATAAATCCCCCAGCTGAAAAACAATACCATGAACATCATCCAGAGCCGGATTCGTTTCCGTGCGCCCGTGTATTTAGTTGGCTGTTCTTGACGAACCCTAGACGACATACCGTAATCCCCCCTGAGATGTTTGAGCATGATTCATTCTTCACGCTTGCGCTTAAAGAGGCGGTTCCATAATCTTGTCCCATAGTCGTGCGACCGCTTCACCCATTGAGGGACCTTGAAGTGTCTCCACAGGGGACGCGTTAGGAATTTGAACAACCGCCAAAACGGACTTAATAATTGTAACACAATCCTGCCTATGAACATAGCGGACAGGAATAGAATTCGAACGAGAAACTTTACCAATTTATACAAGCCGATGATTGGCTTCAGTAAGAAGATCTCCACTAAGCGCTGAATCAACCGGACAATCTGCTTAATAACCTTCATTAAGATTACCACAATGCGTACGGTTGTAAAGCTGAACCATAAAAAATAGAACCAAACGCCTAGAAAGAGTCCGAAAAAGACATAAAACCGCAATTCTCCCTGATTTGTGAGATATAGCATTCGAAAAATGAAACAAACCGCGATCACCCAGTAACAAAAATCCAACACTGGCTTGGTCCACTTGGGAAAATGAAGCTGGTGGGCAACCACGCGGTATCCGTCGAAAACGATCCCCATGCTTAGCCCACTGATCAACATCGCAAACATGGCCACAAATTGTTCATTTAAACTCATTTAAACAACTTCCCTAGAAATCCTTTGGATTTGCCTTGCGAGTTCGCATCTAAATAAGTCAGGGAGTTAATCATGCCTTCAATCGCGATCAGGCCTTGTTCGAGACTTAAGTTCTTGATATGTAAATTTTGCCCTCGAATCGCGAGGAATCCGCAATCCGTATTGAGCAGGAATTCCTCATTATCGAAACTCTCCACGTTACTTACGCCGGTAATCTCGAGCTGCTTACGATTTAGCATCTTCACTTCTTGCCGTTTCGTCTTCACCTGTTCCACCATCGCATGGCCCCTCCTTTACTAAGACTAGCTTATGGGAGGGACGTCCACTTTAGAACTTCATGTATAGCAAAATAACCCTACAAAGTGGAGACTTAACTTCGAAGGTGAGTCAGGTACTTTGCGGGGGCCCCGAAAATGATGAAAACTAGTATAGCAAAAAGAGACGGAAGCGATTAACGCCTCCGTCTCTTCTCTGTACCTATGTATGTCTACCAAGGGAAATCATTCGATTTCGCAATCGGCTCTTCCTTGATCACCGTATAAAGCTGCGCAGCTTCATCCTTCTTGGTCGTCTCTGCCGTACGCTCGACACGAACAGTAACCAGCTTCTGGCCGAATTGAATCGTAATCTCATCGCCCTCTTTGACGCTGCTGCTTGGCTTGGCCTCTCGCCCATTCACGAGTACGCGCCCTTGATCGGACACGTCCTTCGCAACGGTACGACGCTTAATTAATCGGGATACTTTCAGGAATTTATCGACACGCATCTTACTTTACAGCGTCTTTAAGTTTGTTGCCTGCTTTGAATGCAGGAACGTTCGAAGCTGGGATGTCGATTGTTTTACCTGTTTGTGGGTTACGGCCTGTACGACCTGCACGTTTACGAGTTTCGAAAGTACCGAAACCGATCAATTGAACTTTGTCGCCGCCAGCAAGCGCATCTGTAATTTCGCCAAGGAAACTATTTAGTACCGATTCAACGTCTTTTTTAGTTAATCCGCTTTTTGTAGAAATGTTGTTTACCAAATCTGTCTTGTTCATTATTAGTTCCTCCCATAATTAGAAAAATAGATCGATTATGTATTCTTGTTTTGTTAGTAAATTCCTGCTTCTTTTGACAGCTTTTTTCGAAAAAGGTCAAATAGAGAAGAATTTTGCCAGCGAATAGGTCGATCTTGAGCCCCTATTCTACTGACGTTTGGCGGCTTGCCACCATTTTTCCATCTCTAGTAAATCAGTTTGGTCAAAAGATTTACCATTTATACGGAGCTGGTCTTCAATATAGTGAAAACGAGAAGTAAATTTACGATTGGTTCGCGCTAGCGCCTCTTCCGGGTCTGCATCGATAAATCGTGCCGCATTGACAACAGCAAATAATAAATCTCCCAGCTCGCCGATTTGCTCGTCATGCGAATCGCCATTTGCGACGGCTTGCTTCAGCTCCGCAAATTCTTCTTCGATTTTGGAGTATACACCATTTAAGTCCTCCCAGTCAAAACCAACCTTCGCAGCCTTCTTCTGTAGCTTGTAAGCTTTCATCAATCCTGGTAGATCGCGAGGCACGCCATCGAGCACCGAAGTGACGCCTTGATCTAGGCCTTTACGCTGCTTCTCTTCAGCTTTCATCTGCTCCCAATTCTTGAGCGCTTCACTCGCATCGCCTGCCGACTGGTCGCCGAATACATGCGGATGACGGAACAATAGCTTCTCATTTAACGTCTGGATCACATCATATACCGTGAAGGTCCCGACTTCCTCCTCCATCTGGGAATGCAGCATCACCTGCAGCATAACATCTCCAAGTTCTTCCTGCATATGAATTGGATCATCATCATCGATCGTCTCAAGCACTTCATACATTTCTTCGATCAAATTTTTGCGAATCGACTGATGCGTCTGCTCTTGATCCCACGGACAGCCTTCCGGACTGCGCAAAATTCCGACAATTTCGTGTAATCTTGCAAATGTGCGGTTACGAAGCTGTTCATCGTCGCTCCGCGGCACCCAGATCAGCGATAAATTACCATAACCTTCTACACGATCCAGTTCATAGAGCGGCACGCGAATGATCTGCTCTTCGCCTTGTACGCCGAGGGCATGCCCTACCACGACTTCATAGTCGTCCGGGTACAGCTCCATCAAGACCAGCTTCACATCCGAAGCGGTGAAGACATCATAGACTTGACCGATCACGGTATGAAGCTGCGGCTGAAGCCAGGACGACGACAGGCCGCTGCTATCGAGCAGCTGGAAACCCTCAATGGGGTCGAACCCAAGACGTGTAAACGCCTGATCCAAGAAGCTCTCGCCGCCTGTAATGTGCAAGGCAATACCCGCTTCACCACAACGCTGTCTAAGCTGCTGTACCGTCGATTCTGCGACCATTGGGTGTCCCGGTACGGCATAGACAATATTGCCATGTTCACCGGCTAATACAATCAACCGATCTGTAATCGCACGGTAGACCTCAGGAAAGTCATCATGCTGCTCATAGAGCGAATCGAAGGACGTATAAGCAATTCCTTCATCCTGCAGCAGCGTCATCATCGGATGATGCTCTGTACGTACGAACACATGGGTTGCTGACTGAAGTTTCTTCCAGTTGCCCAGGGTTAACTGATCAGGATCACCTGAACCAAGCCCCAGCACTGTAATTGATTTATCCACTCTTCATTCCTCCATTAATGCCTCTTTTTAAAAACCCAAGTCTCTCCAACCTAGGGATATACTTCTTCACACCGGGAAGCATCGCAAGTTCTTGGGCCGTAATGACCCCGAATCCCATTCCGCTACCTGCAAAGGTAACGACGCCGATCACAATGCCAACAAGCGTAACAATGACTGCTTCTATTCGCCCATTTGCTAGACCGAATCCATGCAGCAGCTCCGGCATTAGGGTTGTGGTCGCACCCACGGTTACGGACAACATCCCCATCATGAGAAGCGGCTTCACGACCAGCTCACCCCATGAGATCCGCAGCCCTAGGGTCTGAAAGAGTACAATCCCATTTAATAGTGCCGCGATACCGTAAGCAGCCACGCCTGCTATAGCTGCGCCATTCATGCCTAGTACAGGTACAAGCCAGAGATTGAGCGCAATCTTGACTCCAACAGCAATGAGCAAATGCCAAGCCGGCGCATTCACCTTACCGATCCCTTGCAGTATCGCTCCAGTCATGATGTTGATCGTACTCACCACGGCCATGCATGCGACCCATGCCATCGTATCTGTTCCATTCGAATCGCGGTATAATGCCACGTTAATCGGTTCTGCGAGCAGTACAATTCCGAGTGTCGATGCCGAGCCCAATATCCATGACCATCTTAGCAAAATCGTCGATCGCTGCCGCAGCTTGTCTAGATTGCCGCTCAGGTGATCCTGTGTGATGGCTGGAATGATCGATACGGATATCGAACTCGCAACCATCCCAACAAGTTGAACCAGCGGCAAACCGCGATTATATATGCCGAAAGCTGCCATGGCTTGCATTTCATCTGCAAAGGACATCTTCAGCAGCCTTGGTACGGTAAACGTATCGACAATACTCATCATCGGTACCACAATCGCTCCGAGGCACACGAGCACCGCATAGCGTACAAGCTGCCATAGGAGCGTCTGCAATGGAGCAACCTCTTGCACGTGCGAGGCACCTTGTGCACGTATCTCAACCCTCTGTAGAGATGGTCTTCTACGATCTTTGCGATAGTAATACATCATCACCAGTAACCCGGCCACGCCTCCTGCTGTCGAGCCTAGTGCTGCACCCGCAGCAACGATCGATTCTTCCAAGCCTGCACGTGTAAGGATGAGCAGCAAGAAGAGCATCGTTGCTACCCGGATCAATTGTTCTGCCACTTGAGAGACCGCCGTTGGGACCATCATTGATTTCCCTTGGAAGTAACCCCGCACGGCGGACATCACCGGTACAATCAGCAGCGCAAATGAAGAGCAGCGAATAGCTTCCGCCGTGTGGATGTTATCCATCCAACCAGCAATCCGATCTGCACCCTGATGCAGAAGGATAAACCCGGCGATGCCTGCTGCACTGAGGAGGGCCATCGATACATGCAGGATCCGTCTTGCTCCCGCTTCATCATCATGGGCCATACGCTCCGCTACGAACTTCGATATGGCCACCGGAAAGCCGGCTGTCGCGAGGAATACAATCAAAATATAAAAAGGATACACCGCATTATAAATACCAAAAACTCCGTCACCCGCAATGTTCTGCAGTGGAATCTTCTGCAACGTCCCGATCAATTTCGACAGCAACGCTGCAAGTCCAAGTACCATTGCGCCCTTAACGACGTGGGATTCCGTAGTCGGTATCGAACCCATGTCCTGCTGCTCTCTCATCGTTCTCCCTCTAATCATCCATTCTAACCGAATTTATATCCATTCATTATAACATATAAAAAACTCCCATAATCGAGCATACGCTTTGCGTATGTTTCGAGTATAGGAGTTCATAAAATCGGTAGCCCGATTTATTGTTCCATTTGTTTACCTAAGAATGCAGCCGCTGTCTCAGACATTTTTGTCTCAAGAATACTCATCTTCGTATTCTCGTCTTTGCTAAGCATGACAACGGTACCAATAGGGTCGCCACCTGCAATGATCGGTGCTACAACGTAAGAGCTGATGGTCTCTTGATTATCTCTTCCGATTTCATACGTGCCGGAATTCGTCTCAATCGATGTTTTACGGTTTTCCATACATTCCTCAACCAAAGATCCGATGGACTTGTCCAAATATTCTTTCTTGGATCCACCAGCAACTGCGATAATATTATCACGATCTGTAATCAATGTTATATGATTTGTGCTCTCGAATAAAGACTCCGCATATTCTTTTGCAAAGTCGCCAAGCTCACCAATCGGGGAATATTTCTTAAGGATAACTTCACCATCGCGATCAACAAAAATCTCGAGTGGATCTCCCTCGCGGATTCGAAGTGTGCGGCGAATTTCTTTAGGAATGACGACCCGTCCGAGATCATCAATACGACGAACAATACCAGTAGCTTTCATATTTCTTGTTGCCTCACTTTCTTATCAGTTGTACTTCTACTACTACGGTTCATGGAAATGAGGAGATGTGGTTAGTTCAAAAAACTGTCCTTTGAAATAACTTTAACTGGTGGTTGATTTAAAATCTGACCATAGTATTCATCTGCTCCCAGTTTCTTATACATCTCGATTGTACGCTCAAATAAAGGATTCGTTTCACAAAAAAACAGAAAATAGTGAAAAAATTTCACGTATTTTCTGCTTGTTCATAAAATAGTCAATTTTATTTACAGATATTACATTTAATTACTTTTTATCACTGGTTGGTTCTGTCTTTTCATCGGTTTTTTTGCCAGTTTCTTTCTTAGGATCTTCCTTTTTCCCTACCTTAGGCAGGTCGATTTTTGTAATCAAACCTGGCAATTCCTTCTCCATGAATTGATTCATGCTCGCCCCCGAAACTTGTCCACGAAGCGATTCCTTCTGATCCGCTGTCAATTTGTCGAACGTCATCTCAACACGAGATTCGACCTTCATCACATGATAACCAAACTGTGTCTCAACCGGATCACTGATTTTATTGAGCGGAAGCTCAATGGCTGCTTTTTTGAATTCCTCAACCCACTGACCTACAGCTGCATCTTTATATAATCCGCCATTGTCTTTGGAACCTCCGTCATCGGAGTACTCCTTCGCAATTTTATTCCAATCAGCATTTGGTGCTTTCAACTTCGCTTGAACTTCTTTCGCACGTTTCAATGCTTCTTCTTTCGTACGCTTTGTTTTACCGTCTTGCGTTTCTAGGGCAACAAGGACATGACGAACAGATGCTGTAGTGAAGTTTTGCTTATTCTTTTCGAATTCGGCCTTCACCTGGTCATCGGTTACTTTCGCATTGTAATCCGCAACAACTGTAAGCAAGCGCGTCATATAAGCGAGCACATCTTGATCCGATAATTTAAGCTTGTCCAACTCGGTTTTGTATTGATCCCCAGCTGCTTTTTTCATTTGGTCCAATTGCTCTTTCGCTTTCTTCTCGCCGTCTTTCTTCGCTGCATCTGTTGCTTTGTCAGCTAGAATTTTGTAGGCGATCTCTTGCTTGAGCAAATATTCTCTGAACTCATCCATCGTTACGACTTGCGCGTATTGCGGATAGAGAAGCGTCATCATGCTGAGCTCTTTATTAAATTCATTCTCAGTAATCGTTCCGCCTTTATACGTCGCAACGACCTTGCTCTGATCTCCTTTGGCAGCAGAACCCTCATTCTTCTGTCCGCATCCCGCGATTAACGATACCATAAGTACCGCCACAAGCGTGATCATCAAGGATTTCCAAGCACTTTTACGGTTATTTAACAACATCTTGTAATTCTCCCTTCGTTTTGAACGCCTCTTTGGCGCTTTTAAGCACATCTTCTACCAATTGCAGCATCTGCGAATCATCTAGCCCTTTGCATCTCACATTCATTATAATACTTGGACCCTGCTCAAAGCGAATACGCTTATCGAACTGTGCACCCAGCTGCGCTAATTTGTCACGATAAATGTGATCGGTCTCGCTCGCTGCAATACGGATGACAACGTCATCGCCTTTCTTCGAAATGGCCTCGATGCCATAACAGCGACCGTAAATTTTGAGCCTCGCAACCGCTAGCAAATGTAGAACAGCAAGTGGCAAGTCGCCGAAGCGATCCACCAGCTCATCCTGCAATTCATCACCTTCATCGAAGGAACGCAAGGATGCGACTTTCTTGTAAATCTCAATCTTCTGAATACTATCATAAATATAATCGGATGGTAAATATGCATCGACACTCAAGTCAATCACAGTCGATATCTCTTTCGGCGGTGCAACATAATCCCCGCCCATCTCAGCTTTCCGCTTCTGAATTTCATCCGCGAGCATTTGCGAGTAGAGATCAAATCCGACCGAAGCAATGAAGCCGTGCTGCTCCGCACCGAGCAGATTACCTGCTCCACGAATCGACAAGTCGCGCATTGCAATTTTGAACCCTGAGCCAAGCTCTGTGAATTCCTTAATCGATTGCAGACGCTTCTCCGCAACCTCCGTCAATACTTTATCCCGTTGATACGTAAAGTACGCATAGGCAATCCGATTCGAACGTCCAACACGCCCGCGCAGCTGATATAGCTGAGACAAGCCCATTTTATCGGCATCATGGACGATGAGTGTATTCACGTTCGGAATATCGACGCCCGTCTCAATGATACTCGTACTGACGAGCACATCATATTCGCCGTCCAAGAAATCGAGAATCGTCTTCTCTAGCTCCTGCTCGGACATTTGTCCATGCCCTACAGCGACTCTCGCATCCGGCACCAACGCCGAAATTTGTTCTGCCATTTGGTAGATCCCTTGAACACGATTATATAAATAGTATACCTGTCCGCCGCGTGCTAATTCACGTTCAATGGATTCCCGGGTAAGTGTATTGCTATGTTCCACGACATAAGTCTGTACAGGGAACCGGTTCTCCGGCGGCGTCTCAATAACAGATAAATCGCGAACCCCAAGCATCGACATATGCAGCGTACGCGGAATTGGCGTAGCCGTTAAGGTGAGTACGTCGACATTCGTCTTCAGACGTTTCAGCTTTTCTTTGTGCGATACGCCGAAACGCTGCTCCTCATCGACAATCAGCAGTCCCAAATCCTTGAAGATCATATCTTGCGAGAGAATACGATGCGTCCCGATGACGACATCGACGGTCCCACGTTTGATGCCCTTGATCGTCTCATTCTGCTCTTTCTTCGAACGGAATCGGCTAAGGACTTGTATATTCATCGGGTGACCCGCGAACCGTTCGCGGAATGTCTCGTAATGCTGCTGCGCCAAGATCGTTGTCGGAACAAGGACGGCCACCTGCTTGCCTTCCATCGCTGCCTTAAATGCTGCACGAACGGCAACTTCCGTCTTCCCGTATCCAACATCACCGCACAAAAGACGGTCCATCGGCACGTTGTTCTGCATGTCCTTCTTGATCTCTTCAATCGCACGCAATTGGTCGATCGTCTCATCATAGGGGAACATTGCTTCGAACTCTTGCTGCTCAGGCGTGTCCTTCTCGAAAGCAAAACCCGGTGCAGATTGACGTTCCGCATAGAGCTTGACTAGATCATCCGCAATGTCCTGCACGGAAGAACGCACTTTATTTTTAACCTTCGCCCAATCGTTACCGCCTAGCTTGTATATCTTCGGCTCTTTCTCTTCCGAACCGACATACTTCTGGATCATATCGATCTGTTCGATCGGCACGGATAGCTTGTCGCCGCCTGCATACAGAATATGCAGATAGTCTTTATGGATGCCGTTGATCTCCAGCGTCCCAATCCCCATGTATTTCCCGATACCATGGTTCGTGTGCACAACATAATCGCCGACCTTCAGCTCGGTGTAGCTCTTAATGCGTTCGGCATTATCGACTTTTTTATCAATTTTACTACGAACTTTACGCTGCTTCTGCGAGAACATCTCGCCTTCGGTAATAACGACAAGGTGGATGGAAGACAGCTCGAACCCTGTCTGCAGGTTGCCCTTCAGAATCATTGGCTCGTCAATCTGGTAATCTTGCAGAACGCGGCGCATCCGCTCTGTCCGCTCGTCATTGCTCGCGAGCATCATGACCGTCGCCCCAGACTTCTTCCAACGCTCCATCTCTGCCTTGAGCACGTTCATCTGCCCATGGAAATCCTGCATCGCGCGGCACATGAAATTAACGATATTCTGCGGCTGCGTATGCGGAATTTGACGTAAGAACAGCGACAAGAACAACGTCTGGAACGGAGGATGATGCAGCATATGATCGGCCGTATGACCGAGCACGAAGCCTGGCATTGATTTGCCATTCTGCATCAAATGCAGATTCCACTCACTCTCATCCCGTTCAAGCTGCTTCGAGATCTCCAAGATACGCGTTGGTTCGTCCAGAATGAGGAGAGTATCTTCTGCCATGTAGTCGAATAACGTCTCCCGCTCCGGGAACAACATCGAAATATATTTATAGAGGTCCGGAAAATAGATCTGCTCCCGCAGCATCTCGAGCTCACGACCGATCTCTTCGCGAAGCAAAATCTTCGCATTGCGATCCGCCATCTTCTCCAGCTGCTTATCGAGCAGTTCCGATGCATGCACAGCCGCATTCTGGAATCGCCGTGCATCGGCAATAATCTCCTTACATGGTGGAATGACGATGGCTTCTTCCTTGTCCACCGAACGCTGATCCGTCGGATCGAATGTACGAATCGAGTCGATATCATCACCGAACCACTCCACCCGGTAAGCAAGCCGTGAGGTTAGTGGATAGAAGTCAACAATTCCGCCGCGTACGCTCATTTCACCGCGTGATTGGACCTGCTCTACCCGTTCATATCCGAGCTCCACCATACGCTTCATAAAGGCATTAATCTCCAGCGTCTCCCCGACTTTAATATCGAGGTGTGCACTCTTCATCATCTCTCGAGTCGGAATGAATCTGCGTACACCGGAATAAGGAGCGACGATAACACCGCGGAAGCCGCGAGAGGACTTCATCAAGACATCGATGCGCTGCGCTAATGTCTCAGGACTTGAAATGGCTGATTCTGCTGCGACCAGCTCATTGGCAGGATACAACATCACATGCTCCGGTGAAATGCACTCCTGCAAATCCTCGGTGATTTTCTGCGCTGCGAACATATTATGGGTCACAATGAGGATCGGACGCTGCAGCTTCTCGAATAGCGCAGCGATCACAACTTGTCGCGAAGAACCTGTGAGTCCTGATATGAGCTGCTCTCGCATCCCGGATTCAAGGCCTGCTGTAATGGATTTAAAATCTCGATCTTCGGATAATGCTTGAATAAGTGCGTGTAACAACGCGGGCACCTCTCTCTGAATAACTCATCTCTTAAGAGAATCCATGGAATGGCATGGAAATACAGCGTTCAAGAACGCGTACCAACACCATGTAGAATTGGCTTCGCCGTCTTCATGACGGGAAGCGCCTCTACAAATTTGTATACACGGGCCATACCATTCTTCGGATCTTTTACAAATAAGCCTCGGCGAACATGCCAAGGCTTCTATCATCTTTTGTACAACACTTCTACTGTAGTGGACTCGATAAGAGCGACAATTCTGGGTGGTTGTCGAGTGCTTCTCTGCAGTAATCACATGTCACTCGCACGGTAACGTCTCCATTTGAGTTATACGATATTATATCGTTGCGTTCTTCAGGGGTCAAGGAATGGAACCCGAGTTGCGTCTCACTTACATGTTCTTGATCAATACGGCCTAGCGACGTCCCGCAATGCCTGCAAATATAGTTTACTGACATCTATATGCCTCCTGAGAGTAGGATATACCCCCAGTATGCCCATCCTTCTCAGAATTAGCCGTATTATCCAGTATGGATTTCAGGTTACCCGTTGAACTTCGCCATCGTCGTTTCGAACGGATGCTGCAACGCAAATTCAAGTGCATCACAGGTTGCTCCGATCATATCTTCGAGCGGCGCTGCTTCAGTCTTCGGGAAATTATTGAGGACATAATCGGCAATATTGAATCCTGCTGGCGGTCTTGAAATCCCCATCCGAACACGGTTGAAAATCTGGGTGCCGGTGTGCTGAATGATTGATTTAATCCCATTGTGCCCACCTGCGCTTCCTTGATAACGAAGACGAATCCGTCCAATCTCCGTATCAAGATCATCGTAGACGACAATTAAATCTTCCAGATTCACTTTGTAGTAATCCATGAATGCCCGAACCGACTCTCCTGATAGATTCATATACGTCATCGGTTTGATCAAGGCAACCTTCTTCCCGTTCACATGCCCCTCGCCGATAAGCGCTTTGCATTTGTTCTGGGTGACGGCGATGTTATGACGTCTCGCTAGTTCATCAATCGCCATAAATCCGACATTATGCCGCGTTTTCTGATACGATGTCCCGGGATTCCCAAGTCCGACAATCCATTTCATATGTGTGCAATTCCTCTCTATGCCTATAGGTAAAACTTATAGATTCTTATATTTGAACGACAAGGGCTACTTCTCCACTAGGCGCGGAGCTGTAACCCTTCATCATTCGTATGCTTAGCTTACTCTTATTCGATTTCGAACAGCTTGCTGATCGACAACTCTTCGTGGACACGGATAATCGCTTCGCCCATCAAAGGCGCAACGGATAATACTTTGAGTTTGCTTGTTGGATTAGGATGCGTAATTGGAATCGTATCTGTCACGATAACTTCCGTGATTGGTGCATTTTCAAGACGTTCCATCGCAGGTCCGGATAAGACCGGATGTGTACAACAAACATAAATTTCTTTGGCGCCTGCATCACGCAATGCATTGGCACCTAGAACAATCGTTCCAGCCGTATCGATAATATCATCGATAACAATGGCAGTTTTCCCTTTAACTTCACCGATAATGTTCATGACTTCACTCACATTCGGCTCAGGACGACGTTTGTCAATGATAGCAAGTGGGGCTTTCAAGAAATCAGCCAATTTACGGGCACGAACAACACCACCATGGTCAGGTGAGACAACAACGACATCCTCGATTTGCTTCGAACGGAAATATTGCGCCAGAATCGGAACACCCAGCATATGATCCACTGGAATATCGAAGAAACCTTGAATTTGCGTTGCGTGCAAATCCATTGTAATGACGCGATGTGCGCCTGCCGTCTCGATCAAGTTCGCAACGAGCTTCGCTGTGATCGGATCGCGTGAACGAGCCTTACGATCTTGACGTGCATAGCCGTAATACGGGATGACGACATTGATACTCTTCGCCGATGCCCGTTTCAGAGCATCTACCATAACGAGCAGCTGCATCAAGTTATCATTAACCGGTGCACACGTTGATTGAACGACATAGACGTCACAACCACGAACACTCTCGGTTAGCTTGATATGGATCTCGCCATCGCTGAATGCGAGTGTCTCCGAATCTCCCATCGGTACGCCGATATGTTCAGCAATGCGATGTGCCAAAGACGTATTCGAGTTGCATGTAAAAATCTTTAATTTTGAGTCACAATAAGCCATAGAATAAAAACCCTCCGTGCCAGTCGTTGTATAGTCAGTGTTGCTATCATAACCTAGTTCGTCTTGTTCCTGCCGATAACCAAACATGATAAATCCTATTGTGCTTACGAATTACGCTCTTTCTTCGCTCTAGCACGGGCTCGCAATTTCTCCGCATATCCCGGCTTATTCACTTGGCGTTCTCTTGCAACAGCTAGTTCGTTCTCTGCTACATTATGCGTTATTGTTGATCCAGCCACGACATATGCCCCTTTGCCTACCTTAACTGGCGCAATTAGGTTCACGTTACTGCCGACAAAGGCATCATCTTCGATCTCTGTAACAGATTTATTATACCCGTCATAGTTGACCGTAATCGCTCCGCAACCGATATTTACATTCTTACCGACCGTTGCATCGCCAATATAACTCAAATGACTTACTTTTGCACCGTCATCTAACGTTGCATTTTTTATTTCAACGAAATCGCCGATTTTCACATTTTGACCAATCCGTGCACCTGGGCGCAAATAAGCGAACGGTCCGATTCCCGAGCCGTTGCCTACCGTCGCTTCCGACAATACGGATTGCTTCACAATGACGCCATCGCCAATCTCAGAATCTTCAATTTCAGTATGAGGCCCAATCATGCATTCATTACCAATAATGGTCTTTCCGCGAATCATCGTTCCCGGATAGATGACACTATCTTGACCGATCACAACGTCAGCACCAATGTAAGTGGATGCTGGATCAATCAATGACACACCATTGATCATATGTTGACGGTTAATGCGAGCACGCATTAATTGCTCGGCTTCCGATAACGCAACGCGGTCATTCACACCGATCGCTTCAGCTTCATCCGTTGTGCAATACGCATCAACGATATCGCCCGCAGCACGCAAGATGCCAATGACATCCGTTAAATAATATTCCTGCTGCACATTCTGATTCGTCACTTGCTCCAGCGCGGCAAAAAGCTTCGCATTATCGAAGCAATAGGTTCCTGTATTAATCTCTTGAATCGCTTGTTCGTCAGGCGTGCAATCTTTCTGCTCCACAATCTTCTGAACCGATCCGTCGGCACCACGAATAATCCTTCCGTAACCGGTAGGATTAGCCATATGCGCTGATAGAATCGTTGCGGATGCACCCTTCTCCGTGTGCAACGCAATCAAACGCTCAAGTGTCGTCTCCGTCACTAGCGGCGTATCTCCGCATACAATTAATGTCAAACCTTCTTCATGTCCTAGCAGCGATTTCGCTTGCTTCACCGCATGACCTGTACCTAACTGTTCTGCCTGCAATACATATTCAGCACGATCTCCCAAATACGATTTCACAGCATCAGCTCCATGACCTACAATAACGACTGTACGCTCACAGGATGCACGCGATACGGTATCGACGACATGACCTACCATCGGTTTGCCGCATACCGGATGCAACACTTTATACAATTTCGACTTCATGCGTTTGCCCTGTCCTGCAGCAAGCACAACTGCCATTCTCTTCAAGGTTCCGACCTCCCAAACGCTTCTTACCATATGCTCATTCTAGACGCATAACAAATAGACATACTTCGCACATGTTAATCAGTTCATTAAAGAATATATCCTATTCTGAACAAAAAGAAAAGAGAGCCGTCCTCCGGCTCCCTTCCTCTAAGCGCAATTACAAACCTTAAGCTCCCTCTTCGATGACTTCTTCTTCCGTAGCTGCGCGCTCATATTCAGCGAGAACTGCTGCTTGAATCTTCTCGCGAGTTGTGGAAGAGATCGGGTGAGCGATATCGCGGAATTCACCATCTGGTGTCCGCTTACTCGGCATTGCAACGAACATCCCATTGTTCCCGTCGATGACGCGAATGTCGTGCACAACGAATTCATTGTCAATAGTGATGGAAGCAATCGCCTTCATTCTCCCTTCGGAGTTGACGCGGCGGAGCCTTACATCGGTAATTTGCATGTGTGTTCACCACCTTTTTCCATCAGAGACTTGGTGTATAATTCCACACATCCATGCTAATTCCTTCTTTTTTTTACCATTGTTATGAATATTTTTTGAATTTAAAACTAATATTTATGCGATTCGACATTAATCGAATTAAATCGACGCAATCAATTCAATTTCGACAAGGACATCCTTAGGGAGACGGGCAACTTCAACGGTTGATCTAGCTGGCTTATGGTCACCAAAATACGATGCATAAATCTCATTCAACGCTGCAAATTGATTCATGTCTTTAATGAACACCGTCGCCTTAATTACGCTGGAGAGTGTAGCCCCTGCCTCGGCCAAGACAGCTTGTAGATTATGGAAAACCTGATGCGTCTGCTCTGCAATTCCACCCTCAACAATTTGTCCATCCAGGCCAAGTGGAATTTGCCCTGATGTGAACAATAAATTACCAAATTTCATGGCCTGTGAGTAAGGTCCAATCGCTGCCGGAGCATTTGTTGTTGCAACCGTTTCTAATTTCATCCTCAATCACGCTTCCTCTCCAAAATAATTACCAGGTTCGACCGAGATTTGTTTGGTCTTGAAATCAATATGTGTTAACTTCGCAAGCGAATAATAATCATTCAGCAGTCGTTCATTGCTCTCCAGTTCACCAGACTCGACGAGAACGCCCACACCTGCAACAACGGCTTCGAATTCATGCAGCAGATCAATCATTCCTTGAACCGTCCCGCCTGCTTTCATGAAGTCATCAATAATCAGTACACGTGATTTCTCTTTGAGTGCTCTACGTGCTAGCGTCATCGTATGAATGCTCTTATTGGAACCCGAAACATAGTTAATACTTACAGCAGAGCCTTCTGTCACCTGGTGGTCACGTCGAACGAGCACCACGGGAAGATTGAGCTGGGCAGCCGTCGCGTAAGCGAGCGGGATCCCTTTCGTCTCCACCGTCATGACCACATCGATCTGAGCATCCGCAAATGCCGCTGCGAACATTTTGCCAACCTCATTCATCAGGGCAGGCTGCCCCAAAAGATCCGTCATATACAAGTAGCCGCCCGGCAAGATCCGATCAGGATCCTCTAGCTTGCGAGACAATTCCTCAATGATAGGCAATGAAATAGATTTCGGCATGCGCGGGATAAATTTCACACCGCCTGCCGCTCCAGCGAGCGTAAGAAGATCTCCCATACCCTCTTCTTCGAACACTTCCTTAATGATCACTAGATCCTCACTGATCGATGATTTCGCTGCATTGTAGCGCTCAGCAAAAGTCGTGAGCGATATTAAAGTATGGGGTCGATGTAACAAAAATTGTGTCATTTCCACCAGACGGGCGCTTCTCTTTAACTTTTTCATTCTACTCCCCCTCTGTTAAATCCGAATATTATAATGAAAATATATCATTTTTGTACGGATTTTACCAACATTTCCTTCATTTCATTATGTGAGCATACGAACAGCATATACTTCTTTGCAGAATCCCCTAAGTCCATTATAGATTCTCGCCACTTTGGATTCCTTCGATACAAGGCCGAAGACCGTCGGTCCGCTGCCCGACATCAATACCCCATCCGCTCCCAGCTTCATCATTGCGTCCTTCAACTGGTGCACTTCAGGGTATAGCGATAAGGTGACATCTTCGAGCACATTGCCAAGTTGTCCGCACACATCGTGGAACTGCTGATTTTCGATCGCTGAGATCATATCCGCCATAGAAGGGTGGCCGTTCAACTTGTCTACCCGAAAACGTCCATAGACATCGGCGGTAGAGACATTGATCGGTGGCTTTGCTAGAATCACCCAACATTGCGGCGGATTCGGGATCATTTCTAATTTCTCGCCACGACCTCGCGCAATCGCCGTGCCTCCCGTCACGCAGAAAGGAACATCTGAACCTAGCTCAGCACCCAGCTCTTGAAGTTCATGATCCGGAATATTCAGCTTCCAGAGGCGATTCAATCCACGCAGTGTTGCTGCTGCATCACTACTTCCCCCTGCAAGACCTGCAGCGACCGGAATCTTCTTATCCAGGTGGATATAGACACCCTGCTTGACGTCATAACGGTTCTTAATAAGCTTCGCGGCTTGAAAGGCAAGGTTCTTCTCATCAAGCGGAATATAACCCGCTTGACTCGATATAATAATCGTGTCGCGAGGTAATTCCTCCATCTCGAGACGATCTGCGAGATCGACCATCGTCATAATCATCTCAACTTCATGGTAACCGTCTTCTCTTTTATGTAACACGTCCAGCAATAAGTTGATCTTGGCTGGCGCTTTCTCATATACTTTCACGGTCTTCACCTACTTTATCTGATCGAACGTTCTACGAACTTAACATATTATATCAGAATCATATATTGAAGTCATTTGAAGCCGTCACAGGAAATAAAAAGCGAAGAACGCCACCTGTGTCGGACATCCTTCGCTCATGATGATTATTTTCTTGATGCGGCTTGTTCAGCCAATTGGATGGCGCGTTTAACCATATTTCCTGCATCCTTCGCTCGGATGTTGGCCCAACCTTCATTCTGGACTGTCTCATAAAACCCGAGGTCCTTCGCAAGCTCAACTTTCAATTGATCTGACATGACACTTCTTCTGCGGCTCATCTCAGGTCCTCCTTTAAGGGATGTATTTATGACTGGAGTGTATTCGTTGCCCTTATCGTTAGTATGGCTGTTCCCTATCCAGATCATACTCACCTATCACTCCATGAAAAAAGACAGCCCCGAAGGGCTGCCGTGATGCTTACTACAAAAGCCTTAATTCTGGATATATGTGATGCGCACTTGGCCATCGTCCTCGCATACCGATAATTCCACAGACTCCGTCAAAATGTCGGCGTAACTGTATGAAACACGCTTAAATGCGTTCTGGTCCTGGTCAAGTTTAACAATGAAAACAGATGGGTAGGTTTCTTCAAGTACACCGGTACGTTCAATGGTCTTTCGGCGACCACCGTTTGCTCGCAGCATAATTTTTCGCCCGACATGGGCTTCTAGGCTACGTTTAATTTCCAACAGCGCATTTTTAGCCATTGTCAACTACCACCTCTTTCCTTGTCCATTATAACCAATTCAAGGGGTGATGTCAAATAAATGAATATTATATCAACGATTATTTGAAGTTGTCAACGGCAATTTTGTTAAATTTCGAAAATTATTCACGGAATCGACGGAACGATGTCCAAATTGGTTAAGTCTCGAAGTTTCGGAAGACCGATTCGATAACTTCCCCGCGTCTCAATACCTCCCATACCATCGGTTCCCGTAATCGTCTGGGAGAGAACTTCCACAATATTTATCGTCTCCCGGATCGGTGTAAAAGATGCCTTCGCTGCAACATACACCGGATCAAGCGCATGGATGAGAATACGTCCCGGTGAGCTTGCGAAGTTCGCACCTGCTTGGAGCAGTGCTTCGAAATGCGACTGACATGCCCCTGCAACGATATTCAGCACATCGAAATTCCGTTCATATTGCCGTGCCGTTTTGATGGCATTCACGAAATTCTGAGAGTTCTTATAACTGGACAAGCTGTACAAATCACGATTCTTCAAATGCCTATAGACGCCGTCATGTCCGGTAATGACAACGATATCCGGATTTACGCGGGGAAGCAGTCGGTAGAGGACGTCAGCCATGTTTGCTTCTGTCACGTAATGTCCTTCGGCTGGGACCCGCAGTTGATTATACAAATCCAGACTCTTCCTCAAATAATTCGGATCCCCGTCCAAGTGGAGCACTTTGCCGGGTACTTCAAAGTACGGTTGGTGGTTCATCATTTTCTGATTCAAATCTGCCTGGTTCCGCTCGGTCTGCACGCGTCTATGCTGTTCCAGAAGCCGAGTCGATTCCTTCGCACGAATAAACGCCTGTTCTTCTTTATAGTGTAGAGGTTTCCCCTCGGTTACAGGCATCAAATCATTCGTGGGAGCATCCGCCAATAGACGAAAGTCAATCCCCTTGATAATCACTAAATCTTTCATAAATGCCTCGATGCGAAATGTGACGTCTCCGCCATACGATTTTCGAACGACAAGATCTCCTTGCTTCATGGCCCAAATCACCTCTTCTGTCTATCGTATGGAGGTGCCCATGGATTGGTGTCTATCTTCTGTTCGAATCCACATCGATTTCATGCAATCAACCGGATTTTAGCGGTTATACCCGTCCTGCTGCCAACAATACGTCGCTAAGACGCGCAAATTCAGCGATACTTAGCGTTTCGCCTCGGCGCTGGGGTTCGATACCCGCTTCCTGTAACGCGGCCTCCAGCGCCTCACGGCCGCCTTCATTGAAGAATCTCGCCTTTAAGTTATTCGCAATCGTCTTCCGTCGCTGCGCGAACGAGGCTTGTACTACTTGGAAGAAATGGGCTTCGTCTGCGACCTGAACTGGCGGTGTATCCCGCACCTTCAGCTTAATCACAGCAGACTCCACGTTCGGCTGTGGAATGAACACCGTATGCGGTACCGTACATACCAGCTCTGGCTCGCAATAATATTGGACTGCAACACTTAGACTGCCGTAGTCTTTCCCACCTGGGCGAGCAGCCATCCGGTCCGCCACTTCCTTCTGGATCATCACCACAATATTTTGCAGCGGTAGACGTTCTTCGAGTAGCTTCATAAGAATGGGCGTCGTAACATAGTAAGGAAGATTCGCCACGACACTGACTTTGTTTACCTTAGAGAACCGCTCCTCGAAAATTTCCTTCAAATCCACTTTCAGTACGTCTCCATGAATGACGCCTACATTCGGATAAGGTGCAAGCACCTCTTCCAGAATCGGAATCAACCGTGTATCGATCTCTACTGCTGTCACTTCCGCTGCCGTCTGCGCAAGACGTTCTGTCAGCGCTCCGATCCCAGGTCCAATCTCAAGAGCCCCCATGGTCTCATCAAGTTCTGCAGCATCTACAATTTTGTTCAATATATTCATATCAATCAGAAAATTCTGACCTAGACTTTTCTTAAATGAAAATCCATGTTTTCCAATAATATCTTTCGTCCGCTTCGGCGTCGCAATATCGATGCGTGCCCCAGCTGAATTGATTTCTTTCATTATTTCTACAGCCCTTCATTTTCAATTTGCTCTAACGCGGCCAAGAACTCTTCTCGGCTAATCTGGAACATGCCGCAGCGTTTATAGAACTGCTTTCCGTTGCACATGCCAATCCCAAGTATATCTCCCATCGCCCTTCTACGACTCGCTGCATTCGGATGGGTAATTAGTCCTGCATCCATCAGATCACTCCAATCGATGAGCTGTTCATTCTTCTCATATTCCGTTCGCAGATGATCCAGTGCATACCGGATCGCTTCAGGCGATGCATTCTCTACACCGATGTCCCCTTTGTAGGTGGCATCCGCTTCCTTCAAGAAAGCGTGCTTGCAGCCCGGGATACGATTCGATATAATCTTGCGAATACGTTCCCCGGCATGATCCGGATCCGTCAGAATGATCACGCCTCGACGCTCCTGAGCCAGCGCAATACGCTTTAATATCGCATTGTTAATGGCAGACCCCCCAGTCTCGATCGTATCGGCCTCTACAGCCCGCCGAATGGCCGTGGTATCGTCTTTCCCTTCGACCACGATGACTTCCTTAATCATGTACAATCCGCTTCCTTTCTTTTCTTCCGCAAAATACAAAAAGAAGAGGTTTCCCTCTTCTTATCATGGCATATTGTTATGGATAATACTATATGATTAATACACGATTGGCAAATGAAGCATGGCCTAGAATTACGACCCTCATTAGCTCGCCGACGGTTTGACCGGTCCAATCACATAGACGGTATGCCCCTTCTTACGGCCGAATTTATTCGCTGTTTTTAGGGATTGAATATACACGTCGATCTTATTGCCCTTAATAGCGCCACCTGTATCTTCCGCTCGTCTTAATCCGACTCCTTCGATGTATACCCACCAGCCAATCGGAATGACGTCCTTATCTACAGCGATTGTGCGCCCTTCGGTTACGGTCGCGCCTGAAGCCGTCCGCGTTCCAATGCCATCTTCTTCCGAAGAATAGGCGGTTAACGTTACATTTTTCAGCACTTTTGCATATTTCACTTCTTTACCAAGGCTATGAATTTTCGCAACCCCTGGTCCGCCAGCAGACAAAGTTCGGACTTTAGCCTCAGGTTTCTTTGTACCATAAGCAACGATCTTGTGTGTTGCCTTGGATTTATAGGCCTTATCAACCATTTTGATCGAAACCAACTTACCATCTTCGAAGACCTTCTCAATCTTCTGAACAACAAGTCCAGACTTTCCGTCTTGGATTAGCTTCTGTTTGCCTTGCAGGAGCGTTGCATCGGGCTTTTTGACGAATTCAAAAGGAATCGATACTTCGCGGTTTACCAACTTCGTACTGACGCGTGTAATCTTAATCTCCAGTTTGTTCGAAATCGGTGTATTCAGCGCAGGTGTAATTTTATCGTCTTCAGATAATGTTATATTCGCAGCTGCGAGTACTTCTTTGACTGTTTTTTCGGTCGTAAACAAGTTTTTTGTCTGACCATCTGCTGTGACAAGAACGGGAACCGCACGCGTAATTTCAACGCTGTCACCATCCTTGAGCTCCGATTGGAGCGGCATCGACAGCTTGTCGTATGCGCCGACTTGTATAGCTTGTTCATCCAGTAGGTGCTGTAATACTGTGTTAGTCGTTTCGACCTGGATATGTTGTCCGTCTACGACCAGAGAAATATCCTTCTTGGCGTAAACATTCAGCACCACCATTAACATGAAAGTCATCGCGAGTGACAGTAGAGCCACGAGTGATATCAAACGCACGTTTTCATGCATCCATCGCAATGCGAAAGACATGCTGGATGATCGTGTACCATGGGATTCCTTAGTTTGGAAAACGCCCACGTCTTCAGACCTCCTTCATAGTCCCGCCGTCAGGTGTTACGCATGATCATAAATTGACGAAGACTATATACTGTATTTTTGCACAACGGCCGCATCAACCTGCATGTGACAGCTGTACACCATCCTCTGTTAGGTACGTCCCCCCACCTCCTGTTCTGTAACAGTATGACGTCCTACTCAACTTTATTCAAAAGAAAAGAAGCCTAGCGTAAAGAGGGTCTCTTTCGTGGCTTCCTGTTGGAAACAATAGTTGATGGCCGCACGAGGGTACCTCTCCCTGCACGCTTACGAGGTTAGCTGTCGGATTCGGACGTGAGAGTCGCCCTAAGATTGCTATCCCGCTCATGGCGAGAAGCCCTCTATTCACCCCATTAAGAAATCAATTACGAACCCTCCTGAGAAGGTCCATATCGGTTCCCCCGCTCTCCAATTTGGAGACTCAGCGATACAAAATGGATGGAACAATATTCAAACTCTGATTTGAATCATACTCTGAATGCTCCATGCTTGTAAAGAAGGCATCAAACTCATTTTTAGATATTAATGGTTAAAATTTTGTAATATTCTTCGATTTTTGAGATGAAAACTACCTATTTCACCCGTTTATTAAGTTTTTCATGCGTTTTTCACCGTTTTTCATCCTAACCGGAAACAGGCTTGGGCATTTTTCATCGTAATTTTAGCAACTTCTTCCAAATTTAGCCCTTTTATTTCCGCTGCCGCCTCCGCAACAAGACGTACATAACCTGTCTCATTTCGCTTCCCGCGATAGGGGTGCGGCGTCAAATATGGCGAGTCCGTTTCGATCAAAAATCGGTCATTCGGAACGTTCGCGAGGACCTCTTTGGGAACCCTTGCATTCTTGAATGTAAGGGGGCCGCCAAATGAAATATAGAATCCCAAATCTAGGCATTGCTTGGCAATTTCCCAGCTGCCGGAGAAGCAGTGCATTACGCCTCCACATTCCTCAGCATGCTCTTCGCGCAAAATGCGAACGACATCCTCGTGCGCATCCCGATTATGAATAACGATCGGCATATTAAGACGCTTTGCTAACCGAATTTGTTCACGGAATACGCGATGCTGCACATCCTTTGGTGAGGTATCCCAGTAGTAGTCCAGTCCGATCTCACCAATCGCAACAACCTTCTCATGTGCACATAACTTTTCAATCCACTCGAGGTCACCAGGCTGCATCGTAATCGCGTCTTGCGGGTGCCAGCCTACAGCAGCATAGATAAAATCATAGCTTTCCGCCAATTTCATGGTCGTCGGGATCGTCTCACGGTTAAACCCGATATTGACCATCTGCGTAACGCCTTGTTCCAGCGCTCTTGCAATGACTTCCTCCCGATCTTCGTCGAATTGTTCAGCGTCTAAATGCGTATGTGTGTCGAATAACATCAGTCCATAATCCCCTTCTAATGTCTTAATTTGATATCTTTTGTCCTTGATTATGTCGTTGGCACATCGAATAATTTAGAAATTTCCCGATCAAGCAGGTGGGCAACGGCGCGTAGTTTATTTTCAGGAAAATACAAACGAAATTTGCCTTTGCGAATGCCGCTGATTGAACGCACAATTTCGGATACTTCGGAAATTTCCCGAAGCTGTTCATGATGATCCAAGAGCACTATCTGCTTGCCCATCGGATGTTCTCCTGAGCGATAAATCGAATAGGATAAGTCCGTTGGCGAGTCAATTTCCAGATCGTAGGCTGGATTTAACCCGGCATGTACGAATTGCTCATATATCTTATCTTTTTGCTGATCATCCAAGTGATCTAACGTGACATATTTATATAATTTACGTTCCATGAACCGATCGCACAGATCCGCAAGGATCTCATCTTGCTCCTGCGTCCACTGCATAAATACCGTCTGAATCAAAGCCTCATCGAGGCGTATATATTGTTCCATTGAAATTTTTCCTTCAAATAAAGAAGGTAATGGCTCGAGCATGAATTGGAACGAATATCCGTTGTCATACAATTCTTGTGCCCGTTTGAAAATTTGTCGCAGGATAATTTCAGAGCTGCGTGTCACAGGATGGAAATAAACCTGCCAGTACATCTGGTATCTCGACATCAAATAATCCTCAATCGCATGCATACCGCTCTCCTTCACAACAATGCGACCTCGATAAGGTCTTAACACCCGAAGTATGCGATCCATGTCGAATGTCCCGTAATTCACACCGGTAAAATACGCGTCTCGAAGCAAATAGTCCATACGGTCCGCATCGAGTGCACTGGATACAAGGTGAACAACAATAGGTTTATCGTACGTCTTCTGAATAACAGATGCAACCTGCTCCGGGAAATCATCCGATATTCGTCGTAGAACCTCATGGATTTCCGAGTTCTCTCGAATGATTCGACAAGTCCAATCTTCATGATGCATCTGAAACGCCTCTTCAATCGAATGCGAGAACGGTCCATGGCCAAGATCATGTAGCAGCGCTGCACACAGCGCAAGCAGCCGCTCTTCCTGCGGCCAATCTGAATACCCGCTTCGTTCGAATTGCGAAATAATTCTGCGCGTAATCTCATACACGCCCAAGGAGTGCGAGAATCGGCTATGCTCCGCCCCATGAAAGGTTAAATAAGACGTTCCTAACTGCCGTATCCGGCGTAATCGCTGAAATTCTTTGGCATTGATCAAGTCCCAAATGGTCTGATCCTGCACATGAATATATTTATGTACTGGGTCTTTGAATACCTTTTCTTCTTGTAATTGTAAACTATACATATCTCATACCCTCCCTATCGAACTAGAATAAAGTCGTACAACTATAGATTTTGTCGAATCGTGTCAGTTTTATTTTTCCAATTCATTTTCGTAGACTTTCAGACCCAAAAACCCGTCTTCCCTTGATTTATCTACTATTAGTAGCAGCCCATATATTGCTAGGTCTAGCATCGATTTTATAGGTTGACTATTTTGGGAATGCTTGGTACTATTATATTCATGAAAAACATAGAACTATGTCGACATTTGTCGATTCTTTAATTGGTGAGAGGAGCAATAACAAAATGATGAAAAGTACGGGCATTGTAAGAAAAGTTGATGAATTGGGCCGCGTCGTTATTCCGATTGAACTACGCCGCACATTAGGCATTGGAGAAAAAGACGCGCTTGAGATTTATGTTGATGGTGAGCGTATTATGCTTAAGAAATACGAGCCTGCTTGTATCTTCTGTGGTAATGCCGAGAACGTTACATACTTTAAGGGAAAAATAATTTGTCACGAATGCTTATCAGATATCCCAACACCTGTGACAAAATAAAAAAATTAGTATATAATAGATTTACCAAACTTATTAATTCTAACCTTTTTATATCTCCTTGGTACCTTCGGTGGCCTAACCTGCCCAGAAGGTATATTTTTTTTCTCCAAGTGGTAGTTCAAAATCGGCTTATGATCATGATGTGATTCGGGAGGTTGTTTCGACGTCGAATCTTGCTTTCAACTTCGAACTGCATATGCTTACGATGTATGTTTCCTTTGGAAACATTTCAGATGCTCATTTAGGTTTTGCCTAAACTCCGCTTCTCCTTCTTAAGTTTTAAGCAACCTAAGCATACGCTTTCGAAGTAGTTTTCTTCGAAAACTTTTAGGTGCTGATAAGCCGATTTTGAACCTTTATTGAAATTCAAAGCCTAACCCTCCATTTATAAGAGAGAGTTATAAATGTCCCTTCTCGATACATTGCGATCTGCGGCGGCTTGTTTCATGGCTTCTTTGCGATTACCCCCGTTACGCTCCTCATAATGCGCAACATGCGCCTCAATAGACAGGGACTCCCACCATACCGTCTGATCGGCAGATGCCGAGCCATCGGAAGACTCAAGAACGAGACAGTATTCCCCTTGCGGTGGATGTTCTTCAAGCCATGTGAGACATTCTTCAATGGTCCCGCGTGCGAACTCTTCATACCTCTTCGTCAGCTCTCTGGCCATCACAATTCGGCGGTTCCCGAGTACCCGGTGCATATGCTCTAATGTCTTCGACACACGATGGGGTGATTCATAGAACAATAATGTCCCTTCAGACATGCGAAGAGATTCCAAGACCTGTTCAACCGACTTCTTATCCCGAGGTAAGAACCCGACAAAGGTAAACCGTTCTGTAGGCAGTCCCGATACGATTAAAGCCGATAGCGCTGCATTGGCACCTGGTATCGGTACGACCGAGATATCGTTCTCAATCGCCAACGCTACAAGATCCGTCCCAGGATCTGAAATCGCGGGTAGACCGGCATCGCTGACCAAGGCAATATTTTTTCCTTCTATTAAATAACGTACCAGCTCTGGACCACTAGCATGTTTATTATGCTCATGATAACTGTACAATGTCTTGGACGGAATCTCAAAGTGTGTGAGTAGCTTGCGGCTCTGACGGGTGTCTTCTGCGGCAATCACATCGACCTCTTGCAGCGTGCGTACAGCACGATACGTCATATCTTCCAAGTTACCTATTGGCGTTGCCACCAAATATAATGTACCTGCTTGCGGTTCAGATCCTCTCTGAAAGCTTTTCTGTAAATTCCAAGTCATCTGTCTCTCCCCACTTTAGGCCCATAATAGATTTGCAATAACTCTTCGCAATATTCATTGTTCTCATTATAGACAATGAGTGGTGGTAATAACCGAAGGTCTGGTTTACCATCACGAATCGCTTCGATGAGCACCATATTCGCTTCCTGGTCGATTCGTGAATGTACAAAACGTATCCGCTTCGGTTCAAGCTTATGCTCCCGCATCATACTCACAATTTCGCCAAGTCTAGAGGGCCTGTGAACCATCGAGACCTTCCCACCCGTCCGAATCAGCCGCTTGCATGCGACAATGACATCTTCTAACGTACAACCAAGCTCATGCCTTGCCATCGCTTGATGGCTATTGAGCTTATGCTCCCCCGTTAGCATCTTCATATAAGGCGGATTAACGGTAATGGCATCGTAGATTTCATATCCGACTTCTTGATAATACGTCTTCAAATCCCCTTGAACGATGTGAATTCGCTCCTGCAGCCCATTAAGCTCAACACTGCGACATGCCATATCATGCAGACGGGATTGAATTTCTACCCCATCAATCTTCGCTTCTGTCCGCGTCGAGAGAAGAAGTGGGACCACACCATTACCCGTACACAAGTCAAGTATTCGCCCACGTTTCGGAACAGCAGCGAACCTTGCCAATAAGACCGCATCCATCGAGAAGCTGAACACTTCATCACTCTGAATAATTCGAAGCTCATGCGTTAATAAATCATCCACCCGCTCCGATGGCTGTAATTTCAGTTCTTCCATGACATTCATACGTTCCTTTCCTCGGATCAATTAAAAAAAACCGTAGGCAGAGTCTACCTACGGTCGTTATTTATTCAAAAATGACAGACAGAACAGGCAATCGCCTTCGGTCCGCAAATGTCCGTAATATACGTTACAAATATGGAAACCTTCGTGATACAAACGCGCCAAATTATCATGGCCTTCACCGACAATCGCACTAGCTGCGTTCGCCATCGCTTCCGGATGAATTACCGGAACTTTCGACGACTTGGTAACAGCTTGATTCACAGCCTCGACTGCTACGTGTTGTTCTTGTGGCAT
Source organism: Paenibacillus sp. EB106-05-06-XG162 (assembly GCF_058791655.1). Taxonomy (NCBI): domain Bacteria; kingdom Bacillati; phylum Bacillota; class Bacilli; order Caryophanales; family Paenibacillaceae; genus Paenibacillus; species Paenibacillus sp. EB106-05-06-XG162. Next base: position 61,749 of record NZ_JBYTDT010000024.1, read on the forward strand.
GGACTCACGCCGAAGCACGCGCCTCAGCTGCTGATTCTCCATACTTAACCGTTTGTTCTCTTCTAATAACTGCTTAACCACAAGCTTCAGTTCACCCAATTGCTCATGCAGGTTCCCTGCTTGTGATTCAATATTATGAATTTGTGTGAAAATCTCTTTTTTCTCCAAGTTCCCACCCCAGAGCAATCAATTGTACTTATTTTACCACAACATCATCAAAAGGAAGCTCTTTCACTTTACCCAAATCAAATATTTGAACGTGAACTGTACGCTCACCAGCATTGATACCTACGACTTTTCCTTCACCGTATGAAGTAATAACGATTTTACCGGTGCTTGGAAGTTCTTCCTTCACACTTTCATAGTTATCATGCTCAAATTTCAAGCAACACATGAGGCGTCCGCATAAACCGGATATTTTCGTTGGATTTAAGGATAAGTTCTGGTCTTTAGCCATCTTGATCGAGACCGGCTCGAAATCTCCAAGCCAGGAAGAACAACATAGAATACGTCCGCATGGGCCAATACCGCCCAGCATCTTCGCTTCATCACGAACACCGATCTGACGAAGTTCAATCCTTGTCCGAAAAATGCTCGCTAAGTCCTTGACCAATTCTCTAAAATCAACGCGCCCTTCGGCTGTAAAATAGAAAATAATTTTATTCCGATCGAACGTGAACTCGACGTCCACCAATTTCATCTTCAATTGATGATCTCGGATTTTATCTAAACACGTTGTGAGCGCATTTCTTGCTGCAAATTTGTTCTCTTCAACAATACGTGCATCGTTATCATCTGCGATCCGAATCACTTTCTTCAGCGGTAAGACGACATCTGACTCGCCCACGCTTTTCGGCCCAATGACAACCTTGCCGTATTCTACGCCGCGTACCGTCTCCACAATCACATGCTGATCTCTCTCGACCGGCAGATCTAATGGATCGAAATAATAGATTTTGCCCGCTTTCTTGAAACGGACACCCACCACGTTGTACACACTAACCCCCCTGTACTCCAACTAGGAATTGTTCAAAAGCTAACTGCGGATTCACATTCGCGCGCAGACGCTTCTGCATGTCCGTCGTCAGCTCCATACAGCGTACCCACGATTCCGCGTCGCGAGTAAACGCATATTTGCTGATCGATTCCAGCTGATCTATGAAAATAATACTTTCTGTTCGGCCCACCTGATAATGAATCATATCTTTAAACCAAAGCAGGAATAAACTCATTAGAGTGTCCAGATGCTCTGCTAGCGGTGTCTTGAACAGCTGCTGATGCGCCGTCACCATCGCCGAGTTCATCTGATTTAGACAATCCTTACCTAATTGTAACATTACATTTCGAATTTCTGCAAACCAATTCTGTTGGATAATTTCTCTACACGCATCTAACCCTGAAGCAAGATGTACAACACATCGTGCTGTTGTCTGTGCAAAGCCTTCTTGTACTAATACCTGCAGCATCGTCTCAGGATCCATTGGGGTAAATGGAATCCATTGCGCTCGCGACTGTATGGTGGGCAACATCGCTTGTCCATTCTCAGTGATTAGAATAGCCACTACAGGTGACAAAGGTTCCTCCAGAAATTTTAGCAGACTATTCGCAGCTTGAACCGTCATTAGATCGGCTTGCTCCATAATATATACTTTACGGTTACCGTCACCAGTACGGTAAGCAAATTCACGTTGTAAGGCGCGAATTTGCTCAATTTTGATCGATGATCCATCGGGACGTATCACATGAACATCCGGATGGTTCTGATGATCAATCTTCCGGCATTCCAGACATTGATCGCAGCAATCCCCTTCTCGTTCCGTACAAAACAATGATTTGGCCAGTGTCAGCGCCATTTGCCGCCGGCCCGAGCCTCTCGGCCCAGCGAATAGATACGCATGAGAAACGGTGTCATTCCGCAATTCATTCTGCAGTATTTGCTTGGCGCGCACTTGGCCGATAATATCTTGAAAAGACATAATAGCCTCACTTTCGCATTATTATCGCTTCTAGAAGCAATAATTAATTAACATCCCCCGAACCTCACCGATCTTATTCAGTAATTCGATTTTTCCTTCTTCACTGTTCAACAGCTCCTCTGCCATCGCAATCAGTGTCGAATCAATTTCTTCTAATAATTTATATCGTTTGCCACGGCCTCTTCGATCCCAGCCACGGGCATCTTTAATTCCAAGTCCTCGGCGCACCGTATCTTCTAAGAATCGTTTGACCATCGTTCGATAGAGATATAATTCTCTCACAGTCATCGATTTCGCAAGTCGATCACCTTGTTGGTGGATTTGCTGGATACGTTGATTAAGTTCTTCTTTCGAAGCCTGCTGATCTTGTTGGAACATAAAATCAGAGAAATTTTTCTGGCCAATCTGTTTCGAGGCATTGTCCGTCAGTTTTAATTCCTGTCCTAGCGGTCGAAATCCCGGATTAATCTTCATACTGTAACCCAACTCTCTATGGTCAACTTCAGAATGGTCTAGAAATGTTCAAAGCGGTCGACTGGCATCACGAATACTGTTGCTCCGCCTACCTGAACCTCAACCGGAAGCGGTAAATATGACTCTGTCGTACCGCTCATCGGCGATACCGGTGTAACCAGTTGGTCGCGGATCTTACAATTCGTACGAATGACAGCTAACACGTCTTCCACTTGTTCGTCTTCCACACCGATCATAAACGTGGTGTTCCCTGCACGTAGAAATCCGCCCGTACTTGCAAGTTTAGTAGCACGGAAATTATGTTTGACTAACGCATTCGATAGACGGTTGCTGTCTTTATCCTGCACGATGGCAATGACAAGTTTCATAATAACGCCTCCTTAACATTTGACTAAATACCCTCTATATTAATTTGACACAGAGGGTGGAAAATCCTCTTGTGATGCGGATAGGATCTGTAAGATCTGCCCTGCAACTTCCGGTAACGACAGGCTTGCATCTACCTTCTGAATCCGTTCCGGGAATTGTGCCGCTACTATATTATAGCCTTCTCGGACCTTTAGGTGAAAACTTAATTGCTCTAGATCCAGCCGATTCACTTCACGTTGTGCATTCGCTTGAATGCGAGCGAGCCCGATCTCAGGTTCAATATCCAGATAGAGGGTCAAATCCGGCATCACATCACCAATCGCAAATTGATTAATGGACCATACCTCATCCATCCCCAATCCCCTAGCATGTCCCTGATAGGCTAGACTGCTATCGATAAACCGGTCACAGATCACGATCGTCCCTTGCTGAAGCGCTGGGATTACCTTCTCCACAAGATGCTGGCGGCGCGCTGCTGCATAGAGAAGAGCTTCTGTCCGGCCATCCATCTCCGTATGGGCAGGATCCAGGATCAGAGCTCGAATCTTCTCCGAGATCGCAATCCCGCCTGGTTCACGCGTTAGCATGACCGGGATGCCTTGTTCTTGATAATATTGCTCAATATAATGAATCGCGGATGTCTTACCAGATCCTTCTCCACCTTCTAAGGTGATGAAGCGACCCGCATAAGGGTGTCCTTTCTGTTGTTGTTGAGATGTAAAAGTTTGTTTAGATTGCATGTCTAAGCCTCTCTTCATTCATTTCTTAATACGCGAAGCGTCTTAAGTGTCGAATCGTAAACCCCTTGGCATTTCGCCCCTTGTTGAGACAGCTGTTGCAAGGTTCGAATCATTTCTTTAGTAATATACTCACCCGGGTAGAGCAGTGGAATACCAGGCGGATAAGGGATGACCATTTCGGCAACTTGACGATGTACAGCTTGCTCTAACGGTACGGTATCCCATGCATTAGCCGCTAGTGGTTGCAGACGGAATGGAATAGGCTCGGATACAAGCATGGACGTATTACTTAATATCTCCGTATGATTCTTACAACTCGGTATCTGGCTATCCCTAGCTTCCATATTTCTTTGATATATTTGTTCTAAAGCATGGAATAACGCCTTGGCATCTTCCATCGTTGAACCTAAGCTAAATACAAATACAACATGCCTAACATCCGACATTTCAGGCACACAGCCGAGCTCTTCAAGCATTTCTTGTAGCTCGTAGCCGCTGTATTGACCCGTTCGATCACTGACAGTAACTTTAAACGGATCCAGCGTAACATAAGCAGCTTCTTCTTCACCTTGGGAAGGGGACGTCAACAGTGTAAAGTTCGGCAGGAGCTTCATATTGCTGCGGAACCAATCGACTGCTTCTAAGCCTCGTGTAAAAGCATCAGCGCCTCGGATATGAATCCAACGACGACTCACGTCCAGCGAAGCCATGAGCGGGTAGGATGGACTCGAGCTCTGCAGCATTGCTAGACGCTGTTGAATCAGCCCTCGATCCAACCGATCCCCTTGGACATGGAGCATGGCGCTCATCGTAAGCGATGACAGCATCTTGTGCGTAGACTGCACCACACCGTCTGCTCCGCATTGGATCGCTGATACAGGCAGATCCGGATGCAATCCGTAATGAGCGCCGTGCGCCTCATCAATGAGCAGTGGCTTGCCTTGCGCATGCACGGCTTTTGCCATGGCGTGCAAATCCACCCCCATGCCGTAATAGTTCGGGCTGCATAGCAGCACCCCTCTTGCGGCTGGGTAGCGTTCAAGCGCCTCCGTTATTGCAGCGACGGTAGGCGCCGTGGGCTGACCGCTCTGCGCGTCGAGTTGCGGTGTCACGAACACCGCGTGCGCGCCCGCCAGCATCAATCCGTGCAATATAGATTTATGCACGTTGCGCTGAACGATCAGCACGTCGCCCGGCTCCGTGCAGCAAGTGAGGATCAAGGCTAGATTGCCGACGGTGCTCCCATTCACCAAGAAATAGGTCTCCTTCGCTCCAAAACAATCGGCAGCAAGCTCTTGCGCTTCCCGGATTACCCCATTCGGTTGATGAAGATCATCTGTCCCCGTTATCTCCGTCACATCTAAGGCCATGAGATGACGGAGAACGGTTTGCTCCTCATAGACGGAGCGGACCTGCTGCTTATCCTGTCCTTCTTTCTCGTAGACTTGTCCATTCTTATGACCAGGTACATGGAAAGTGCGGTTTTTCCGTTCTCGATATTCTAGCAGCGCCTCATACAGCGGTGCACGTTCATGATTCAATGATGGCATGGTAGAGTAATCCCTTCAACACGTTCTCCCCTTTATTTTACCGTAAAATCCACAACAGACATATAGATCTACCCATACACAACAAAATAACCCCACAAAGTGATGCTTTGTCTTCCAAGTAATCAGGTGCTTTGAGGGGGACCCAAAACAAAAAAAGCCCTCGCCATAACGAAAGCCTCACAAATTAAACTCATCTTGCATTACACATGATTAGAAATAAAAATTCTTTTTAGCTGATGAATGAAAAATGGATATTTCGCATCCTGTACATCCGTGTGCACCATTTCGGCTTCGCAATCCAGACAAATGAATTCAGATATAATGACGATGCCTTCTTCCTTCTTCTCGCCGCAGATGATGCAGGTGCTGTCATGAACATGTTCCATCGACAATCCCACCTTAACCTGTTTTGCTATTAGTATGGCACGTTATCTAGTATTTTAAACCGATTTCATAGGTTGTTTTCAAATGTTTTTATATTTTTATGCGGCAAAACCGAATTAGGTGTCTGTACGTTTTAATTGGATGAGCAAATCTTTTGGGCTTGTCTACCGATATATAACATAGAAGGTCCTTATTGAGGGTAGAAGAAATCATACTATTCGGCACAAAGGAGGAACAATACACAATGCCACCCACTCCCCCAAGTACACAGGCAACATTTTATCAATATACCCTGATTCAGAAAGTCGTCTACAATAAGTTGGTGCTTAAGTTCTATCTCGCTATCGTTCCCATTGTCCTACTGCTTGAGACATTGCTCTCCGGACCACTTGGGTTACTATACAGTGCAATCGCTTTATTATTTGTTCTCTGGATCCATTTTGTGGTGATCCGTTCAGTCCTTCTTCTCGCAGGAGAACCCATTCGTAAAAAATGGCGCTTCCGCCGCGTATTGCCTTGGATTGGCTTTCTTCCAGATCAATATATCGGCTATCGCATCTTTATCCGTGTACATCGCCATCTCGCATGGCTAGGGCTTTGCGTCTGCTTGATCTTATATCCATGGTTCCCGATCTCGTTCGTTACCAGTAGTCTCATCTGGCATCTATGGCTGATCATTCCGAGGCAATTCCTTTTCACACGCTTCAGAAAACAACCAAAACAAGGCCTATTCAAATTAACGGATAGCGAAATGCTCTATTACAAAGCGTAATAGAGCTTTTTTCTTGTCACACCTACTTGGGCTATAAAACAAAAAAAGACCACCTTCGAGAATTGAATCTCAAAAGTGGTCTTTAGCTGCTTGGCATCGTCCTACTCTCCCAGGA
>NZ_JBYTDT010000025.1:0-61551 GCF_058791655.1 Paenibacillus sp. EB106-05-06-XG162
GGTACATGTCGGAGCTACAACTTCATACACCCTTAATTCATTGCGCTGCCGTGTATCTAGAATATAAGCTTCGTCCCTATCCTCTAATTGCTCAACCAACTTCGCGGTCTTCTCTTCGCTTAAATAATATTTCTCGTCAACGCTATCTTCGAGAATATCACGCAATCTCGACGTTACCGCACCGTTTGTAGGCCAATCGAAATTAAACGTGTGAATTTCCAGCGCTTGAATCCGTTTTTTTGCTTTTGCTACGACATCATTTCCGGTAATATTCCACGTCTCATGCGGTAAATCGCGGTGACATACGATGAATATCCGCTCACGATTCTGCGGAACTCCGAAGTATTTCGAATTTAGTACGCGGAAATCGATAGCATATCCGATATCGTTTAATGCTTGCGCCATGACTTCGATAGTACGGCCTTTATCGTGAGATAATAGCCCCTTAACGTTCTCTAATAGCATCATTTTCGGACGCTTTTCCTTTGCGATCCGTGCAATTTCGAAGAACAGCGTCCCTCTCGTATCGTCGAATCCTTTACGTTGTCCTGCAACACTGAACGCTTGGCACGGAAAGCCGCCCACTAACAAGTCGTGATCCGGAACGTCATTCGCGTCGATCTTCGTAATGTCCCCGTGTAATTCCGGTGCTCCGTCGTATAGCGCCTTATACGCTCGCGTCGCGAACGGGTCTATCTCGCTCGCAAATACGCACTCGCCACCTAACGGATCTAGCGCCGAACGAAAGCCACCGATTCCCGAAAATAGTTCGATATATTTAAACGTCAAGCTACCGCCTCCTACGTACTATTCGTTTGATCTTCCGTACATTTTGCGTATAATAAAGTCATAACTCGTCTAAACGGAGGTACTAACGTATGTCACTCGTTCCTTTTTCGAATAAAACAAACCGCAATGGCGCCCTTACGATTACCGTCGATAAAATGGGCCGCCTATGCTTATCGTCCTCACTACGTCGCGAGCTCGAAACTGACGGGAAACCAATCAGCCTTTACGTCTCATACGATAAGGTCAATAAACGGATCGGCATCGCGAAACCTAACGTTGTACGTCTAACCGACGTCATACCGTACAAGTTCGACGGACCACGTGGCTATACGATGGCGCGCAACTTCTTAAAAGCGAACCAAATCCCGCACGACACCGCTTATCGTTACGAATATGACGGAAAAGAAAACGGTTGGCTGACGTTCCGCCTTGAAGGATACGAAGCACCGGACCAACCGGAACAGGACGAATAACACGTCCGAATGGACGACGCGTAATTGCCTATTTTACGCGTCTTTTTCTTCGTCATCTCCGCCCTCTTCCGCACGCCGCCGCTCTAGCAGTGTCCGCTCATCGTACGGTTCGTTGTGGAGTTCGGCTTGACGTCCCCAAAAGTACCCTGCGCGATAACCACGATCATATGCCGAAGTATCTCCCACACTTAGGCGGCCCCTTTCCGATATATTTCCGTCATTATCTCGTCGACTTGCGTATATAAATCCGCTAAACTGCCGCTATTATCAATTTCGTAGTCGACGTCGAAACTGGCGACGTGTGATTCCGTATCGTGACGTAGGTCGGCGTAATTGAAGTGATCGCCAGACTCGATAGCGCGATTGATGCGGACGCCTTCCGGTGCAGTGACTCGGATGATTACGTAGCCGACGGCTTTGAGCGCAGAAAATTCGTTAGGCTGGCGTAGATCCGAGATGACTACCGGCCTTGGTGGCTCCCATCCGCGTCCTACCGTACGGAACAGCGCAGGCTCCCTAGTCTTCTCAAGACACTTTCGCACCCATATGTCTGGATCGCGTTCGCGCACCGTCTGGCCGAACCACTGGTAGAGTTCACGTTGTTTGCCGTCTGTCTCACCAAATAATTCGTGCGCATAACGCTTCAACTCGTCACCGAACGCGAATCGTGTGTAGCCGTATTTTGACGAAAGGTACTCTGCGACCGTATCCTTACCGGATCGCAACGTTCCGCATAGAGCGATCATTAGGCCGCCACCTCCGATTGGATGGCGTCAGTTTCTCGCGAATCGTCGATAATACGTCCGATTTGACGAATATAAATCCAGTCCGTACGAGACTCTGCGTATCTAAACGAACCGTCGGTACGGCGCCCTATTAAAGTGAATCTTTTATCTTGTGAATAAGGCGCTTGTTCGCTCGAGCTACTCCCGCTTACAACGTCACCAATGTGCGGCTCCGTCGGCTGCGGCGCCGTTACGTACTCTTTCGGAATCTCTAAACCGAGAGCGCGGCGGAGTGCGATCACCTTACCGATATGAACATTGAAACAATCGTCAGGTGCGCATTTTGCGATACCCTTTTCGAGTACTGATCCGTTACCGTGTCCGTAAACAAGCGCTGTTACTACTCGTTTCTTACGATTCACGTAGAATTTAACGGTAGTAAGGCGATGCCTAAACGTATAATTTCCTTCCTGATTTTTCACATGCGAGGACATACGCCCTTGTAGTGAAGCAACGTCCCCTTTCGTACGTTCAACGATCTCATCGCGAGATAATCCGAAAGCCTTCGTTTTTAGTCGCTCGACATCGTGACTAACGCCTTCTTCGATCAATACGATATCTTCCCGTGCTACCTTCAGTAGCGTCTCAGCCTCCGAAAGTCGACGCGCCAAGTTTGCGACTGTTTCCGTTAGCCCGTTAATTTGCGTAGATTGTTCGTTGACTTTACGTGTGAGTTCGGATAGTGCGACAGGTTCCGTTACGACTTCAAGTGACTCGAGCACCCGATAATATTTACGAAGTACATTATCACCATTCAGTATTCCGACTGCCTCTCTGGCGAACTCGGTTTTTTCGACTATAAAAGATTCTCCTGCCCTGAAATACGTACGGTTTTCCATTACGATAACTCGTTCACCTACCGCAGCCTTTCGCTCAACCATCCGGAAACGTTCGTCATTGATTCGTAAGACATCGGTCGGTTCGAGAACGACGTACTCGCTAAAATATGCACAATTACGCTCCCCAACATTGTCTTTGAAGAACACGTGACTTTCGCCGTCAACATCAATCACCGCGAACACATCACCATCTTCGTAGTCCGAGTTAAGCATCGCTTTCACGATCTTAATACGCTCGCCAACCGCCGCCTTCCTCATAACCTCGCGATACTCACGTTGAACACCGCCCAAGTTTTCATCCGTAATCACCGTAATCTTCTCGTCCACCAAAATCTTCAGCCCCTTTTCTCCGATAATATGACGCTCACCGTTCGCTGCCTCGACGATCCATAACGTGCCGTCTGATTTATACGTAAAATGCTCACCGCTCACTAACAACGTTACAACGTCACCGTCACGCAAAGGAATTCGTTTGTCGCTCCGGTCTGACTCGGCCGCAGCGCCAGGATACCCATACTTTTGCGCAAAATCTCGGTACGTGGTGTACCGTAGTCCTGCATCAGCAATCTCCGCTTTTCTTCCGTCAATAACCATATAACCGCTCCCTTATCGGATATTTTCGGAGCTTTGCGCCCCATCTACTTATTACGTTGCCGGCCGGATGGCTTTCGCACACTCAATCGCCAAATATTCGTACTTTTCGTTTTTGGCGTCCGAATCGCTGCATTTCGTCAGCATCACGGATAAATACGTCGATCCGCTTGCCTTTGATGGCGCCACCTCGATCGTGGCAAGTTCTGACGCCGATACCGTCAATTTCAATCTCGGTGCCGAACGGAATAGACTTCGGACAAGCCAGCGTTTGATCGTCGGTAAATGGCGCGCCGCTTGCGGTAATCGTCCAGCCGCCGTTTTCTTCGGGCGCATCTGTATATGCCGTCAGCTCCCACGTTTCCCATGTCGGTGCGACCGATTCTCCTGCGATATATTCCGTCTGATTTACGTCTATTGGCGCGATATCAACGTTAGCAAATAAGTTCAGTAGTAGCGCAACATAAACGATGATATGACCGCCTCCTTACAAAGATGGTTCGAAGAGCCGTTGATGGATATGTTCCGAAAATTCTTTGGATAGTTGCGTATGTGCGAGAAGTTTCACGTTCAAATAATCGACCGCCTTTCCGATAAATGAGTAAAGAACTAAAATTTGGAGGGGTTTAAATGCTTGACATTTTTGAAAGAATACTAAACTTTTGTAAAATGGCTTTATATGCCACAGTTGCTACTTATACTTATGTTCAACTGTTAGCTGCCGATACCCCAAAGGCCGAACGAATCGCAGAACTCCTTACAGGGAAGTTAGGACAATTAGCACTAGCAATAGCCATACTTGAGGCCATACACTGCCTTTTTAATACCGTAAGAATAAAGTCGAACTAATTCGATGTTACTCCTGTGTGTCCGAATCCCCCGCCACCTCTCACCGTTTCGTCCAACTCGTCAACTCCGATAAAGTCTGCGCGATATACCGGGGTAATAACGCCTTGGGCTATGCGGTCTCCTTTGCGGACGATGTACGAGTTTCCCTGCTGCGCAAAGTCGCGGACTGTCTTTCCGCTAACGTCTTGTAGCGCAAATCCTGTTTTGCGTAATCGGTAGTCCGACCGCTCGCCGTCCCAATCAAGGTCGTAATCTATCACGTACTCATATTGCGCAATATTATCGACGATCACCTTCACCTCTCCACGGAAATCAGCGTCAATCGTCCCTGGCGAGTTTCCAACGCGAAGCTTTGTCTTATACGCAACTCCGGATCGCGGACGTATCTGCATTTCGAAGCCCTCCGGAATCTGTACCGCAAATCCTAACGGAACCAGCTTCGTCTCGCCCGGCGCAATAATCACGTCTTCAACCGCCACTAGATCGAAGCCGGCCGCGAGTTCCGTAGCATACATCGGAATAACTGCGTCGGGGTGCATGCATTTGATCTTGACGGGAATATCGCGTAAACCCTGCGTATGTTCAATGTTCATTTAGCGTCACCCTCCTTGGTATGCGCACCAACAGCGCTCGCACATTTCGTTGTCCTCGGCGTGCGTTCCAATCTCTACTTCGACCCATTCGCCACATCCCGTACATTCGAAACTGCGAGAATCCTCGCTCAATTTCGTCATTCTTCGTCACCCCTTCCGTTTGAGTAGTATATTAAGAAATCCGATTGATAATATGAAATTACGTTCTCGTTTGAAGTAACCCCCACCGAATCCGAACGCATTCCAAGTCCAAAAAAATCTAACACTCATATAGTCACCCTCCGTTATTTACTCGACATTTACGTAATCCATCCGCAATCATTGCATCAGCTTCCAACGTATCCCTATCCGACAGCCGATGAATCTCGGCCACCGTTAGGAGAATCGGATGCTTACGGATCGTCGTTAGTATCTCGTACATGATTATTGAAGCCATACGCAGAACCTCGCTATCTTATCGGACAGTATCCGGAGTCGCATCCGTCCGCACCGTCCAAATCGCTCTCGCCAGTCGTCTCATAACGCTGAAGCAACGCCGGATCGAACGGAGTCATTGCCGCTGCCAACTTTTCGTATTTCTCTTTCGTAATCGCTTCGTAAGGCGCCAGTTGATAAGTTCCGCCATCCAACGCCAAGAACGATACTGCGGTAAACTCGTCCCATTTTTCGTAAACAATGCGCTCAACCTCGCTCCACTCATGCGGCCGCACCGTGATCGTATTCGACGAATTATGTTCGGTGTAATGACGTTGGAATGCGAAGTAAGTATCGAGCTGACGTGCCGCACTGACGTCGTCCTTCGTCTCGGTCGCACCGGACGCGATTGGGAAGTCGATAACGAAGGTGCGCGCATTTCTCATACGCTCTTCGTGCGTCTCGCCTGGCGTGCCAACTTCGGGGTTTACAGTCCATCCGAGATCGATAACAGCACGTGCTAACGGATCGGCTGCGTTAATGCGGATACGGCGGATATAGTACGGCGAGTGCGACCAATGGAGGCCGGATGATACTCCGCCGGCCACTTGTGACAACGTACCTTCGGGCTTGACGGTTGTAACGAGGAGCGGCGAGGATACGCGTAATATTTTCGCATAACGGTCGGATTCTTCGCGTGCCACATCACCCAAAACTTCGAGCAAAATAGCTTCTTCTTGACGATCGTAGCCAGCCGCAGCGAGCGCATCTTTAACGCCTGTCAATGACGTTCCTAGTAGTCGATCGCGTTGTTGAACCGCGTTCCAATGCGGTAGTTCCAATTCCGCAAGAGTCATTCGTAAGCCCGCGCGTGCGGATAAACGCTGCGCTTCAACTAACGCCGCAAGATCGAAACATTTACTATTACCACCACCGAGACCAATCAAAAATGACATCATATTAACGGTCGTCAGGTTGCATACGCCGTACGAATCTAGCAGTATTTCCGCGCAAGGGTTCAACCCTTCGGCATTCGGACGTCGCCTGCGCGCTTCTTCGAGATTTACGAAGCCAGGCTCGCCCTCCCCCTGCATCAGCTCGAAAATGAGATTCAACATTTCACGCGATGGTTTCGTCTCAAAAGCGATCGAGTTATTCGACATGCGACGGTGATGTAACGGTCGAGCGTTAGCATCAAAAAGCGGCAGGCTTTCGAGAAACTTCGCTTCCTTTTCGAGACCAAGGGCGCGGGTCTTAGCAACAACATTTGCGTGCTTGTCCGCATCCCACAGACCGTTAATCCCGTACTTAGCGAAGATACATTCGTAATCGTCCGCATCAAATAGTGCAATTTCCGCTGTCCGCCGCACGCCTCCGACCACTACGTTGTTACCGATAAGATTCGCAATGTCGAGAATATGAATTGGGCGTACGTATTGGTAACCAGTAGGATGCGCCTGTTGCAAAGTTAGGCCTGTCCGTTCATGGTAGAACGGAACCATTACCACGCTTAGTTGCGCCAACGACGGATCAATCTCGTTTTTAAGTACACGATCAATCCCGTCAAACATTTCGCGGAGCGGTTCGTGACCGGACGCCGTGCCGCCGAACGTATTCAGTCGTGCGCCATTCGGACGAACCGAGTTATACGAAATCTTAACGGTATGGATATGCTCGTATCGCTGTTCCGTCAGGATCTCGAAGTATAACCGTAGCGACTCAACCCAGCCTTCTTTCGAATCTCCTACGTAAATCTTCGCGTACCCGTTCTCCATGTCGCGGAGAACCGTATGTTCGTATCGTGCGGATTCCGGCACAGGTTCGTACTCCGAGTGAAGGAGCGCCGTATTCGTGCGGATTGGAGCGAGGCGTGCCGCGAATGCTTTCGTAATCTTCAGCCCAACGCCTGTACCAACCATTAACAGATAGAACAAGTCGCCCAAGTCCGACCACGAACGGATATTAACGAAGCTGCAATTGAAATTTGACAGTGGATACTTTTCGGCAACCCCGTTCTCCGCACCGCCGACCCATAACGTACGGCCCGATAAGAACTGCCGCAGATTGAACATGTTATCGAAAAGCTTCTCCGCCTCATTACGGTGCCACTCGTAGTCAATCGGATAACCGATCTTCTCCGTATGTTTGGCGCCGAGCTGAACGTTGTACTCTACCGCACGCCGGCACGTCTCTTTCCACGTCTCACGGCGACCCTCTTTCGGCAGCCACCGCGAATATGTACGATAATAAACAAACTGTCCAAGCGCGTTCATATGATCGGGGAATTCCGGATACTTTGCGATAAACTCGTCAGTTAATAGCTGGTTAATTACGCATCTCTCCCATCTCTTTTAATTTACGTTCAACACTCGCAAGGGAACACTCGGCGAGCGCCAACTTCTCAGCATAATCCGCAGCCAATCCGCTGAACACCTCAACGGAATGACGGTAGCCCTCGACTTGGGCGCGGTAGTCATCGCGCATCTTACGTAATCGCTGTTCGTTACTTTCCGGTGAAATCATACGTCAATCAGTCCTTCCGCTATTAAGTAAGCGAGTACGATGGCCGCTGCATCACTTTCGTCATCGGTCGCGAACTTATAGTCGTCAGGCAGACGTAAGATTCGCCGGACCGCCGCCGCCACTTCCGGTTTCTTAGCCGTACCGTTGCCCGTCACCATTTTCTTTACGTTTGACGGCGACAGGTTCGCAGCCACTTCGAGATCCAGGCGGGCCAGCGCGCGATCCACTGCCGACCACGCACCGTGCACCTTATCGTTAAGTCCGTAGTTCCGCGATGGCGGCCATATCTCACGGGCGATACCGGAGTCCGGACGATACTGACGAAAAAATAGCAACGCGTGCGCTTCGATTAACTCGTAACGTAGCGGCTGAGATTCGTCGGAATCCGTCTTGACGTGAGATAGCGCGACTAGCGTGGGGCGGCGGTTTTTGACGTCGACTACCGCGAAGCCTGGCGAGGTTAGCGATAGATCGAGACCGCCGTAGCGTTTGGTTGCCGATTTATGCGCCATCTACGCCGACACCTCCGTCTCATATGTTACGAAACAACCACATCCACCAATGTCTTCACGGTCAATCTGAGACCTTTTGGCGCCGTCTTCGTACAATTCACGTAACTGTTGCATCGTTAGACGATATGTACGTTTCCCTCGCACTTTTTTCATTATTGATACGTCTTTACCGAGGAAATTGCGCATCTCTTGTTCTTTTCGCTCGTGGTATGCATACTGATCTGGTAGTTCCTCGAGTAAATTAAGGAAATGTCCCTGACCTGCACGCACACAGAAACCGCCACAGTTGTTATGTGCGAATCCTAGCCCGTAAAGACGAGGCTTTGCTATACCTACTTCCTCAATCTTTTGGAGCATTTCATACTTATACACGAATGGTTCCTCACACATCGGAAACTCAACAGAATACGGCAGCCAGTTCGCAGTTGGCGCAGCCCTCCGATGATCCTCCGTCCAATCAATGCCGAGGTACAATATACATTCGTCAGGACCGTAGTTTTCTTCAATCCACTTTCTTGCTACCTTCTGTTTAAGTAGATGCGAGCATTGCGCAACGCGAGAGTTCCCAATAAACCTAACGTCGCGGAACACTTCCCAAGGAGTTCTCCCATCCGCTACCCACTTTAGGTTCGGAATAAGACGCATCGCTTCCTTAGATATTTCTGCTAACATTACCTTGCGTAATTCTACGTCCGCCTCCGACCTAATGTCCGGTATTTCAGCACATCGTTCAATGAGCGCATCAGGGCGCGGTATTCCGTAACGACGAGCGGAACATTCGATAAGAAACCGATATAAATCGGAATCCTCTATGAGAGTATCCGTGAATAAACTCACGACGTTCACTGCTCCGTACCTCTCCGCGATACGTTCTCCAGTAGCTTCCGATCCAATTCCGCCTGAATCCATTAATACGTGAATCACGCAGCCACCTCCGTTCTAATCGAACGAATCGTATCTAGCGCCTGCATCGGTCCACGTTTCTTCCATTCCGGTAAAGATGAACGTTGGATCGCGCTAACCTTACGCTCAACCTCCGCAAGTTCCATGTCTGATAACGACAATGCACAAGCACGTTTAAAGTTGTTGAACGTCCACTTATCAACGTCCAATTTCGGAGGATTGCCTAATTCCACCGAAGCCAGAACGTCAATAAACGTATCGATGACTTGCTCGCGCATGGCGTCGGTTATTTCGATGCCGAACGCTTTGATATCGCGGTTCTTTGCGTACTCATCCGACGTCATCTCCCAGCCCTTTTTCGACGCGTTGACGTAAAGGATGACGTAGTAGTCGATCGGCGCCTCCGGTGTTCCGTACATTAACGAGTAGCAGACGCATTGTTTGACGTGATCCTCTTTCGGACCGTTGCGCGTTGAATACTCGGACGTCTGTGAATACGTAGTCTGCTTACTTTTAACTTCGAGGCCGACGCGCAAGATCTCACCGTCGTCCGTTATGTACTGCAGTATTCCGTCGCACGTACCGAATAGAGCGAATGCTTTGCCGTCGCGTTCGAAAACCGCATTCTTCTTCGCAAATTCTTCGAACATTGGTTCGCCGTGATCGTTGCGTACGAATGAAAAGCGTGGTTTGGCGCCCACCGCTTTTTCGTAATGCTTCTCCGCAAAGAGAACGTCGCGCTGGATGATGTCGCCGATTGACGTACCGATTCGGGTCCAGCGTCCTTGGTGCGGTGGTCGTTCGGTGACGTCACGTTTCGCGCCGCGCAACTTTTCGTAGAGTTCACGCGGATCGCTATTTGCGGATGACGGCGAGAAGTACGGCATATTACGCGCCGGCCATACCTTGCGGGATTTGTCCGTGATTACGTCGTAATACCACTTATGGATCTGCGCATCGAGTGCGTCGTCGTACACCTCGGGAGCAGCGTGCCAATTGTCAAGGTATGCTTCGAAATCGGTTGAAATCTTCTCCGCGAGTGACTGCGTTTGAATTGCGTTGATTCTCGTAACTATTGCTGCGATACTACCGCCTCCCTATTATTCACAACGCACCATCCATACGCTGATCCTTTCTTCGTTTCCTCTAACGTCAACTGACCGAAGTTCAATCCGTTAATGAAGCGGAATACGTCGGACATGTAAATCGGAAAACGTTTGCCTGCGGAGTCCTCAAGGATTAGACCGGCGCTCGATCGTGATGAGAACCAATCGACAACGGTGAAGTCTCCGCTAACTTGCTTCTTATCACGAGTTACCATCGTGTAATAACGATCGCACTTCGTACATCGCCGGAAATAATGTCCCCCACCTTCATCGCCACATACGGGACATTGAGGAACGTTAATCTTCTTGGTCGCCATTTACGCAGCTCCTTCCGTCTTCTTAATCGTCCGTACAATCGCACCAGCCGGCACGTATTTCAGCGGACGCTCGTCCGAATCAATCACGACATTCCGATACGTAATCCCGTTAATCTCCGCCATCTCACGCAGCTTGACGAGGACTTTAACCGTAGCCTCGGCGTCGTTCATAGCGCGGTGGTGTCCGTTCAATTCGATACCGTGGCGTGCGCAAACGTCTTTCAAGCTGGCGGATTCGGTTGGTTCGACCAAACGTGATAGTGCTCGCGTACAAATGAAGCTTATCGGTTCAATCTGCTGTAGTCTGCAAATGAACGCAAAGTCAAACGGAGCGTTATGCGCTACTAACGTCGTTCCAAACGTGAACGCTTCAAGCGCTAACAATGCGTCCCATTCCAACGGTGCGCCCGCTAAGTCTTCCGCTTTGATTCCGGTTAACTCGGTGATCTCCGGTGGAATTTCGACGCCATCCGGAAGGCGTACGAACGTTTGGAACCGTCCATACTCGCGGATGCCATCCGTACGAATTGCGGCAATTTCCGTAATGTGATCCGTCTCATGATCGAGGCCGGTCGTTTCGATATCGATTACCGTGAAGATTTCCGCCACTAAACCGCCTCCCATTGTGTGATTTCTACGGTACGCGTCCGCTTTTCTACTTCGTCGATATCCGCGTCGCCGTAATCATTGTAATCCCAGTCGCTGAAATACGATCCTGAGCGAGTTATATTTCCGCGATAATAGCGCTGACCATCGGTAAAGATAACGTCTAGCGTTTGATACTTTTCGCCAGCTCCGTCCCATTCGCCTTCTTCGGTAACCTCGTATTTAACGCCATCAAATTCGAGTTCCTCTTCACGCCACAGCTCGATTAATTGTTTATTCGTCATTTTAACGCTCATTCAACGTCAACTCCTTCGTTATTATTTTTGGACAGTTAACCCGTCCACTTATTACGTTGCCGATCGGAAGCATTTCGCACATTAGGCGGAATATTTTTCTGCGAATTCCGGTAGTGGGCGACAATTCGCGAAATCCCAGTCTTCCGGTCGTACCTCATCCATCCAGCGCTTTTCGATCACAATGTCCGTAACCAGAGGCACACTTAGCGTCGCAGTCTTCGTCATGATGTCGTCAATCAGCTCGATCGTCTCTTCCGTCAATTGTTCGTTAGGAATCGAGTTCTTGATTTCATCGTGAATCGACGCGTTCATCTCCCAGCCGCGCTCCTTGCAGACTCGTGCGTTCCGATTCCCGATCATCTTCAGTATGTCGGCGCCGGTCCCCTGGATTACGGCATTAAACGCAGCGCGC
The DNA here is from genome assembly GCF_058791655.1 of Paenibacillus sp. EB106-05-06-XG162. Taxonomy (NCBI): domain Bacteria; kingdom Bacillati; phylum Bacillota; class Bacilli; order Caryophanales; family Paenibacillaceae; genus Paenibacillus; species Paenibacillus sp. EB106-05-06-XG162. Next base: position 12,009 of record NZ_JBYTDT010000025.1, read on the forward strand.
TCCCAATAGCCGATCAATCCGCGCTTCTCGGAAAGTACGTCGATTTCGTCTTGAAGCGTGATTAGCCGCTGCTTATCGCGATCAGTCGGATTCGCCCTATTACGTAGTTGTTTCCGCTCGGTGTACAAGCGGATCAAACGCTGCTCATTCTTCTGCATCTCCGCGGCAACCGTTTTGTAATCGGGGAATCTGCGTTTTCTTCCGTAAAGAGTTTCGACGTATCCGTTGACGCGCATGAAATCGCGGATATCGGCAACCATCGTCTTAAATGACGGAAATGTACGGTCGAAGTTTTCGAAGAACATGTGCGCAACTTCGTCTGTAACGTTCATTTTCTTCGCGAAAGCTTTCGGTGATTGGTCGTAAGATACCGCGAGTTGGCCCGTCTTCATCATTGCGCGTGGCTTGAACGTGCCGGTCGGATCGTACGCTTTGTCGACGCAATACTCTTCGGGAAGGTTAAACGTCATCATCGCCATTGTCGTATAAAGGTCAACGCCGTCAACGAAGATTTGACGCATGGAGTTATCGTCGTATCGCGTATACATGATATGCGACATTATGCGTGGTTCAATCTGCCCCAGGTCGGCGCCGACGAACGTGAATCCACGTTTGGGGACGAAACAGTTACGGACACGATTTCCTGCACCTTTTGACGGAAGGTTTTGTAAATTATTTCCACGTTGAACTTTATGGTCTTCTGCGATTAATTTACGTACAATTGCGTGATAATTAGCGTCATTTATTATGAGCATTTTTGACCTCTCGATCTAGGAACATATATTCCTCGTCGCATCTGTTCCGCAACCTCTACAGCCCTGTCAAAGTTCTTTCTCTTTGCTCTGACAGTTTTACCATTACGCATAATTGACGCAATCCAAATACCATCATAGCTGTTGTAGTAGACGTTAAGTTCACCACATTTATTATTCCTACTAGGACCTTGCACGTTCTGAGCGTTGATAAAATTATCGGTCACGCGGAGATTTCTTTTCCGATTATCGAGTGTATTGCCGTCGATATGATCAACTACTGCGCCGACAGGAGCGTTTGTTAAAACTCGATGTAACTTAATAAATTGCCTTCCGCCACCTTCTCGTTGTGCATTACGTATCGCATATGGTTTCCGTGCTGGGTCTTGGCAGTTATATGGTGTATCGACGCACCATGAACCGCCGGCTTCTATAAGTTTTGGTAAGTCTTCCGTGTCTATTAGAAATTCGTATACTTCGCCATTTCTTCGCTTAATGAAGATGACCGTCGTATCTCCACGGATTTCATAAGCGTTCTTCATTCGCTCGCCTCCGTTTCGAATTCTCGTAATATATCGATAGGCCGCCCGCTATACCCTGACGAACTATACCGCCCAGTCGCCGTACCTCCCGCCTTGAACTCCGTATGCAGACGTCCATCCACTTCGAGCGCTTCCGGAATCTTCTTTACGTAGGTATTTAGCAACTTCTCGTAAGCCGCCACTGTCGCGAGCGGTTTCAACGCTTCCTCTTTCTCGTAATACTCGTCCAGAACGTCGGCCGCCGTCGACCTTGTCTTGCCACGTTTAAATTTCGAAGTGACGTCTTTGATTCCGAGATAATCGTAAATGAGGTACGCCAAATGATTTCCGTTAGTAATAGTAAATTCCGCAACGGTGAGCGGCGCATGCTCTTCGCCTGCTGGCGCTAACATTTCCGTCTCAAGTTGCGATAACTTCGTTACGGCGTCAACATAACGTTTTAAGTGCGTCTTGTCGGCCACCTCACACTCGGTGATAATCGCCTTCTGACGCGTCACCGCCTCGTTATGCCGAGCAATTCGTTTCTTCTGCGCTTCAATCCACGCCGCCACTTTAGATGCGTTAATCGTCCGATCCATCTGCCGTACGAATGCTTCGTCAATTCCATAAGCTTCGATTACGTCAGCCCGCGCCTTATCTAATAGCGGAGTGAATTCGTCCTCTAACGCCTTAAGTCCGTTCAAATCAATTTCGAATCCGCACCGCGCCATGAATACGTCAGTCTCTGGCAATTTCGAGTCAATCTGCGCATAACATTCGAGGAGTCGCCCCCGACCATCCGCGCTAGGTGCCTTCGCCATCTGTTCGTACTGCCATTCGAATAACGACCAACCGTACTTAACATCGTTGATCGCGTATATGCCAACAAGTTCAACGTTGAATGGCGCCGGGGACCGATTTCCGAATAAGTCCTCGAACGTGAATATCGTCCCGTCTATACCGAATCGTGGTCCGTACTTTGCGATTAGCGGCTTCAGACCGTACGCCGCCTCATGCTCGTTAAGATGTCGCATGGCGTCGAGCGTATCCCACACACATCCGTGAATTTCGTAGCCGTCGTTAATTGCAATGTGTAAATCGTAACGCGCCGATCCCATGTGAAACGTCTTTCCGTGATTCGAACGCGATAAGTACGGTTCAATCGCCGCCAACACCTTCGAACGCATGAGCTGAGGATCTCCCACCTTAAACGCAGATTCATCGTCAAGGAATTCGAAGCCTGCGACACTGCGCATATCAACGTGACCATACGGAAGGTAATACCCTTCGCCTAATAGCGGAAGCCAAATACTGAAGCCAATCGATAAGTCGATATACGTATCAACGCCGGTACCCTCAAAGTCGCCCGCCGTCATCGTATCGACGCCGAGGATGCCGAACTTGCCACGCCACTCCTCCGCCTGACGCCTGCATTCGAGACGCAACCGCTCGACAAACGCTGGCAATTCGGAATCATCCGTCAAGATGTGATAGTTGGGAGGCTTAGATGCGAGAACCTCGCGGATACGCTGTTGGCGCAACATATCCGCTTGTTCCCGTAATACTTTCGCTCCTGCTGTTAGTACGTCACCTTTCGTCCACTTTGCGCCATCGGAGCGGAAACTGCCTATCTTTCCGCTCTCAAACGCGCTTTTCGCCGCTTCGAATTGGGTCCGCTCGGTTGCGCTTAACGCCATGCCGCCGATCCGTTCGAACGCTTCCGCTGGTGTTTCAAGCTGTGACGCCGCCTTCCGTTGAACCGCTGCCCTAACTCGTTCCGTTGCTGAATCTTCCGGTACCGTTAATGGACGGAGATTTAACGATAGCGTAACATTCATTAGGCGGTCGCCTTTGTGAAGAGAGCTTCGACTGGTGCGGTGAGTTTAATAGAGCCGTGGTCGCCTAACCACGTACCAACAATAGAACTGTACCGCACTCTTGTACTTTGAGTCTCGATTACAGTCGCGATTGTTCCGACTTGAGCTCCGCTTTGATAACGAGTAACTTCGATAATATCACCCGCCTTGTACTCGTTAACCTTACGTCCAATCTTCGCCCACTTTTCGATCTCGGCTGCCTCTTCTGTCGTCAACTTTTCGAGTTGCTCCGGTTTAGCGTAGCCACTCGCTTGTCCTCCGCCAGTGATACGGATAGTTCCAGAATGGGTCGAAGGTTTAGGATCGGCGACCTCGTATACTTGTCCGTTTGGATAGTCGTTAAGAGGAAGGCGGTTGCCACCGCTGATCAGCCGTACCTTATCGCCAACAGCGAACTTACTACGTGGATCGAGCGCCGCCTTGGCTGCCGCTACTTCTTCGTCGGTTGCTCGAACTACGTTTTTCGCTAACTTAAACCCGTCGATTTCCTTACCTTCAATATCGTTAATCCAGCAATAGCCGTCTCTGTCGATTGAGCGGATAACCACGATATCTCCGAGCTTAACGTTAGGGTTCGGTCCACCGATAACTTTTGCGTAATCTCCGACCTTCAGACGTCCGCTCTCCGCCTTCTTACGCTCAAGTTCCGCCAACTCCGATTGCTTCTGCGCGATTTGTGCGTCAATGTTCGCCGGTTCAAGTACGACGTACTCGCGGTGGAAAATTCCCTGTTCTACCTCCGCAACTCTTACGGCACTATCGCTTCCGCAATGTCCGGTATCGTGCGTAACGGTCAGAATCGATCCGCGTCTGTATCCAATTGCTGCTTCCGGGTCTGTGATTTTAATCTTCTCGCCAACCTTCGCCTTACGTTTTACCTCGGTGTATTCCGTTTGTTGCTCCGTAACCACGTCCACCTTACGCTTAAACGTCGTGTACTCCTCATAGGCCAAATCGAACTCGTCTCCGTCCTCATCGATAATTTGCGGGTCGTTGGCCGAATCCATACGGACGATCTCGTAAAACGCATCGCGGGTTACGTATGAACTCCGATCCTCAAAACGGATGATGTCGCCAACTGCCGCCTTTTCTGCCGTAGCACCGTACTGCACGCCATTGTACTCGATTGCTTCCGCTGCACTTACCGTCTTAACACCGTTTAATTTCGCCATATTCAAAATTCCTCCTCGGATTATATCGTTTTTTTCGTGAAATTACGGATGAGTCGAAGTTAGCTAGCGATCTGTAACGACTCAACTGGCGTGATTAGTTTGATATGTTTAAATGGCGTATTTGTGTCATATCCCGATTTAACAAACGGCGGCTTTACGAGGTGGGCGCTCGTTGAATCCACGTAGTCCACTGTCGTAATAATCCCGTCGTATTCGTTCAATCCGTTGGTGGCCGTGTATTTTGTGAATTTGACGAGGTCCCCCACCTTATATTCGTTCACCTTACGTCCGACTTTCGCAAATGGGAGCTCTTCCGATGAGATGCGCTCCAACTCGTCCTGGCGGTAGAAGTCGAAATCACTGCCGTCAAGTAACTCACATAGGAACGGGCGGTGGTCTTCGTCATCACGTTTAACTTTCACGATGCTACCCTTATCAAGATCTTTAATATCCGTCAATACACGAGCATACTCTTCGACTTTGAAGCGTTCAACTTTCGGGGCGGGCGCTGCGGTTGGCGAAGTCACTAACTCAACAAGCTGTCGCTCTTCGCTATTACGTTTGAAATAACGATTATCGCCGTCATTATCTTTAAAAACTCCGTCCCCATCACCATCAATTCGGACAATCTCGTATACTTTGCCCTTCGTCAAGTCCACGTCACAGCCGACCATTAATACGTAGTCACCGATTGTATGCGGACGATCCACCTTCCGATACTTCACGCCATCGACCGTAACGATATCGCCAGACTCGACAGCAACTTTCGTATAGACTACGTGTTCATCACCGCAGAGATCATATTCATCACCGTCTTCGTCCGTAATCTGCGGATCGTCACAGTCCATCTCGTCGACCACGTAGAAAGCTCCTGTCTCTACGTAATCCGGCATCACTTTATCCGTCACCTTAACGATATCGCCCACTTTTGCGTCGTCACCAGTCAAAACATACTCCACGCCACCTACGAGAATCTTCGTACCGTCTTCGCTAATAAATACACCGTTTAATTTCGCCATTCAATATCGTCCCCTTTTCGAATTAGTTGATTTGTCCGTTCTTACCGATAATGCCCGTCGCATCATAAACGCGCTCCATTGCGTATTCCGACGCACACCGATCGTGTACGTATCCTCCGCCGTCGTCAATACGGCTCACCTCGTCCCCAACGTAGATATCGCCACCGCACTGAGCGCATTCGTCAACTACGTATGGGTCCGGAATATCTTCGTTGAAGCGTGCCATTAAGTACAGCCGTTCCATTACGCTGCCTCCACGTATAGTGAGCGGTTCAAAGTTAGCGGCAACTCGATCCAACGTTCGGATGCGCGGACTTCTGACGCCCAGTACTCGCCGATTTCTCTGTTTTCGAACATCCATACGCGGGGCAGCTCGCCCTCAGTTACCAGGACGCCAACGATATAGTCAGCGTCGGACTTCGTATAGATTTCGCCGTTTCCTTTCTTCGCGTAAACTACGAGGTCGCCTCCGCGGTCAAACCGTTGCCTAATCGTCTTGACCTGGATACGTGCGTACTCGCCAGTCAGCGGATCTTGCGCGAGGATATCGTATGCTTCGTCTGTATCGGACATATGCGTCGTCCATCCGCTAGCCATTAGCGCGACTCGCGCCGCCATTTCCGAATACTTGCCCACGATTTCAGTTATGTGCGCCAAGTTAATTCCTCCTCTTCGTTAAATTCCGTATTTGAAACGGTGAGAACTAAACCAAAGCGCAAAGCGGAGTTTTCGCCAATATTTACGTAACAGTTACGTCACCTCCTTCCGCTGGACGTCGGATTAGAACCCAACGTCAGGCGCCGCATCTTGGTTCGCGCTTTGCTCCGTTTCTTTCGCGTCTGATTGCGTCGATCCTCCGCTATCCAACACACTCTTATCGAGATGATTCCCGTCGCCTTCTTCGATAATTTTCCGAATATCGTCCTCATCGCGGAAGTTCGCAAGCTCTACGTATGGAATCTCGGTAGCTAAGAAAGCGGCAACGGCTTCCATTCCTTCGACTTCGGCGGATTCCAGCGAATATGACTTGCCATCCGACGTCTTCTTGATCGTGATAGCGTCGCCGACTAGCGAGTAATCCTTCGAGAATTTCTTCGCGGCCTTTTCGAGCTTGTCGTAATCGTTGATAAGGTTGACTGCGTGAAACTCTTTCATGTCGAGGACACGCCATGTTCCGTATTCAAAGTCAAATACCGGAAGCATAAAGTAAAGCTTACGTTTTGCTTTTGCTCTGCAGGAAATGCATGCATCACCTTTAGGTTTCGCGAACGACTCAAACTTAGACATGTCGACAACTTTTGGTGAGTGCAGACATGTATGTTTTCTGAAGAATTTGGAACGAGTCGCATAATCACCATCTTCATGCACGTAGTAGAAGAACCAGTTGTCGGGGTCTTCTAGTAAGGCGAAGTTTTTCCCGTCACCGTTTAATTCGTTGGCGTACACATATCTTGTTACGCCTTCCGGAAGTCCTTCGTTAATTCCTGGACCAGCAGCCTTGTCCCGCGCTTCCTCACGTGCTTTCAATCTATCACGAATAGACATTTACGAAACACTCCTTCGTTATTTTTCGGACGTCATCCGTCTTTTCCTACGTCCGCGACGTGACTCCAACGTAATCTGACATTAGAACCACGTTGCCGACGTAAGATATCGGCTTATACCTCGTTCTTTCACTTTATTCGTTGCCTCTCGGTGCCATTTCGCACACTCGGCGGAAACTTTTTTAAACGTAAGCAGCGACGCTTTTCATGAGATTCGTTTTCTCTCGCTGGATATCGACAAGTTCGCGCTTTAGTTTCGTAACTTTTCCGTCAATTTCCGCAATCTTATCATTCAAGTCGGCGACCACACGTTTTGAGTCCGTCTTCGCCAGGCGCAAGCCGAGGGCCGCGCGTTCCAGCGTCAATTCCGCGATACTTACGTTGATACGCTTGGCTTCGCGGACTTCCTTGCGCTCAGCCGTTTTGATGGCGCGATGCACGAGTTTCTCGATAGGATTGCGGATGGCGGCGTTTGCCTTATGCTGCGGATATAACGTAAATACAGTAGACTCCGTTGGATGTACGATTATTACGGTACGTTGATGTGCGAACATTCGCGCAGGCTTTCCGTCTTCGTCGATGACGTGTTCGGAAACTAGCGAAGACTTTCGCAGGATATCCATTACGTACATCGGCGCAGCGGCCCGGTCAATACCGAAATGCTCAACGGCGCGATCACAAGCGTGGGGCAGTACGAATATTTTACCGATAAAATGCGTGCCGGCTTTCGGATCGATGGCGATACTCATGCGATGCGCACCGCCTTAACGCAGCGAATACGGATGTGATCGGCAGGATCTTCGTCTGGTGCGAAGCCCCCGTGATACAATGCGTCGATTGCGTTAATGCTGCGTAAAAATTTATCGTCAAAATTACGTTTATATTTGCGTGTCATTGCGTAAACCTCCTATTGACATGGTTAAATAGACTCATGTATAATTGGCATGAGATAAGGTAATAATAATAATAAAATTACTCAAATTACCATTACTGTTATGGATTGATTTTATTACATTCAGAAAAGTATCTGTTATAATTAATGTAGGTTTCGTAGATCGACGATATGCCTAATCGCCGATCTACGTTTCCTATAACTGTTATACGGCAAGGTATTCGTGATAGTCTCCAAAACGATTGGCGTCGTAATGCTTGACTAATGATCGTAACTTCCGTGTAGCAGTCTCGTGGTGAAGTCCTAGCGCTTTGGCGAGCGCCGTTATGGACATTTTACTACAATCTTCTTCTTCTTTAAGCTTCGTAACGATTAGCGTCGTTATAGGATCGTTAGCGCGATCCAGGAGGAAATCGATCAGTTGATGCTGGTCGGTTTCTTTTTTTATCGAAAATGCTTCTACTTCCGCTGAACCTGCGTTCGTCGGCACAATATACTTAGGAGTTGGCGCCCCGTCGATATCGTTATAAGTCTCATCCAATGAACATACCGTTCGTTTTCGTCGTCTAGTCTCTGTACGGAAGTAGTGTAATCGTCCTTTTCGTAGAGCGGCAGATAATGTCTTTCCGAAATCACGAACGTCGTCTCTCATAGCTAACTTCAAGATTACGTTGTGAAAAATGCTATCGGCGTCAGATTCATCTCCAAGGCCTGAACGTTTTACAACGCTTCGGTTTACTGGCCCAAACAACTGATCCGCCTGAGCGTAGAGTACGTTAAATGATTCATTATCATGGTGTAATCGATACGTTGCTGCGTATGTATTTAACTTTTGCAATTCCAACAAATTCACTCTCCTTATGCTTTATACTTAATATGTTGCCGGTAAAATACGTTTCGCACACTCTGCAGAAAAAGTATGCTAAAATATTTTTGTACATAAGATAATAGTTTCACGGAGGCGCGGCTATGGAGCTTAAAGCCATACGCTGCCGAATCTCTGAACTCGCAACCGCCCGTAGATGGTCAATGCGCGAACTTGCTAGACGTACCGGATTGAGCAAATCTTCATTAGCTGACTATGATAATATGAAGAATGACATCCCGTTACGTAAAGCAATCATCATAGCAAAGACACTAGGCTGTCGACCAGAGGAGTTACACGAGTACAACGATCAAGAGTTCGCAGCGTTTCGGTAGGGAACGTTCCTACCCGCGCTAAATGTCCGAAATGTCGGACGATTACGTTTATTTTACGCCACTAATCAATATATGTACACGCTATACTACGATAGAAAACATTACCAAACGAGCGCCCTCGATGCACTCCGCTAGAGCCGCAACCCCCTCCGCAATTGCGAACTCGTTAACGTCCTTATAACGATGCGGATAGTCCACGATCTTCAACGTCATATGTGGCGTCAGCAACTCAGTCGCACGCGCTAAGAACGCTTGCCCCGCCTTATCGTGGTCTGGCGCGATGAGTATCTCTTCGATAGGCGAACGTATGATTAACGAAGCCTTCTCGTCAGTGAACGCCGATCCTCCGGTTGCAATCGCTGGAAATCCCGCCGACATTATCGTCATTGCGTCAATCTCCGCCTCAACTAGTGCAGCCTTTCGGATGCCTTTTCGATGCATTACGTCGATACCGTAAACGAGGTCGCCGACCGGATTTCCGCCTTTTTCGTACCAGAACGTTTTCGAATCGGTCTTCCGATATTTAACGTTAGCAAGCGCACCGTCTGGATGGCGCCAGGGCAACGTTATCGCCTTCGAGCGCTCCGAATAGCCTACGTTCATTAAGCGCTGAACGTCCACCGATATGCCACGACCAGTCAGATACGTATAATTACGCGTATTGCCGTCTAAGATGCGTTCATCTAGCGTTATTTTGCGTTTCTTGTCCGTGGTCAGTCTCATCGGATTGAGCCGGTAATCGTCGGGATCATCCGTTTCATATCCGCCGTAAGTTTGACGTAGATAAGCGGACGCCTCTTCGTATGTAACATTTGTGAGAAACGCTAATAGCTTCGTGAAATCTCCGGACCTGTGGCTAGGATCGTCGGCGTCACTATCGTACCAGCATCCGTAATACTCCGAGTCCTCGCGTAAGTCGACGAAGAAACTCGGCGAATTGTCAACGCGGAACGGTGAACATGCGGTGAAGCGCGATCCGCCTAGTCCGGACGGTTTCGAGAAACGGTGAATATGGCGTTCTATCTCATCTTTTACGTTGATTAATTTTATATATACTCCTCCTTATTTCTTTTCACGAAACATTGAAACAATGGGCTTTTTACTAAGTATCTTTTCTGTGTAATCATCATTAAGGCAAACTTCACCGTGTGTATCGTTAAACTCTGAAAGCCCCATTTTAATTTCAAGTTGTGATATCGATGCGACGATTAACTCTTCAAGAAGTTGCTGCTTTGATAGCTTTAAGCTGTGTCTAAGGTATTCCACTCTTCTGTTATTAAACCTACTGAGAGTTAGTGAAAATCTTACCTCATCCTTCTCTGAATCATTATTTGCTCTTTTAACCAGTTTCTCTAGTTTTTTATCTAAAAAATCAGGCATAAACCGAACCTCCTTTGGTGCTATTTGATTTAAATAATAACACCAAATTTGGTTCATGTAAAGTGCTTGAAATCAAAAATTTCCCACAAACTTACTTGAATCGCTTTCTTCCGACAATTCACGCACGATCCCGTAATTCGGAAGATATAGCAATTCGACGCGCGTGTCCTCTCCACCATTACGTCCCTTGCCAATCTCGATAATACCGCGCCCTTCCTGCGCCACTGTATCGATACCAAGCGTTACGGCTGCGTCTTCGAGCAGTTGCTTCGTCTTCTTAATCTCGGCACGTTTCGGAGGTCGGATCTCACGCACACCATCGTCATTCTTCTCACGCTCGTCCTCGTCTGCCTGCGTTATAGCGATGGTCACAACGTCAAGCGCACCGGTCATGATGCGGAGTTTCTTCGACGTAGCCGCTGCGTCGCCACCAGCCGTTTTCGACGTATTAGACTCGTAATCTAAATAGTAGAACGGGTCCACAACGACAACGTCCGCTTTAACTTCGAGAATATCGGCGCGAAGTGCTGCGAGATTACGCGAAGTAAAGTCCGGATCGTTCGTAGCTCGTACGATAATTCGTCCCGGCAGAATTTCGTTAATCTGCGAAACAAACTGGCGGAACGCTTCTTCGTATTCTTGCGGTAACTTAGCTGCCTGCAAAGATTGGTTTTCGAAGCCCGCATCGTAATCCACTCCGTCAATGTTCGCTTTTACCACACCCTGACGCCCTGAGATCGACGAATAAGCACGTGCGAACCACTCGAACCACCCCATCTCCAGTGCCCATATAAGAACTGTTGCCCCTTGAAACGCAAACTCTATCGCTTCTTCCATTGTAATAACGGACTTTCCGCGGCCGGATCGCGCATACACAACGTACATGTTCGACGAATAATATCCGCCGCCGATAGCTTCGTTGATTGTCGGAAATTTGCTACGCCAGATGCGAAATGAGCGTCCTTCCTTACGGGAATCATACTCCGATAGAAACCGTTCGGCTCCCGTTGATATATCGATTCCGATTGACTTACGAACACTTGTTCTCATTTTAACGCCGTCAGCGAGATTTTTCAAGTAGCTTCCGAACTCTTCCGCAGATAATTCCGCAAATTTCGCCACCAATTCGCCACCGTTAAACTTCTCCGCGTACAAACGCTTGCCAGCTGCGTCTTTCAGCTTTCCGACGAGAAATTCGAACGAATCCGTGACGCCAGGAACGTAGTCGAATCCGTTAATTTCGGAAACGACGGTTGCGTATGACGGGGCTTGTCCGCGGTTCTGTTCCGCATAGTTGCGTATATAGTCGTATGTTTTTCGTTCAACTTCCGTCGCGAAATGATCGCGTTCGATGCCGTAACGACTATATACGGAAACGTCGCCGATATCGATGGCTTTCGAGTGAATGCATGTTCCGTAATTTGGCAACTCTACCACCTCCGTTAATATATCATAACCTCAAGCACGTGTAAAGCGGTAAATACTATATGTTGTATACCGATAATTTATTTATCGAAATTGTGCACTACATATTGTGTGTTCACACTAAATCGGTCTTGCCCACTTTTCAAAAAACATACTAGATATAGTATTTAGCCTTTTCTAATCCCACGCTTGCTCCCGCCAACGAACGGTACCGCTGCGCACATATCTCGGACACGATCGTATAGTCTCTTATCGTAAGTCCTCGCTAATTCCTCTAAAGTCACGTTCGACGTATATATCGTTACCATCCCGTTTGTTACACGGTGGTTAATAATCGCGTGTAAATCACCGCGGAATCCATCCGTACAATCACGCACGCCAATATCGTCCATCACAACAAATGGCGCTGCTTTCGCGAGTTTCATTCGTGCGTAATACTCACGCGATGCCGGTTCTGCTACATCATCCGGAATCTTTGGTCGGTTAAACTCGTTGTATAACTCTTGCCACTCGTTAACGTCGAGAAAGAACGCCGGACGCTGAAGTGGTTGCCTATTCCGTTTCAACGATCCGATATAGTGTACGGTAAGCCACTCGTTTAATATCGCGCTGGCCGTCGTCGTTTTACCGGTGCCTGGCGAATCTGAGTACAGATATAACGACTTAATACGTTCGGCGTCCGTTTCAAATTGGCGTTTGAACGTCGCGACGTATTGATCGATTAGAACGTAGGCTGACGATTGTTCCTCCCGTGCCGGCGAAGAAGTCAACGTTAACATGCGATAATCTGATGGTAAATTAGCAGCACCTACTCGTCCGCCAGTACCATTGTATCCCATCATTGCAATGTACGAGGGGCAGAGTCGTGAACATGCCGCCGTATCTTTTGTACTGCAATAGTCGCTAAGTATACATCCTTCGGAGTGTTTCAATATAGTTACGCTCCTTCTTTTTGTTTTTTGATTACTCCCCTATTTAGGTTCTGCTCCCTCCTAGTAGCCCAACGGCAGTTTTCTGGATAATACCCCTTATCGTTGTCTATTCTATCGAGTGTCGTCTGCGAAACTCCGAACTCAGCAACATGGCTGTTATATGATTCTTCCATGTCATTCAAAAAACTATCAAAGGAGTCGAACCAATGTTCTGACACTGATATTCCACGACCTCCGTACCTACTCCATCTCTCGTGATTTGGATTCGTGCATCGAGTCTTCATTGAATTCCAAATACTGAATAAGCGGGAGTGCGTCATTCCGTGTGTTTGATTATCCCTTCCTACCTTATTCGCGTTTTCTCTACGAAGACACCCGCAGGACTTCGTTTTACCTATCGAGAGATTATGGCCGCAAACTATTACTCCTGTATCCCCGCAGTCACAGACGCACTCCCATAGTGCTTGTCTCTTTTTGTCTGTTCCGACGTGCTTAATAGCAATTAATCTTCCGTACCTCATCCCGGTTCTGTCGATTACATTTGGACTTAATTCCAATATCCCACCTCCCCCTGTTATAACCACGCCGCCATTTCTTCCGTAGTCATTCCGCTATTCACCGTTCCGTCCGTCTGCTCACGTTGTTGCTCACGTTCCATTTCCGCCTTCAGCTTCGGAATGATCCCGTTAATCCGATAGCTTATCGCAAATCCAGTGGTCAACAGCGGATACTCACGCGACGGCTTGTACGCACGGAAGCATTCGTCGAATGCACGCTTGAGCAATTCCGCGCCATGTTCGGTCAGCGAACGTTTGATTACGCCTTGTTCGAAGCGCCAGTTCCGCATCGGTAAGTATTCGGTAACTCCGAACAATTCGCGATTCATATCGGCGAAATATGCGTGGATCGTGACGACGTTCCATTGGTCAAGCGGAAGGTTGCGCCAGTCCTTGCGCTCATAAGCCGTTATTTTCTTGCGTGCCACTTTCTACCGCCTCCCTTGCTAGTTGAATATCGTAATCTACAGCGGCGGACATTTTCGTTCTCTGTAATGCTCCTCTATCTATCGCGCTCAATATTCCGCGTAAGGCGGTAAGCAATCGTTCATTTTCTAACGATAGCGAATCCGCCAACATTTCGTTATAGCAACGTCGATCTTCTTCCGCAGCAAATTCTGCCTCCGCTGCGATTGCCCTACGTATGGCTTCCGGCCAGCCTTGGCGCGCTTCTGCGATGAATTCCGAATCTCTAATACCGTCCGCATCGGGAGGAGTCGTGATTCGTCTACGTTTCGATCCGTTAGGCTGTCGTATCTGATTTGCAACATTCCTATCGACTAGCCAAGGCCCCGGCGTCGCCGCGTCGCATATCGACAGGTCAGAATGTAGGTCACGCTCTTGTTGTCGGACGCTTAGTTCGAACGCCTGTTCAATCGTTAATAACTTATCGCACATTATCGTTCACCCCCTCGATTTTTACGCCAAGTTTGTCTAGCGCGAAAATTATTCCGTTAGAAAAGTCGTGCCCGCGCCAGCGTTCGTATGCCCCACGTATGTCGGCATGAATGTGTTGTTCTTGCGTCAATTCACGTTCATATCCATTGATTAATGCGGACATTAACGTGTTGAACCGTAGTTCAATTTCAACGCACACCCATGACGCCAACGTCTGACTTTCCGGCATATCCCCGCCTTTAAGCGCAAAGAGCGAAATCGCTGCATTACTTACGCCCCTATCACGGAGTCTCTCGATAGCCTCCGCAACTTCGTTTGGTATCGTTACTTTTCGGCTCATTCTACGTCCTCCTTCGTATTAGTGATTCTATACCAGGCGCACGATTTCGGTCGAACTCCAAATTCGGCAATTTGATTGTTTGCGGTGCCGCTTAACTACGTTCGAATTTCCTTTATTTTTACGGGTGATTTCTGGTTATGTAAAACTGTGATTTTAAAAGCTACTTATTCCCTCCTTTTTTCTGCTTATTGCTCTATTTTTCGTGCGTTTTCATTTGATTGTTTATTTCGTTTTCTTGCCGTAGTATTCGAGAATATCATCTACCGTTTCAAACTTCAATTTCCGTTACCTCCTATATTAATTATACAATCGTTCCGCCGAATCCCACGCTACCGTAAAATTCCCGTAAAATTAGCGCCTTTAACTCGCAACCTTCCGAATACACTCCGCTTTAACTTTGACGCCTAAATCGACGGTAATATCACGGGAAACTACCGACGTCATAGCCGCGTGTATACTTTCGGAGACTGACCGCAGCGTTCCGATTAATTCCGCCAGTGATTGCGGATGACCGGCGATCCCAGTTTTCAGTATGACGTATTCGACCGCCCGGATAAGCGAATTTACGCTGATACCGTAATAGGCTGCGTCACGCCATACTTCGCGTAGAGTGGGGTCGGCGTCCGGATTCTCTGTGACAATACGGGACCAGTTCGGTGCTTTCGTTGGGTCGACGATGCGGCGTTCCTCTACGATAAATTGCGTGCCATCCGATTTGAGACGGTATTTTTCCGTTAATTGAACGTTCATTTGACGTCCTCCTTTTATTGGCGTTTTAGTAGTTTAACTTGTAATCACGTCGATATCTAAATACAATGTATAGAATTCACGTAGTATTGTAAAATAGCAAATTCCCCCATATTCATGCATTAAAGTCTAAAAACATCGCTTATACGTGTTTTGACGTATTTTTATACCGTATCACTCGTATTCACGACATTTTTAACTGTTGAATTCACGACACGTTTGAATTATACTTTACTCATGACGGGAATTGACGTCATACATTGTGTTAGATAGGGGTATTAAAATGAGCATAGGAAGTAAAATCAAACAATTTAGAACAGCTGCCGGCCTAACTCAAGCTGGATTAGCAGTTAAAGCGAATATGTCACGCTCTTATATAGCCGATGTAGAACGAGATAGGTACAACCCAAGCGTTGATACGTTAACGACAATTGCAAATGCGCTCGAAATTGATGTTGCTCAATTTTTCGACGCTAATCACATCCTTCCGTCTAGTTCTAAAGATGATATGGAAACACCGGATTGGGCCAACTCGAAAGACAAGCGCGACTTTAAGAAAATGCTTGAAGAAGAGTCCGGCCTTATGTTCGACGGTGTACCGATCGAGGATGAAGACCGTCAACGTGTCTTGGACGTCCTTACCGGCTTGTTTTGGGATGCCAAAAAGCGCAGTAAAGTGAAATTTACAAATAAGCGATATAAGGAAAATGACCACAACTAGATATAGGAGCTGGTTTTCTGTTGCAATCCAAGGTGGATGAACTAATACGTAAGCACCGCACTACGTGTCCATTTAAGCTATCTAAGAAACGAAACAACATTGTTATCTTTGAAGACCTCGGAGCCTCGACGAAGGGTATGTACTTTACGAAGTTTCGACAGAAGTACATAATCATCAACAACCGCCTTCCCTACGTATGGCAACGCTTGGTCTGCGCCCATGAGCTAGGTCACGACGTACTCCACGCGGGCATGAACCGCTTCTTTATCGACGACCATACGTTTCTTATCTCGGGAAAATACGAGCGGCAGGCGAATACGTTCGCGGTTGCGCTGCTTACTTCGCATAATCCGATAGACGGCGACGAGACGATATCCGCGTATTTTCGTCGGATCGAGATCCCCGAAGAAATGGTCATCTATTATAAAGGCGTCTTAAACTAGGGACGGTGCTTTCGAATCGTGGCGCCAGAGCTAGTTTTTCTTTTATTTTTAGAACCGACGTCTTCCCTTATATACATCTAACGTTTAAATACTCCGCGATCTAATATTTTCGCTATACTATCCGTTTGTTGGAAAGCGATTTTCTTTCCGACAACGTATCTTTTATGATTTATACCAACGTTTTCATCCACCTCCGTATTATTTGTTTCTCTCTTACATCTTTCTCTTTTAAAACCTTTCTATCTTTACAGTATGCCCAGGACATACTTAGCTAGGTATGCGCAGGACATACTTACGTAAGTATGCGCTGGACATACTAAGCGGAACGACGCGGTTTCTTCGGCTTATATTTCGTCATATCCGGCATAACAACGACACCATCCTCGTCGATGATATGTCCGTCATCCGTAATCCTCGGACAATACGACGGAAAATACCACTTGAACCTTCGCGTCTTCTCGTAATGGATCGCTGTGCGTATTATTCCGTTCGTTTCGAGAATGTCCGCCAGGAACTTAATCCGGTTACGATCGATCCTCAACGTTGACATTAACGTATCGTACGCTATGAAGCACGCTCCGAACCGGTCGTTCAACGTTCCATCCGCTCGAAGGTAATTACCGTCAATGTATGACTGCAGCGTAAAGTAGAACGCGTATATGTCGCGGAGTTCCGGCTTGCGCGCCATTCCTGCGTACACAACGTCGTAGGCTTCGTTAATGATGCGCGGAAACACTTTGCGGACGAGTTCGCGATTATAAACTTCGAATCCGATTGGACCGTCAAGCAGCGTCTGCTTATCGTTAGGAAGCGCGAGTCTATTCGTCATGCTGCTTGCGCATCCCCTTCCGTAATTGGATGTTTGCCTATTACGCCCAATTTCGTAAGTTCTTGCGTGAGAATTTCTTCGATTTCGTCATATTGCGTGTAGTCGATCCGTATTAACGGGATGCCGTTGGCGCGGCAGTATTCCGTTTTAATGCGGTCGTGGCGTTGTGTTTCGCGTAATTTTAGTAGTGCCTGCTCCTTACCCACACCGAATCCCCTCGGACTAAAGTGCTGTATGCCGTCATATTCAATAAGCACCGTTCGGTCGGAGAGTAAGACGGCAAAATCGAACGGAAGCGGACGTTTATCTCGGCAAGCACTTAGTCTGTACTCACATTCGGCCGCGTGACCCTGCGCTTCCAGGTATGCGGATATCCGCCTCTCTCCATTACTGATCTTACTGGGGGTACATACTGTACATCGACTCTCCGCTGATAAGAAATGATTAGGACTTATCTGCCACTCATTACCGCACATATTATGACGCATCAATACCGGCGTTGTGTTGTTTATATATTTGCCAAGGACTGTGTACTCACCACCAGTGATGGTACTTACCTCTGTTAAGAACGACTCGTTCGACTTTCTCAAATTCCTCAGCACACACCTTTGGCACTGGTGTCTATATGAGATAAATTGACTCGGGCGTATTCTCCGCGTACCACCACATGCGAGGTGTTGGATCTCGACCTGGACCAACGCGCCCATGTATTCGCCTGCAAGTATGTATTCCCCATTAGTAACCTCCCTAACAAACGCCCCAAACATCTCCGTTGTCCATTTTGTGCATTTGCGGCGAGCACCACTTGGGTTGAGGCGTTTCCTGCTTTCTGTTTTATACTTACGATCACACTCGGTACACCTCGATGTCAATCCACTCCCACGCTTATAAAACTCCGTAAGCGCCTTAACCTCGCCACACTTCGTACATTCCTTAGCGTCAACTTCCGCGCCATCTACCGTTATCTTAACGATTGGTACGCGCTTCCTTCTCGCCATCTGACCGCCGCCTTCCGTTGGTTTTACGTCAAAATACCGCTCTTATCGTTGACATTGATGAAACGTTCATTTCGAACTGAAAACGTCTAATTCAACGGTAATTTTGCGCCTTACACTTACTACGTTGCCGGTCGGACCGATTCCGCACACTCTCTGCAAAAAAAAAAATAACGCCACCTCCGAAGAAGTGAGCGCTACGTTTACATCAACATTTACGTTTTCAAATACGTACACGATTACGTATATGTTTACGTGTACATCAACGTTAGTCTGTGCGATTCTTAAAGTATTCTTCTAAAAGTTCGTTAACAATTTGCGTCATGGCGCCGCGTTCGCCGCTTATTTCCTCGTTAACTCGTTCTACCAGGTCATTGCGTATCCAGAACGTTTTACGCGTATGTGTTTCTTCGAATAGTTTACGTTTAGTGCGTCTGGTAGGGTTTACGTTTACATCAACGTTTACGTATTCGTCTAGCTTTTGTTGAATAGGCGTGGTAATTGCCTTCTGATCGTCTTCTATTATATTCGCCTCAAGAAAATGAGCTGGGGCACTACTATTACCGCCTTGGCGTACTTTATTCTTTATTTGATCTAGTTTATTTTGCGACACGCGCTAACAACTCCTCTACAAAGCCACGATATTGAGCTACGGCATGATTCAGTTCATTATTGTTAACAAATCCATTAATACTAAGTCGACCCGTCGCTGCAGTACGTGACAATACCGTTTCAAAGCAAATATCTCCATAATCTTCGTAGACTAATTCGATTAATGCTTTATTATCAGTTCTGCGCGTATCAATGAGACACCTCAATATCCCAGTAATTTGCATATCTCTATTAACTTGATTTTGAACATGGACACAAGTTTCTAAAAACCTACTTAACGCAGAGTAACAGAACTTACTAGCCTCAAACATAGCAACAACAAAGTCGGCAGCGGCAAGTGCATTAATAGTCTGTTCTCCTAACGCGGGCGGAGTGTCTACTATAATATAATCGTAATTTTCGCGTACAGATTCAATAGTTTCTAATAAAACTAATGACATGTTACCTTTATACGGTTCTCCATAGAGCCAGCGTGAAAATCTAGCAATATGATCGTCTGCTGTTATAATATGTAGGTTATCCGTAATCTCATGAATAAAACCTCTAGCATCTTGAGCCTGTAACGCCTCAAATATAGTTTTACCATGAAAATCATAAATATCCCTCTGTGTTAATAACTCTGTTAAATTTCCCTGAGAATCCATATCCACAGCTAAAACTTTATATTTTTCACTTAATAAGTATGCCACGATCCCAGAGGTCGTTGTCTTAGAGCTTCCGCCTTTTTGTATACCAAATGTTATAACCTTCGCCAACTCTATTCCTCCTTAATATCTTCTAAAATTAGTATAACTTATTTCTGCGTTTACGTCCACATATACGTAAACGTCTTCGTAAACATCCACATGATTTACGATTTTCTCTTGCCTCTGGCGGTGTCGTTAGTGGCGTTTCGTGATCCTTACATAGCTACACGACCGCCACCAAGAACATACTTGAAGAAAACAGCGCGTTGATCTGCGGCGTATGGTGTGTCCTCGCTATTGCGTTTAGCTTTACGATCCATCAACTGTTGTTCGAAGATCGTCGCCCAATAATCCCCGTAAGAGCTGATATGGTACGATTTCTTGATTAGATTCGTAAAGATCGTATTCGCCTTCCAAATAGCTAGGATTATATCGTTCACACTTGCTTCGAAATTATAGCCTGAATAACGCTCTTTTAGCGTTGTTTGGATCTGGCGAATGATGGTCATAGGGATTAATCCGTTCTCTTCTACGCCAGTGAGGATATATTTTTCTAACTTTTCATCGCGCGCGCGCATAGTAACAGTATAATCATATGTTTTATGGTTAAAGCTATTAAAAGCTACGGACGCAGAAACAGGTCGTGAGTCCTTATCTGGCGTGGATTCTAGCGATTTTTCATAGGTATCATGCTCGGTCTCATCTGCTAGATTCGTAGGTTCGCTGAATACAATAAAATTAGACCCACGTTGCCCGTTATACTTCTGACGGCGTACACGCTGAATCAGACCTAGTTCCTCGGCTTTGTTCAAAGCACGGTGAAAGGTTGCTTTGCTGACTTCAGCTTTCCGTAATAGTGTCTCGATCCGTGCCCAACACACTCCAGGAACAACCATGGCGTGAGCAAGAATGGCCTGAATTACTTTCCATTCGGCAGCGTAGA
This sequence comes from Paenibacillus sp. EB106-05-06-XG162, assembly GCF_058791655.1. Classification (NCBI taxonomy): domain Bacteria; kingdom Bacillati; phylum Bacillota; class Bacilli; order Caryophanales; family Paenibacillaceae; genus Paenibacillus; species Paenibacillus sp. EB106-05-06-XG162. The sequence goes on from NZ_JBYTDT010000025.1 coordinate 32,493, forward strand.
AGTTATGTATAGAAGCATTCACAACCGACCGGAGTCGGTCGGTGTCGTCGAAGTGACTATATGTATTGGCTTCGGTTCGCACTTTATCAAAGATTGGTATAACGTTACCCATAAATAAAAATACGCCTCCTGTAATTGCGTATGGAATTGTTGTGGTGCTAGTGCTTTCCACGTTTGGCGCGACTAGCTACCTAAAAAAGACAATAGGAAAGCAAGCCCTCCGACGCATATTTTTTTCTAAAATACGATCGCGTGCCATTTATTTGGTTAAAGGTAAAGTATTACTCTTGATTATTAGTAGTGATCTTGGTAGAATTGAAGAAACATAATGAACGCCAATAGGCGCATTAAATAACAATCCCTAGACATAGGGACTGCGTACGATCAGGACGCTCTCCATGGCCGCCAAGCTGAAGGAGCGTTCTTTTCGTTGTTCTGATATTCTTTGCTAAATAAAGTCTAGCACATCAAACTCTATTTATCTACTGTACATCAACGTATACGTACACGTCAACATACACGTTTTCAAAAACGTATACGATTACGTTTATATATTTGTGCTGCGGGTATCCCGGTACATTTGCGATACCCTGGTCGGTTACATCAACGTTTACATATACGTATTTGAAAACGTACACGATTACGTTTGCGTAAACGAAGAAAAGCGCCCACCAACGGAGAATACGAAATTAATCGTTAAACTCCGCCGGTGGGCGACTAATACGTTATTCTATTTTATGACGTCGCTTTACTTCGTTCCATTACTCCGTCTTACTGCGTTCCTTCTCTACGTCGACCGCGGTTTCCGCCAGGATATACGCAACGCACGCGCCGACTGCACCGATAACTCCCGTCACTTGCGTCACCGTATCCGCACCGGCCCCGAACGCTACCAGTAAACTCGTACCAAGCGCGGCCGCCAACGCCCAAAACTTCCGACTCGCCAATTTACGTTTCCAATCGATTTTCTCGTTCATTATACCGCCGCCTTTTTCGTAATATTTACCGTTCTCGTCTTCGCGTCCCATTGCACATCAGCACCGTACGCTTCCGCTACGATACGGACCGGCACCAACGTCACTCCGTTCTTCAGCTCGCCAACTCCGACTTTCTTTCCGTCAACTTGTACTGTTATCTCATCCGTCAATTTAACGTCCTCCTTCGGTCTCATCTTCGCGTCAACGCTCGAAACGAACGTCTTCCATCCGGTCCATTTTCCACTATCGTACATAAGACGCGGACATATCTTGCCGGACCAATCGAAATGACGACGTAGCCGATCCGTTCCCCATCCGCGCTCCTTCAGCAGATTGGCGACCAATTCCGCAGCGTTATCGAGCGTCTTCGCGTAGTTGCCGCTCTCGCAAATTTCGATTCCGATAGACGTCCGATTGCCCGAAGTCGCACCACTACCGTCGCCGGCATGCCACGCATTTTCGCCTAGCGGAATACACTCGATCGCCTGGCGCTCGTCCACCACGATATGGAACGATGCTTGGCGAGCGTTCGTCGGATTCGTCAGCCAATCACGTTCATTTCGCGCGGTAGACGATGGATTCCCCGTATTATGAATCGTGATCGTCGTTGGCGTCATTTTGTACGCGGGGCGCCGATTGCACGCTGTACTTTGTGGTATGTGTGATACTACGTATTCCATTTTCCGTCAATCCCTTCCGTGTGGGAACCGCTCTTTAATATCGCGCAGCTCCGTTATGATTACGTCATACTTATCGCTAAATTTATCGAGCAAATCCTGCAGGCGGCCTTCGCGATCCTTGTTCGCGCGCATGACGTATATAAGCAGCCATACGAACATTACAGCAAACGGGCCCTGCGAAAGGAAATACTTAAACACGTCCATTTCCGTCATCGGCGGTATCCTCCGTTTTTGCTTCATCATCAATCGCAATTAACGCCAGTCCGATTTGTTCGTCAAGTGCGCGGAGAATGTCCGCTTGTTTATCGGGATGATTGGCGAGGACTGCCGTAATGACTGCGGATAATTCCGCAACTGGATCGGATATATCGATAATACATTCGAGTAGCGGTTTAATTTTCATAGGCGTCTCCTTTCGTAAGCAAAATAAAAAGCCCGCAATATCCGCGGACTTCTAAATTGGTTCAATCTATTTTTACGTATCTATCACCTTTAAGGACCATTCTCTTCTTACACGCTTTGCATGTTATTCCTGACTTTTTAGTCGTCAAAACCTCAAATCCGCAAGTCGGGCAGATTACTCTATAATTAGTGAGGTCTTGCTTCTTTGCAACAAACGGCGAGATGATACCGCCGATAATTAGCGGAACCCCTAATATAGCGCCTATCCCCGTAAATGAGATGATAATACCAAACGTAATGAAGGTAATACCCAGGAAGCAACCGACGTATCTACTGTTAGACTCGTCTATACGCCTTTCTTTTCCTTCCAACTCGAAAATCCTACCATAATCGTTTTGAGTTTCCACAAAAACACCCGCCCGCTAAATATTGCTTAACTCGTTCTTTAACGTATCAATCTCGACTTGAGCCGCGGTTACTTTAGCTTCGAAACTCTTTTTATCATCAAGTTCTTTCTGAACCATCTTATTTATGTTTTCGATATATATCTCAAGATTTGGGTCCTTGCCATTTGCTTTTGCTAGATCGGATTTATATTCATCTACTTGCTTATTGTGGCTTTGGATGGATGTATTGAGTAGGTCAATCTCACGTTTATAACGTATGATATCCCCATCTAGTTGACTTATCTTAACCTCAATTTGTGCTTTTTGTTTCTTCTGTTCTTCCAAAATAGTATTGTCGTCTATACTTCCAATATTACTAGCACTGGTCTGTTCCAAGTTTATTCTCTTCCCTTCTACGTTAGCGGACATCCCCGTAGCCTCTGTTAGCTTCCTAACTGGTAGATAAGTAGAATCATTTATTACAGGAGCGTCCCCTATCTTATTTCCTTGATAATACACCTCAAACGTTCCGTCAACTTTACTTCCTACTAAACTCTTGATAGAATCCGCAAAAACAGTGGTACTGGCAAATATAAATATACCAACCAACACACCAGCTATAAATTTCTTCATTTATAATGTCATCTCCTTGATTGAATTATTTATCTTATTATACAACGAAACCCAATCAAAGAGATGAAATATATTACTTTTGTATATGAGAATGTGAAGGCACACCAGCCCAAGTATAAACAGCGCCGTCAACAGCTTTAAATTGAGTCCCAATAGGTATACCACAGTTGAATGGTCCGGCTGTGTCCGTAGACAATCCTTTTGAAGCTTTATTTCCAATCTGCGAACCCAAGCTAGATAACTCGTCACCTAAACCGACGACGGATTCTTTTCTAAGACCACTGACCGTGGCGCTTGAAAAGTACACCTGTCCATTAAAATTTATGTCACTTCCGCTAATAACCATTTGGTCCCAACCTCTTATATCAAACCGATTACCCGCTGTCATTAGCGAACCCTTCTTCGTACCAGACTCGTTGTTAAACGCAATCTCCGAAACCCCGTACGTATTATCCGGAGCGATGACGATACGATTCACGCTGCTATCTTTCGCTCGCATCCCGTTAACGTCCATCTCAATACGTTGACCGCTCGCCGCCGTCCGAATAAGCGCGCCTGTTATTGTACCCTGCGTCCAAATTCCGCCTTGTGCGTTTAATTCACCGGCCGAGCTCACCGTAAACTTGCCGTTTCCAACGTTGATCGAGCTACCTACGATAGCCCCATCGGTAAAATTCGAACTCTTAATCTGCGCGTAGTTCGCCGTTAGTTTGTTCGCGATAACGTTGCCTTTCATATCAACCTGGAACGGAGCACTTGAAAATACTGCGTGACCGGCCGCGATCCCATTCGTATTTATCTGCGTTACGTCGTTACCGGACCCGATAAGCAACGAAACGAAATTACCGAATTGTCCGACGACTGTCTCCGCCAGAATGCCGCGTGCCGTGACCGCCGACCTCACCGTTCTCCAGCCATCCGTAGAGATGCCGAGACCTTTCGATGTCAGCCGCACCTGTTCGAGAGGATTCGTCTTCTCCTGCGCCAGTATTCCGCCGTCTGCCGGATAAATTAGCTCCGTTTTACTATTCGTGATATCCGTGATCGCCTGCTTCGCGAACGCCTCGAACACGTCAGTCCGTATCTTGCCGCCGCTGAAAATGTTATCGACGATATTCTTCGATTTCTCTAGGTCGGCGATAATGTCCGTATAGTCCCGCATCATGACGTTCGAAACCGTTACCTGCGCATGCTTTTCGGACGTATATGGATACTCCGTTATTTCCGTAATGCGGGCGTTCACGTTATCGGCTCCCAACTCCGGATCGATCAACGTTACCACATCGCCAAGACTCGGCCGCGGCTCCGTCTTATCGAGTTTGAACAAGTCCGCCGCAGATACCGATACTTCTAGCGCTGGAATTTCGTTCTTACGGAGGGCGGTCCGCGCAGCTTCGAGTAGCTTAATCGGGTCCTCGATATCCTGCTCGATAATCTCGCCGTCAAAATACGGATTGATATCGTTGGACCACGCCGACTGATACGGTGATATCAAGTAGTTTACCGCGAGTTTTCCGTCAACGATGGCGCCTGGCACTTGCGATAAGAGAGCGCGCTCCTCGTCCGTTAATATCGACGCAGGCTGACCGATCCACGTCCGCCCGTCCTTCATTTGCGCAAACATTCGCGTAACTAACGATCCGGCATCGTCTTTGAAATTCGTAGATACGACGTTCTTGCCGAGTCGATATTGTAGTCCGTTGTCGGCGCCGATTTTCTTACGTAGGTGGATGACGAAATTATCCGGATCGACTTCGCACTCATACATCTTGATAGCGTCGTTAAGCGCTTGGAGCGCATTGCCGCGCCCCCAATCTTTGACGTCATGCAGCGCGAAGGTATCGTCAACACTGAACGTAAACTTGCCGCCGGTGGCCGCTGAGATTACGTTTAGCAACGTTAAAATATGGACTCCGTACGCTTCGGCAACGTACGAGGAATACGGAATCTTGTAGTCAGCGAGCTTAAACATTACGTGAGAACACGATACGGCTGCAGTCAGTTTGCGCCCATCACGGACCCGTTGCCGCGAATTGATAACGTAGAACTGACCGCGATCATCCTTAACATGACCCTTCAGTTGTATTTTTTCGCGGAAATCGGCGGACGTCATCGGAACCAAAAAAGACAGCTCATAGTCCGAATTGAGCCGTCTTTTACGTTGGATGTCCGTTGCGTCGACCAGTACGCCGACCCTCCGTCTATTTTTATCGTATGATTCGAGATACAACGTACCACCCCCGTCAGTATAAGAATTTGTCGCGATGCGTGATGCGCGTTAAGATGTCGCGCGCGGCTTCTCCGTCTGTGTATGTTACCTTATTCGTGCCGAGGACCAGCGAAAAGAAATCGCCATCCACGAGGTGCATCGCGTTCTGTCCGTTGAGCGTCACCGTCATTTTCTTCGTATCAATAACGAGGCGATCGCCAGGCTTAAAGTCTCCGGTGAACGCGGTGGTATCTACGTGTGAATACGTCACGGATACGTCATATTGCGTAGATGCGCCGACTGCCGCCGATTGCATACGTTCGCGAATATGCTGCGCCAGTATCTCCGTTGCGGATTGGATTGCGGCGGAGTGCGGAATCTCGCGTATCATCGGTACGTCCAGTTGCGATTTAGCGTCAAAAACGACAGAGACCGCAACGTCTGCGTTGAGACGAGCGGCCACTTCGGATAATGACGATATGTTAACGTTGAAATACGTATAGACGATGTATTTTCGGTTAAATGGAGCACGGTTAAATGCGCCGATAAACGACATGTGCGTTCCTCCTTACTCTACTGTTGGTATGATTTACTCCCCCATAAAATATACTTTGCTGAGTATTTCGAAGCATTGTGTTAGAATTAAAAAACAAACTTAAAGGGAGCTATTATAATAATGAAGAAAGTTGCTTCGCAAAATGATAAAATTTGGTTCGTACAGATGCTTAGAGGCATTGCGGCGCTAATTGTCGTATATGCACATATGTGGGAATTGTTTTGGAGAGATAACGTTACTGCATCTCAGATTTCTTACTCTGCACCTATCAACGACCATGTAAATCTTCCGCACCTTGGAATGACGACCTGGCTATATAATTTTCATTTTAATTTCGGAGCTATAGGTGTGGCTTTATTCTTTTTGGTTAGTGGTTTTGTAATCCCCATATCGTTAGAAAAATTAAACAGTTCCAAGTTCTTATTTAGACGAATATTTAGACTTTATCCCGTTTACATTATCGGATTGCTTTTCACTTATACAACTCTATCTTTGAGCGCTAGGTTTAACGATCTTGATTTCGGTTTTACTTTTATAGATTATTTAAAGAATGCTTCCCTATTTCGAGACTTCTTTTGGGTACCTACGATAGATAATGTGAATTGGACTTTGGAGACTGAAGTTAAATTTTACTTACTGTGCGCCTTCTTGTTTTGGATTACATCTTTAAAAAATATAAAATCGCTAGTAATAACCGTTGGAGTATTAGCTTTTAGCAGTTATATTGCGACTAACAGCCTGGAAGTATTATTGCAATTAAATATGATAGAACTATACCGTCTAGCGTATATTTTATCAAATTCCGCTGTTTTCTTAACATATATGTTCATTGGTTCTTGCTTTTACAACCTCTTCAAACGCTATTGGACGATAAAACAATTTATTGCAACAACAATATTCTTCTACGTGTTATTCCTTTTCAACGTACATAATATGTTCGGATCTGGATATAAAGAGTATTTTGTGAACTTTACATTTATTCTGTTAGTGTTCTCAATATGTTACTATTATCGAAATAAGATAAAATACTCATCCGTTTTGAATTTTTTTGCCGAGATAAGCTATCCAATGTATGTCATTCACGGAGTTTCTGGTTATGCAATGCTGTCTTTCCTTTATCGATATCAGCCATACCCTTACTTGATATTAATAGAGGTTTCCCTTATCATTATATGTCTATCTTATATTATTCATAGATTTGTAGAAAAACCTTTTAATAAACTAGGTTATTATTTATCGAAACAAAATGATAAACCAAACACTATAGATACAACATTACAAGACAAAGCAATATAACATTAAAGAGACAATGGTTTAATTGACAACCATTGTCTCTTATTCATTTATATTGCTATAACTCCTACATCATGTGGTCTGTAAACTCCGTTTGCTAACCAATGACCAATAGCAGAAGCAGTTCCTATTTGCGACATAACACTAGTTGTATTCCCGCTCATCCTTGCATTAGTTATAACATTTCTGTTACTGGTTCCAGATTCAATCCAACCTGCGCTATTGTTATCAGCTTGAACATTTGAGAATTGGTTATCGACACTATTATAGACTGATATACCACTGCCAGTATTTTCAGATGAAATAACATTATTAAGACTCATCTTTTTACAATTATTTAATAGAACACCGATTGCCCCAGGAGCAGATCCGTTCAACCCCTTCCCGCCAATAACAAACAAATTATTTATTTGTGAAGTTACTACGTCCTTTATAGTTATCCCATTACCTAAATTTTGGTACGATTCGATATTGTTGACAACAAGGTTCATTACGTTTTCGATGAAAATTCCGTCACCCATTATATTATCGACAAGAACGCGAGTGAGCCATACGCTGGCCTTACCCGTATCAGTTCCTTTAATATAGACACCAATTTGGGTGGGTTGATATGTTGGATTTACTAACGCAGGGACAGGGCCAAGTACATCTACTTTTTCAAGTTCAAGACCAACAAAATCCTCAAAGGCAAACCCAATCCATGTAACCGGCGATGTGTTATAAGTATGATCAACAGCACATTCCCGAAAAGTAATAAAACCTCGTGAATGATGGATGTAAACTTGAACACCCTTTGTTAATATCGAGTTGCAATCAACCACTTGCATATCAGTTACATAGTTAGTGGTCGCCGCTTCGTCATGTATTGCCCCATAACAATTTACAAACTGTATTTTACTAATCCGGATAAACCAACACACTTTTGTAGATGTTTTCAGTAAAATTGCTTTCGATTCTGCCGGAGCACCGTTCATATCTATCTTAAAGTTTGATATTTTACAATGAAACGAAGCAACATTGAATAATACACTTGCACCGCAATAGAGTGTGACCTGATTTTCACCTTCTATTTCAACGTTATCTCCAAGAACCAGCGTTGAAAGTACATATCCTTTCGCGGTAAACGGTACAATCACTTTTCGTCCAGTATTGATAGCTGCCTGAAATGCTGCCGTATCATTCGTAATACCGTCACCTTTTGCACCAAAATCTAATACATTCGCGGCGATATCCAATTTCTTTACTGTTCCCGCCAACTGTGCGTTGATGTCCGCAATATTCCCACGCATAGCGTCCGCATCATACGACGTAAAATACCGCGCCATGCTCGTTCCTTGCGCCCATGCCTTCGCCGCTGTTCCGCTAAATCCCCGTGTAACTCCCGTCAGACTATTTCCGCTCTTTCCGGTATAAAGCACCGTCTCCGCCGTTTCATCCGCGCCGATCGTCGCAAGGTTCGGAGCCGCCGGGAGCTTGGATGCGTCCAGCACGTTAATAGTCGTCGCTGTATTCGTAATCGCTGCGGTCAATTCCGTTGCTGGCGAATTTGGTTGCGCAGGATACATAATTTGCTGTGCCATCTATTTCGTCACTCCCTCGTTGTTATTGCGTAAATTTAACGGACGTACCGGACATCGCGAAACGTGCACGGTCGCCCGCCGTAAGTGTGCGCGGATTATCGAGCGGTCGCGTCCATAGTAGCTTTCCGCCCGTTGCCGCGTCTCTGATTCCGACGTGCGTAACGAGGCCCCAATCCGCGGTAGCCACCGGAAATACGACGTCAGCCGTATTACTTACCGTTTGCTGCCCGGATACTAACGACGGCGCTCCGAATGCAATCGCCTGTCTTGCGTATGCGCCTCCGCTTACTTCCGTTCCTGTATCCGCCGCAGTCGGGTCTGATGTATAAAGCGCAATATATACCGTAGACGGACTTGTATACGGCGTGTTACGTAATACTGCGTTAAGTAGAGCTGCGCTAAGGTAATTCGATATTTGCATCGCCATTTATTCGATCTCCTCCATTATTGATAGTCGTATTCGTTCGTTATCTTAAATCCGCGAATCGTGTTCGCCCCCGTATTCGTCAGTACAATAACCGGCTGTGCGCGCACGTCTCCGATCGATTCTAAAATCATGACTTCCGGTGATTTCGTAATGGTCGTTTCGTATACGCGTTCGCCGCTTTCCGGCCACGGATCGTTAGCTTTCAGCGCTACGTTGACCATGCGACTTCCGACCTGTCCGTCTAGCGCAAGAGTTCCGTTATTTACGACGCGATAGATGCGGTTCGGCAAATCCGAAAACTCCAACGTCATCTCTTTGCGGTTAGCGTTAAATAGCCGCGCTAACTTCGCCAATGTTGCGTGGAATTGTGCCGGAGATGCTTCGATATACAGCGTCAAATCGATACGACGCGGATCGTAATTCGACCCGAACGATAACTCGCCGTCCTGTCCCGCGATTTTAACGGTAGATTCGTTGACCTCCGGTAAAATAGGAAGACGCCGCTCGAAGAGAGCAGCGCCTAACGTTGATATCCATGTTCCGTTAACTTTTACGTCGTAATTCACGTCGTCTTCACCCCCGTTGACCGCAACCTCGTCGCCACGCGTTCGCGCTCGGAATACATCGTTTCAATGTCCGCACGATCTTCGAGAGTAACGTCGTTAACGGACATATCGATATGATTCGTGATTTGCTGCGCGGGCGTTGACCGTTCGTATCGTCCCGCCGATGCCGTAAATGGTGCGTCAAGCAACGCAAAGAGACTCGCCAATTGTCGCTGATTAAATATCGCCTCACCACCGTGGATTACCGCCTGCATCGGCTGTCCCAACGTGCCTGGCACCGGACCACCAACGTCAAAACTCGGAAGCTTACCAGTATCCGACGCTATTCCGTAAATCCGACGAAGTTCCTCGTTACGAGCGTTCAATCGCGCCATCTCCGACTTATCGCCGCGAGCTTTCGCCGTAGTCCACGCATCCTTATTCGCGTTGTATTCCGAAAGGTCCGGATTAACTCCGTTACCGACCGATTGGATCGCGGCCAGCTTAGCGTTGTATTGCGCGACGAACGAATCGAGGTCAGCAATAATCTGCGCGTTAGTTTCAACGTTAGATTTGACGCGGAAATCGGCAATGGCGGACTCGATCGATTTAACGTCGCCACCGAACGAATCGAATGCGGACTTTAACGTATCATACTTCGCTTCGACGTCGGACTTTTCGCGGTCAAACGCACCGTCGCGCTGTGACTTTTCGTCCTCTAACGCTTGCTTCTGTGACGATAGGTCGCGCTCGCGTAGGTCGCGGTTATGTTCGAGTTGCATCCGTTCTATCTCTTTGGCTACGTCCTCGCGCTCTTTGATACCATCGGGACCTACCGCCGACTGAAGCAACGCAAGCCGTGCGCGTTTTTCCGCCAGTTGCGTCTCATAATCCGCGTCAGAGTTCGCTTCGCGCTCCTTCGCCATTAAGCGATCAATCGCGTCGATGCGCGCCTTATACTCGTCTTCGTGCGCCTTTTTACGTTCTTCGATTGCGGCAATCTCCGCCTTCTTCGCTTCGTCAACGTTAACCTTCTGCGTCTTCAGCAATTGGTCCGCAAGCTTCGTCTGCTCCGCGATTAGGCGCTTCTTCGATTGATACAGCTTCTCGTCGGCCTTTTCGTAGTATTCCGAATCTTTATCGTAACGGCTACGTATCCGCGTCCAAGCTTCGAATTTCATCCGCTCAATTTCGGCTTCCGACTTTCCGGCGTCTTCCATGCGGCGTGCTTCGGCGTCAATCCACGCTGCCGATGCGTCAAACTGCGCTTTTGCGACTTGCTTGCGCGATTGATACACTTGTTCGTCTGCCTGCTTATAAAACTCCGTATCCTTACCATAGCGGTCGCGGAGTCGCGCCCATGCGTCAAGCTTCGTCTTGGCAACGTCCTCTTCCGATTTACCGGCGTCTTCCATTCGGCGCTGTTCTTTCGCGATCCATTCCGCAGAGAAGTCATAGCGGGATTTGGCGGAGTCTTCGTTCAAACGTTTTATTTGCAAGCTCAACGTCCGCTCGTCTTCCAGCGTTTCGGCGAGATGTTGCTTATGATTAGCGCGTACCTTTTCGTAAGCGGCGATTTGCTTATCCGCGGACCAGTCGTACATTTCCGCTTGATACTGAGCCGTTGCGATAGCATCGTCATACGCTTTCTTACGTAGTTCTTTCGCGATTTCAGCGGCGGATTTTCCGGACTTCTTCGCGCCTTTCGATTTACCGTCACCTCCACCTCCTTTATCGACATTGATAAATTCGCCAGACTTGAGGTTTTGTAGGCTGCGTTGCATTTCCTTCTCTTTTTCGATGAGGACTGCTTGCTCTTTTTTCTTTTCTTGCAGTTCCTTGTCGAAACGCTCCCCCGCCTTATTCGCTAATTTGTCTGTAAAACCTTGAGCCGAAGGATCGGCAAGTGACCCAAATTGAGTCTGTTGCGACGCGGCACTCATAACCTTTATCAATTGCATATAGTTATTGATTTGCGCTTCAATTGCTTTCTTATTGGCCGCTGTTACTGCAATAAGGTTATTTATCTGCGATGTTGCAGAATTAGATGAAGCGTCGAGCAACTTCTTCTCAGCGCCAATCTGGTCCTGGATAACGCCGATGTTTGTTATCCTAGCGCGCCCCTGCGCATCAATCTCCCACGTTAGATCGGGATATTCTTTCTTGAGGTCGTTGATCGTTTCTTTAAGCTGGTTGTTTTGCTCGTTCGTCAGCTTACTTTCGGCGTTTAACTTTTTATAACGATCCATCAGCGCATCAGTTTCGGATGAGTGCGCGCGTTTAGCGGCGATCGAGTCGTACTCTTCTTTATTCATCTCGTACATTGCTACGGATGACTTGTCGATTTCCTCGCGCATTTTCGCAATTGCTTTATGCGCTTCGTCAACATTTCCGGCACCCATATTCGCAAGACTCTCGTTGATTTCGTCGATATTACGCTTAAGTTCTCCGTACTGTCTAATTGCCGCGGGGTCTTGGAAGTTGTGTCCTTGACTTTGAAACTCGTTAAATTTACGTTGCGCTTCCGTAAGTTCGTCGACGAGGCGTTTCATTTCTTCGTAGTTCGTCTGCAACGACTTCAACTCGTTAGCACTCCGTAGTGCCGGAGATTTGCCTAGTTGATCGTTAAGTTTACGTTGCGCTTCCGACATTTCTTCGGCCGCTTTCGCTGCATTACGCGAATGAGAGGTATACGCCGCGAGTCCGCCGACGACTGCACCAATTACAGCTATTGCGATACCTATCGGACCCATCGATAAATTAAGCATAGTAAATCCGGCTTTTAGTATCGGTAGAATCGTATTAATCGTTCCAAGTACGCCAACTAATAATGTAAACGCACCGACAAGTCCCGCAACCGTAGCAGCCGCGCCTACCAATCCGGATACCAACGTTTTATTCTCAACGACCCATTCTGCGATAGCCTGGATAATCGGCGTTATCGTTGCGAGCAACTCCGCAAATAGCGGTTTAATCGAATCTCCAATGCCGGCCTCCAACGTTTGCATAGCGACATCGTACCTCGCAACCGTTCCGGTATAATCGCCGAGTGCCGACGAAGCGTTACCCGCGAATATCTGCGACTCCTTCAAAAATCCGTTATACGCCGCCTGCACCTTTTGTGCGTCCGTTAGTTTACCGGCAGTCGTTCCGATAGACTTCGCGTATTCCGCTTGCATAACGGAGAGGTTCTTCGTTACACCGACGGAATCAGTCAACGTAGAGTTTCCGTTCTTGATACCCTCCATCGCAACGACGATCGACTCGCCCCAACCGTAGTGAGCTTGCCGGTTATACGCGGCCGCATCCCCCATAGCGTTTATGAGTTCGGTCGTTTGCTTAATATCGAGACCCATCGCCAGCGACGTCTTATACGCCTGCGCCGCCTCCGTCGCGTTCATAAAACCTTGCTTCGTCATGTTCTGTACGGCCGCGGTAGCTTCGCCTGCGCTGTATCCGAGATTCTTCGATACCTCGACGAGCCCCTTAGTCGCGTTATACATTTTCTCGGACTCCGCAACAAATTCGCGCATCTGAGCGAGCAGCGATCGGATTGCGGCGGTTCCGCCCAACGCCAATAACGCGGACTCGATGCCGCCGATTACTTCCTTCGATTTATTGCCCTCTTGTTGTGCCTGCGTTAGCTCCTGCGTAATCTTATCGATTTGTTCCGCCGATGCGCCTAATCGCGTAAGTTCTTCGCGGACTGCCGCAAGTTGACGTTCGAGGATTTGCGGATTGGCTTCACGCAGATACTTGTTGATACTCTGGACTTTCTGCGCGGAAGCTCCGAGGTCTTCGAGCGATTGGTTAAGCGATCCGAACGATGCCGACGCTTCTTTACCTGCCTCTCCGAGTTCCTTCGCCTTGGCTTTCGCTTTATCAACGGATTGGCTATATCCGGAAATATCCGCGGTTATGGATGCACGAATCCCTGCTACTTCAACTGAATTGCTTATTTTTCTCACCTCACAGTCCTAATTTAAGTTGCATCTTCAATGCTTCAAATCCGGACTCATCAAATTTCGAACCAGACGTAGCGCCGTTGATTCCTGCCTCTTTTCGTAAGTCTCCGATAAACTTGCGGAAATCTTCTTCCTTCATGTTTGGCGCGGATTGTACGCTGATTTGCTGTAACCAATTACTTGCGTCGACCCTACGTTGTGCTTCGATAACGTCGAACAAGTCCATGACATAGTATCCGTTTTCGAACTCGATCTGTGTCTTGCCGAGTCGTATCGCGCATTCCGTGAAAAACTGATCTAACGTTAGTTGGCGCCTTGGTTCTGCGTTGCCTTCGGTATCAACGTCACCAAGACGCTCTGCGCGTTTTTTAATAGCTCACCGAAATTATTCGCCTTTGCCATAGCTGTATAGTACGTCACCAACTCGTCAATCGACGCATTCTGATTGATATACTCTTCGTCGATTCCCGTTAGCACCGACGTCACACGGACGACGTCGTCAAACGATTCCCGTAGCGCTAAAACGAAGAATCCGGCCTTTTCGGACGCCGGCGCTGTGATTACGGAAATAATCAGTTGTGGAATCGCTTGGATCGAGTCAAATAGCTCGCGCCATTGCGCTATCGGAACCTTGCGGACGTGTGCCGTTTTATCCCCGATTTTTAACGTTTCCTGCGATTTATCTGAACGCTTAAATAGCATTTATTTTCGCCCCCAATAAAGAAATAAGGCGACGTTTCCGCCGCCCCTTAGTGTTAAGGTTTTGTTACTGTTTCGTCGCCTAGGATTAAAATAACGTCTTTTTCGTCAGGCGTGGACGACAGGGTGATACTCGTGATACGCTCGTTATCGTTATCGTAGTTATACTGCAAGTCCGTTTCCGGATAAGCAAGGGGTAGTGTCGCCCATTTGGTCGGGTCAGTCTTTGCAGCAATCGGCTTGATGACGACTTTCTTCGCCTTAGTGATTAAGTCTTGCCCGACCGCTGTTGAGATCTCAACCTTCTTACCGCTCGTTCCTTCGACAAGAGTAGCGCCAACCATAATCTTCGGAATCTTATCGAGATCATATTCTGCAAAAGGCACGGTAACCTTCGCGTTACGTCCTGTAATCCGCTTAGATACGACCGTCTCGCCGTTCTGATCGATCTTCTGTTCACGGTATGTCGTTTCAACCGTGAGATTTACGCCACCGATGGTAGTCTCAAATAGTACCTTGTCTGCAGCGTCTCCGTATTCGACGATAGCCGGGCCGAGTTCAATATTCTTTACATTACTTGCCATTTATGCATTCCCCCGAGTGTTTATTTTTGGTTATGAAAAAAGACGACTCCGCTGGAAATCGCCTAAACCGTTGTTACTGTGAAATTAACCGAATACAGCGGACGCCCATTCGCATCCTTACCGAGGTATAACGGAGTGGACTGATCCGCTATACACTTTATTATCCGGATGGCTCCGAAGCTAAACTCCGTCTTACCGTGTAAATCCGCATATATCTCGTTAGCTTTCGCATCCGCCGTTTTCGCTGATTTTGCACGAAGCACGATTTGAAACGACGGCTTACGTTTAGACGTCCATTGTGACGGAGCGTATCCGCCGGTCATTCGTACGTATGCGCAATCGTCCGGATTCCCCGTTTCGAATTCGTTGGAAACGTATGTGTACGGGACGGCCCGACGTAAGTATTCCGTAATGTCAGTAACCGCGGGCATTACGCCAACTCCCTTCGTATGCCGTCCGCAACCATCTGCTTATATCGTTCGGCGTTCTCTTTCATCGGACGTTCGAGGTACTTCGGCTGCGTGTCGGGAGTTGACGGATTCTTAAACGACTCGCCGAGTTCATGCGTGATTAAAGCGTAGTTGATGCGCTCGCCTGACGGACTAATTTCGGTTGCATTAAAAAATACTTCGCCAGAAACGCCGGATTCGCTTGCCTGTACGTTCGTGCCGGAAGTCTGACGTAGTGCTCCGCCCTTTAGCGGAGCTAGATCGCGAGACTTACGAAGCAAATCGTCAGTGGCGTCGTGCATTCCTTCCGCGGCTCCGTCTCTTACCGCCGCTTTCGACCAGTCCAGCGCCTTAAAAAATTCATCGAAATCAAACTCGATATTCATACGTCCACCTCCGTTAGTAGCGGCTTTCCGTTGAGCGCCCTTTTTACGCTGATAGCAATCGGCGTATACGTTATTTCCGCTCCATTTTCGTTGGTGAACGAAAAAAGATCGTTGATCGAGACCTCCGGTAGTTTGTTGAAGATGAACGTTCCGACGCTCGCTACCTCTTCACCCCGCGCGTTTCGGACGAGTTTGAACGCTTCTTGGAACCGGCATTTCATCGGCGTCAGATTATCGTAAATTGGTTCGTTCCAGTCCGGGCTATTGCCGAGAAAGCGTGCAACCATAACGGTCTGTTTAAGCGGAATAATCGCCATCTACAACACCGTCCATTTCACTTGACGCGCGCTGAGTTTTACTCCGTTTTCCGTGCCAATGATGTCGAACGTAGTTTGAGGAATAAACCTCGATATATTTGCGCCACCCCCGCTGTCTTTGAATGACGTGGAGATAACTCCATTTACGGAAATAAACGATATACCGTACAAACCGAGCTTATTGGTGTCGTTGAACCGAATAGCCAATGCGTTAGCAAATTCATACACCGCCGCTCCTGGTATCGTATACTTAGAAAACTTGGCCGTCAGTGTCCGACTCGCGACGTTTAATATTCGTAATTTTTTCGCCTCGTCACATTCCGTCCAATCCTCGATATCAATACAATTCGCAGCAATGTACGTATCTGCTTCCGTAATATTTACCGCCACAAGACCACCTCCGTTATTTAGCGGAGGATTTACGTCGTACGGACGGCTTCTCCTCCGGTTTCGTTTCGATTTCTTCCGATTGCTCATCGACGCGAACCGCGTCTGTCAACGTTTCTAGTACCGCGACAATCTCAGCGTCATCGGACGCAAAGCTTCCGCTCGCAAACGAATGCTTTACGCCGTTAACGTAGAAAGAGAGTTCGCGGTACTTCGAATGAAATACCGCCATTTACTCGTCCCCTTTCGATTACTTCGCGCCTTTGATGCGTGCGTGTGCCGCTTCTTGCTGGAATTCAAGCGTGAACTCGCCGACGATCTGACCTTGGAAGTAATCACCTTTCTTACCGAGATATTCGTGACCGAAATCGCGACCATTCAACGGACGAATGAACATACGGTTCTTATCGACAATAAGAATTTCGTCTGGATTCAGATTATCGTTGATAGATACATTGAACTCACCGAAATCCGTGATCAGACGATTAACGACTGTTCCGCGAGTTTCGTCACCGTTGTTAATTCTAACGAGATTATCCGCGAACTTACCAATTGTGCGCTTCTGTTTAGCCGCGGTTACGATTTCGTAATTACCACCGGACGCGAATCCACCTTTAGTGTAGATCGCTTGTAAGGAATCGTTAACGTGATCCATCGTCAAATCAGCGCCCTTCAAATCCGCAACGTTCGTCTTAATCAAGTTGCGAACACCGTTCATCTGACGAACAGTCCCGTTTTCGTAACGTACGCCGCCGATGAACGCCTTCTCCGCTTGCAGCGCCAACTCGAGCAATTTCTTCGCCTTTTCGTACTCGTACAGGTCGTCGATTCCGTATTGAGCGACCGCCGCCGCTGTACCGGAAATTTCTACGGTTTCGTCGAAGATTTGCGTAATATTCGACTTGCGCTCGCGTTGCTTGAAGCGCCCTTGACGAGCGTCTGCCCCTTCAGATCCTTCCACGAACTGAACCTCAATCTTGGCATTGGCCGTAATAGCTGCCGCAGTAGTTCCGGCATATCCGCGCATTACTGCGAGCTTCTTCGCTACCTTATCGACACCAGTAACGAGGATCAATTCTTCGCCGATCTTAACGACTTGGTTAGCGCGGAATGGCTCGGCGTCTGCTACAACAATCTCTACCGCATCGACAGCGGCGGCCGTTGTTACCTTACTTTCGTCCGCAAACATCGAATCTTCAAACCAAATGTGCTCAACCTGTGAGGTCGGTGTACTGAAACCTAGCATTGAAAGCAACGGCGTTTGATAAGGATTCAAAAGTAGCACCTGATCTGTGACTGACTCACGTTTTCCGATTAATTCACCTGATAAAATTTTAGACATTTAAATACCTCCGTATAATTGTTTTTGGTATGAAAAAAGACGACCCATTTTCGGATCGCCTTGGCTATAAACCTAGTTCTCTTTTCAATTTTGCGTAAGCCGCTTGGTCCTCGATTTTACCGCTCTTTTTCGCCTTATCCGCTGCTTCTTTGAGCAATTGTTCCGATGTCTTTTGTGGTGGTGGCGGATTATCCGTAGCGCCTCCGATCGTTCTCGGTTGCGTCGGCTTCTGTTCGACTAGGAACGGTTTACTTTCGACGAGCGCTTTGATTACGTCGTCAACTCCGACAACCTTACCATCATCATCAACGTTAATTCCCGTCTTATCCGCAAGCGACCACGCATCATCAATGTACGCAATCTTAGCCGTTGTTGCAGCCGAGATAAACGCGTTCCGGATGCGCTCCTGCTTAACGGATTCGCGCAACGTAGTCAATTCGGATTCCAATGTCTGTTTGACACCAGACTCACGTTCTAAGTCCGCTTTAATACGTTCGATTTCGGTTAATTCGCCGCGCTTACGCTCGTCTTCCGTGGCTTGTAACTCCGCCAGCTTCGTTTTAATATCGTCATAATCCGAATACCTATCGTATTTCTTACGCTCCCGTTCAAGACGTTTTGCAACGACGTCATCAAGCTCAGTCTGCGTAAAAGTTTTCGGCGGATCGGCCGGTAGGTCTTGTGGTTCTGGTTCCGGATCTCCCTCCGCGAATAGTTGTAGATTTAACGGATAAATAAAACGTTTAATTTCGTTATTCATCGTAATTCCTCCCGAGTTTTAACGCCTCGTAGCGCATAGTATCCGTAGCAGTTTTACGTCATGTACGTTTGGACAACGAAAATAAACCGAATCTATTTTGAGTCGGTTTCGAGTAGTTTTGGATCACGTAGTGGAGTTACCGTATGCCGGCAACATGGGTGGAATATTTCATTCCGCGGAATATCGCCGATATACGGATAATCACCGTCGGCTTCCGGAACTAACTTAACGACGCGCCCTTCCCATTTGCGGCAACCATCGGTAGCTCCGTGTTTCGATATAACACCGTAATACGCTTTTCGTCCGACGGCCTCGTTAATAGTCGCCTCTTTATGTGCCTGCAGCGTCTTAGTCCGCGTAATCATATCCGTGTAAACTGACGGGTCCCAACGTCTTCCGGCAGCATCGATAATTCCGGTATTAACGGAGTCGCCGAGCTTCTTACGTAATCCGTCGAAAATATCGCGGCTTATCGTTTTACGTCCGTTAATTCCCTTCGCCATATTCGCACGCATCGATTCCGCGGTAACTTGACGGACTGCAGTTCGCACGCGTCGTTCAACGTTTTGAGTCACCGCCAGTAGATCAGACTGTGTATCCGAGATAATTGCGTCGACCATACCGCGGTTCATTTTGTTAAACGACGCCACTTTTTCCGCATCTTTAACGTCGAGCGAAACGAGTGCGGAAAGTACACCATCACGCGCAGCCAGCGGTACATTCTCCGCCACCCACGCTGCTGATTCTTCGTTAATTGACGTTAATATCTTCATAACTTCCGTAAGAGTGGTGGCAGTATTGGCGCGCGTCATATTCGATATATCGATACGATCCAACGTTGCCAGGATGTCGCTTATCGCCTTCTTATACGCTTTGACGATTTTATCAGTATTGTAGACGTATTTCGGATTCGGAATCTTCGGCATTATCCACCACCGCCGTTAAATACCGAAGCGTCCACCGTTCCGGTCGCGGCATGCTCGTCCGCAGTTATTCGCGTCATTATTGCGGTCGCATGCGAATCGTCAACGTTATCTAACCGTTTGATTGCGGTGTGAACGTCGAGTGTCGACTTACCGCCCGTACGAATTTGTGCGATTTCCGCTTGCTCGCGGTCATCTACTGGCAGACCGTCCTTCCACGCTATTTTCGGGTATATCGGCTCGTAGTCTTCGAAACCATCTACGTCTTTATTCGCAAAGTTTTCGAGTTCCATCGCCGTCCAAAGTGCGTCACGAATCGCCTTGTCTACGTGTACACGAATCCGGTTGACC
Source organism: Paenibacillus sp. EB106-05-06-XG162 (assembly GCF_058791655.1). Classification (NCBI taxonomy): domain Bacteria; kingdom Bacillati; phylum Bacillota; class Bacilli; order Caryophanales; family Paenibacillaceae; genus Paenibacillus; species Paenibacillus sp. EB106-05-06-XG162. The sequence continues at coordinate 52,344 of NZ_JBYTDT010000025.1, forward strand.
TTTGCGAGTATCGGCATAAATCGCGCCTTGATTGCGCCGCCATCCGTGTGTGACGTACCTGTTCCTCCGCCAGAATCGCCCGCTAACGTTGTTCCGAACAACCATTGCGGAGTCTCTGACATCTGAAAGACCATACCGAGAAGATAATCTAGTTCTTTAAACGCGCCCTCAAGCTGCGAATTCCACACCATATAGCCCGGCGTTGCGTCATCTTTACGTACCGGAATATACTTGCCTCCGAACCTAACGGAGGAACCGTCAGCCTCTTCGATATCGTCCGGACCATAAGCGGTTGGGTCCGAGTGCTTCCAAAGAATATAGTCGATCTGCACAAGTCGGTCGTTAATCGCCGCCAGCAACGACTCAATTTTCTCGATTCCACTGACGCCTTCCCACCGGTCATCGAGCGATTTATAAGGAATGTGAAAAACGAGTGGCCGCGCTACTCCCGTTTCTACGACGTCATCCTTCCGACCTGTTGCAACCTTATTGCCAATGGTGAACGTCTGGATCGGAACACCGTACGCCGTATCGACACCGCGCTCGTACAATTCATAACGCTCATACACGATATACCCTGGCAAATGGCGTTCAACGTTGAGATACGGTTTCGCTTCGTACTTCTCGCCTGTGAACGTCGCAATGATTGCACCATTCCGTGACTCAACCCATTCGACCCAAGCGATATTAATCGCACGGAATCGCTTCTTACTACCACGCGCCAATTCCGGAAATACCGTCGATGGATCGACCGGTTCGATAATGGACTCCGGCTTGGCGTCTTCGGGAACAGCGAGACCCTCCGGCAAAACCGAGTAGTCCTGCGCATAATCGTAGCGGACCTTGACGAATGAATCACCGCGGTAGCCGGCACCGATAACCGTTTCGTGAATGCGTGCGGTTAAATCGTTCTCTTCGACGATCCGATTAAGCGCTTGTTGTTCGGGTGAATCATCGGGCTTACCGGATTCATACGTTGGTGGTTCACCTACGAGTAGATCGGATGGCTTCGTTAAAAGGACGTCGACGATATTACACGCGATATACAGCTTCTTAAGTTGCGGGGCCGCCGGTGTATCTCGGAGCAATGCGGCTGCGCGCTCGTACACTTCGAAAAGTTTACCGTCAAATATCGCTGATCCACGTTGATACTTCGCAAGACGTTCGACTGAGGCGGCGGGCGGGAATTGCTTTCCTATGTCGATAAGTTTCGTTGTTTGCGTAATAAAATCCGTTATACTCTCCTCCTTTCTATTTAAATCCAAGACGGTTTTCTTCGGACTTGTCTCTTTCCTTTCGCGACGTTCTCAACCGCAAGTTGCAGCGCATCTACGGAATCGACGTAATCGCCGAATGGGTATTGCGCCATCTGATCGATAAGCATCGTATGTGATCGGTTTAGTATCAACGTTTTGTTATGAAAAAGCGGCTCCAACGATTCAATTCGCTCCTCCTTCGAGGACTTGTGCGCTTTGATATCATTGAGCCGCGTTTTTGTTACGCCTGCTTTCCGTAATGCTTCCTGAAGCTGACGGTAGAATTCGTGCTGTGCGTTAATTGTCTCGACGCTGAATACGTTGTGCCGCCATTCTTTGATCTTCTCGACGATAAGGTCGATGTAAACGTGCGGTTGCTCTTTCGATGCATACTCGTCCAATACGAAGATATGACCGGTCTTTTCGTGCCTCCCAACCGTGAGTACAGCGTTATAACACGAGCGTGAGTTCTTGCCCTGCGCTATATCCCACGCCCCGCTTATCGTTAGGTCACTTACGGGAACTCGTATGTCCTCGTAGACAACGTATTTACGCCCATGATCGTACTCGAAGCGATAATAACCGTAATTGTCCGGAAAGAAGAACTGCTCGTCCTCACTAAACGCGAGATTTCGATACTCGGAATTGTATGCCCTCGTCCCCATATTAACCTTTTCGTGCATTAACGCTCGGTACGTCCAACGCCAAGGCCACGCAAGTATGACGCCTGTTTCGAGTGCGTCTCGGTTCTCATCGTAGAACGCATTTGCTTCGGAGATGTCCTCGGCCCTAGCGTAAACTTCGCAGTACTGGTCCCACACTTTTGGATTGCTCGGCTCCTGGATAACTGCCCCATGAAACGATGAGCGGAAGTCCTTACGTTTCAGAACGTGATTGAGCAAGCCGGTCGCGCTGACCATCGTACCAACGAGGATAATCGCTGTTGACTTCGTCCCGATCGGCACCACGACGGAATTGAACCAATGAACGAGCTTCTCGCGCGCCTCTTTCGTTCCTTCGTTATTTGTCGAGGAAGGGTCGTCCACTATTACGAGGTCCGGACGATACGAACCGTGCCGCTTACCGCGTAGTTGCTTTCCGGACGACGACGCTTCGATTAACGTACCCGTCGTCGTTATGAACGCCTCTTCGTTGTCCTTCTCGTTCAAGTTATTCCGCTCATATAAAAGAGGACCGAAGTCCTCCCGTAGCTTTTCGTTATATTTGAGTTGCTTGTTAATCCATCCGATTAGCTTCTTCGATAACGTATCTGTTTCGGAGATTTCGAGAATATAACGGCGCTTCCGAAAAACCGTTTGATGCAGTGGAAATGAGTTCGAGAACATGCCAGACTTCGAGTGGCCCCGCGCTGCCGCAATCGCCAACCTTGCGTTCCGTTCCGTATGGTCGACGTAATCACATAAGTCGAAGAACTCGCGATGAATTGGCGCTATATCTTCGATCGGATCGTGCGGCGTTCCGTCTTCGGCGTTGCGGACGATATTGTCTTCGTTTTCCGGATTGCCGGCGTCGGACAAGTATTCGTACGTAAAATAAGCTACGTCTTCTTCCGCTCGATGAATACGTCGGAGCCGCTTCAGTTCAGCAATATCTCCACGTAGTAAATCCGCGTGGTAATCAGTAGCGCGCCCCGACTCAATCAGCGCCTTCAACTTCGTAGCTCTTTTGGTTACGACAGTGATGCGCTCGGCCCGTTCATTACGGTCAAGCCATCGTCCATCAACATAAGCCAAGCGCGACCACCTCCGTTTTTATTCTTCGATCTGTACATCCGCTAATAGCTCGTCTAATTCCGCAATATCCTTCGTGATATCTTCGGTACTGCGGCCGCCAGTGCCGTCCACCGTTTCGACGACGGTATGTTGCGTGATAAGTCCGTGACGTTTGAAGAATAAATCGATCCCCTTGATTGACGGCTGCGGTCCGCTAATCGTCTTCATAAGCTGACGATAAACGAACGCTCGCTCTGACGCCAGGAAATCGTCTGCCAGCAAGTTAACGTATTCGATGAACGTCTTATTCTGCGTTCTCCATTGGTGAAGCGTCTTACGCGAGACTCCGATTTCCTCCGCAATGCTATCGAAAGTCCGGCGATCCTCTTCCGAAGCAAACTCGCGCTCCACACATAGCAGCGCCGCCTTCCGTTGACGTCCGTCGATCTTCGCCTCTAACGCTTTCTGCTTTAACGTTGACATAGTGCGCCTCCTTTCGCTTGATTCTTACGTGAAATTACCGTGGATTTAGCAGTCTTCATACGTCGGATGACGTTTTATATCACCGCGAAGAGAACAACGGTAATTTTACGGCCCTCGCACGGGGCAATGTTACCGCCTGAGTTTAAAAATTTGTGCGCCAATTCCGAGCGCTTGTTGCGGCGCCTTGCGATGGGGGCCTTGGGGGTCACGCTTTTTCATCGGAAATAAAAAGAACGCTTATTCAGCGTCCTCCCGTGTGTTTATCGCTCTATATAACGTCGCCTTTGTTACTCCCGTCATTTCTGTAATCTCTGCGACCGTATGCGCCTTTGTATCGTATAGTCTCAACGCCTGTTCGACCTTCTTTACGTTGGTCTTCGGACGCCCTCCGGTTCTACCCCGCGCTCTAGCGGCTTGTAGCCCTGCTTTCGTGCGTTCGACTATCATTTCCCGTTCTAACTCGGCAATGACTCCGATCATCTTAAACATCGCACGCCCTGTTGGCGTTGTCGTATCCATCTTATCGCATATACTAATCAACTCTACGCCAAGTTCCGTTAGTTGCTCGTACACTTCAATAAGTTTCTTCGTGGATCGCGCCAGTCGGTCTAGCTTATATACTACGAATATATCACCGTGCCTCAATGTCTCTAGTGCGCGTTGTAGTTCCTTACGATCATCCTTCGCACCGCTCGCCTTCTCCGTATATATGCGTTCACATCCCGCAGCGTTTAACGCGTCAATCTGCATATCTAACGATTGATCCGCCGTTGATACCCTTGCGTAACCTATTCGCATTGTTACCGCCTCCGTTACCGTTTCCTCTATTGTACCATAAACATACGTTAATGCAACGCGCATTTTGATACGAGTTATGAAACGGTAATTAAGCGTTAATCGTGCGCGTTTAGCAGTCGGATTCTAGAGTTGCATATACGATTGTTTTTGGAACGCGAGTAATTACGTATTACCCCGTGAGTTTTCGGAGGGCGTCCGGTCAGCGCCGCCCACCCGCAGATATAACGTTAGAGTTCGGTATCATCGTCACTACTCGTAACCCCTACGTTCCCATCCGCTCGATAATCGCTTCATATATACGTCAATATCCGCATACTAACGATTAACGGTTACAACGGTTAGGCATTACGTTGTATTAACGGGAAGGAACGGAGGGATAGCGGATGTTCACGCAGACTCTAAGAGTCAACGGGAACTAAAGGGAAGACATCGGGGCTTGCGCCCCTTACTTCGGATTCCTTCGCTACGCTCAATCATCGCGGATTATCTATAACGTTGAACTTATATAAGATTAATACAGACATTAGAAGTATATAAGCACACAAGGGAAAGGCGGAGCCGTCCCGAAGTGTTATGTTTTATCTTTGTTCTGTATCCTTACGTAGTGTGACGTTATCCTTATAAGATAAGAGAAACGCCGGACCTAAAATGGCGCAATCCATTGCGAGAGTAAGGCGGAGGACACTTTTTAAGTGTGCAGTATTTGCACCACTTTTGCCCCTAACTGTGCAGTATTTGCACCACCCTTTTACGCTATCCGGCCGCGCTAAGCATTTCCGCTCCTACCTCGTCCCACGTCATCGACGCTGCCTTACGTTCATGTACGCCAAACTCCGCACTAAGACGCTCAGCCGATTCATCACGGTATTTCTTACGGAACATCACGTCAGGGTTAACTTTGATTACATCGATATCGAACGCAACCTGCACCATGACGAAGCCAGCACGTGATAACTCGCGCATGTGACGAATGACTGTCGTATGATCTTCGCCAATCAATCTCGCCAATCCACGCATGGTCAACGCATTAACTTTGTCTACGTTCCATTCGTTTGGATTCTCGCATAAAAAGTAATGCTCGTAATTGAAGTACGGAATCATCTTCGTTAGTAGTCCGGCAGCTTGGATCGATACGCGTTCGAGACGTTCGCGCGCCGCAGTCTGATACAGCTTCGTATAACGTTCGTCTTGACGCACTCCGTTAATCGAGCAGTAGTCCTGACATATTCCATATACATCGCGTCGACCATCTTTCTCCGTAAATAGCACGCCAGTTTCCTTCAGTTGCTTAACGATATCTTTCGAAGCGCGCGATTTCTTATCGATTACTTTCGCGACGTCATCGATCCCCATCCGTTTACCATCACGAATCAGAACTCCGTCGCCGTGCTTAAACGACATGAACGGTAGAAGCTTAATCAGCGCGCCTAATACATGAAGCTCCGCACGTGACGATATGTCCTTAACGGGCTCGTGGTAACAGTTTACGTAATGCGTATTCCCGCCGGTACGTAGCGCTTGTTCTCTGCGGTAATAACTGCGCCGTCTTTCCGCATCCTCACGTCTAATCAGCTCGTACTCACTTTCCGGAACGATAGCGAGGTTGACGCCAATATCTTCGTCATAGTAATATTGCGGGCCGTGTTCGAATCCTGGAACGTTACTCATCCGCTAACCTCCCGTTTCCGAAAAGGTTAATAAAGTCCTTCCACATATCTAAAGTACGCTCTTCGCCTTTATCCGTTATGACTCCGGTAGGTGTAAATTGCACAACTTTTTGCAGTGATGCTCTGCGTCCGAAGCTGTTCATGCTCATGAATGGTAAGCTTTTGAGAATGTCTGTAGCCTCTTTTTTACTACTAGCAAACACTACCTTATACTGTCTGAGTGGTGTTTCATATGAGTAGCACTTTGTTGCGTCTGGATGAACATACCTTGCACTACATAGATCGGCAAGCATATCTAGGAATATGTCCCTTACTTCATCTTGTGACATATTGTAATTCCGTCGAGGACACGAGTCCTTACTAAATTCTATGACCATTTTGCTTACGAACTTACTAAATGACTCACCGCCTAGGCTGTTCATTAATTTAAAATCTACCTTAGATTTAATAAACTCTTCTAATTTCATCAAAAATGCTCTATTCACTCGGCGCTCACCGCCTTACCCGCGCTTTCCAAATCTCGTAATGCCGCCGTTGCTTTCTTCGCCTCGCGTTGGATCGCCTTTAGTGCGGTCAATGCCCCCGCAATATCTACGTTAACATTCACCGTCAGATCGCTTATTCTGCGCCATTTACAACGCCTACCTTTCGTTTGTTTTGAATAACGTCGAACGCTCGGAGTATATCCGAGCGTTCGTTCCCCAACGCAAATAAACGCCAGCCGACCGGATGTACTCCGATTGACTGACGTTTTAGTATCGTTCTATAACGTATAGGTAACTGTTGGTACAAAATATACGGAACTGCGGATAATTTACGGTTAACGTGTTGACTTTAACATACAGTAGGTGTATGATAAAGACATACAAGAGATGAACGCCGCAGATGTGATAAGACATCGGGCAAAAGGATGATTCTAATGAAAGTAATCGTAAACGGAATCGAAAAATCCCTGAATATCACTGGCACAAACGGAATTGACTTCACGAAAGATTTCATTGGTAATTGGGGCGCTCTCTCAGATGGACAATTCACTTGGAACGAAGAAGCTAGTGCATATATTGCTGACGAAGATACATACGATTGGTGGCACGCTGCGATTAATCGTGAATCAACCAACATGGATCGTATCGCAGAACTAAAAGAATCAAACAGGTCCGATAAAGTTGACGAAGCAATTAACGAAGCCACACATGGATATAACGACCTTGAAGATATCCAGAACGCAGTTGCAAGCGCCCTTGACAAATTGGGAAAGTAATTCCCCCACTTGCTGGTTATGCCGAAGCCGCTGAAATCCTTGGCTGGGATAAACGGCGAGTAGGTACGTACCTACAACGTGGGGTATTCCCCGAACCGATCCAGCGTCTTGCAAGCGGGCCGATATGGACAAGGAAACAGATAGAAGATTACAGGAACGCTCGTAAATGAGAGTCTTTCTTTTTATGGACGCCAATCCAACGGATTACTTTCCGCTAGATTGGCGTCTTTACCTAGATCAAACGTAAGCAGGAACGAATCTCTCACCAAGCCCCGCGCATTGGGTGAACTCAGGCGTAAAACCACCGCCCGTATTTCGTAGATTATACGGAACGACTTTACTCGGCGACGTATCCCTCCGATACTGTTCCGCACGCTCCTTATTACGTATCTTCGCGTGATTATCGACGGACCAGTTTTCGTAACGACTCCGCCTGCGCTTAGTTGGATTACGATAATCCTTACCATCAACACCGGTTTCTTCCGTAATCTTCAGCGAAGTCTCGCGGTCACGGCGCAATTCCAGTTGCCAAGCACTAAAGAACGGATATTCCGTATTCGTAACTTTATCCGGATGTGGGTCCGTCAACTCTTCGCGTAATATGTAATCCGTTAGGCGCTCCAACTCCGCATCGTTCGGACGTTCTCCGATACTATCGACGTAAGCTTCCGTTAATGCATGGACAGCCGCCATCCTTTCGGTGCGATCCGTAATATTCTCCGCAATCAAATCGGTTACCGCGTCCGAAAACGCTGCTTTATAATTTCCGTTATTCTTCGTCAATAGGTTCGCCCTCCACTTCGATTTCTCCGTAATTCCAACGTTCATATACCGCCGCGATCCGATCCGCCGCAATGTCGATATACTCGCTGACGTTCTTCTGCGCAATCCCCATAATCTCGGCGGCCTTCGTCTGCGTAACGTCGACTCCGTACACCCACGCAACTGCTTCCGCCTGGCGTATGGTCAGCTCCGCCGATTCTATAGCGCTATGTAGATCGATGAGAATGTCGGACGCCGCCGTATCCCCCTTGAAACGTCGATTGGCGATTTGGTGACGGTCGCGGAGCAGCGCCTTGACGCCACTCGCCGTGTTTAATGCGTACTTCTGCGTATAACTTCGTTCTTTTGCGTGAATATCGATCTTAACGTGACCCATCGTTTATGCCGCCTCCTTATACAATTCGTTCGTTTGTAGTAACGGAATCAATCGCTTCGGCTCTTCTAGGAGCGGCACGAGCCGACTCCCTATTGCGCTGATTACGTTAACCGTGACGGCATTTCCCGCCTGTTTGTACAATTGCGAGTCGCTGATACCAGCATTGCGCGCTTTATCGAAGTGAGCGTCGAGGAAACCTTGTAGGCGCCAACATTCGCGAGGCGTAAGTTTACGAATTCGATAACGTGGATACTTGCCGAGCGCGACTCCGTGCTTGTCCTGAGCCGTTAGAGTGAACGCTTCCTCTCCGTCGTCTTTAAAGCGTCGACCGTTTTGACGTTTCTCGGCGCGATCTGGCGTTAGGACGGGGCGCACTTCCTCAAGCACCGCGTTCTGCGCCTGATTACGATTTAACCCACGCCAATCTGACGCCGATAACGTATGAGCTGCGTCTAATGGACGTCCAATCCCGTCTTTTCTCGAATACTCAACGCACACTTTAGTGCCCTCGCCTTTGTTAGTGGTTAGCGTTGGGCTGAGTCCGCTATCTGCGTACACACACCCATTCATGCCATTTCCTGAAGGATTAACGTTGCCTATGTATTCGACCGCGATCTTCGGCTCTTGTCCTCCTCCTTGCATCGTTGATAACGTCGGGCAGATTCCTTCCGTGGAATAAACGCGTTTTAAGATATCGTGACCGCCGACGTCAACGTGCCCAAGCATGACGCAATCCGGTTCTACTACAAGTTTCGGCTCTTTGTAATCCGTAGAGGTACATGTCGGAGCTACAACTTCATACACCCTTAATTCATTGCGCTGCCGTGTATCTAGAATATAAGCTTCGTCCC
>NZ_JBYTDT010000026.1:0-60216 GCF_058791655.1 Paenibacillus sp. EB106-05-06-XG162
GCCAGGATCAAACTCTCCAATAAAGTGTTTGACTTGCTCATAAACTTGCTAGCGAGATCATTACTGATCTCATTTATTACTTTAATTCACTCGTTGTTCAGTTTTCAAAGATCAATCATTTCATGAAAGTATTCTATCGAAAACTCTCATTTTTTGTCGCCCGTTGTTTCAGCGGCGACTTTTATAATATATCACATTCAGCTATCGTTTGGCAAGCTTTTTTTTGAAGTTTTTTTCGAACTTTCATTTTTTCGCTTGCCCCGACTGACTTACGTCAAAAGCGGAACGAGAAATAATATATCACGAATTACAACTAGGCGTCAACACTTTTTTGCATTTATTTTTTATTGTTTTTTAGGGACAGGAAATTGTCGATTGCGCACGTATCTAGATAGTTCTTTTGGTGAAGCAAAGCGTGCATACATGCGGAAGACTGTCTTGTATCGATTCGCTATTGCATGACGGATTTCATATTCCAATCTGGAATCACTCAGATCAAGAAGCATTTCATCTAATTCTTTTCGTAGCACATAGTCCAGCTCTTTGCATTCCTTATCGTTGAACAACAAACCTAACATAATCTGTAGTGCCTCCTTCAAATATGCCTCGATCTTTAGCGCGTATGGTTTTTATCATTCCTCTATTCGGAATTTAACTCCGCTTTAATGTTATGCTCATAATTTGGAAATTTTATGATCATTTCCCAAAAAGGAATTTCTGCAGCGGTAGGTCATAACTTCCATGTACGAGCATACATTTTAGTAAACAAGCAAGGACACGTCCTATATGAGGAAAGGAGACTGCCAAACGATGAATTTCTATGTGTTTAATGGCAAAAAGATTAAAAGGTATTTCTTTTTATTCGTCGCTTTAGTATTTGCAGTTGGGGTAGTATATGTAGAGAGTGATAATATTACGGTGTTCTCTGAGGGTGCCCCTTCAGCAGTCTACAATGTTCCTACAGAGAAAAAACTTATTGCCCTCACCTTCGATATCAGCTGGGGAGATAAGCGTACTGCGCCAATCCTAGATATTTTGCAGCAAAAAGGATTGCAAAAAGCAACCTTCTTCCTCTCCTCCCCTTGGAGCAAAACACATACGGATCTTGTAAAGAAAATTGCGGACTCCGGCTATGAGATCGGCAGCCATGGTCATAAGCACGTGAACTACAGCTCCTTGAGTGATGAGGATATTTCAAAACAAATTAAAACAGCACACAGCATTCTCTCCGATTTAACCGGAAAATCACCAACGCTAATCCGTATGCCCAACGGTGATTTTGACAAAAGAGTGCTTCGCATTGCGGATAGCCTTAACTACAAAGTCATTCAATGGGATACGGACTCCTTGGATTGGAAGAACCCTGGCGTTGATGAAATTGTTAATCGTGTCGTAACGAAAGCTCATCCTGGAGACATCGTTCTAATGCACGCAAGTGACTCCTGTAAAGAAACGCATTTAGCTCTCCCGATCATCATCGACCAGCTACGTGCGAAAGGTTATGAGTTTGTCACTGTATCAGAGCTGCTAAATCAAACGGAAATTAAAAGCAACCCTGTACGAGATCAGAATACGGTCAACAATACAAATCTCGATCCAGCCGCTAATATGTAATTAAGTCTAAGCGCCTTCTCCCTATGTATGGGACGAGGGCGTTTTTTCTGTGTACTTCGGCGCGATTTATCCAAATACATACATAATAAATCCCTCCTATTCAGGCATACTACAATTGTAAAGTCTACGGAAGGAGAAATTCCGAATGCAAAAATTCAAACAAATACGCGGGTTAGCCATCGTCCTTATTCTCACCCTAACACTAACCGCCTGTATGTCCGAACAGCAGACATCTTCTGCACAACCTGATTATAAAGAAATGAAAGCCATGGTCGTCGATATTCTAAAGACGGAAGAAGCCCAAAAAGCGATTCAACAATCCAGCGGATCCAGCGGCAGCACGCAAATGCAAATGTTAAGCAGCCCCGTAGGCAAAGAACAGATTCGAACAGCAGTAAAAGATACATTAACTTCCCCAGAATATAATAAGGAACTAGAGAAGATAATGAAGGATCCTAAATTTGCAGGAGAATTCGCGAGCGCGATTAACAAGGACAATAAAAAAATACACAAAGAGCTCATCAAAGATCCCGTATACCAGCAATCAGTCGCAGATATACTCAAGTCTCCTGATCTATCCAAAATGTATCTTGATCTCACGAAAACACCAGAATTTCGGAAGCAAGTCATGACCATCGTCAAAGATTCTATGTCAAGTCCACTGTTCAAAATGCAAATCATGGAGCTCCTTACCAAAGTTGTTCAAGAAGAGCTACAGCCGAAGCAGCAAGAACAAGGGAAGAAGAAAGGCGGCGGTGGTGGCGGTGGTCAAGGCGGCGGCGAAGGTGGTGGAGGCGAAGGAGGCGGTGGTGGAGGCGGTGGGCAGTAAGCTTTTGCCTACATATAACTCAAAAGGTTGAGCATCAGCTCAACCTTTTTCATTTTTCTGTATAATTTGCTTCGCAATATCATCGTAGATCCGGCCCGTCTCTGTATTGGCACGATAAACTGAAGGCGAGAAGTCTGGCTCTGATGGATGATTATCCGGCGCTCCCAGCGGAATCTGTGCGAGCAAGTCACAATTCAAGGATTCTGCAAGGCGCGCACCGCCTCCACGCCCAAATATGTAATCCTTATGTCCGCAATCTCCACATGCATAGTAGGACATATTCTCAACTACACCTATAATCTCATGCTTCGTATGGATAGCCATTGTACCAGCTCTAGCCGCAACAAATGCCGCTGTCGCATGTGGTGTCGTTACAATAATTTCTTGGCTCTGCGGTAACATTTGGTGGACATCCAGCGCAATATCTCCGGTCCCTGGTGGCAAATCTAAGAGCATATAATCAAGTTCGCCCCAGTTCACTTCTTGGAAAAAGTTGCGCAGCATTTTGCCGAGCATCGGACCGCGCCATACAATCGGACTGTTATCTTCTACGAAGAACCCCATGGAAATAACTTTAACGCCAAATCGTTCAATTGGAATGATACGTTCATTCACAATCTCAGGTCGTTCTTCAATGCCCATCATATCGGGTACACTGAATCCATAGATATCCGCATCGATAATGCCTACTCTACGTCCTTGCCGTGCAAGTGCTGCCGCGATATTCACTGTGACTGTTGATTTACCTACGCCGCCCTTGCCGCTCGCGATCGCAATAAACTTGGTACTGGATTCTGGGTGCAGAAGTGGATGGCTCTCCATACCGGCTCCATGACCTTTTGGCGGCTCCTGTTGCCCTGATTGGCTTCTACTCCCTGCTGCCTCAGCTTTTTCATGCTCAGACATCATTCTAAACCGTACGTGGATATCATGTATTCCTGCTTCGGTTAATTTCTCACGAATCTGACGTTCTAATTGAAATCGATGCTGCTCCTGCTCCGACGAAGTGACGACCGTTAATGATACTTTGTTTTCTTTCGCCATAATATCCCGGACATATTGATGTTCGACGATATTCTGTCCTGTTATAGGGTCAACGATATCTCGTAATGCTTCAAGCACTTGTTCTTTAGCCCCCATGATGCCAGCACCTCTACTTTATGGAATGGTTAACTACTCAGCTTGATTATAGCATAAATCTTCCTAAGGTTTGCCAATCTGTTCACCTGAGATATACCGAAGTATCCCTGTGTAGATGGAAGCAGATACTCTGCGTTGATACTTCTCGTCTGCGAGCAATTGCGACTCTTGCGGATGCGATAGAAATCCCACTTCTACGAGGGCTGTTGGAATCTGCAGCGCCTTCAATAAATATACATTCGTCGTGACAATCTTAGCGACACGATCTGTATTCTCCAGATTTCGCTTCATCTCCGTCTGAATAAATTTGGCAAGCCGCTCGTTCTCCGGATTATTGGAGGTAAAGAAGGTTTGCGCTCCACTCCATCGATTCGACGGGAAGCTATTCATATGAATACTAATGAGAAGATCTACCTTTTGCTTCTCAATAATCTCCACACGACGATGTAAATCCTCCGTTTTTCGTTTACGAAGCTTGGTTGTCCCTTCTTGTGCCAGATCGTAATCACCTTCACGCGTCAATACAACAACCGCACCGGCCTGCTGCAGGAAGTCTCTTAAATAGAGAGCGATCGTTAAATTTATATCTTTCTCGATGACACCTTGCTTGCTTACAGCTCCCCCATCAGGGCCTCCATGTCCTGCATCAATCGCAATCACTTTACCGGATAAAGGTAGTGTCCAGTAAGTCCATGTTTTCGTTGAAGGCACTTCATATGTAAAAATAACGGTTAACAGGACGAGCAAGCACGCCGCGATAATCCATTTTTTGAAATCGCGAAGTTGAATCAGGATCACAGTCTTCTTACGATGCCCACTTCTTTTCCCCATAAAAAAACCACCTCCGTTCCCATACAGACTCCTAATCATCTATATGGGACGAGGTGGACAAATATACCTTTTACATACGTGTTCAAAAAGTCGGCTTTTCAGCATCGAGAAGGTTGCGTGAACCCGAAGAAGGAGGAACGGAATTTAGGCAAAACCTAAATGAGTACAGAACTTCGAGGGTGAGCGCAAGATGCGATGTCGAATCCACCACTTGAAATACTTCGTGATCAAAAGTTGACTTTTTGAACAACTTATTTAAGTTGTGACTTGCTCGGCCATGCCTTCAATTAAAATTTTGGCGACAACCGGTCTCGAGAATTCAGGTGGAGGACAAATGCCGTCACGCAGCAAAGCGCGTACCTTCGTCCCTGATAACGTTAAGTGATCTTCTTTGGGATGTGGACAAGTTTTGCTGGAAGCCATATTGCCACATGTCGTGCAGAAGAAACTATGCTCGAAGAACAATAAAGTTATCCCCAGCTCTTCTGAAGTGAAATTGCTGAATATCTCTTGCGCTTCATACGTACCATAGTAGTCCCCAACGCCCGCATGATCGCGGCCGACGATAAAATGTGTACAACCGAAGTTCTTGCGTACCATCGCATGGAAAATTGCTTCTCTCGGTCCTGCATAGCGCATCGCAGCTGGGAATACACCGAGGAAAGTTCGTTCCTGTGGATAATAATTCTCGAGAAGAGCTACATAGCTCTTCATCCGTACATTTGCCGGAACATCATCGGACTTCGTCTCACCTACAAGTGGGTTCAAGAATAAAGCATCTACAATTTCCATTGCACTCTTCTGGATATATTCATGTGCACGATGTACAGGATTACGAGTCTGGAAGCCTACAACGGTTCTCCAATTCTTCTCAGCGAAGATTTGACGCGTCTCAGCCGGATCGTAATAGAATTCTCGAAACTTCTCAGGTTGTGGTCGGTTGAGTACTGTGATATCCCCGCCTACATAGATATTCGAACGCTCAAGCAGCTTCTGCACACCAGGATGCGCCGTGTCATCTGTCTTGAATACTTGCTTCGCTTCATAAGCGTGATCCACAGGATAAACACTATCAATGTGGATAATCCCATAAATCACATCATCCAGCTCACCTACGAGCGCAACTTGTTCACCTGTGGATAATAATTCAGCTTGTACGGGATCCACAGATAGCGTAATCGGGATACTCCACACCGTTCCATCTGCGAGACGCATCCGGTCTACGACAGAGCGATAATTCTCTTCGTTCATAAACCCTGACAATGGTGAAAAAGCACCTACACCGATTAGATCTAAATCCGAAATGGTCCACGTATTGATTCGAATGGATTGCAAGGATGCTGCTTGAGATAGCAAACGTTCCCGTTCTTCACCATTTACGACACGGTTGATCAAATTGCCGCCATGCGGTTGAATAGTAGTCATTAACGCTGTCCCCCTCGATTCTTAGCCCTTATTTATGCAAACCGCATTCGGTCTTCTCATGCCCTGACCAACGTCCTGCACGTGGATCTTCACCTGGCATGACTTGGCGCGTACAGTAGGAGCAACCAATGCTCGGATAATGTTGATCATGCAAAGGATTGTAGATCACATCGTTCGCACGAATGTAATTCCATACGTCTTCGGAAGTCCAATGCGCTATCGGGTTAAATTTAATAAGTCCAAATTTATAATCATATTCGATTTTCTTCGCGTTAGCCCGCGTCGGTGCCTGATCACGCCGGATACCTGTAATCCAAGCGTCATACTTGCCCAAAATCTCCGTTAACGGCTCCACTTTACGGATGTTACAGCATTCATTCGGAGCAGATTTCCACAATTCTTCGCCATACTTCTCAGCTTGCTCTTCAGGTGTCAATTTCGGGAATGCACGAACAAATTCGAGGTTATAACGTTCTGCTAATCGATCTCTTGTTGCATAGGTCTCAGGGAAATGAAAATCGGTATCCAGATAAAAAATGTCCGTCTTCGGACTGATCCGCTGCAGCATATCAACAAGTACGACATCTTCCGCACCAAAGCTGCAAGCAAACGTCATGTTAGGGAATGTCGTAACAGCCCATTCTAAAATAGCTTCAGGACTTGCACTTTCAAGTTCCACTGCTTTCTGCTCAACCAATGCTTCTTTCTCAAATAAGTTCATACGTATACTCCCTCTTCACACTTAATTTCAATTCCGAGTAAACATCTATGAATATAATAATTATATTATAAATCTTGCCAGTTAAATGTCAATCCTTTTCCTTTGAAATTACTGGGCTATTTAGCATATCTATTCGATTGTGAATAAAGTGTGCATAGACGGAATAGGAGTCTTTTTCAGGATGTGGATAAAAGTCGACGAGGTGAACGGAAGATGACTGATTGTGGATAAATGCAAAAAACACCTTTCCTGCCGAAGCAAGAAAGGTGTTCGATGAATAATAATATTAACGTTTGGAGAATTGTGGCGCGCGACGAGCTGCTTTAAGACCGTATTTTTTACGCTCTTTCATACGAGGGTCACGAGTCAAGAATCCTGCTTTTTTAAGCGATGGACGGAACTCAGGGTCTGCTTTAAGCAATGCACGGGAGATACCGTGACGAATTGCTCCTGCTTGACCAGACATACCGCCACCATGAGCGATAACAAGAACATCGTACTTTGACAATGTTTCTGTTAGGTTCAAAGGTTGTTTTACGATCAATTTCAATGTTTCCAAACCGAAATATTCGTTGATATCACGTTTATTGATTAGGATACGTCCTTCACCCGGTACAAGGCGAACACGAGCTACCGAATGTTTACGACGACCTGTACCATAGTATTGTACTTGTGCCATGAAACTGTCCTCCTTTTTTATTAACCGCGAAGTTCGTAAACTTCTGGTTTTTGTGCTGCGTGTGGATGTTCGGAACCTGCATATACTTTCAATTTAAGCTTCATTGCGTTACCAAGACGGTTCTTAGGAAGCATGCCGTGAATAGCTTGTTCCAAAACGCGCTCTGGGAACTTTTTGATCATATCTTGAGCAGGAGTTACTTTCAAACCGCCGGAGTAAAGGGAGTGACTGTAGTAGTTCTTGTCCGTCATTTTTTTACCCGTTAGAACGATTTTCTCTGCATTGATGATAACTACAAAATCTCCTGTATCTACATGTGGAGTAAATTGTGGTTTGTGTTTACCGCGAATCAGGCTAGCAGCTTCAGTCGCAAGACGACCAAGTGTTTTACCTTCAGCGTCAATGATGTACCATTTACGCTCAACTTCATTTGGCTTCGCCATATATGTGCTACGCATTGAATAGATCCTCCTTATATTGTGGAAAAGCAAATTTCCGATTTATATTCGTTCATTATTATCGTTGTTATATCTGTTTTTTCAAAAGTAATCTTAAATGGGGCTGTGGGAAAGCCATTAAGAAAACACAAGCTTTATCTTACAATATTCAGGCCTAAAAAGCAAGCTATTTTTCCAGGTTTATGTCACTCAATTCATAACCGACTTCCCAGAGCGTCAAGCCGTGTGAAACAGCCGTAGGCCCCGCAGCTGCGCGGTCCATCTGAGCGATGATTCCGGGTATATCCTCACTCTTAAATTTGCCTTGTCCAACTCGGAGCAAGGTTCCCATCATGATCCGAACCATGTGCTGAAGAAACCCATTCCCCGTCACATACGTATGGATGATACCTTGATCTCTTGTACCTGGAATCGCTGAACTAACATCGTGTTCCATCCACGCTTTATAAATCGTGCGAACATGACTGTCCTTCGTCGATTTACGGGAGGCAAACGAAGTGTAGTCAAACGTTCCTACCATATGCGTTAACGCTTTACGCATTTCTTCGATATCTAGTTTCGTAGGATGATGAAATTCATAAGATCGGTTGAAGACATCAGGAAAAGCATTTGCGTTAATCGTATAGCGGTACGTCTTCCAATGCGCGCTGTAGCGCGAATGGAACGACAAAGGTACATCCTGAGCGGACCGAATAACGATATCGTTCGGGAGCCGTGTATTGAGGGCAAGACACCATCGTTCAATGGGGATCGCCGATTGCGTCTCGAAATTAAAGACCTGCGCCCGTGCATGCACACCCGCGTCTGTACGGCCTGAAGAGATGATCTTCACCGTCTCGCCGGTCAGCGCACGGATCGAGGCTTCAATATAATCTTGTATGGTATTCTCGCCAGGCTGCGTCTGGAAGCCGTGGTAGTGTGTCCCGTCATAGCTGACGACCATAAAAAGATTGCGCATATGGATCCCCTCCCGATGATGTATTACAAACTTCGAAGCGTTGATGTTTATCTATGGTGTGCTCTTCGAAGCACAGGAACGCTGCCAAAGGCAGTCGTTCCCCCTCAAAGATCTTAAGCATTCCCGCACGACTTCAAGCGTGTTCTGTAAACCTAAGCCGGTGCCGTGAGGCATTCGGTTTAGGTTTGCAGGACAGACGCGGTCCCCCACCCCATGCCGCCATCGAAGCACCAAACAGCACTCCTATGAGCGATAGTTAGACGGGTGTCCAGAGGGCAGAGCCCTTTGGGGTCCCCCTTCCTGAGGAGGAAGGGGGATTTAGGGGGATGGTCGAAAAAGACCTTTATGCACATCGAGGACAGGAGTCCCCAATGTGCAAAAGAAAAAAGGGCTTGTTCAGAATCCGAGGATTCTGTCCACCCTTTCTCATAAGGTCAATTAAGCACGATCCACTAATTCTAAGTAAACCATAGGAGCTGAGTCTCCACGACGAGGCCCCAGTTTTAGAATACGCGTGTATCCACCTGGACGCTCCGAGTAACGAGTGGCTAATTCCGAGAACAATTTTTGAATTGCATCTTGCTCACCGTTAATCGTTTCGCGACGAACATAAGCTGCTACTTGACGACGCGCGTGAAGATCACCTTGCTTCGCTTTCGTAATCAGCTTTTCAGCGATCGAACGAACCTCTTTCGCTTTTGCTTCAGTCGTTTGAATGCGCTCATATAAGAACAAGTCAGTAACCAAGTCACGGAACAATGCCTTACGTGCGCTAGAGTTACGACCTAACTTTTGGTATGCCATATTTTTCCCCTCCTTGCTGCAGTTAAGATTAGTCTTCCATCCGTAAACCCAAACCTAGCTCTTCGAGTTTCTCTTGAACTTCTTCCAAAGATTTGCGTCCGAGGTTACGGACTTTCATCATATCTTCTTCCGTTTTCGTGATCAACTCTTGAACGGTATTGATACCAGCGCGTTTCAAGCAGTTATAAGAACGAACGGAAAGATCGAGTTCCTCGATAGTCATCTCTAGAACTTTCTCTTTCTTATCTTCTTCTTTTTCAACCATGATTTCCGCATCTTTCGCTTCGTCCGTCAATCCTACAAAGAGCATCAAATGCTCTGTTAAGATTTTCGCACCAAGGCTCACTGCTTCTTCAGGTCGAATACTACCGTCAGTCCACACTTCGAGGGTCAGTTTGTCATAATTCGTTACTTGCCCGACACGAGTGTTCTCAATCGTGTAGTTTACACGTGAAATTGGCGTGTAGATCGAATCCACTGGAATCACACCAATTGGTTGATCCTCAGATTTATTCTTATCTGCTTGCACATAACCGCGTCCACGATTTGCAAAGATACGCATATGCAAACGTGAACCAGGCGATAGTGTTGCAATGTGAAGATCTGGATTCAAGATTTCAACATCGCTATCAGCGCGAATGTCTCCAGCTGTAACCGGACCTTCACCTTCCGCATCAATCTCCAACACTTTTTCTTCGTCGGAATGAATTTTAAGCGATAGGCCTTTTAAGTTTAGAATGATTTCCGTTACGTCTTCAATGACGCCCGGAATCGTCGAGAACTCATGAAGCACACCATCGATTTGCACCGATGTTACTGCCGCACCTGGAAGCGATGATAGTAGAATACGACGCAAAGAGTTACCAAGCGTTGTACCATAACCACGTTCAAGCGGTTCTACAACGAATTTCCCGTAAGTCCCCTCATCATTGAGATCAACGGTTTCTATTTTCGGCTTTTCGATTTCAATCACTGAATTACCCTCCTTCAAAACGTCGTTCCGTTTGAAACCTTCTTTTCAGTCGAGTCATGTAGTATGTCTAAACAACCATTATTAGCAAGTTGTTAGTAATTTATACCACACTAAGGTCTGCCATTAGACACGACGACGTTTTGGCGGGCGGCATCCATTATGCGGGATAGGAGTAACGTCTTTGATCATGTTAACTTCAAGACCTGCTGCTTGCAAAGAGCGGATTGCCGCTTCGCGACCAGCACCTGGACCTTTAACCATAACCTCAACAGATTTCATCCCGTGTTCCATTGCTGCTTTCGCTGCAGATTCTGCTGCCATTTGCGCTGCGAATGGAGTACTTTTACGCGATCCTTTGAATCCAAGACCGCCTGAGCTCGCCCAAGAAATTGCATTTCCGTGCGGGTCAGTAATCGTTACGATCGTGTTGTTGAACGTAGAACGAATATGAGCAACGCCGGATTCAATATTTTTGCGATCACGACGTTTCGTACGTACGACTTTTTTCGGTTTAGCCATGTCTGTTATCCTCCCTTCTTATTTCTTTTTATTCGCTACAGTACGACGAGGACCTTTACGCGTACGAGCGTTAGTTTTTGTACGTTGTCCACGAACCGGAAGACCACGACGGTGACGAACACCACGGTAGCAACCGATCTCGATTAAACGTTTAATATTCAAACTGATTTCACGACGAAGGTCACCTTCAACCTTGATCGTTTTGTCGATAACCTCACGAAGTTTACTAACTTCGTCCTCTGTTAAGTCGCGAACACGAGTGTTCACATCAATGCCTGTTGTGCTTAGGATTTTCTGGGAAGTTGTTCTTCCAATACCGAAAATGTAAGTTAAGGCGATCTCAACGCGCTTATCACGTGGCAAATCCACACCAGCTATACGTGCCATTTTACGCTACACCCCCTTCTTAACCTTGTTTTTGTTTGTGCTTAGGATTTTCGCAAATTACCATTACGTTCCCTTTGCGGCGAATGACTTTGCATTTTTCGCAAATTGGTTTTACAGAAGGTCTCACCTTCATGTTAATTACCTCCTAAAAGTTTCTGCAATAGAAACTGGATTACACGATATAGATCCGGGACCTATTTGCGGTACGTTATACGACCTCTGGATAAATCATAAGGTGATAACTGTATGACCACTTTGTCTCCTGTTAGGATACGAATGAAGTGCATCCGCAACTTACCAGAAACGTGGGCAAGAATTTGATGGCCATTCTCCAGCTCAACTTTAAACATTGCATTCGGCAACGGTTCAATAACCGTTCCTTCTACTTCAATGACATCTTCTTTAGCCACAGTTATTCTCCTTTCTGTGCATGATTTGCGGTGGTTGCAATAAACTTGGAAATCGCAAAACGAAGTTTCCCGTTCGTTACCCGACCGCTCTCGTCTAAACTGTTAACAACTTCAGCACTTATTTCACTCAACAATTGCAAATGTATGAGGTTCTTCTTCTTAGGCTGGTCAAACTTTCGTTTGTCCCCATCAGCTAGGAGTATGAACTTGGAATCAACGATTCCGACGATAACCGCATATTGTCCAGCATCACGACCTCGTAAGATTTGAACGATCTGACCGATTTGGGGCATTTGATTGTTATTCACATTCATCACCTAGCTATCTAGTCTCGTCAAAATTTCTAAGCCATCCTCTGTAACAGCAACGGTGTGTTCAAAGTGAGCACAGATATCGCCGTTCAACGTTACAACCGTCCAATTATCTTGTAACGTCTTCACATACCGTTCGCCCGCAATGACCATCGGCTCAATAGCCAAGACCATGCCAGGCTTCAACCTCGGACCGCGATCGGGAGTACCATAGTTCGGAATCTGAGGTTCTTCATGGAGGTTCTCTCCAATGCCGTGCCCTACATATTCACGAACAACTGAAAAACCGGCATCTTCAATGCAGCGTTGAATCGCGTAAGAAATTGTATATAAACGAACATCCGGTTTGACAAGCGCGAGTCCAGCATACAAGGATTTTTCTGTTACCTCTAAGAGTTTCTTAGCTGTGTCAGAAATTTCACCAACCGGATAGGTCCATGCCGAATCGCCATGGTAACCACGATACTGAGCCCCGATGTCAATACTTATGATGTCGCCCTCGTTTAATTTCCGATCGCCGGGTATGCCATGAACCAACTCTTCATTGACTGAAGCGCAAATGCTTCCAGGAAAACCATTGTAGCCTTTGAAAGAAGGTGTAGCATTCTGACTGCGAATATAGTTCTCCGCGATTGCGCCTAACTCTCGAGTCGTAATGCCTGGTTGAACGGATTTTGACATCAAACGATGCGTTTCCGCAACAATCCTACCTGCTTCCTTCATGAAGCCTAACTCCACTTCAGACTTACAAATGATCATTACGTCTAACCTCTCAGTAAAGATACAATCTCCGAAGTAACTGTATCGATTTCTTTCTCCCCGTCCACTTGGCGAAGCAGCCCCTTAGCGTCATAGTAAGCTAATAATGGCGCCGTTTTGTTGATATACTCATCAAGACGCGTACCCACTTTTTCTTCCGAGTCGTCCGAACGTTGGTACAATTCGCCGGAGCATTTATCACACACGCCGGATTGTTGTGGTGGATTGAAAATGACATGGTAGGTAGCGCCGCATGATTTACAAATCCGACGGCCTGTTAAGCGCGCAAGTAGTAAATCGCGATCCACCTTTAGGTCAATGACATGATCGAGTTTACGACTCATCGACGTAAGGATATCATCCAAAGCTTCGGCTTGAGATAGTGTTCTAGGGAATCCATCAAGTAGGAATCCTTTCTCACAATCTGGCTGCGCGAGTCTTTCACGAACGATCCCAATCGTCACATCATCGGGTACAAGCAAACCTTGATCAATATATTCTTTGGCTTTAATACCAATAGGAGTACCTTGCTTCATCGCTAGACGAAATGCATCGCCCGTCGAAATGTGGGGAACACCGAATTCATTGACAACACGTTCTGCCTGCGTTCCTTTTCCTGCCCCAGGAGGCCCCATGAAAAGAATGTTCATTGAACTTCATCCTCCTCTTAACGAAGAAACAGCACAATAGGTGCCAGAGCGAATGCCGCGAACGGTCTCGCACAGGAACCTATTGACTATTTGTTAATGAAACCTTTGTAGTGGCGTTTCATTAATTGGCTTTCGATTTGCTTCATCGTATCCAAAGCAACCCCAATAACGATCAGTAGGGATGTTCCCCCGATTTGCACGGATTTAGGCAATCCGGCAAGTGCACCGAAAAATACAGGGAGAATCGAAACTGCCGCTAAGAAGATCGCACCAGATAACGTAATTCTCGACATGACTTTCGTCAAGTACGAAGAAGTTGGTTTACCTGGACGGATACCAGGAATGTATCCACCGTTCTTTTTCATCTGGTCTGCCATCTGAACGGGATTGATCTGCACGAATGTGTAGAAGAATGTAAATCCAACGATCATCAGGACATAAAGAACCATACCGAGCGGTTTGTCATGCGAGAAGTTCTGGATAACCCAAGTTGCCCAAGGCTTATCAGCCCAGAACTGTGCAATTGTAATCGGGAACATCAAGAGTGAGGATGCGAAGATTACCGGAATAACCCCTGCGCCGTTCACTTTGAGTGGAATGTGTGTATTTTGTCCACCGTACATTTTGTTCCCTACAACACGCTTCGCATATTGTACTGGAATTTTACGTACACCCTGCTGGATAAAGATTACACCCACGATTACCGCGAGGACCACAAGCAAAATAAGAATCACTTTCGCAACACTAAAGAACGTATTTGCTGTAGCATCCGCAAATTCTGCTGTGTAGATCTCACGCATCATTTCTGGGAATCTGGATACGATACCCGCGAAAATCAGAATTGAAATCCCGTTGCCAATGCCCTTCTCTGTAATTTGCTCACCGAGCCACATGAGGAAGGATACACCTGCTGTTAATACAATTGCAATAACGAGATACGTCGTTATACTTGCATTTGGAACCATTGTGAAGTTATACAATCGGTTAAACCCGATTGCTGTACCGTATGCTTGGATAAGACCAAGTATTACGGTACCATAACGAGTAATTTGGGCGAGTTTACGTTTACCGAGCTCGCCTTCTTTAGCCCATTCTGCGAACTTCGGAATGACATCCATCGACAGAAGCTGTACGATGATGGATGCTGTGATATATGGCATAATCCCGAGAGCAAAGATAGAAAAATGGAACAATGCACCACCAGAGAATGTGTTCAGCAAGCCGAACAAGTCACTGCCCTGTTGGCCAGCCAATGTGAAAACCGATTTGTCGACACCCGGTACTGGAATAAAAGCACCGATACGGTAAACGATCAAAATCATTAGTGTAAACAAGATTCTTTTTCTAAGGTCTTCAACTCGCCATATATTGGACAGCGTTTTAAACATTAGATCACCTCGGTTTTACCGCCGGCAGCCTCGATTTTCTCTACCGCAGATTGAGAGAACTTATTTGCTTTAACAGTAAGTTTTACAGTAACCTCACCGTTTCCTAGAACCTTGATTCCAGCTTTAGGATTGTTTACAATACCGCGCTCCATAAGTACCTCTGGAGTCACTTCAGTACCTTCTGCAAAGTTGTTAAGTTCCTCGATGTTTACAATAGCAAACTCTTTACGAGTAGGGTTATTGAAACCGCGTTTCGGCAAGCGACGATATAGTGGATTTTGTCCACCTTCGAAACCTGGGCGCACGCCACCGCCAGAACGAGCGTTTTGACCTTTGTGACCGCGACCCGATGTTTTACCCGTGCCGCTCGAAGTACCGCGACCTACGCGCTTGCGTTCTTTGCGGGCACCTGGAGAAGAAACAAGTTCATGTAACTTCATCGTTCGTTGCACCTCCTTTATAGTTCTAAACATTCATGTATTTAAGCTTAAGCTTCAACTTCTTGAACAGAAACCAAGTGGTTAACTTGGTTAACCATTCCACGAATCGCCGGGCTATCGTTATGAACAACAGTTTGGTTGATTTTACGCAATCCAAGGCTGTTGACCGTTTTACGTTGTGTTTCCGGACGACCAATCAAACTGCGAACGAGGGTAACTTGTAATTTAGCCAACGTGAATCCCTCCTTAACCTAACAGTTCTTCTACGGTTTTACCGCGCAATTTAGCAACATCTTCGGCACGTTTCAAGCGAGACAAGCCTTCAAGTGTTGCATTCACCATATTCATGGAGTTCGAAGAACCTAAAGATTTTGTTAAAATATCGCCTACACCAGCAAGCTCAAGAACCGCACGAACCGGTCCGCCTGCGATAACTCCAGTACCTTCAGAAGCTGGCTTCAAAAGAACATGGCCTGCTCCGAATTTGCCGTTAACAAGGTGAGGAATTGTTGTTCCTACGAATGGTACGTGGATCAGGTTTTTCTTAGCATCTTCGATACCTTTGCGGATCGCATCAGGTACTTCAGAAGCTTTACCGATACCAGCGCCAACCCAACCTTTGCCGTCGCCGACAACTACTAGCGCACTAAAGCTGAAACGGCGTCCGCCTTTTACAACTTTCGCTACGCGATTAATATTTACAACTTTTTCAGTTAGTTCTAAAGTGTTCGGATCTACACGCAAGTCGTTTACCTCCTTATAAATTGATTAGAATTCAAGACCTGCTTCGCGAGCTGCGTCAGCCAATGCTTGAACCCGTCCATGATACAAATACCCGCCACGATCGAAAACAACTTGTACGTAGCCAGCTTCTTTCGCACGTTTAGCGACTAATTCGCCAACTTTACGAGCAGCTTCAACGTTACCACCGTTTCCAATTTGACCTTGTAATTCTTTATCCATTGTGGAAGCAGCAGCTACAGTTTTTCCAGTTACATCATCGATCAATTGTGCGTACACATGTTTCGATGAACGGAAAACGCTCAAACGCGGGCGAGTTGTTGTTCCTTCAATTTTCTTACGAACACGAAGGTGTCTTTTCAAACGAGCTTTGTTTTTATCTCCTTTGGTAATCATGCCTTGTTCACTCCCTTCTGTCTGCCATATGGCCCCAAGGGCCTTTAAGCTACAAGCAAAAGATCAACAATGATCTTATTTTTTCTTACCAGCTTTACCTTCTTTACGGATAATACGTTCGCCTTCGTACTTAATACCTTTACCTTTATACGGCTCAGGTTCACGAACGGAACGGATTTTCGCAGCATAAGCACCTACGCGCTCTTTGTCGATTCCTTTAACGATAATTTTCGTGTTGGAAGGAACTTCGAACTCGATGCCTACTTCTGGTGTAATCTCAACTGGGTGAGAGTAACCAACGTTAAGAACGACTTTATCACCGGATTTATTCGCACGGTAACCTACGCCGACAAGCTCAAGGTTTTTAGAGAAACCTTCAGTTACACCACTAACCATGTTAGAAATGACCGAACGAGTTGTACCGTGTAATGAACGATGAAGTTTATTATCAGAAGGACGAACAATCGTGATCACGTTCTCCTCAACAGATACTGTCATATCTTTGTGGACTTCACGAGTTAATGTTCCTTTAGGTCCTTTAACTGTAATGTTGCTGTTATCTAAAGTGACTGTTACGCCACTTGGTACTGTAATTGGTTTGCGACCAATACGAGACATATGTTGCACCTCCTATCTTTACGGTTGTATTACCAAACGTAGCAGACTACTTCTCCGCCGGATTTCGTTTGACGAGCTTCTTTATCTGTCATAACTCCTTTGGATGTGGAGATAATCGCAATACCTAGTCCGCCTAATACGCGAGGAACTTCATTGCTCTTCGTGTATACGCGTAGACCTGGCTTACTGATTCTCTTCAAACCGGAGATGACACGTTCATTGTTAGAGCCGTATTTCAAGAAAATACGGATAATCCCTTGTTTGTTATCTTCGATATATTCTGCGTCGCGGATGAAACCTTCACGCTTAAGGATTTCTGCGATTTGCTTCTTAATAGTCGAAGCAGGCATTTCAACCGTCTCATGACGCACTACGTTCGCGTTGCGAATGCGTGTTAGCATATCTGCAATCGGATCTGACATAACCATAAGTGTAAACCTCCTTCCCGTTGTAGGGTGATTACCAACTTGCTTTTTTAACGCCAGGGATCTGGCCTTTATACGCTAATTCGCGGAAACAAATCCGGCAAATTTTAAATTTCTGTAATACGGAATGTGGGCGACCACAACGCTCGCAACGTGTGTAAGCACGTACTTTATATTTCGGTGTGCGTTGTTGTTTAACTTTCATCGAAGTTTTTGCCACTTATTTTTGCACCTCCTGCAAACTTGTGTACCAAGTTATCCTCGTAAGGATTATTTTACGAAAGGCATGCCAAGTTGAGTTAACAACTCGCGGGACTCTTCGTCAGTTTTAGCTGTTGTTACGATAACGATATCCATACCGCGTACTTTATCAACTTTATCGTATTCAACCTCTGGGAAAATTAATTGCTCTTTCAAACCAAGTGTGTAGTTACCGCGACCATCAAATGCTTTGTTCGATACACCGCGGAAGTCACGTACACGAGGAAGCGTAATGTTGAACAATTTGTCTAAGAAGTAGTACATACGCTCGCCACGAAGTGTTACTTTAACACCGATTGGCATATTCTCACGAAGTTTGAATCCAGCGATGGATTTCTTCGCACGAGTAATAACCGGTTTTTGACCTGCGATTAACTGCATGTCCGCTACTGCTGCATCAAGCACTTTGGAGTTAGCAACTGCGTCGCCCACACCCATGTTGATTACAACTTTCTCGATTTTCGGCACTTGCATTACCGTCGAGTAGTTAAACTTCTGCATTAACGCTGGCGTAATTTCATTTAAGAAACGCTCTTTCATTCTTGCTGCCATGTTACATGGACCTCCTTTCTTTCAAAAGTGGATTAGTCGATAACTTCTCCGGATTTTTTCGCTACGCGAACTTTTTTACCGTTATCCAATACTTTGTATCCGATACGTGTTACGCCGCCGCTCTTAGGATCCACGTGCATGACGTTCGATACGTGAACTGGAGCTTCTTGCTCGATAATTCCGCCTTGTGGATTCGCTTGAGATGGCTTCGCATGCTTCTTGATCATGTTTACACCTTCCACAAGAACGCGGTTTTCGCGAGGATATGCTGCGATAACGCGACCTTTTTTGCCTTTATCTTTACCCGAAATAACAATAACCGTATCGTCTTTTTTCACGTGCAATTTATTGTTATGAGATTCGAGAACCTTCTTCAATCTCGGCATTTCGTTACACCTCCTGTTTCTTGCAACAAGCAAGTCGATCTGTTCATGTCCCTAATCATAGGGAATTAGATTACTTCAGGAGCCAAGGAAACGATTTTCATGAAGTCTTTGTCGCGAAGTTCGCGAGCAACAGGTCCGAAAATACGAGTTCCGCGTGGTCCTTTATCGTCCTTAACAACAACCGCTGCATTCTCGTCAAATGCGATGTAAGATCCGTCTTTACGACGTACAGAACGCTTCGTACGTACGATAACAGCTTTTACAACATCACCCTTTTTGACAACGCCGCCTGGTGTTGCTTGTTTGACAGAACATACAATTACGTCACCAATGTGGCCAACACGACGTCCTGTGCCACCTAATACACGGATACACATTAATTCTTTTGCACCAGAGTTATCAGCGACAGCTAAACGTGTAAATGGTTGAATCATTCAAATTTCCTCCTTTCGGGAAAATGAGCCGTCCTTAGATGATTACTGCTTTCTCGATAATTTCAACGAGTCTCCAGCGTTTATCTTTGGAGATTGGACGAGTTTCCATGATTTTAACGGAATCGCCAATTTTTGCTTCATTATTCTCATCATGCGCTTTAAATTTCTTCGTATATTTAATACGCTTGTGATACAAATCATGCATTTTGTATGTTTCAACAGCAACAACGATTGATTTATCCATCTTGTCACTTACCACTTTACCGATTTGCACTTTACGAGCATTACGTTCTTCGCTCATATTCTGCCTCCTTCCTGAATCCAATATGTCTGATGTTACCTATGACATATGTTTCAATTAACTGATGATCCCAAGTTCTCTTTCACGTAATACGGTTTTAGCACGAGCTATTTCTTTACGCACATCACGGATCCGAGTCGGGTTATCAAGCTGACCAGTCGCTAATTGAAAACGGAGATTAAAGAGTTCTTCTTTAAATCCGGCAATTTTTTGTTCGATCTCAGCAGTGGTTAAGTTGCGAAGTTCATTAGCTTTCATTTGCTTCACCACCCAATTCTTCTCGTTTCACAAACTTAGTTTTGCATGGCAGTTTGTGAGCCGCAAGACGCATTGCTTCACGAGCAATCTCTTCGGAAACACCAGCAAGTTCAAACATGATCTTACCAGGTTTAACTACTGCCACCCATTTTTCTACGTTACCTTTACCGGAACCCATCCGCACCTCTAGAGGCTTTTGAGTAATCGGTTTATCTGGGAAAATTTTGATCCAAACTTGACCGCCACGTTTAATGTAACGAGTCATCGCGATACGAGCTGCTTCGATTTGGCGGTTAGTAATCCATGTAGGTTCCATAGCTACCAAACCGTATTGTCCGAAGTTAAGCTCAGTGCCGCCTTTAGCGCGACCTCTCATGTTACCGCGTTGTTGCTTACGATGCTTGACACGTTTAGGTACCAACATGATTAGTTTCCTCCTTCCTCAACAGCCTTTTTCTTAGCTGCAGGAAGAACTTCACCACGATAGATCCATACTTTTACGCCGATACGGCCGTAGGTTGTATGTGCTTCAGCTGTACCATAGTCGATATCTGCACGAAGCGTATGAAGTGGAACAGTTCCTTCACTGTAGCCTTCTGAACGAGCAATCTCAGCGCCGCCAAGACGACCGCTAACTGCTGTTTTGATTCCTTTTGCGCCGGAACGCATAGTTCTTTGGATCGCTTGTTTCAATGCACGACGGAAAGAAACGCGACGCTCCAATTGTTGTGCAATACTCTCAGCAACCAAGATTGCATCAAGATCTGCATGTTTGATTTCGTTGATGTTGATGTGTACTTTTTTACCTTTAGAGATTTTAGCAATCTCAGTGCGAAGTACTTCAACTTCAGAGCCACCTTTACCGATAACCATACCTGGTTTCGCTGTGTGGATTGTTACATTCACACGGTTAGCTGCTCTCTCGATCTCGATACGAGAAACAGAAGAGTCTTTCAATTTATTCTTGAGGTATTCGCGGATTTTTACATCCTCGAGCAGAAGATCTCCGAAATCTTTATCTGCATACCATTTGGATTCCCAATCACGAATAATACCTACACGTAATCCGACTGGATTTACTTTTTGACCCACACCTTATCCCTCCTTATTTCTCAGATACCACCAAAGTAATGTGGCTTGTTCTCTTGTTGATCCGGCTTGCACGTCCCATTGCACGAGGGCGGAAACGTTTCATTGTCGGACCTTGGTTAGCGAACACTTCAGTAACAACTAATTTATTAACGTCCATTGAATAGTTGTGTTCTGCGTTAGCAATTGCCGAGTTAAGCAACTTCTCAACTACTGGAGAAGCAGCCTTAGGCGTGTGACGAAGGATTGCGATCGCTTCGCCTGCTTGTTTGCCGCGGATCAAATCGATTACGAGTTGAACTTTACGGGCAGAAATACGGATATTTCTTGCATGTGCTTTCGCTTGCATTGAGTAACCTCCTCTCAAACATTTAAAGGCTTATATTAGCGTTTGCCTGTTTTCTTATCATCATCGTGACCTTTGTACGTACGAGTTGGAGCAAATTCGCCGAGCTTGTGTCCAACCATATCTTCCGTTACGTACACTGGTACATGTTTACGACCATCGTAAACTCCGAATGTGTGTCCGATGAATTGTGGAAAAATTGTAGAACGACGGGACCAAGTTTTGATCACGGTTTTCTTACCAGACGCATCCACTTCTTCAACCTTTTTCAACATATAACCATCGATAAATGGTCCTTTTTTAAGACTGCGACCCATGTGTAAATCCTCCCTTCACCAATCCATTCGTTCCGCTATTCAAGCGGAACGTGATGAATATAAGAATTTATCGTCATAAACATAAACTCTTATATTGTTAGGCAACCATATATTATTTCGTGCGACGACGAATGATATATTTATCAGAAGCTTTGTTCTTCTTACGTGTTTTGTAACCAAGAGTCGGTTTACCCCATGGAGACATCGGGGATTTACGTCCGATTGGAGCGCGACCTTCACCACCACCGTGTGGGTGATCGTTCGGGTTCATTACTACCCCACGAACTTCAGGACGTTTACCTAACCAACGATTACGACCAGCTTTACCGATTTTCACGAGCTCGTGATCTCCGTTACCTACAGATCCGATAGTCGCACGGCAAACTTTAAGCAATTTACGAACTTCGCCAGAAGACAAGCGAACGGAAACATAACGCTCTTCTTTACCAAGTAGTTGTGCTTCTGTACCAGCTGCACGCACTAATTGTCCACCTTTACCAGGTTGAAGCTCGATGTTGTGGATAACTGTACCTACTGGAATGTTCTCAAGTGGAAGTGCATTACCGATTTTGATGTCAGCTGTTGGGCCAGACATAACTTCGTCTCCAACTTTCAAACCTTTAGGAGCGATGATGTAACGCTTTTCACCATCTGCATAGTTGATCAACGCAATGTTGGAAGTACGGTTCGGGTCATACTCGATTGTAGCAACGCGACCTGGTATTCCATCTTTAGTACGTTTGAAGTCAATGATACGGTATTTACGTTTGTGTCCACCACCATGGTGACGAATCGTAATTTTACCTTGGTTGTTACGACCGGCAGTCTTGCTAAGTGGCGCTAACAACGATTTCTCCGGTACATTCGTTGTGATTTCTTCGAATGTCGATACGGACATTGCACGGCGAGCCGGGGATGTCGGTTTATACTTTTTAATTGGCACGTAGTTTCCCTCCTTACTTTAGGAATGTAATTTATGCTTGTTCAAAAATTTCAATCGCTTTGCTGTCCGCGCTTAACGATACGATGGCTTTTTTCCACTCGGAAGTGTATCCGGAGTGACGTCCATAACGTTTCGGTTTCGCAGGAACACGCATTACGTTGACTTTTTTAACTTTTACGCCAAAAATAGCTTCAATCGCTTGCTTAACCTCGGTTTTGTTCGAACGCATATCAACTTCAAATGCATATTTCATTTCAGCCATATAGTCGCTCGTACGTTCCGTGATTACGGGGCGCTTGATAATATCGCGAGGATCCTTCATTACGCGAACACCTCCTCTACTTTCTGAACTGCTTCTTTCGTAATGATCAATTGATCATAAACCATTACGTCCAAAACGTTAATGCCGTCAGCTGCTACGAATTTAACACCAGGGATGTTACGAGCAGATAGAGCAACATTGTCATCATAGCTAGGTGTAACAACTAAAGCTTTGCGTTCTACTTTCAAGTTGTTCAAAATCGCTACGATATCTTTTGTTTTCGGTGCGTTCAATGCTAGTTGATCCAATACGATGATTTGATTTTCCAATACTTTGGAAGACAAAGCCGATTTGATCGCTAGACGACGAACCTTTTTAGGCAATTTAAAGGAGTAGCTGCGTGGTGTTGGTCCAAATACGATACCGCCGCCTTTCCATTGTGGCGCACGAATCGAACCTTGACGAGCACGTCCAGTTCCTTTTTGTTTCCATGGTTTACGACCACCGCCGCGAACCTCAGAACGTCCTTTAACTTTGTGAGTCCCTTGACGAACTGCAGCTTGTTGAAGCAATACTGCTTCATGCAACGCATGTACGTGTGGTTGAATACCGAACACTGTGTCCGCTAATTCAATTTCTCCAACCTGAGCTCCGCTCACGTTATACAAAGATACTTTTGGCATTTCTAGTTCCTCCTTCCTTTAGCGATTACTTCTTCACCGTGGATTTTATTTTCACGAAGCTGTTTTTCGCACCTGGAATGGAACCTTTAACGAGAATTACGTTACGTTCTGCATCCACACGAACAACTTCTAATTTTTGAATTGTAACAGTCTCAGCACCCATGTGACCTGGAAGGTGTTTACCTTTTGGTACGCGGTTCGCTTGAATCGAACCCATGGAACCTGGGCCGCGGTGGTAACGAGAACCGTGAGTCATAGGACCACGACTTTGTCCCCAACGTTTGATCGTACCCGTGAAACCTTTACCTTTGGAAATACCAGTTACGTCAACAAACTCGCCTGCTGCAAACAGATCAGCTTTCAATTCCTGGCCAACTTCATAAGCTGCGAAATCAACACCGCGGAATTCACGAACGTAGCGCTTAGGAGCCGTATTGGCTTTTTTAGCGTGTGCAGTTTCCGGTTTGTTAGCATTCTTCTTCTTGTCGACGAAACCAAGCTGAATAGCTTCGTATCCATCGTTCTCAAGATCTTTCTTCTGAAGAACCACACAAGGACCTACTTCGATTACAGTAACAGGCAATACGTTACCTTCAGGAGTAAATACTTGAGTCATTCCTAATTTTTTACCTAAGATACCTTTCATGTTGACACCTCATTCCCTTTCTTAATTACAACCTTGAATTACAATTTGATTTCGATATCTACACCGGACGGTAAATCCAAGCGCATAAGAGCATCCACAGTTTGTGGAGTTGGGTTAACAATGTCGATCAAACGCTTGTGTGTGCGTTGCTCGAATTGCTCCCGAGAATCCTTATACTTGTGTACCGCACGGAGAATAGTAATGATTTGTTTCTCAGTCGGAAGCGGAATCGGTCCGGATACACCTGCACCAGAACGTTTTGCCGTTTCAACGATTTTCTCTGCGGATTGATCAAGAATTCTGTGATCATAAGCTTTCAAACGAATACGAATTTTTTGCTTTGCCATTTTAGTCCCTCCTTCTATCGCCCAATTTGGTATCGGACATACTCCGTGAAAATTCTCCAACACACTCCCCATGGCAAAGGGGCCGGGTGTGTCAGCAACCTCTCACATCATCGCAACGTCTCAGAACAACATTAGTAATTATACATAAAATCATAGGCGATTGCAAGTAAAAATATCGAATGAAAATTTACATTCGACTTTCTTCTATATATATGGTTTATTCGAAGAAAAACAAAAGCCCACATCCGAAGACGTGGGCTTCTCAAATTCGTTAGACGAATTATTTGTTGATTGTAGCAACCGCACCTGCACCAACTGTACGTCCGCCTTCACGGATCGCAAAGCGAGTACCTTCTTCAATCGCGATTGGAGCGATCAAATCAACAGTTACAGTGATGTTATCACCAGGCATAACCATTTCAGTACCTTCTGGCAAGTTGATGATACCTGTTACGTCAGTTGTACGGAAGTAGAACTGTGGACGGTATCCAGTGAAGAATGGCTTATGACGGCCACCCTCTTCTTTAGTCAAAACGTAGATTTGAGCGGAAAAGTTAGTATGTGGTTTAACAGAACCTGTTTTAGCCAATACTTGACCACGCTCGATATCTTTACGGTCTACACCACGAAGAAGGGCACCGATGTTGTCACCCGCTTGAGCGGAATCGAGCAACTTACGGAACATTTCTACGCCTGTAACTACGCATTTGCGAGTTTCTTCAGCGATACCAACGATTTCAACTTCGTCTTGTACTTTAACAGTACCACGCTCTACACGACCTGTAGCAACTGTACCACGGCCAGTGATGGAGAATACGTCCTCGACAGGCATCAAGAAAGGCTTGTCAGTGTCGCGCTCTGGTTGTGGGATGTAAGTGTCGACTTGTTCGAACAACTCAACAATTTTGTCAGCCCATTCGCCATCAGGGTTTTGCAACGCTTCACGAGCAGAACCACGGATGATTGGAGTGTCGTCACCTGGGAATTCGTATTCGCTAAGAAGGTCACGAATTTCCATTTCAACTAGCTCTAGCAACTCTTCGTCTTCAACCATGTCACATTTGTTCATGAACACAACGATGTATGGAACGCCTACTTGGCGGGACAACAAGATGTGCTCACGAGTTTGTGGCATAGGACCGTCGGAAGCGGATACTACTAGGATCGCTCCGTCCATTTGTGCTGCACCAGTGATCATGTTTTTAACATAGTCGGCGTGACCTGGGCAGTCAACGTGTGCATAGTGACGGTTAGGTGTTTCATACTCAACGTGTGCTGTCGAGATTGTGATACCGCGCTCGCGCTCTTCTGGAGCTTTGTCGATTTGGTCGAATGCTACTGCAGCACCGCCATATCTTTTGGACAATACAGTTGTGATTGCAGCTGTAAGAGTTGTTTTACCATGGTCAACGTGACCGATTGTACCGATGTTAACATGCGGTTTATTACGTTCAAACTTAGCCTTTGCCATTTGAAACGATGCCTCCTTAATATATAGGAAATTATATTTTTACCTCATAGGGTTCAGACGTATCCTCCACCTATGCGGTTAGTAAACAAACATTAGCCTTTTTTCGATACGATCTCTTCAGCGATGCTGCGTGGTACTTCTTCATAATGAGAAAGTTCCATTGCGAACACGCCGCGTCCTTGTGTACCGGAACGAAGAGTTGTGGAGTAACCGAACATCTCAGCAAGAGGTACCTTAGCACGGATAATTTGAGCTCCACCACGGGAATCCATACCTTCGATACGACCACGACGGGAGTTCAACATACCCATAACGTCGCCCATGTACTCTTCAGGAACTGTAACTTCAACTTTCATGATTGGCTCAAGAAGTACAGGGTTACATTTTTCTTTCGCCGCTTTAAGCGCCATGGAACCTGCAATCTTAAACGCCATCTCATTGGAGTCAACGTCATGATAAGATCCGTCAAAGACAGTAGCTTTAACATCAACAAGCGGGAATCCAGCGAGTACGCCGTTTTTCATCGCTTCTTCGATACCTGCAAGTGCTGGTGCAATGTATTCACGAGGAACCGATCCACCAACAACTTTACTTTCGAACTTGGAGCCTGCACCAGCTTCTTGTGGTTCGAACTCGACCCATACGTGACCGTATTGACCGCGACCACCAGACTGACGTACAAACTTACCTTCAACCTTAGCTGCAGTTTTGAATGTTTCACGGTAAGCAACCTGAGGTTTACCTACGTTTGTCTCCACTTTGAACTCGCGACGCATACGGTCAACGATGATATCAAGGTGAAGCTCACCCATACCTGCTAAGATTGTCTGACCAGTTTCTTCATCTGTGTGTGCGCGTAATGTCGGATCTTCCTCCGTCAATTTACCAAGTGCAACACCCATTTTGTCTTGGTCAGCTTTTGTTTTAGGTTCTACTGCGATTTGAATTACCGGATCAGGGAAGTTCATGGACTCCAAGATAATCGGTGCTTTCTCATCACAAAGTGTATCACCTGTACCTGTATCTTTCAAACCTACCGCAGCTGCGATATCACCCGAATATACAACATCAATTTCTTGACGGCTATTCGCATGCATTTGAAGGATACGGCCGATACGCTCACGTTTGCCTTTTGTTGCATTCAATACGTAAGATCCGGAGTTAAGAACACCAGAGTATACGCGGAAGAAAGTCAACTTACCAACGTAAGGATCTGTCATGATTTTGAATGCAAGAGCTGAGAACGGCTCTTCATCCGAAGAATGACGAACTTCTTCAGTTCCATCTTCTAGGTGACCATTGATCGCAGGAACGTCGATCGGAGCTGGCAAGTAATCAATAACAGCATCCAACATTAATTGAACACCTTTATTTTTGTACGAAGAACCAGCGATTACCGGGAAGATTTTAACATCACATACACCTTTGCGAAGCGCTGCTTTTAGCTCAGGAACTGTGATTTCTTCACCTTCAAGGTATTTCATTGTTAATTCTTCGTCAAGCTCAGCAACTTTCTCGATCAATTCATTGCGTAGTTCTTCTACTTTGTCTTTGAACTCAGCAGGAACTTCAACGATATCGATATCTTTACCAAGATCGTCTTTGAACATATGAGCTACGTTCTCAACGATATCGATAATACCAATGAAGTCATTTTCTGCGCCAATTGGAAGCTGGATAGCAACCGCATTCGCTTGAAGACGATCTTTCATTGTTTGGATAACATTTAAGTAGTCCGCACCGATGATGTCCATTTTATTGACATAAGCAATACGCGGAACACCATAACGGTCAGCTTGTCTCCAAACTGTCTCGGACTGAGGCTCAACGCCTTCTTTAGCACTGAAAACACCAACTGCCCCATCTAATACGCGAAGGGAACGTTCTACTTCAACAGTGAAGTCAACGTGACCCGGAGTATCAATGATATTAACGCGGTTACCCTTCCAAGCAGCAGTAGTAGCAGCGGAAGTAATCGTAATTCCGCGCTCTTGCTCTTGCTCCATCCAGTCCATTGTCGCAGCACCTTCGTGAACTTCACCGATTTTGTGCGTACGGCCTGTATAGAACAAAATGCGCTCAGTCGTAGTAGTCTTACCAGCATCAATATGCGCCATGATCCCGATATTGCGGGTATTAGCTAAGGAGAACTCTCTTGCCATTGAACGGTCTCCCTTCAAAATCTCAATTTATAGTGGCGCGGGCACGAAAGTACCCACGCTATTTTGATTCTACCAACGGTAGTGAGCGAATGCTTTGTTAGCTTCCGCCATTTTGTGAGTGTCTTCACGTTTCTTAACGGAAGCACCTGTGTTGTTGGATGCATCTAGAATTTCAGCTGCTAGACGCTCTTCCATTGTTTTCTCACCGCGATTGCGGGAGTAGTTCACGAGCCAACGTAAGCCTAAAGCTGTACGTCTCTCAGGTTTAACTTCGATCGGCACTTGATAGTTCGCACCACCAACACGACGAGCTTTAACCTCAAGAACTGGCATAATATTTTTGATCGCTGCTTCAAACACTTCCATAGGATCTTTACCGGAACGTTCTTGGATCAACTTGAACGCATCGTAAAGAATTGTTTGGGCAACGCCTCTTTTACCATCAAGCATGATGCGGTTGATCAAGCGAGTAACCAATTTGCTGTTATACACCGGATCTGGCAACACGTCTCTTTTTGTAACTGGACCTTTGCGTGGCATTGTAATCCCCCTTTCCCAAATAATCAATTTAGCAATTTACGTAATGTAAATTATTTTTTAGCTTTTGGACGTTTTGTACCGTATTTCGAACGAGCTTGCATACGGTTATTCACACCTGCAGTATCCAATGCACCGCGAACGATATGGTAACGTACCCCTGGAAGGTCTTTTACCCGTCCACCACGTACTAATACGACACTGTGCTCTTGCAAGTTGTGTCCGATACCTCCGATATAAGCTGTAACTTCTACACGGTTCGTCAAACGAACACGGGCATATTTACGAAGCGCGGAGTTCGGTTTTTTCGGAGTCATTGTACCTACACGAGTACAAACACCACGTTTTTGTGGAGCGCTCAAATCAGTCTCTTCACGCTTAAGTGCGTTAAATCCTTTTTGAAGTGCTGGGGATTTCGACTTAGTGATTTTCGCTTGACGTCCTTTACGAACTAGCTGGTTAATTGTTGGCATGTTGCCACCCCCTTCCCATATTTTTAACCTTCATAAACCTTCAACATAAGTCCACAGACCCAGGTGGTTCATTAAAAGACAAATGAAAAGTCTTTGCAATACTTTCGCATCACAAAAACATCGGTTTAACTAATCATTTACAATGGCAACCATCGCTGCACCAACATCAATCCCGCAAGCCTTGCCGAGATTCTTCATCGTGTCCACGTAGGTAATCTTCACACCCTTGTCCTCACATAACGTAATAACCTTGGATGTAATTCTCGAATCGGCATCTTGCGCTATATATACTTCTACCGCTTGACCCAATTCTACCATTCGAATTGTTTGTTTCGTGCCAACACGGATATTCTCTTCCTGTAGTCCTTTTTCATTAGACATAAACTCATCCTCCAAAAGAACAGGTGACAATCTCTCAGGCACACTACGATATATTATCACCTAGAAATACTATTGTCAAGAAAAAAGATGCAAGAAATGCGATGTTCGCAGATTTCCAAACCATTGCATTCCTTGCATCCTGTTTAATTATTCAACAGTTACGGTTTCTAACGCTGCTTCTGTTGTCTCTTCTGCTTCCGGCTCAACAAACTTCACGCTGCGGTAACGGTTCATACCTGTACCTGCAGGGATCAGTTTACCGATGATTACATTCTCTTTCAAGCCAAGCAACTTATCGACTTTACCTTTGATCGCTGCATCCGTAAGAACACGTGTTGTTTCTTGGAAGGATGCTGCGGACAAGAAGGAATCTGTCTCAAGCGATGCTTTGGTAATACCTAGCAATACCGGTTTCGCTACTGCAGGCTCTTTATCCGAAAGGATTGCTTCCTTATTCGCAGCTTCATATTCATGAATATCTACGAAGGAACCTGGCAAGAGCGTCGTCTCACCCGCATCAATAATACGGATTTTACGAAGCATTTGCTTGATCATAACCTCAACGTGCTTATCGTTAATTTCTACCCCTTGGTTACGATATACGCGTTGTACTTCTTGGAGAATATAGTTCTGAACCCCACGGATACCTTTGATACGAAGCATTTCCTTCGGATCGATGGAACCGTCTGTAAGTTCATCCCCAGCTTCAATTGCTTTACCTTCATAGACGCGAATACGTGATCCATAAGTGACAGAGTAGACTTTCGTCTCTGCTTCACCTTGAACTTCGATTTCACGACGATCTTTGGTCTCGCGAATTTCTTTAACGACACCATCGATTTCGGTAATAATGGCTTGCCCTTTCGGATTCCGTGCTTCAAAAAGCTCTTGAATACGCGGCAAACCTTGTGTAATATCGTCTCCGGCAACGCCCCCGGTATGGAACGTACGCATCGTAAGTTGCGTTCCTGGCTCCCCGATGGATTGAGCTGCGATAATACCAACCGCTTCCCCAATCTCAACGTGTTTACCTGTCGCAAGGTTACGTCCGTAACATTTCTTACAAATGCCGTGACGTGCACGGCAGCTAAGAACGGAACGAATTTGAAGTCTTTCCATGCCATCCGATTTCATCAATGCACCCGAACTGAGCAATAATTCGGCTTTATCCGAATCGATTAGATCATTACGGTATACAATGACTTCACCTGTCTCTGGATGCTTAACTGTCTCGAAAGAGTAACGTCCTTCAATACGGTCGTAAAGATCCTCAATAACTTCCTTACCGTCTTGAATACGGCTAACCGTAAAGCCTTTATCCGTTCCACAATCTTCCTCGCGGATGATTACATCTTGGGCTACGTCAACGAGACGACGAGTCAAGTAACCGGAATCGGCAGTACGAAGTGCTGTATCGGCCAAACCTTTACGCGCACCATGCGTTGAAATAAAGTATTCCAAAACCGTAAGACCTTCACGGAAGTTCGATTTGATCGGCAACTCGATGATTCGACCGGATGGATTGGCCATGAGACCGCGCATTCCGCCGAGCTGCGTAATCTGGGATTTGTTACCCCGTGCTTTGGAATCAACCATGAGCATGATGGAGTTGTAACGATCCATCGATTTCATGAGGATATCTGTCAGCTGATCTTTCGTTTTACTCCAGATCTCGATAACACGGTCATAGCGCTCTTCTGTTGTGATCAGACCACGACGATACTGGTTCGTAACAACACGTACTTTCTCGTCAGATTCTTTCAGTAATTCTACTTTTTCTGGCGGTACGATAACGTCGGAAACGGCGATACTGATACCAGCCTTCGTGGAGTACGTAAAGCCAAGTTGCTTGATCGCATCCAGAATAACGGATGTCTTCGTTGTATGGTAAGTCTCAAAGCATCTTGCGATGATTTGACCCAAGTAATCTTTACCAACGGCGCCCGTCTGCGGAACTTCATTAATGATATCAAGTACATTTGCACCTTTTTCATAAATGAAATAGTGATCAGGAGTGCCGTAGAACAGATTCGTCTTCGTAGGTTCATTGATATAAGGGAAGTCAGCTGGGAAGATCTCGTTAAAGATAATCCGTCCGACAGTCGTTACGATCAACGCCTCTTGTTGCTTATCTGTAAAGGATGTTTTACTCAAAGCTTTAACCGGGATCGCTACACGTGCATGAAGTGAAGCTGTTCCACGTTGATATGCGGATACTGCTTCGTTCA
Source organism: Paenibacillus sp. EB106-05-06-XG162 (assembly GCF_058791655.1). Classification (NCBI taxonomy): domain Bacteria; kingdom Bacillati; phylum Bacillota; class Bacilli; order Caryophanales; family Paenibacillaceae; genus Paenibacillus; species Paenibacillus sp. EB106-05-06-XG162. The sequence goes on from NZ_JBYTDT010000026.1 coordinate 31,554, forward strand.
CATTCGCAAAGATCAGACCTGATCCCTTCGCTTCTTTATTATCCATCGTCAAGTAGAAACTACCGAGAACCATATCCTGAGACGGCGTAACAACTGGCTTACCATCTTTCGGGTTCAAGATATTTCCGGATGCCAGCATCAAGATGCGTGCTTCCGCTTGCGCTTCTGCAGACAATGGAACGTGAACCGCCATTTGGTCACCGTCGAAGTCAGCGTTGTAAGCCGTACATACGAGCGGATGAAGTTTAATTGCACGGCCTTCTACGAGCGTTGGCTCGAACGCCTGAATACCTAGTCTGTGAAGCGTCGGGGCACGGTTCAGAAGAACTGGATGCTCTTTGATTACCTCTTCGAGGACATCCCATACTTCCGCACTTACGCGTTCCACTTTGCGCTTCGCACTCTTGATATTATGCGCAAGACCTTTATTCACGAGCTCTTTCATCACAAATGGCTTGAACAATTCAAGCGCCATTTCTTTTGGAAGACCACATTGATACATTTTCAAGCTAGGACCTACGACGATAACGGAACGACCGGAATAGTCAACCCGTTTACCGAGCAAGTTCTGACGGAAACGTCCTTGTTTACCTTTTAGCATATGGCTAAGGGATTTTAATGGACGGTTACCAGGACCTGTTACTGGACGACCACGACGACCGTTATCGATCAAGGCGTCAACGGCTTCTTGCAGCATCCGCTTCTCGTTCTGAACGATAATGTCAGGTGCTCCAAGGTCCAGAAGGCGTTTCAAACGATTATTCCGGTTAATTACGCGGCGATACAAATCATTCAAGTCGGATGTCGCAAAACGTCCGCCATCAAGCTGTACCATTGGGCGAAGTTCCGGTGGAATAACCGGTAATACATCAAGAATCATCCAATCTGGGAAGTTCCCAGAGTTACGGAATGCTTCGATAACTTCAAGACGTTTGATCGCACGATTACGACGTTGGCCTTGTGCTGTACGAAGCTCTTCCTTCAGGAATTCTAATTCTTTGTTCACATCGATGTCTTGAAGCAATTTTTTAACAGCTTCAGCACCCATGCCCGCTTGGAATCCGTAGCCGTATTTCTCACGATAGCTGCGGTACTCTTTCTCGGAGAGAAGTTGTTTCTTCTCAAGCGGTGTATCTCCTGGATCCGTTACAACATAAGATGCGAAATAGATAATTTCCTCAAGCGAACGAGGGGACATATCTAACGCTAAGCCCATGCGGCTAGGAATCCCTTTGAAATACCAGATGTGGGAGACAGGGGCAGCAAGCTCAATATGCCCCATACGCTCACGACGCACTTTCGCGCGTGTTACTTCAACACCACAACGGTCACAAACGACGCCTTTATAGCGAACCCGTTTATATTTACCGCAATGACACTCCCAGTCTTTCGTCGGGCCGAAAATTTTCTCACAAAACAGCCCTTCTTTTTCCGGCTTCAAGGTACGATAGTTAATCGTTTCCGGCTTTTTTACTTCTCCGCGGGACCAGGACCGAATTTTATCTGGCGATGCTAATCCAATCTTCATAAACTCAAAATTGTTTACGTCCAACAAGGAGCAACCCTCCTTAACCCTGTACTATTTGGCCTAGCTGTATACCATGAATTACTCAACGCCAGCCTCCGAACCTTCAAGGTTCAAATTTAGCTTATCGCTCGTCACGTCGTCTTCATCATCGATTTCTTTCATTTCGATCTCTTCTTCATTCTCAGTTAGGATCTTCACATCCATACCTAAGCTTTGAAGTTCTTTGATCAATACTTTGAACGATTCAGGAACACCTGGTTCTGGAACATTCTCACCTTTAACAATGGATTCGTACGTCTTCACGCGGCCGACGATATCGTCAGACTTAACGGTAAGAATCTCTTGCAACGTGTAAGCTGCGCCATAAGCCTCAAGCGCCCAAACCTCCATCTCCCCGAAACGTTGTCCACCGAACTGTGCTTTACCACCCAGCGGCTGCTGTGTAACAAGCGAGTATGGACCCGTTGAGCGGGCATGGATTTTATCGTCAACCATGTGCGCCAGTTTGATCATATACATGACACCGACCGTAACTTCACGTTCGAAGCAATCCCCTGTACGACCGTCGTACAAGATCGTCTTACCGTTACGTTGCATACCGGCTTCTTCCATGGAATCAAATACGTCATTCTCATTCGCGCCATCAAATACTGGCGTTGCACAGTGGATACCAAGCGCTTTCGCTGCCATACCCAAGTGAACCTCAAGCACCTGACCGATATTCATACGCGATGGAACCCCTAGTGGGTTAAGTACAACCTCAACCGGTGTACCATCTGGCAAGAACGGCATATCCTCTTCTGGAAGGATACGCGCGATAACCCCTTTGTTACCGTGACGTCCGGCCATTTTATCTCCCTCAGAGATCTTACGTTTCTGAGCGATGTATGCACGTACGAGTTGATTCACGCCTGGTGGCAATTCATCGCCATTCTCACGCGTAAATACTTTAACGTCAACAACGATACCATCGGTACCATGCGGTACGCGAAGGGATGTATCACGAACCTCACGAGCTTTCTCACCAAAGATGGCATGTAACAAACGTTCTTCTGCTGTAAGCTCCGTAACCCCTTTAGGTGTTACTTTACCGACAAGAATATCGCCTGCGCCAATCTCAGCACCGACACGGATAATACCACGCTCATCCAAGTTCTTAAGCGCTTCTTCCCCAACGTTCGGGATATCACGTGTGATTTCTTCTGGTCCAAGCTTCGTATCACGAGCTTCGGATTCGTATTCCTCGATATGGATCGATGTGTACACATCTTCCTTAACGAGTTTCTCATTCAAGAGGATCGCATCCTCGTAGTTGTAACCTTCCCAAGTCATGAAGGCAACGACTACGTTACGTCCAAGTGCCAATTCACCTTGCTCTGTCGAAGGACCATCTGCAAGGATATCGCCTTTCTTGACGACATCGCCTTTGCGAGCCAATGGACGTTGGTTAATGCAAGTCCCTTGGTTCGAACGCATGAATTTGTGCAATTTATGCTTAATCAAGTCACCTTTAACTTCTTTGCCATCGATCACTTCAACACGTCGTACTTGAATCTCGTTCGCAGATACACGTTCTACGATTCCATCGTGTTTGGATACGATACATACCCCGGAATCTTTCGCAGACTTATGCTCCATGCCTGTACCAATAAGCGGGGCTTTTGGAATAAGCAATGGAACAGCCTGCCGCTGCATGTTCGATCCCATGAGCGCACGGTTGGAGTCATCGTTCTCAAGGAACGGGATGAGCGCAGTCGCTACGGACACAACCTGTTTAGGCGATACGTCCATATAGTCAACGCGATCAATCGGCATCGTCAAGATGTTATCAGACTGTTTGTTATAACGAACGATTACACTCTCTTCAGCAAATGTATTATCTTCGTTCAACTTCGCATTCGCTTGCGCAACAACGTAGTTGTACTCTTCATCTGCTGTTAAGTAAGAGATCTGTTCTGTTACTTTACCCGTCTTCGGATCTACCCAACGATATGGCGCTTCAATGAAGCCATATTCGTTAATACGGGCAAATGTCGACAAGGAGTTGATCAAACCGATGTTCGGTCCCTCTGGCGTCTCGATCGGACACATACGACCATAATGCGATGGATGTACGTCACGAACTTCGAAACCAGCGCGTTCCCGTGTCAAACCACCTGGTCCGAGTGCAGATAGACGACGTTTGTGCGTCAATTCCGCAAGTGGATTCGTTTGGTCCATGAACTGGGACAACTGGGAGCTACCGAAGAACTCTTTAATCGATGCAATAACAGGTCGAATGTTGATAAGCGCCTGCGGCGTGATCACATTGGCATCCTGGATGGACATTCTCTCACGAACAACACGCTCCATACGGGAAAGACCAATACGGAACTGGTTCTGTAGCAATTCACCCACAGAACGCAGACGACGGTTACCCAAATGGTCGATATCATCCGTGTCGCCAATACCATGCAACAAGTTAATGAAGTAGTTGATGGAAGCAACGATATCCGCAGGCGTAATGTTCTTCACCGATTTGTCGATGATCGCGTTCGAGATGACCTTAATCACTCGGGACTCATCATCTGGCGAGAATACATTCACGCTTTGCAGAGGAATACTATCTGCATCAAGCACACCATTCGCAACATGGTATGTCTTGTAATTCACGTTCTCCTCCAAGTGAGGAATCAGTTCATCTAGCAAACGACGGTCAATCATTTGACCTGCTTCTGCAAGAATCTCACCCGTTGTCGGACTAATTAATGTCTCCGCCAAACGTTGGTTGAATAGACGATTCTTAATATGAAGCTTCTTATTAATTTTGTAACGACCAACATTCGCAAGATCATAGCGCTTCGGATCGAAGAAACGCGCAACCAGCAAGCTCTTCGCATTATCAAGCGTAGGCGGCTCACCTGGACGCAATCTTTCGTAGATCTCAATTAACGCCTTCTCTGTGGAGTCGGTGTTATCTTTGTCGAGTGTGTTACGAATATATTCATCATTACCGAGCAAATCCAGAATCTCAGCATCTGTACCAAAGCCTAAAGCTCTGAGTAAAACAGTTACCGGAATCTTCCGCGTGCGGTCAATACGAACATAGATGATGTCTTTCGCATCCGTCTCAAGTTCGAGCCAAGCACCACGGTTAGGAATCACTGTCGCCGTATATGTTTTCTTCGCGTTCTTATCCACTTTAGTGCTAAAATAGACGCTAGGAGAGCGAACCAACTGGCTGACAATTACCCGTTCTGCACCGTTAATAATAAACGTACCGGTCTCCGTCATTAGCGGAAAATCGCCCATGAAAACTTCTTGTTCCTTCACTTCACCGGTTTCTTTGTTAATCAGCCGTACTTTGACACGTAATGGAGCTGCATAAGTTACATCGCGCTCCTTCGAATCGTCTACGGAATATTTCGGTTCACCCAGATTGTAATCGATAAATTCCAAAACCAAGTTACCTGTAAAATCCTGAATTGGCGAAATATCTTGGAACATTTCACGCAATCCTTCATCCAAAAACCATTGGTATGATTTTTGTTGGATTTCAATCAGGTTCGGAATCTCGAGCACCTCGTTAATGCGTGCATAACTCCTCCGAGTGCGTCGACCATACTGAACAAGTTGTCCTGCCAACTTTAACTCACCCCTCATGTCTACTCACTAAAAATTTCATTGCGAATCCATCCCATTATCCTTTATAATCCTGCCATACAGCATTTTCATGCTAGCAGTTACAAAAGCCCATGAAAAAGATTCAAAAGGACAAATAAAGAAAAGCCCTTATCGAATGTACTTTTCGAAAAAAGAGCGTATTTCGCATTGTTCCTTTCGTCTCTGATGCATTTCCTTCATATCCAGTAGATTTACCCAAAATGTAAACATTATACGTCAAATCCCAAATTTCTATGCATTTAGCACCGAAAAATTTTGCTTGACATTTTAACGCAGTAAAGACATTTAGGTCATCCTAATACTGACATTTTATAATAATAACATACCTGAAAAGTCAAGTCAAGATTTCTATCCTCTCTTATACCAGAGTTAAACTCTCTTTGTAGACTTAAAAATACGATAACCCTTATCCTTGCCTACCTCTTCAACCTCATCCTCACCGAAGAGCTCTTCCAGCTTCGCTCTCGCCGATGGTGCACCTTGTTTCTTCTGAATCACAATCCATAGTTGACCATCTGCATTCAAATGATCATAAGCTTCCGTAAAAATACGGTGAACCGTCTCTTTTCCTGCACGTATCGGCGGATTCGTAAGAACCACATCGAATGTCTTACCTACTACCTTCTCAAACAGATCACTCTGCTCAATCGTCACGTTATGTATCCCATTCGCTCTGGCATTCTCTTTCGCGAGCTCAACCGCTCTCTCATTCACATCAAGCATAGTTACATGCCCTTGCGGCGCCATAAGTGCAGCAGAGAACCCGATCGGTCCGTATCCACATCCTACATCAAGAACCTTCGCTTGTTCGGGGATCTCCATCATATCAATTAGAACCTTACTTCCGTAATCCACCCCGCCCTTTGAAAATACACCTGCATCCGTCACAAAACGAAGCTTCTTACCGCGTAAAGTTTCTTCAATCGTATTGCGTTGGTGAGCCACAGAGGGCTTGTTCGAGTAATAATGCTCTGACATTATCCGTCCTCCTGTTCTTTTCCTGTTTTGTATTATACAATAAACGCCCCCTAACTCAAATGTTCTATGGTCAGGCTATTTCTTTTGTCTTTTTATTAGTCCAATAAACGTCGTATAACACAAGTTTATTGCCCCTTTTTCCTGCGCCAAAAGTCGAAGCGTGCCCGTAGGGCGAAAGCGCTCAATAGCACATCAGTAACTTCTCCCCACATCTCTAGCTCATTCGACAAACTTTCGGGTGTCCAGAGGGCGAGCCCTCGGAATCCCCCTTACAAAGGGGGACTTAGGGGGATGACACCAAAGAGGTACAAAGATCCTTCCTATCTACGCAAAAGAAGCCTCCCTGTTGCCAGGAAGGCTTCTTCTTATCTAAACCGAAATTACTTAACTTCGATTGCTGCGCCAGCTTCTTCAAGCTTAGCTTTAACTGCTTCTGCTTCTTCTTTGCCAACTTTTTCTTTAAGTGGTTTTGGTGCGTTGTCAACAAGATCTTTAGCTTCTTTCAAGCCAAGGCCTGTAACTTCACGAACTACTTTGATTACGTTGATTTTGGAAGCACCAGCGCTTGTCAAAATTACGTCAAACTCAGTTTGTTCAGCAGCTTCAGCAGCACCGCCGCCAGCCATAACTGCTACAGGAGCAGCAGCTGTTACGCCGAATTCTTCTTCGATTGCTTTAACAAGATCGTTCAATTCCAAAACATTCATACCTTTAATTGCTTCTAAGATTTGTTCTTTACTCATGGTAGAACCTCCAATTAATATTATAGTTTTAGGATGCAATCTGCATCGTTTGATTAAGCAGTTTCTTCTTGTTTCTCAGCAACAGCTTTAACTGCAAGTGCGAAGTTACGCACAGGAGCTTGAAGGACGCTAAGCAACATGGAGAGCAAGCCTTCGCGTGAAGGAAGTTCAGCAAGAGCTTTGATCGCTTCTACGCCAACCACTTGACCTTCAACTACGCCACCCTTAATTTTAAGAGCATCGTTTTTCTTAGCGAAATTATTAAGAATTTTCGCAGGAGCAACAGCATCTTCTGTACTGAAAGCGATCGCTGTAGGGCCTGTTAATACTTCATTCAATTCCGACAAATTAGCTTCAGCCGTCGCACGACGTACCAAAGAGTTCTTCAAAACTTGGAATTCAATACCAGCTTCACGAAGTTGTTTACGAAGCTCAGTTACTTGAGCAACGTTCAATCCGCGGTAATCTGCAACAACCGTACTCGCACTCTCGCGAAGTTTCGCAGTTACAACTTCAACAGCTTCTTGTTTAGCTTGGATAACTTTTGCGTTTGCCAATCTGTACACCTCCTATATTAAATCTACACGAAGCATTAAAAAAGCCTCCGTAGAAACTACGAAGGCATGATGACTGTAACTGAATTTGCATAGCAATTTCACTACAAGACTTTATCATAACACCTCGGTAGGAAATTAAGCTTAGTAGCACCTACTGTCTACGGTCAACATATTCAACTTCAAACAACTTTTACAGATTATCATGGCATATCCCAAAAGTCAATGCCACTTCATCATTTCCCATCACTTACCATGACTGGAAAGATCTTATCTGTAAGAAGCTGTGTTTACGCGAGCACCAGGACCCATAGTCGAAGATACAGAGATGTTCTTCAAGTATACGCCTTTTGCTGCAGCCGGTTTCGCACGATTCAATGCATCGATCAACGATTTCAAGTTCTCGTTTAATTTCTCAGCATCGAAAGATACTTTACCGATTGGAGCGTGAATTTGACCCGCTTTATCAAGACGGTACTCAATTTTACCCGCTTTGATCTCTTGGACCGCTTGGGCAACGTTGAAAGTAACAGTTCCTGCTTTCGGGTTTGGCATTAGGCCTTTACCACCAAGTAGACGACCCAATTTACCAACTTCACTCATCATATCAGGTGTAGCTACGCAGACATCAAAGTCGAACCAGCCTTGTTGAATTTTGTTGATCATGTCAGCATCACCAACGAAATCCGCGCCAGCAGCTTCTGCCTCTTTCGCTTTGTCACCTTTTGCAAATACAAGAACGCGTTTTGTTTTACCTGTTCCGTGAGGAAGGACAACAACACCGCGAACTGCTTGGTCTTGTTTACGTGGGTCTACACCCAAACGAACAGCAACTTCAACAGACTCGTCGAATTTTGCAGTCGCAGTCTTTTTAACAAGCTCGATCGCTTCAAAAGACTCGTAAGTTGCTTCGCTATCAATAAGCTTAGCAGCTTCTAGGTATTTTTTACCGTGTTTAGCCATTTGTTTCTCCTCCTTTGTGGTTTTAGCGGAAAATCCTCCCACTTACGTGTCAACGAAGTTGATCACGAACTCGCCAACGAAGTTGGTCGAGATACACGCTTGCGAAGCAAGTCGTGAAATGCCTACGATGTAGGACTTATGCTTACAGATCCCTCAGGATTAGTCAGCGATTGTGATTCCCATACTGCGAGCAGTACCTTCAACCATACGCATTGCAGCTTCAACAGATGCAGCGTTCAAGTCAGGCATTTTTTGCTCTGCAATTTCACGAACAGTCGCACGTTTAACTGTAGCAACTTTCTTCTTGTTCGGTTCGCCAGATCCTTTTTCGATCTTAGCAGCAACGCGAAGCAATACTGCAGCTGGTGGAGTTTTAGTGATAAATGTAAAGGAACGATCCTCAAACACAGTGATCTCAACAGGAATAATTAGACCTGCTTGATCTGCTGTACGAGCATTGAACTCTTTACAGAAAGCCATAATATTAACACCCGCTTGACCCAAAGCTGGACCGATCGGTGGTGCTGGATTCGCTTTCCCTGCAGGAACTTGCAGTTTCACCATTTTAATTACCTTTTTAGCCATGTGAAAAACCTCCTTGCTCTAAAATGTGGTAGACGGGATGATTCCCTCCCACAAGAAACCGGATCATTAAATCTTCTCCACTTGAGTGTAATCCAGCTCCAATGGGGTTTCTCGCCCAAACATGTTGACGTGAACTTTCAACTTACTTTTCTCGGTAATAATTTCTTCTACCGATCCAACAAAATTCGCAAAAGGACCTACTTTGATACGCACGGATTCCTTCAAATCGAATTCGATTTTCGGTTTTGGCTCTTCCATACCCATGTGCTTCAGAATTTGTTCCACTTCTTCAGGCAACAAAGCTGTTGGTTTGGAACCAGATCCGGTAGAACCTACGAATCCAGTAACACCTGGCGTATTGCGAACAACATACCAAGAATCATCTGTTTGGATCATTTCAACCAAGACATAACCGGGGTAAACTTTACGCATGACAGTCTTTTTCTTACCGTCTTTGTTCACCACTTCTTCTTCCATAGGAACAAGAACACGGAAAATCTTGTCCTTCATGTCCATCGATTCGACGCGCTTCTCTAAATTGGCTTTCACCTTGTTTTCATACCCAGAGTAGGTATGAACGACGTACCATCTTTTCTCCATATCTAGCCACCTGGGACCCTTCTTAAATTATCGCTTCGACCAACGAAGAAATTCCGATGTCCAGAACCCAGAAGTAAACAGTGACAACAACGATTGTGAATAGTACAACAATCGTATAGCTCGTCAACTCTTTACGACTAGGCCAGCGAACCTTTTTAAGCTCAGCCCAACTTTCTGAGATGTAGGAAAACATAGAACCAAAGCTGCGTTTTACACTACCTACGAAAGACACGACGACACCTCCAAAAAACTATCTTGTTTCGCGATGAGAAGTCTGCTCGTTGCAATACTTGCAAAATTTCTTCATCTCCATGCGGTCGGGGTGATTTCGCTTGTTTTTGCTGGTCGTGTAGTTTCTTTGCTTACAATTCGTACAAGCCAACGTTATAATTACCCGCATGATGTGCACCTCCCGAAGACATTCTATGAGTAGATATGTCTATATTCATCCTAAAAAAACGTACGCATATTTAGGGCTACCTAAAACACTTTATCATACAGGGGAACCCATGTCAACGAAGGGCAGAGCTTCTCTCGATTAATTATAGTATCGGTCAGCCCTAGGAAAGATAAACCTCTATGTCGATTTTATTGATATATCAACGAGTATGTATCTTTTGTATATAGATTATCGCACTCTATTTACCAATAAATACATCGTGTCCATTCTCTCTTGCCCCACAAAATAAAAAAAGACTCTCCCGAGTCTCCTTCCGTCTACAATCCCAAGTCACGATCTTCTAAATAACGTTCCAACTTGCGCTTCACACGCTGAAGTGCATTATCGATCGACTTCACATGCCGCTTGAGATCCACTGCTATCTCTTGATAAGAACGGCCATCCAAATACAGCATTAATACTTTACGCTCCAGATCACTCAAGATCTCAGACATCTTGTCCTCAAGACCAACGAATTCCTCTTGATTAATAATCAATTCTTCCGGATCCGATACTCTCGAGCCACAAATGACATCCATCAACGTGCGATCCGAATCTTCATCATAAATAGGCTTATCGAGTGAAACATATGAATTAAGTGGAATATGCTTCTGCCGCGTCGCCGTCTTGATTGCCGTGATAATCTGCCTCGTGATGCAGAGCTCAGCAAACGCTTTGAATGAGGAGAACTTGTCCCCTTTAAAATCACGAATCGATTTATATAAACCTATCATACCTTCTTGGATAATATCTTCTCTATCAGCACCAATTAGAAAATAAGAGCGGGCTTTGGCGCGCACAAAATTACGGTACTTGTTAATCAAGTACTCCAGTGCATCACTGTCGCCTTCGCGGACGGCATCAACGATATCTTCGTCTGCTCTGATGTCATAATCGAACATTTTTAAATCTTTGAGGTCGACACTCACCAACTATCCCTCCGCCCAGCAACGTCAGCACGAAACTCTCATTAAAGTATAGACTCCAGTATATATTATGTAACCTACACCGTCAACCAAGGTCATCCAAATTCTATTACACTTAGTAAAATATCACTTTTATACCCAATTATTTCATTATTTTACTAATTAAAGAATGTCATTTCCCTCGCCGCATTTGTTCCAACTTCGATAGGATATCTGCACTCATCTTGCTCTCTAATGGATTTCTCTTGTTACTTGGTTGGTCTCGTTCAATAAACGTCTTAACTTCGCGTTTGCTATGCTCAATTTCGATCAATAGCTCTCTTGCAGACACTCTTAAGGCACCCTGGCCAAAAGCGACATGCTGCTCCACAGAATCCGAAGTGGCAACATAAATCTGTCTCCGTCGATGTGTCAGTTCATGCACGAAGCGTTCTATACATTCATCGGCTGTTTCTTTCTCTTTTGTGAAATGAACGGAAATTTGATTCTGAGCGAATACTCCGCCAAGTCCAGGAACGCGGTAAGCATCAAAGACAACGATCACACGTCTTCCAGAAAAAGCTTGATAGTCTGCCAATCGATTCAACAGATGATCCCTTGCTTCTTGCAAACTGATACGCGACAAAGTGACCAGCTCCGGCCAGGAGCCGATCATATTGTAACCGTCGACGAGCATCACATCCCGCAAGTCCGGTGTTCGCTTCTTCCCCATGGTCTAGCCTTGCTGCTTGCGCTGTCTCACAACCTCGTACATAAACACACCTGCAGCAACAGAAGCATTCAAGGAATTAATCTGTCCAGCCATAGGCAATTTGATGAGAAAATCGCATTTATCCTTTAACAGACGCCCCATACCTTTGCTTTCATTCCCAATGATGACCGCAATCGGCATATTGAAATGATTCGCGTCGAACAGCTCTTGCTGTGCTTCGACATCCGTTCCAATAACCCAGACGCCATCCTTCTTCAACTGATCAATGGTCTGTGCAAGATTCGTCACCCGCGCAACAGGTACGTACTCCACTGCACCTGCAGATGTCTTGGATACTGTTGCAGTTAGTCCGACAGAGCGGCGTTTCGGAATGATAACACCGTGTACTCCCGTGCAATCGGCCGTACGCAAGATAGACCCGAGGTTATGCGGATCTTCGATCTCATCCAAGATGAGAATAAAAGGCATTTCTCCCCGCTCCTGCGCAGCTGCTAGAATATCCTCAACCTCTACATATTCATAAGCTGCCACTTGTGCAACAACACCTTGATGCTGCACGTCCGGTACCATTTGATCCAATTTACGTTTGTCCGCATTTTGGACGACAACTTTTGCATTTTTCGCTTCAGCTAGGATCGGCAGCGTAAGATGCTTCTGAGCGTTATCTGCGATCCATATTTTATTGATTGTGCGACCGGAGCGAAGCGCCTCCATAACTGAATGCTTCCCGGCAATAAACTCTTCCATTGTGATAGCCTCCCGAGCTTTTATGTCTTTGGATTCTCTTGCTGTGACTGTTCAATCGCGAGTCCAATTAAATATTGCAGCCGATCCATTTGTTTGTTGTAATACAAAAATCCAACGAGACATTCAAACGCCGTCGCATGCCTATACTCCAGAACATCCGCATTCTTCGGAACACTTCCTGACTTTGCATTACGTCCCTGACGCACAACATCTTGTTCTTCTTCCGTTAACAGCGGCATCCATACCCCAAGAAATTTGCACTGTGCTTTTGCAGATACAAACTGCGTTGCCTGCCGGTGCAAATGATGCGGCCGCTGATTCGGCTGTGAAATTAAATATTGCCGAATCGCGACCTCATAGATCGCATCGCCGATGTAAGCGAGTACGATTGGATTCATCAACTGCGGTTTCTTCGCTGGCGGATAACTGAACCAATAGTCCGCTTCTTTCTCTTCATTCGAATTCATGCTTCACCTGCTCTCATTTACGGCGCCAACGCATCCCTTGCGGGGTATCTTCCAGCACGATGTTCTGCTCGGCTAGGAGGTCACGAATTTCATCCGCACGCGCCCAATTTTTTGATTTACGCGCGTCAACCCGCTCCGCAATCAGATTCTCGATCTCTTCATCCAGTAGTTCTTCCGACTTGTTCTCAACAAGGCCCAATACGTCATTGAAATGATCGAACAGCGCCGCAATCGCTTGTAATTCGCCGGCTTTCACGATAGCCCGCTGTAAAACCAGATTCGTCTCGCTCACAAGGTCAAACCACGCTGTAATCGCATCCGCTGTATTAAAGTCGTCATCCATTTTGGCATGGAATTGCTCACGGATGTGGCTAAGCCGCTCGGTAAGCTCCTCGCTTGCCTCCCCCGGATCAACAGCGGACCGTAGGCGGTGCTGTAAATTCGCATATGCATTCTCAATACGCGATACACTGTTCTCTGCTTGTGCCATCACTTCTTCCGTGAAATTAAGCGGATTCCGATAGTGGCCTGAGAGCATGAAGTACCGCAGTACAGACGCTTTATATTTTTTACGAAGCTCGACGACCGAAATGCCGTTACCGAGTGATTTGGACATTTTTTCATTATCGATATTGATATAGCCGTTATGCATCCAATAGTTCGCGAGTGATTTGCCGGTTACGGATTCCGACTGTGCAATCTCACACTCATGATGCGGGAACTGCAAATCTTGACCGCCACCATGGATATCCAGAGTATCCCCCAAATAGCGTTTTACCATTGCTGAACACTCGATATGCCAGCCTGGACGTCCGTTGCCCCATGGGCTGTTCCAATAGATCTCGCCTGGTTTGGCGCCTTTCCAAAGGACGAAGTCCTCAGCATTCTCTTTACGCTCATCAACCTCAATCCGGATCCCGAACTGCAGCTCTTCAATATTCTGGTGAGACAGCTTGCCATAGTCCTTGAACTTCTGCGTACGGAAATAGACATCGCCTTGGCTTGCATAAGCAAAATCCTGATCGACGAGCTTTTGGATGAACTCCACAATCTCTGCAATATTCTCCGTTACGCGCGGGTTCATCGTTGCCGGGCGCACACCAAGGCCTTCAATATCTTCATTGAATGCTTGGATATAACGCTCTGCCACTTCTGGCACAGTCGTTCCCAACTGTTCTGCTTTACGAATTAATTTATCATCCACATCCGTAAAATTCGTTACATAATTCACTTCATAGCCAATCGTTTCTAAATAACGGCGAACAACATCGAAGAAAATAACCGGACGCGCATTCCCGACATGAATGTAATCATATACCGTAGGACCGCATGTGTACATACGGACCTTCCCCGCTTCAAGCGGTTCAAAAAGCTCCTTCGTTCGATTCATCGTGTTGTAGATGTGCAACGCCATGTTTTACACGCCCTCTTTCGTTTGTTGTTGTTCCTGTACGATGCTGAGTTCCTTCTTCAGTCGATCGACTTGTTCTTGCATCTGTCTGAATTGATCAATAATCGGGTCCGATACTTGATTATGGCTTAAGCGATCGAGCCGCTTCCCATCCTGTTTCACGATACGTCCAGGAATCCCGACAACCGTGCTGTTTGGCGGTACTTCATTAAGCACGACCGAATTGGCGCCGATCATCGCATTGTCTCCTACACGAAAAGATCCGAGGACTTTCGCTCCTGACGCAATAACCACATTATTGCCGATCGTTGGATGACGTTTGCCTTTTTCTTTCCCGGTTCCCCCAAGTGTAACGCCTTGATAGATCACCACATTGTTGCCAATCTCACATGTCTCTCCAATGACGACCCCCATACCATGGTCAATAAACAGCCGATCTCCGAGTGTAGCACCGGGATGAATCTCGATCCCTGTAAAAAATCGACTCGTCTGCGAAATGACGCGCGCAACACTATACCACCGGTGTCTAAATAACCAATTCGCCAATCGATGCGCCCAAATGGCATGCAACCCTGAGTAAGTAAAGACCACTTCAAACTTGCTTCTTGCCGCCGGGTCGTTCTCAAACACCGTCTGAATATCCGACCTCATTCTCTGAAACATGCTGATCCCCTTCTATCCCCTCAAAATAGAAAACGCCCCTACAGCAAGGTATCTTGCTGCAGAGACGTACAAACGCGGTCCCACTCTGCTTAAGCACTAAGATGATGCTACATGATCATCTTAAGTGCTTCACTTTAGCGTCCTTAACGCGGACGACACGATACCCCCTACCCTGCACAGCAGATCGGGAATACAGCTCCCAGGTGCATCTTCAGCTTCATAGGATTAGGCAACTCACAGCCTTGATTGCCCTCTCTGAAATCCTACAATATAAGCTTACTTTTCCTGCTCATAGCTTTTAGAGGTTATTCAAAAAGTCTTCTTTTGATCACGATGTATTTCATAAAGCGAATCCGACATCGAATCTTGCGTTCACCCTCGAAGTCCAGTACTCATTTAGGTTTTGCCTAAACTCCGTTCTTCCTTCTTCAGGTTCACACAACCTTCTCGGTGCTGAAAAGCAAACTTTTTGAATTCACATAATTATTGGATTGATGTTGATTGTAATTATATCCAACACATGCCACTCTGACAAGAGACGAAAATCTGTTAATTGAGGGATCTCGTCTTATACCAAAAATGCACGAAGTCTTGCAACGACTTTATTTTGTCCGAGAAGTGCAATCGTCTCGTTGAGATCGCGGCCATGCGTCTGTCCCGTTAACGCCACACGAATCGGCATGAACAATTGTTTGCCTTTCGTGCCCGTTTCTTTCTGCACTTCCTTGATCGCAGTCTTAAGCGAATCTGCCGTGAACTCCGTTAAAGCTTCCGCTTTGCCAAGGAATGCCGTAAGTACAGCTGGCACTTGCTCTTCCGCAAGAACTGCTGCTCCTTCTTCATCCATTTGAATCTCATCTTGGAAGAATAACGCAGACAGATCAACGATATCGGAAGCAGCGCGCATTTGCTCTTGGTATAACGCAACGAGCGAATTCGCCCAAGCTTGTTCTGCCTCGGACAACGTCGCCGGCAACAATCCTGCTTTTTGTAGATGAGGAATTGCTATCGCAGCGATGCGCGCTGGCTCTGCATTCTTAATATAGTGATTATTTAACCAGCTTAATTTGTTCGTATCGAACACCGCTGGACTCTTCGACAAGCGACCTGCATCAAAGATTTCAATAAATTGCTCACGTGAGAAGATCTCATCTTCGCCTTTAGGTGACCAGCCGAGTAGTGCGATGAAGTTAAATAACGCTTCCGGCAAGTAACCCAATTGATCATATTGTTCGATAAATTGAATGATCGATTCATCACGCTTGCTTAATTTCTTATGATGCTCATTCACAATTAATGTCATATGACCAAATATCGGCGGTTCCCAGCCAAGTGCATCATAGATCATCAACTGGCGAGGCGTATTGGAGACATGATCCTCTCCGCGCAATACATGTGAAATTTTCATCAGATAATCATCGATAACAACAGCGAAATTGTATGTTGCAATTCCATCTTTCT
Source organism: Paenibacillus sp. EB106-05-06-XG162 (assembly GCF_058791655.1). Lineage (NCBI taxonomy): Bacteria > Bacillati > Bacillota > Bacilli > Caryophanales > Paenibacillaceae > Paenibacillus > Paenibacillus sp. EB106-05-06-XG162. The sequence goes on from NZ_JBYTDT010000026.1 coordinate 47,994, forward strand.
TCACAATTACGAAATCACCGGACACATCGGATTCGAATGAAATCGAACCTTTGACCATATCATCGAAGCTAAAGGTTCTACCTTCAGGTACACGGAAGCGGATGCTCGGTACACGGCCCTCTGCTTCGAACGCAGCGCGTTGTTCATCCGTTAAATCCCGATGACGACCTGAGTAACGCGGCATTTCTCCGCGAGCTGTCTGCTCTTCACGCTCTTGCTCCAGCTCTTCTTCCGTACAATAACATTTATATGCAAATCCACCATCGATCAGCTGCTGGGCATATTGATTATAAATATCAAGACGTTCCGTCTGACGGTATGGACCGTACTCTCCGCCAACATCAATACTCTCATCCCAAGTGATTCCAAGCCATTTTAGGTAGGTTAACTGGCTTTCTTCCCCACCCTCAATATTCCGTTTGAGATCCGTGTCTTCAATACGAATAATGAATTTTCCATTATGATGACGTGCGAACAAATAGTTGAATAGCGCCGTTCTTGCATTACCGATATGTAAATGTCCCGTCGGGCTTGGCGCATAACGTACACGAACTTCTTGTGTCATAGGACTCTAGCTCCTTTTCCATGCGGAGAATTGCGACTGCATCGCCTTTAAATACCCTTAATCATAGCACATTCTGAATGAGGCAGACAACCGACTGGGCTGCAATTCCTTCGCCGCGCCCCGTAAAGCCAAGCTGTTCTGTCGTCGTTGCCTTCACATTGATTTTCGTTACATCCGCTTCCAGCACCTGAGCAATCCGTTCCTGCATTTGCGGGATATAAGGAAGCATCTTCGGCTTCTGCGCAATAATCGTGCAGTCTAGATTACCCAGTCCATACCCAGCATCTTTGGCCATCACCCAGATTTCCTCCAGCAGCTTCACGCTATCGGCATCCTTGAACCGTTCATCTGTATCCGGAAAATGCTTGCCAATATCCCCAAGACCGAGTGCGCCAAGAATGGCATCACTAATGGCATGAAGCAGCACATCCGCATCTGAATGCCCTAGAAGCCCTTTCTCATATGGAATCGTAATCCCCCCGATAATGCACGGTCTTCCCTCTACCAGTTGATGTACATCAAAGCCTTGTCCAACTCGAATCATTGCTGTTCCTCCCTCATTTGCTGTAACCAGAACTCTGCCGATACCAGGTCGTCTGGCGTCGTAATTTTGATATTCGTATAATCCCCTTCAACGACATACACGGGCAATCCTAGTCGCTCGACCAACATAGAATCATCGGTCCCGACGAACTGCTCCCGCTGCGCCTCTTCATGCGCTCTAACCACAACCGCATAGCGAAAAGCCTGTGGGGTCTGGATAGCCCACAAGCTGCGGCGGTCTGGCGTATGTTCGATTCGACCTGCTTCATTCACCTGTTTGATCGTATCCTTCACCTGTACAGCAAGGACGGCTGCCCCATGACGCACCGCTGCCTCATAACAAGCGCGAACCCGCTCCTCCGTCACAAAAGGACGAACCCCATCATGGATAAAGACCCAATCGGCATTCAGAGCGAGCAGCCCTTGATAGACCGAAAATTGACGCTCCGCTCCACCTGCGACGATTTTTGTTATTTTCTGAAGACCATAGGTCTTAATCCACTCTGTACAACGTTCAACATCCTGCGCGCCGACGACGAGTACAATCTCATCGATCAGTGTCATCTGTTCGAATTGCAGCAGCGTATGGACAAGAATCGGTTTCCCTTCCAGCAGCAAATATTGCTTGCTCTCCGGTGTCCCCATCCTTGAACCTTTCCCCGCAGCGACGATGACTGCGCCAACTCGATTGTTCATGTATATCCCTGCCTTGCTATCTCGCATAGTTTGATCTACCTTATAGATTCGACACATGCGATCAACAACCCTTTTTTTAACCAGGTTCGAAGCCAAATCCTAACTTTGTGAGGTATATTATTGGGCTTTTTCCAACAATTTCGGCTTTGCGAAGATCATCCGGCCTGCAGAAGTCTGCAGCACACTTGTCACGAGCACTTCCATCGTCGTCCCTATATACTCTCGTCCACCCTCGACAACGATCATCGTGCCATCATCTAAGTAAGCTACGCCTTGACCGTGCTCCTTACCATCTTTGATCACTTGAACGATAATTTCTTCACCAGGCAATACAACCGGCTTCACAGCGTTAGCCAAATCATTAATATTAAGTACGGATACCCCTTGCAGTTCACACACTTTGTTCAAATTGAAATCATTCGTAACCACTTTACCCTGGAGAACTTTGGCCAGCTTCACAAGCTTGCTATCCACCTCGGAGATTTCATCAAAATCGCCTTCGTAGATCAGCACTTTTACTTCAAGCTCTTTCTGAATTTTGTTCAGAATATCCAGCCCTCTACGCCCCCGATTCCGCTTCAACAGGTCCGACGAATCGGCGATATGCTGAAGTTCCTCGAGTACGAATTCTGGGATAACAATGGTGCCCTCAATAAAGCCTGTCTTGCAAATGTCTGCAATCCGTCCGTCAATAATGACGCTGGTATCCAGAATCTTATGTTCCTCATTCCCACGATCAGGCCGACTTTCTCCACTGCCGCCTCTTCCTCGGGTGATAATTGCTACAAGCTCTTCTCTCCGTTGCAGTCCTAGCCATAACCCTGCAGCACCACAGGCCAATGTCAGAACAATGCTCATTACATTACCAAGCGATTCTACGATCGGCTCTAACAGGTAAGCCACACCTAATCCACCAACAAGTCCAAGAAATGCAGCAAATACGTGTTCAAAAGGAAGGCTTGTTACCTTATCAAGTCCAGTCCGAACCCGGCTCAAGACCGAATCCCCACCTAGTGAAAATAAGACCAAAAATACCGTCATACTGATACCCATAAATAACACAGTTCCAACCAGTGCACTTGCATCACCGAACAACGATTGCAGCCAATCTGTCGTCTGGATTCCTGCGAGTGAGTACACCACAAATCCAACCCAAGCCCCTAACAACAACCATAGGGTTTGTATTCCTTTTTTTAACATAAGATTCACCTCCTTTACAATTATGGTCCAAATTCATCCAAGCTAATCTTTACAGATAGAACTTTTTTCATTGATAACTGGTAATTCATTCACTTATAATTGAGTTAAATTCGGATTCGACATTTAAGATTGTAATCAAGAATACTAATAAATCGAGGTGTATACACATGAGTGAGTCGACTTTACAAGCGTTTCAGGAGCAGGTCTCCGAATTGTTACTACGTCACCGCAGTCTCTTGGATGTTCTCTCGAAATATGGCCAGTCCAACGCATCGGTTAATCGTTCTGTCGTGAAAGCGGTTACGGAATGCGGATGTATCGAACTGAATGCAAGCAAGCAATCTTATCCGGAGGAAATAACGCAGACCAATCATCAGCTTTCAAGCCATTTGAACGGCCAACTCTGCGAGAATTGCAGAGAAGTGGTTACCGCCGAACTCGGTAGGAACTTATTCTACATGTCGGCATTATGTAACTTACTTGATGTGAAAATGAATGATGTCGTACAGAGTGAGTCCAAGAAATGCTCCACGCTCGGATTTTTCAATTTATCGTAGTCCCATCAGACTGATATAAAAAAAAAGCATTTATTTCAGATCTCCTTGGAGAACGAAATAAATGCTTTTTATTTGAGTAAATCAGCTATTTAGTTGATCAGAACGCGAAGCCTCTTCTGCCTTGGAGGCTGCACGCTTGTTTTTACGTCGCTTGGTGAATACCAACTCAACGTTTTTTTTTAAGCCATACAACGCATAGAATGCGAGCGGGATAAGAATCAATTTCGGCGTCTGTGCCGGGAACCTAAGGGCAAGAAATAAAGCTATAATAATAACGATCGGAGCGATCCAGAGTGCCTTCTTAGGGATTCCAACCTTCTTGAAGTTCGGATATTTCACACGGCTAACCATCAGATACGACAGCAATAACGAACTAATCACAAGATAAGGTGTAGCAAGATCTGCATGGAACAACGCTAATGTACATAGAACGCCACCCGCTGCCGGAATCGGAAGCCCGATGAAATAGCCTGGCGTACCCGATATAACGTTAAACCTTGCAAGACGTAGTGCACCACAAATCGGAAATATTGCCGTTACCGACCATGCGAGCAACGGGTTCAAATGCGTAAACGCAGTCACATACATAATAAAAGCTGGAGCTACACCAAAAGATATTACATCAGACAGGGAATCAAGCTCTTTCCCGAAATCACTCTGCACATTGAGTGCACGAGCGAAATGGCCGTCAAGCCCATCCATTAGCATAGCAATAATCACCATAATAGCGGCATAATCATTCTCACCGTTAAAGACTAATATGATGGAAATAATTCCGAGAACCAAGTTACTAATCGTAAACAAGTTCGGAATCGATTTTGTTATCATAGACTCACCTCATATTTACTATGCCCCAGTGTCATTCATTGATTGTATGACAATTTATATTTGTCTGTCAATAAACACCTGTTCTTGGATACGCTTAAGACCTTCCTTAATCGTACGGGCACGCACTTCACCAATTCCATCCACTTCATCCAATTCTTCGATCGTCGCCATGGTTACATGCGGCAGCTGGTAGAACCGCTGAACCAAGTTGTTTATGATGACATTCGGCAAGCGCGGAATTTTACTCAGGACGCGATAACCGCGTGGCGCAACCGATTCTTCCGTCATCAAGTTCGAAGATTGGTACCCTAATAATCGAATAATAAAATGTGCATCAAGCAGTTCATCTGAGCTGCACTTCTTAAGACATACGAAGATTTCCTTCAGCTTCTCCTCGGATATATCCTTCGCATAGTCTTTGATCAACAGCCTTGCATCTTCCTCGGTATTACCCACCAATTCTTCCATCTGCATACTAATCAAACGGCCCTCATTGCCTAACTCGTGAATGTATCGTTTAATCTCCTGCTTGATTCGAAGCGCCATTTCGAACCGCTGTACGACATGCACAACTTCCTGCAATGTAACCAGCTCTTCAAATTCAGAGGCTGTCAGGTTCGTCAGCGCTTGATTCAGCACTACTTTGTACCGCTCCAACGTCTGGATCGCTTGATTCGCTTTCGTTAAGATGACGCCAATTTCTTTGAGGGAATAACGTAAGTTCCCTTGATATAGGGTAATCACATTACGCCGTTGGGATATGGACACGACGAGCTTTCCCGTCTGCTTAGCCACCCGCTCCGCTGTACGATGTCTAATCCCTGTCTCAATGGAGGATATCGATGAATCCGGGATAAGCTGCGTATTGGCATAGAGGATTCTTTTTAAGTCTTCACTTAAAATGATCGCACCATCCATCTTCGCAAGCTCGTACAGATAGTTCGGCGAGAAATCACAGTTAATGGAGAATCCTCCATCTACGACTTCCATCACTTCCGGACTGTATCCAACAACGATTAATCCCCCGGTTTTCGCGCGAAGGACATTCTCCAGCCCATCCCGAAACGGTGTCCCTGGCGCTACCAATCGAAGAAGATCATTTACATTATCTTGTTGAACCGTTTCTTTCATTCTCTATTATGCCCCCTAACCTAATGCAGCTCTTAGCGCTTCCGCTACGGTGTTAACACCGATAATTTCGATCCCCTTGGGCGCTTTCCACCCCTTTATACTTTTCTCAGGCATAATCACACGCTTGAAGCCAAGCTTGTGTGCCTCTTTGACCCGTTGTTCCACACGTGATACGGCTCGCACTTCCCCTGTTAGTCCAATTTCACCGAAAAATACATCGTACGGCTGTGTTGGTGCATCCTTGAAACTTGACGCAATACTCACGGCAATCGCAAGGTCAACTGCAGGCTCATCGAGCTTAACGCCACCCGCAACATTCAAATAAGCATCCTGATTCTGCAAGAACATGCCCATTCGTTTCTCCAGCACCGCAATAATAAGCGACATTCGCTGGTGATCGACACCTGTCGACATTCGCCGTGGCGACGGGAAATTCGTCGAAGCTACCAAAGCTTGGAGTTCAACAAGAACTGGACGAGTTCCTTCCACACTAGCTACAACAGTCGATCCCGCGACCCCGAGAGGCCGTTCTGATAAGAACAACTCCGATGGGTTAGATACTTCCTCAAGCCCTGTTTCTTGCATCTCGAAAATGCCAATTTCATTGGTCGAACCGAATCGGTTCTTCACCGCACGCAGCAATCGGTATGTATGATGCCGCTCCCCTTCGAAATACAATACACAATCCACCATATGTTCCAATAAACGTGGCCCTGCGATCGCTCCTTCCTTGGTGACATGCCCCACGAGCACGGTCGCAATTCCCTTGACCTTAGCAATACGCATAAAATGCGCTGTACATTCACGAACTTGCGAGACACTACCAGGTGCCGAAGCTACAGAGGGTTGGTATACTGTCTGAATCGAGTCTATGACGAGGAAATCAGGCTGGATCTCATCGATAGCTTCCTCTATCTGCTCGAGATTCGTCTCACATAACACGAATAGTGACTCAGACAATGCATTTAATCGATCGGCACGCAGTCTTGTCTGGCGAACCGATTCCTCGCCCGATACATAGAGCACCTTGAGCCCCGCTATTGTAAGCGCATGTGACGTCTGCAGCAGCAGCGTGGATTTCCCAATGCCGGGATCACCGCCTACTAGGATTAATGATCCAGGAACAAATCCGCCGCCCAGAACACGATTAAGCTCAGTGATGTGTGTCTGAATGCGAGGTTCTTTACCACTCTCTATATGTATGATGGATTGGGCTTTTTCTTTCGTATGAAAAATGGGCGATTGCATCCCTTGCGTCTTGACTACTGTCTGGGTCTCTTCGACCATCGTATTCCAGCTCATGCAACCAGGACATTTGCCGAACCATTTCGCTGTCTCGTGACCGCATTCGGTACAATAAAATTTTGTTTTGACTTTCGCCATTTCGCTCTCCTAACTAACATTCATCTTTGGCGAAAAATGACTGTTTTCGCAAATTTCGTACTTCTTTCAATTTTACCATTTTTAATCATGGGAGAAAAGGAAAACCCGAAACCTTATAGGTTCCGGGTTCAATATTCGTAGAATACGTACGAAAAAGGTTATTTTAGTGATGCAGAACGACCAAATTGCCTTCCTGCTCATCAATAGTTAAGCTGTCACCCTTCGAAATTTTACCCATTAAGAGCTCTTCCGAGAGACGATCTTCAATATGTTTCTGAATCGCACGACGCAACGGACGTGCACCGTAAGCGGGATCAAACCCTTCCTTCGCGAGGAAAGCTTTCGCTTTGTCCGTCAACGTGAAGTCGACTTCTTGTTCCTTCAGTCGATGACGAAGATCTTCCGCCATGAGAGACACGATCTGTGCAATATTCTCTTCACTGAGCGAATGGAAAACAATGATCTCATCAATCCGGTTCAAGAACTCTGGACGGAAGCTCTTCTTCAGCTCGCCCATCACTTTATCCTTCATGTTGTTATAATCTTTGCCGGAGTCATTCGATGCGGTGAAGCCAAGGGTAGAATTACGCTTGATTGCCTCTGCACCGACGTTCGAAGTCAGAATGATCAACGTATTACGGAAATCTACGACACGGCCTTTAGAATCTGTAAGACGTCCATCCTCCAGTACCTGAAGCAAGATGTTAAACACTTCAGGGTGCGCTTTCTCAATTTCATCGAGCAACACAACCGAATATGGCTTGCGTCTAACTTTCTCCGTTAATTGACCGCCCTCTTCATAACCAACATATCCTGGAGGCGCTCCAACCAGACGTGATGTCGAATGTTTCTCCATATACTCGGACATATCGATCCGAATGACTGCATTCTCATCACCGAATAGGGACTCCGCTAGGGCACGTGCTAATTCTGTTTTACCGACCCCAGTAGGACCTAAGAAGATGAATGAGCCCATTGGACGTTTCGGATCCTTCAGACCTGCACGTGCACGACGTACCGCACGGCTGACAGCCTTAACCGCTTCTTCTTGACCGATGACACGCTCATGAAGAATGGATTCCATCTTGAGCAAACGCTCGGTCTCTTCTTCAGCTAACTTACGAACCGGAATTCCCGTCCAGCTCGCTACGATCTGCGCAATATCATCTGGCGTAACTTCCGAATCGGTGCGTCCTTGCTTTTCTTTCCACTGATTCTTCGTCAGATCCAGCTCTTCCCGCATCTTCTGCTCTGTATCGCGAAGTGCCGCTGCTTTCTCGAACTCTTGGCTCTGTACAGCTGCATCTTTTTCTTTACGAATATCTTCAAGACGATTCTCGAGCTGCTTCAAATTCGGCGGTACCGTATACGAATTCAGCCTTACCTTCGAACCTGCTTCATCGATCAAATCAATCGCTTTGTCCGGTAAGAACCGATCCGTGATGTAACGGTCTGACAATTTCACCGCTGCTTCAATGGCTTCATCTGTAATTTTCACCCGGTGGTGGGCTTCGTAACGGTCACGCAGTCCATGCAAGATTTGGATCGCTTCCTCTGGTGAAGGCTGATCTACCGTAATCGGCTGGAATCGACGTTCTAGTGCAGCATCTTTCTCAATGTACTTACGGTATTCATCGAGTGTCGTCGCACCGATACATTGCAGCTCACCCCGTGCTAGAGAAGGTTTGAGAATATTCGATGCGTCAATAGCGCCTTCTGCTCCGCCTGCACCGATTAAGGTATGAAGTTCATCTATGAATAGAATGATATTCCCTGCTTGGCGAATTTCGTCCATGATCTTCTTCAGACGATCTTCGAATTCCCCGCGATATTTGGTACCGGCTACGACGGAGCCCATATCCAAGGTCATAACACGCTTATCACGCAGCGTCTCAGGAATTTCGTTCTGGATAATACGTTGTGCAAGTCCTTCTGCAATCGCCGTCTTACCAACCCCTGGCTCCCCGATAAGAACCGGATTGTTCTTCGTTCTACGGCTCAAGACTTGAATCACGCGTTCAATTTCATTACTGCGGCCAATGACAGGATCTAAGTTCCCGTCTTTCGCAAATGCCGTTAAATCCCGCGCGAGTGAATCGAGCGTCGGTGTGCTGACATTCGCAGGTGTTCCATGATGACTCGATACAGCTTCGCTGCTGCCTAGGAGCTGCAACACTTGCTGACGCGCCTTATTTAAGCTAATGCCTAGATTATTGAGTACACGTGCTGCCACACCTTCGCCTTCGCGAATCAATCCAAGAAGGATATGTTCCGTGCCTACATACGTATGACCCAACTTACGTGCTTCGTCCATGGACAGTTCAATGACTTTCTTCGCACGAGGCGTATAAGCAATATTCGTTGGTTGCTCCTGTCCACGACCGATCAAAGATTCGACTTCGTCTTGAATCTTCTCAAGTCCCAGTCCAAGCGCAATCAAGGCTTTGGCTGCAATGCCTTCTCCTTCACGAATCAGTCCAAGAAGAATATGCTCCGTACCAATATTGTTGTGACCTAGACGCACGGCTTCTTCTTGCGCTAATGCCAATACTTTCTGTGCTCGCTCTGTAAATCTTCCAAACATCATATCTATACACCTCCGCTTAAACTAATTATAACTAGAATTTATGATTTAGAAAGCTTATCGCGAATTAATGCCGCGCGATAAATATCTCTTTCTTCTGTATTTAACTTGCGACCGTATACTTGCTGTAGAAACCCGGTCTGGGACATCACAATCAGTTCATTCAATACATCGGATGAAACATGATCGATTAGACCGAGATCTAGGCCAAGCCGAACATCGGATAGCCGTTGCGATGCCTCTTTCGAATCCATCACTTCCGCATGCGTTAGGATGCCGAAGGATCTCCGGATACGGTCTTTAATGCGAATCGGGGATTCAAGCATAATCTTCTCCCGCGCCGCTTTCTCATGTTCAATGATTTGTCTTGCCACACTATGCAAATTATCGATGATTTCCTTCTCGGATTGACCCAAGGTGATCTGATTCGATATCTGGAACAAGTTCCCGATCGATTCACTACCTTCACCATAGATACCTCGAACGGCTAGACCTACCTGTGTAATTGCCGGCAGCAATCGATTCATTTGTTGCGTTAAGACGAGAGCAGGCAGATGAATCATCACCGATGCCCGAATTCCAGTACCTACATTTGTAGGACAGCTGGTCAAATATCCGCGTGCCTCATCAAATGCATAATCTACTTGTTCTTCAAAAACATCGTCAATCCTGCTAGCGAGGTCCCAAGCTTCTTCTAATTGAAAGCCAGGGTAAAGACATTGTATACGAAGATGATCTTCTTCATTTATCATAATGCTAGCTGCTTCATTATCGCTAATAATAACAGCCCCATTACGGGATTCATTCGCCAAATTCGGACTAATCAGATGTTTCTCAACCAATACACGTTTATCGAGCTCACTCATATCGGCTAATAATACTTCGGAGAAGTTACCGATTTCCTTCATTCCTTTGACCTGCACCACTTGGCTTAATCGTTCCAGAATTTCTTTGGACTGCTGATTTGTTGCCAGCATCGGGAATGGAAGGTTATCCAAGTTACGCGCAATCCGAACGCGGCTGCTAATAACGATGTCTGAGTCTGGGCCTCTCCCACGCATCCATTCGCTTAATGCCTTCTCTGTGAATTTATGAGCTTCCATCCAACATCCCTCCACTGCACTATGACATGTTATCCTGCAGATATTCGTTTTTCCAGCTCCCGTATTTGATCACGGATTTGAGCAGCATCTTCAAACTCTTCGTGAATGATGCGGTATTGCAACTGCTTCTTTAATTCCTCAAGCTCTCGTTTGTTTTGAATTGAGCCTCCGCGACGTTTAGGAATTTTGCCGATGTGTTTGGTATTGCCGTGAACTCTTTTGAATAACGGGTCGAGACGATCCTCAAAATGCTTATAACATGAACTACATCCGAATCGTCCTATCTTGCTGAATTGTGAATAAGTTAATCCACATTCATCACAACGAATCGTCTGTGCTTTGGTACTCGTTGAACTGCCTTTACCTGTCGGATCAAAATCGAGCAATCCCGATAATAAGCTATGAATAGAGAACCCATTCGCTGTTCCCGGAATCAATTCGCCTTTCTCACGGGCACAAGATTCACAAATATGAAATTCCGTTTTCTCACCATTCACGATTTTCGTGAAATGCAATGTCGCAGGCTTCTTACCGCATTCTTGACAGACCATGTAAAGGACCTCCTTCGATCTAACTTACTACTTCTTATGCATCAGCAAAGATAACAGCATCGCGCGAAGCAGGCTCGCCCTGAGTTCGTCACGGAGCGGAAGCTTGATCACGAGCACATCGCGATTTACTGCAGCACGAAGCAGATTCGCTTCACGCCTTGTAATCATACGGGCTTCTTCTAATTGATAGATCAGCCCCTCCGCGGCCCCTTGTTCGATGCGGTCACCGATGGTGTGCCGTAGATGCTCTTGAATCGCCTGTTCCGCAGGCAATTGAATTCGTTGAATCCGTATATACCCGCCGCCTCCGCGTTTACTCTCTACAACATATCCCTTTTCGAGGGTGAATCGCGTGCTGATCACATAATTGATCTGTGACGGGACACATGAGAATTGATCGGCTAATTCATTGCGTTGAATTTCAATCATACTGCCCGGACTCTCATGCAGAATACTCTTCAGATATTGTTCTATAATATCAGAGATATTACGCATTGATTCATCCTCCATGGTGAAATGTAAAGGTCAAAACATTGACGTTTAGTTGACCTTGACTTTCTTTGACTTTATAAACATGATATCACTTTTCCCACACACTTTCAACATCTCTTCCCTCTTATTATTGTTGCATTTCTTATAAGAAATATACCCTTTACGCTTACCTTTGACATAATATATCATTCCATACCTCATCTGTACCTTGTTTTCAATTCAAATCCTTGGGATTTTCGTCATCCTATCAAAGCTGGGGATAATTTTGTTTTTAAAATAAAGTTATACATAAAGTTGAGTATGATTTGTTAATCATGTGGATGAGTTTGTGGATGGTGTGTATGATTCCGTGGATGATCCTGTTGAAAATATGTATATTATGTCGATCAAGCATTAATTAACATCTATCCACACTGTGGATAAATACTTTCGCATATTTTTGGATCACTAAGCTGTTGATAATGGCTACACTAATTAGAAGTTATCAACATAAAAAAGACCACCTTCGAGAACTGAATCTCAAAAGTGGTCTTTAGCTGCTTGGCATCGTCCTACTCTCCCAGGACCCTGCGGTCCAAGTACCATCGGCG
>NZ_JBYTDT010000027.1:0-56170 GCF_058791655.1 Paenibacillus sp. EB106-05-06-XG162
CGCCAGCGTTCGTCCTGAGCCAGGATCAAACTCTCCAATAAAGTGTTTGACTTGCTCATTTTGAAACTGACTTGCTTGCGAGAACCGAAGTTCTCGTTATTCTTTCAATCATTCGTTGTTCAGTTTTCAAAGATCAATGTCTTTCTCGTTGTCGCTGTTGTTCTCAGCAGCAACTTTTATAATATATCATGTTTGATTTCATAATGCAAGATATTTTTTTAAGTTTTTTTCGAGAAGTTCTTTTCTCTTGCGTCCCGTCTGCTACTCTCGTAGCGGCCGGAATAAGAATATACCATGCATTTCACGTTTATAGCAAGAGGTAAAATATTACATCAAAATCCGCGCTTTTCTAGTAAAATCTATTGGACATATAATAGAGCTAACTCTAAGCAAGGAGACGATTCATGAGCCAATTCACATTCATCGCATCCCGTCATCCGATACCCGAAATTGATTTAACAGATATAAAGAAAGTCAAAATTAAAGATATAAGGAACAAACCTAACTTTCCAGCTTCACTCGCCCATTTGAGTGATGATATAGAAATATTGTATGGCGAAGATGGGCATACGCTAAGTGGTCTTCGTATTTCCCCGTGCACCAATCCACCCTATGATCTAGAACATTACATACGGTTAGCCTTCATCTATTGGCTTGAAGGGGTATTTGACTCCTCCACGCGAGTCCAGCATCTTATCGATTATTTGCAGACATTCAAGACTCCCGTCGAGATCTGGTCCATTGCCTTCGGACAAGGGCGACTCCCTGTACATGATAGAACCATTCGACGCGTCGACCTTCACAGTAATGACTTGAACATACTCCATCAACGGCAGTCGACTTATTGCCTGACTCTTCTATAGAAGAATCTCGTTTTCCAAATCTCCACACAATGAGGCTATAATCAAAAAAGCCCGTGCACAATGCACGAGCTTCCATTCTTATACCATGAATGAGCTATGAAATATGATAGCGATCTTGCAGCGCTTTGACTTTATTCGGCGTGACATCATTTCCCAATGGGTCCATCACCGTCGTGCTAACGACGATCTTCTCCATGGAGCCGCGAATCTCGCTCAAGTAGGATTGACGAAGACGTTGTTGTTCTTCCTTCTCCTCTGGTGCCAACGCAAATTGTTTCTCTTTTCTAGCAAGTGCATTGATTCTGGAAAGGCTCTGAATAACCATGGGTACTTCCCTCACTTCCACACACATAATTTAAGTTATTAACTAACTTAATTGAAGTATAGTGGTAATGCTCTCCATTGTCAACATCCCAGAATGCCCCTTAGTAACCTAGGCCTGCGCGGATTGCAACGTCTGACTTGGAGCCACTTCTTGCTTCTGGCGGGAAATATAGAACAGCGTGAACCAAATGAACACAAATCCAAGCAGCTGCGTCCAAGTCACGACTTGTTGGAACACGATCCAGTTGATCAATACCCCTACCATCGGAAAGCTAAGTTCTGCGAGTGTTGCATAGGAAGCTTTCGTCGTACCCAATCCTTTATAATAGAGCAGCAAACTTAGCAAACCAGGCAATAAAGCCTGCAATAATAGATTAATGAAGACGAGTGATGCATCAAGCGTTCCGATCGACAGGTTCCAGCTCTGTCCCTCAGATAGCGTAACGATAATGAGCAGCGGTAGTGCTAATGCGAAACGAAGCGAGGTAACCGTCTCATATTTCATTGTTCGTAGCAGATAGCTCCCCATCACCGTGGAACCTCCCCATAACGCAGCAGCCCCAAGCGACAAGAGACTTCCAACCTGAACAAAATCATTCACATGCCCGAACGGCAAGGTCCATCCGAACGTCAATAAATACGTACCTAACAAAGCAAGAATGAATAGGAATCCAAAGTATTTCGGCAATACTTCCTTCAGAATCACTCTAGCCAAAACAATCGCGAACAATGGCTGCAGCTTCTGCAGTAATAGCACGGCATTCAGGTCTCCATGCATAAGCCCCTGGGTGAACAGGATCGTCGCGATCGCGGACCCGCCCCAAGACACGAATAAGAGAGCGAAGACACGACGCCATCCAATCCCCTGCAGTTCCGTCCGATGCCGCCATAAGACTGGCGCAGCAACGAAGAACAGAATAATATGCTCGAGCAATACAATTTGCGTGGACGTCAGCCATTTAAGCAGGATGACGCGGAAGAGTGGATCAACACCCCATAGCGCAGCGCCGAGCACGACGAGCCAGAATCCAGCATTGAATCGTGAAGTACGTGGAACGGATAATTCTGTAGCATTCATAGTGAACTCCTCTTCTGAATACAGGAACGAAGCGGTAAGGAAACCCCACAAAGTAGTGACTTGACTTGAAGCTGATTCAGGTACTTTGCGGAGGCCCCGAAAATCATAATAGCCCCGCAAGCGCACAACCATGTACGCAAACGGGGCTGATCAAATAAACATGCAGGAATATAGCGCTACTCCAGCACGCTTTTTTGATGATCTTCTACCATCCGGACTTTACCGTCGGCCTTGGATTCTCACCAAGTCAGTCCCCACGCCAAGTTCAGCATGAGGAGTCGCGGGCTGCGTTCTACGAGGAACATCACCGCCGGTTGGGAATTGCACCCTACCCCGAAGATCCTTATTCATTTAAATTTTTATTATTTGAAAACTTATAATTAAGATTATACACGTTCACGAAATATTTCAAGTGATTTTCATCACGCTCTGCCGCGGTCTATTCACGAAATAAATACTGACGAGAATGAGCACAAGCCCAACAAGCAGTGATAGGGTAAAGGGTTCATTCAAGAATACCGTTCCAATTAGAATCGCCACTAGCGGGATTAGAAAAGTAAACGACGCCACTTTCCCTGCCTCACCCGTATCGATCAGATAATAGAACACGATCCACCCTACCGCAATGACGAAGATCGCTATAAATAACAAACATAAAACAAAGGTCCAGTTCCAGTCGATATCCGCCCAGCTTTCGAACTGTGATCCGCCCACAGTCATCACGAAACCGCCAATGATGAGCTGCAGAGTGACAAGCCATATCGAATCGACGATCGGTGCTACTTTCTTCACGAAGATCGTACCTAGCGCCCAACTCAGTGCCGAGCCAAGGGCTAACAAGATCCCTGTAACAGAAAGATCACCGCTGAACCCGCCCATACTAATCACGCCGACCCCTGCGAATCCAAGAATAAGACCTATGAGCTTCAACCCATACATCGATTCACCTAACCATAACCAGGAGAATACGCCGACAAGAACGGGTTGGAGGAACACGATCGCCGAGAACAGCCCTGCCGGCAGATAATTCAGTCCAATCGTCTGTAGTCCGTAGTACAGAATGACATTCACCAACGCGGCGAACAAATAAATCTTCCACGTCTCGCGGAATTTGAGCTTGCGGTATCTTGGCAATGCGACAATCAGCAAGAAAATCCCGCCGAGCAATGTTCGAAGTCCGGAGAATAACACAGGCGGTGTATGCTCAAGGGCGATCTTCGTAAGGGGCCAATTAATCCCCCATACCGTAATTAAAAATATTAGCAATAATGCCGACTGTAGCCTTGTTGACTTCCCCATGGTGCCATTTCCCCCTCTCGCTACCATGCTAAAACGAACGGAATCCGCCATAAGCAGCGGATCCCTCGTCTTTGTCTATAGTACAGTGATGTCAGCGATGCGGAAGGAAATCTTAGTCATTTGAACCGGATGTCCGGTATGACGTATCGCTCTAGCTTGCGCCTCCATGAGGTCAAAATATTTGAAATAGATCTCTGCCTCGTCCAGATTCGGCGTGACATAAGGCTCCACTTCGATATAATATTGACCATCCTCGAACTTCAGAACATGGCCGGTCTTCTTATTCGACATAGTTTCCCCTCTCTTACCTCAAACCCTTAATTCTTCGGTGCTTTTGCCCAGTCTGCAGCGAATTTCTCCATCCCTTGATCCGTTAATGGATGCTTCGTCAACTGCTCGATTACCCCATAAGGGATTGTCGCAATGTGCGCCCCTGCCATCGCTACGCGAGTTACGTGATCCGGGTGACGGACCGAAGCGGCAATAATTTGCGCATCCAGGTTATGAATACGGAACAACTCCGCAATTTTCGAGACAAGCAGCACGCCATCTTCTGAGATATCATCAAGACGGCCTAAGAACGGCGACACATACGTCGCACCTGCACGAGCTGCAAGAAGCGCTTGGTTCACTGTGAAAATCAACGTAACGTTCGTCTTCACGCCTTTTTTGGTTAGGTAACGGCAAGCTTCTAGACCTGCAAGGGTCATTGGAAGCTTAATTGTAATGTTTTTATCGCCACCATTGATCTTAATCAGTTCATTCGCTTCAGCGATCATCTCTTCCGCAGTTACAGCATCAGGCGATACTTCTGCTGATACAGATTCAACTTCAGGTACGAGCTTAAGAATTTCTTCAATACGATCTTCGAATTTAACGCCTTCTTTGGCAACCAGAGATGGATTCGTTGTAACACCAGAGAGAACACCGAGTTTGTACGCCTTCTGAATATCCACTACATTCGCTGTATCGATAAAAAATTTCATGCCACTTACCTCCGTTTATGATTTGATAAGATTGGTGCATTACCCTTACTATTATAAACCAATTACTGCTTCTCGACAGCATGTCCCCCGAATTCGTTGCGAAGCGCTGCGACAACCTTGCCTGTGAACGTATCCTGATCTAACGAGCGATAACGCATAAGCAGGGACATGGCAATGACAGGCGTAGCCGTCTGTAGTTCGAATGCTGTCTCGACCGTCCACTTGCCTTCCCCGGAAGAGTGCATAATGCCCTTGATCTCATCCAGATTCGCATCCTTCGAGAAAGCACGCTCCATCAGTTCGATCAACCACGAACGAATAACGGATCCGTTATTCCATACGCGGGCAACCTGCTCATAATCGAAATCAAAATCAGACTTCTCAAGCACTTCGAACCCTTCGCCAATGGCAGCCATCATCCCGTATTCGATGCCGTTATGCACCATTTTCAGAAAATGTCCGCTGCCTGACTTACCTGCATACAGATATCCTTTATCCACGGCAGTATCACGGAAAATCGGTTCAACAACGGCCCATGCCTCTGCATCGCCGCCAACCATATAACATGCCCCGTGACGAGCGCCTTCCATTCCGCCCGAGGTACCCACATCCATAAAGCTCACGCCAAATGGCTGCAACTGATTGTAACGGCGAATCGATTCTTTGTAATGCGAATTCCCCGCTTCAATGACAATATCCCCTTGCGATAACAACGGCGTGATCTCCTCAATGACAGCATCCACAACCTGATGCGGAACCATAATCCATACAATGCGCGGTGTATCAAGTGAATGAACCATCTCTTGCAGCGACGAGACACCCGTTGCTCCGTAGGATTTCATCTCTTCTACCGCTTGTGTATTCAAATCAAATGCAACGACCTCGTGCTGGTGATCCAATAAATTTTGCCCTAGGTTCAACCCCATTTTCCCAAGACCTACTAATCCGACTTTCATATGCTACCCCTCCAATGGTGTGTATATTAATTCTAGATGTCCGGCGAGTTATGAAAATTACACTTCAGTAAGCACTCGTTCTCTGAGCGGCTTATCGAGCCACCACTGGTCTTCACCCAGCAGTTGATGTGCTGCTTCTGGCCCATTCGAACCCGCTTCATACGTATGAAGTGGAACCTCATTCGCTGCGAATGCATCGAGGATTGGCTGCACCCAAGCCCAAGATAATTCAACCTCATCCCAATGGGCGAAGAATGTTCCGTCCCCGCGCATCGCGTCATGGATCAAATTCTCATAAGCCTCCGGCATATCTTGCGCATTCGAGAAGCAGTTCACTTGGACAGGCTCGAACTTGTTCGCATGCACAGGATCTTTACTATTCAACTGCAGCGTAAGCCCCTCATGCGGACCGATCTCGATCACGAGCAGGTTCGGACCTGCTGTTTCATCTTGCGGTTTGTTAAATGGTTGCAATGGATCTTTGAATTCGATAACGATCCGTGTAGACTTCTCTTGCATTCTTTTACCTGTACGGATATAGAATGGTACGCCTTCCCACAAGCTGTTATCGATCCACAATTTGGCTGCGAAGAACGTATCATTCTGCGAGCTGGACACAATGCCCGGTTCATCCAAGTAACCATGTACCGATTTCCCAGCCATTTCCCCTGCTGCATATTGTCCACGAACGATGTTGCGCGTCAAATCTTCCTTGGCGAGTGGCCGAAGCGCCTCCATCACCATCTTCTTCTTGCGGCGAACTTCGTCCGGCGTACTCTGCTGCGGCAGCTGCATCGCTGTCATCATGAGTAATTGCAGCATATGATTCTGGAACATATCCCGAATCGCACCCGCTTTATCGTAATAGCCTGCACGCTCTTCAACACCAACGGTCTCTGCTGCTGTGATCTGCACGTTCTTAATGAAACGGTTCGACCATAGCGCATGAATGACCGGGTTCGCGAATTCGAGGACTTCCAAGTTCTGAACCATCGGCTTGCCAAGATAGTGGTCAATACGATAAATTTCATTCTCATCGAACGAACGAGATAGCTGTTCGTTCAGCGCGCGAGCAGATTCCAGATCATGACCGAATGGCTTCTCAATGACGAGTCGTTTCCAGCCCTTCGTGGAGCCTAGGCCGCTTGCTTTGATATTCGATGCGATCACATCGAAGAACTCTGGAGCTACCGACAAGTAGAACAGGCGGTTGCTTGGAATATGCAATTCTTCCTCACGCGCTTCAACCAGCTTCAGAAGTTTCTCATAATCTTCGATTCGGCCCACATCAAGCACGCTGTAGCGAAGTGAGCTAAGGAAAGCTTGAAGCTGCTCAGGCGTACCTACATCACGTCTAGAGAAGGTATGAAGGGAATCTTCCACTTGCGAGCGGAATTTCTCATCAGACCATTCTCTTCTTCCGAGCCCGATAATGGAGAATGAAGCAGGCATTTTCTGGTCCAAGAACAGATTATACAAAGCCGGATATATTTTTCTTTTGGCTAAATCGCCTGTTGCACCAAATAATACGAGTGTTGTTGATTCCATATATGTGTTCCTCCTGTTGAAAAAACAATGGTTGAATCGAGGAAAGCATGCTGCCTTTATTCCTGTGAATTCAGTCCGTCATTTATTAATTATAGTATATTACAAAAAGTAAGATAAGTAAATAAATAAATCGATTCAATCGGATGAATCTGATGTACTTTGGCATAAAGCTTGAAGTACACCTTCATTGATCCGAAGCAGCTGGTCAATTTCTTCTGCGGTCAAACGATTCAGCACATTTAATATCGCTTGGCTCGACGTCGATTTCACGATCGATTGCTTCGAGATTTCCTTGCCCTGCTCGGTTAACCGCAGCTTCACTTCTCTTCGGTTATGCATCGGAATTTCTCTTACAACCAGCCCCGCCTTTACGAGTCCATCAATATTGACGCTTAACGTGCTTTTGGAAGACACCAGACGTTCGGTCAAATCCTTCAATTTCATTTCGGGCGTTGCATGCAATGTATTTAGAATCGCCATTTGCTGTAATGATAAGCCTAATGAGGCGGCATTCTGCTGCTCCATCTTGACAGTCACCCGACTAATATTCCAATAGGAGTCCAATACACGCGCTGCAAGTTTGCTCTGCTCATCCAGAGAATGCAATCGAGATATACCTCCAATCTTGTGAAAACGCTTCATTAGTGAATTGTTCATAACTGAACTATCCAACTGTGATTTAGATCATATTCCTATTCATTTTCCTTGTCAATACAAATACCACCCCTTCGTAAGAGGTGGTATTTGCCATAAATTCAATATTATTTCAACCGAGAGAGAACATTGGGGTTCAATCTGGAGCTAATCTCCTCCACGACCGCATAGTCCGTCGCTTCCGCATAGATGGCACGAACCTGGTCGCGCAGCTGCTTCACTTCCGCCAAAATCGCAAGAGAGGCCTTCATCGATGCAGCGTATTGGGCCTTCACTTGGGCAATCTCCTCCGCATACCGCTCATCGGTTCCTTCATCAATCGTACGCACGTACATATCTAGAATTTCGTCCCCTTCACGGCTTGGAAAATGCTCATGCGGCGCCGTAGAATCGAATATCGCCAGACTCAGCGCCGGGAAGATGACCATATCCAAGCTGTTCGGATCGAATCCGCAATGATAGACCTCGACACTCTGTCCGCGTTCCTCCCCTGTGGCCACCAGCTTCTTCAGCATCGTTGATTTGCCGGATCCTGGGCGGCCTTTGACGAAAATACGACGGTCGAGATGCTCCGTCAAGTTCATCACGTAATCGACGGCGCCGACGCTTGTCGCCGCCCCCAGATACAAATGACGCGTCGATTGCACAGGCCGTTCCGACGATGCATCGGGAATGAGCGACTTCAGTTCTTCCGTCACCTGATCCGCCGCATCGAAACGAATATGGTCGATATAATATTTCTCCCAATCATCGTGAATACGTAATGTATGCAGGAATGAATCCGTCGCGCTTGCATAGCGCTCCTCGATCTGCTCCTGGATCTGTTGCAATTCCTGTTGATACGGGTTGAGGATATCACGGCTAACGGCACGATGCAGCGATACCGTAATGATCTTGGTATCGGTAAAGCCTGCAAAAGCATCCGGGCATGCTGCCGCGTCAACAACGCCAATCGCTGCGCTTGGAATCCACAGGCCATCGAGCGTCTCATGATTCAACGGATTGTGGAACCACCACGCCTGAGCTCCTTGGTCACGCACGCCGTCCGCGATCTTCTGAATCATCGTTGATTTTCCCGTTCCAGGGCCACCTTCTAATAGAAACAACGCATAAGCTCCTTGAAATGCCGATGCAAATGAATTCGTTCTTCCTAACGCCGTATTCCCGCCCGCAAAAGCATGTTTAACCGTACCTGCCATTGCTATCACACTCCCTGTCATCGATTGCTTATAAGATACGATATGCAAATACCTGGAACTGTGTGTTCGCCCATAACAAAAGAGAACCCTGCCTTCATATGGAAGGAGGGTTCTTCGAACTTCGTACGTCTTATAAATTATTTACCAAGCAAATCCCTAATGGCGCTCATATTCTCTGCAAAGCCGACGAAGACTTTATCATGAATCACGAGCGTCGGCACGACCTGCTTGCCTGTCAGCTCCCAGACTTCCTTCGGATATTTCTCATTCTCTTCGCAGTTGAACTCCTGATAAGGAATGCCATTCTCCTTGAAATACCGTTTGGCATGATTACAGTCACTACAGGTTGGAATCGTATATATTTTGAGAGGTTCGGTCATCGCTATCCACTCCTTATGAGTCATTTATGCTGCAATATCTTGCAGCTTCGTAAGCGTCATTCGGTTCACGAACTTGCTGAATTTCTCCTTACCCTTCGCCTCTGCTCTATAGAAATCGATGATTCGCGTAATGGTCGGCACGAGTTGCAGTTCCTGCAATCCCGATAACAATAGCTGTGCTGCGGCAACTTTGATCCCTTTCGGCTCACCGCCGACATAGATGTCGAACGTATCCCGCATCTTCACGACGCCGATATCTTTGAACAAAGGCTCACTCGTTCCGAGGGCACAACCTGCGTATCCGATTTTGAGCGGTGTCGGTGTATCGATGCCTGCTATGGCCCGGTTCAAAGCCCGCGCCGTCTCGATCCCTGCATCTTCTGCACCTTTGCAGAAGTTACAGGCAATTAAGCTTTTGCTAACAAAACCTGCGGGGTAGACCTCGAGCCCTGCCTGCTCTAATGCCGCTTGGATCGCATCACGCCGCTCCACTGGAATCTGTACATACATTTGCTTGAACGGCGTCATCTCAATCTTCGCATTCGGACCCACAATCGTGCCAATGGCGCTCAGCTGCTCTGGGGTAAACAAGGTGCCTCCCACCTGAAGAGGTGGGGCCACCGCAATATTCATCTTCTCTCCCATGATCATTCTCCTTAGTGACGAATTTTCACACGTTGTAGACGGAGCGCATTAAGAACAACCGATACCGAGCTTAGTGCCATCGCCGCGCCAGCTACCCACGGTGCAAGCAAACCGATTGCTGCAATTGGAATCCCCAGGGTATTGTATCCAAGCGCCCAGAACAAGTTCTGCTTAATGTTGCTCATCGTCTTCCGGCTCATGTAGATCGCATCCGGGATGCTCGAGAGATCGCCGCGCATTAGGGTGACGTCAGCTGCTTCCATCGCAACGTCCGTACCTGTACCGATCGCCATTCCGATATCCGCCGTTGCAAGTGCAGGCGCATCATTAATGCCGTCCCCAACCATTGCCACGGTCTTACCTTGCGATTGTAATTTCTTCACTTCTTCCGCCTTGCCCTCTGGAAGGACTTCAGCGAGCACATGTTCAATACCGACCTCCGCTGCAATCGCCTTCGCTGTCCGCTCATTATCGCCAGTGATCATAATAACTTGAATGCCCATATCTTTGAGACGGGTTACTGCTTCCTTAGAAGTTTCTTTGATGGTATCAGCTACTGCGACAAGACCTGCATAGTCGCCGTTCATCGCAACGATCATCGCTGTCTTACCCGCTTCTTCCAGTCGATTCATCACATCATAAGCATGTTGTGCATTCACATCGAATTTCTCCATCAATCGACGAGTACCGATCAAGAGCTCCTTCCCTTCCACAACAGCCTTAATTCCATACCCCGGAATCGCTTCGAAGGACTCGGTTGCTGGCATTTCAATATTTTTCGCTTTGATCCCTTCAACGATCGCTTCTGCAAGCGGATGCTCTGAGTTCTTCTCCGCTGCACCAACCAAGCGAAGGAATTCGGTCTCATTATTTTCCGTCAATACGTCGGTTAATTCCGGTTTACCTTTCGTTACGGTACCTGTTTTATCCAGGATGATCGCGTCAATCTTATGGGTCTGCTCTAGGTGTTCGCCACCTTTGAACAAGATCCCGAACTCTGCTGCACGACCCGACCCTGCCATAATGGATGTTGGTGTCGCTAGACCAAGGGCACAAGGGCACGCAATGACGAGGATGGCAATGGCTTTCTCAAGCGCCTCAGCGAAGTTGCCTGGGGTGACAAAGAAATACCATACGAGAAAGGCAACAATGGCAATCCCAACGACAATCGGTACGAAAATACCGGAGATGACGTCTGCCACCCGTTGAATCGGCGCCTTAGAGCCTTGCGCTTCTTCAACGACCTTAATAATTTGCGCAAGCGCTGTTTCTTTCCCTACCTTTGTTGCTTGAATACGTAACATGCCGTTTTTATTCATCGTTGCCCCGATGATTTCATCGCCGGCTTTCTTCTCTACTGGAAGGCTCTCACCGGTTAACATCGACTCATCCACGGACGATACCCCTTCGAGTACAAGACCATCGACAGGAATTTTCTCACCTGGTTTGACGAGGACAACATCGCCCGCCAACACTTCTTCGACTGGAATGGATTGCTCAACGCCGTCACGAATGACAAGCGCCGCCTTTGCTTGCAGCCCCATCAACGATTTGATCGCTTCGGATGTCCGGCCTTTCGCCAAAGACTCGAATAATTTGCCCATAAGAACGAGCGTAATCAACACGGCACTTGTCTCGTAGTACATCGCAGGCCCATGGTGGGCGTTCGCACCTGCTAAGAACCAATCGATGGTGAGATACAGACTGTAGAAGTAAGCAGCAGATGTACCGAGCGATACCAATACATCCATGTTCGCACTGCCGTTACGAAGCGCTTTGTAAGCCCCGACATAGAACTGTCTTCCGATATAGAATTGAACTGGCGTGGAGAGAAGCAACTGTATCCACGGATTCATGAATAGATCCGGTACGTAAATCCACGACGTAAATGAAAAGTGTCCCACCATGCTCCACAAGAGTGGAAGCGAGAGAATCGCCGAGATCAGCAGGTTCCGTTTCTGGTGCCGAATTTCCTTAGCACGATGATCGCCCGTGGATTCACTATCTTGCTTCGTGATCGCCTGGTAACCAAGCTGCTTCACCTTGTTCTGCATATCCGTGACCGACACATCGCCTGGCGAATATTCGACGCGTGCTGTCTCCATCGCGAAGTTAACGGTTGCGCTTGTCACCCCAGCCATCTTGCTGAGTCCTTTCTCAATTCGGTTCGCGCAAGCTGCGCAAGTCATGCCTTCCAGCTTGAAATCAACCGTTTCTTTGGCTACACCATAACCTAATTTCTTAATGGTCTCTTCCATACGATCCACGTCTAGCTTAGATGGATCATAAGATAGGCTCGCTTTCTCCAGTGCAAAGTTCACGTTGGCGTTCGATACGCCTTCTAATTTATTGAGACCCTTCTCAATCCGGTTTGCGCAAGCCGCACAAGTCATGCCCGTAATGGAAAGGGTGGTCTGTTTCTCATTCGTCGCCGTTGACATTCTCAGTCACTCCTCTTGTTCAACCTCTTCATGAACTTAGTATACCCCTCTACCCTATATGAAGTCAACAGCATTTTTACAATACCCCTCTACCCTACATAAAAGATCATAATGAATTCCCGCAATTCCCTACAATTGATGTTGGTTTTCCCGTTATTTTATGAGCTTATTCACCGTCACCAGGAGCTCTGATAACACATTTGTGTCGCCTTCCTTCACCCGATCCATGACACAGCTCTTCATATGACATTCGAGCACCAGCTTACCTACTTCATTCAAAGCCGACTGTACAGATGCAATCTGACTCATCACATCATCATAGTAGGTATCCTTCTCGGTCGTGCCTTTCACGCCACGAATTTGCCCTTCAATTCGATTCAGTCTGCTCATAATATACCCCTCTATAGTATATTAATCGGTTCGTAAAACTTCAATTTTTAAGCTTTACGCATTTCGTTCTTATTGTTATCTTGGTAAAAAGTAATCTATCGTCTTAGGCACCTACTATGCAATGGACAAGGAGAGGTTATTCATGTTCAAACAAGACCGCGGGAACCTGAAAGTATGGATCCATTTTTTCGTTCCTTATGCCCTTCTACTCACCGGGTTCCTCGGCGTCGGCTTATACGCATATGACCGGACCACATCATTAGTTGAGAGCCATACCAAAGAAACCGCCTATGCCGTCCTCGAACAGACCAAAGAGATTCTAGACCGCCGCTTCAATGAGCTGGAGACGATGGCCGAGCAGGCTGCGAACAGCACGAAGGTGCAGTCTTTTCAGTATGTCGATCGACCCTTCGCTGGTACCAATCCCATTCGAATCCTCGAGCTCAAAAAAGATTTATTCGATTATTCCCTATTCAATCATTTCCTACTGAACTACTACATGGTCTACCCGCACAGCGAAGTCGTGGTGTCGCCCCGATCTTCTTATTCCCTGCGCCAATTCTACGACCTGGAGTTCCGATACGAGAACCAATCCTATGAGGACTGGCTGAAAGAATTGAAGTCTCGCACCAGTACCAAGACCTTCATCCCGGGACGTACGACAACGTATCAGAACAAAGAGGTCTCTGTCGTCACGTACATGCAATCATTTGGCTCCCAAGAACGATCCGGCATCGTCCTCATGCTCATCGACAATACGCAGATCCAGAGCATGCTGCACAAGCTGGATTCTAGTAATGGCGGTTTCGTCTTAATTACAGACGCAAAAGGCGAGATCATCAGTCGTACCGGTTCGAAAACCGACAGCAGCTGGGCCTCAGAGCTGAAGGATGGATTCAACCCGATCGATATCGATGGGCAACGGATGCTCGTTACGAAGACCACGTCTCGCTACAATGGCTGGACGTATCTGACGGCGCAGCCTGAGTCCTATGTTCTCGAGAAGGTTCACTCCATTAAACAACTAATCTTATCCATTATGCTAATCGGCCTCATCTTCGGTCTGATCGCAGCACTGCTCTTCTCCTATCGCAACAGCCGTCCGCTCTGGTTGCTCCTTCGTCTACTCCCATCGGGCCGCATGGCGGGAGGACATTCACCGAATCGCAATGCTTGGGATTTCGTACGGACCTCGGTGACGAATCTGATGCTAAGCAATGACTACTTGTCCGAGAAAATGGATCAGCAGGTCCCACTTATTCGCAGCGGATTCTATGATCGACTGCTGCGTGGCCACTATCTGTCCAACAAAGACATTGCCGCGGCGATGGAGCATTCCCGCCAGACCTGGGATGGTGAATACTTCGCCGTCAGCATTCTAATGATCGCAGGTTATGAGGGGACATATAATGAAGCCATGCTCACCGAGCTAGATTTCCGTAAAATCGCAATCCGCGACATTATCGCCACAGGCTATGGGCGTATCATCGCAACACATGACCTGGGGGAGAATCAGATCGGCTTACTGCTGAATGACGACGCTATCTCGCCAGCCGCATTCATGGAGGATGTTCGGAACCATCTCAAAGCACTACATCATCGAATTGCTGCCGCACTGCATGTTCAGGTCAATATGACCGTCGGCGGATGTTATATGCAAATGACGGAGATCAGCCGATCTTATGAAGAAGCTCGTCTGCTTCGAGAACGGGAGCATTTATCCGAACAACGTCCCATCGTGTTCCATGACGAGGAGAGCCCTGCATTGCCAATGTATTATTATCCGCCCGATGTTGAGCTCAGGCTCATTAACCTTGTTAAATCAGGCAACTTGCCCGAGACAGAGGCGCTTCTCGAACAGATCCGTCAGAACAACCTGGAGCAACAGCATCTCCCTGCCGCCGTCACACGGGTTCTTATTCATGAGTTAACAGGTACACTCCTGAAATGCTGTGAGCAAGAACCGGGAGATAACGATCGCCAGCAAGAAGAAGTCAAATCAGCACTCGCCGCTTCGGAAACGAGTCGTATGCCAAGGATCGCATTCGAACTGCTTGTCATCGCGTTCATGCATCTATGCCGCCAGCAGCATGACCGGAAGAAAAGCCATAACAATCAGTTAAAACAAGATTTGATCCAACACCTCGAAGAGCATTATATGCGAACGGAGCTGAGCTTATCGGAGCTTGCAGAGCGCTTCAACTACGCTGAAGCGTATATATCGTATTTTTTCAAAGAACAGACGGGTGTGAACTTCTCCGATTATCTGGAATCGATTCGCATGAACCATGCCAGACGGCTCCTCAAGGAGAGCGACATGTCCGTGAACGAGATCGCAGCTTGGGTCGGCTACTATTCCCTCAACTCGTTCAGCCGCGCCTTCAAAAGAGCCAACGGCGTAAGCGCCACGGAGTTCCGCAAGCACGCACGGAGCGGAATCTAAAGGATTGCACAGCACTTGATTAGGGAATAAACGAGCATTTATTCCTTTTCTAAAAACCTGCATAGCCCTTGAATTTAACGCATTTACGAAAGCGCTTACTCCCTCTATACTTCGAATCACCGGCCGGTTAACCAATGGACATTCAAGGGGGAATCACAGCTGAAATCTTGGATATCGTTTAAAAAGGGGTGGCAGCTGTACGCGTTATTTGCCTTGCCGCTTCTCTACATCATCGTGTTCAAATATGCCCCGATGCTTGGCAACATTATCGCATTCAAACAGTATTCGATCACCAAAGGCATGTTCGGCAGCCCATGGGCAGGATTCACGCATTTCGAACGGTTCTTCAACTCTCACGAATTTTGGCGCTTACTGACCAACACGCTATCCATCAGCTTCTACACGCTTCTCGCGAGTTTCCCGTTCCCGATCCTGCTCGCTTTAGGACTTAATTATGTGAAAAATGAACGCTTCAAGAAAACGGTCCAAATGGTTACGTATGCGCCCTACTTCATCTCACTCGTCGTCGTTGTCGGCTTGCTGTTCCAATTCCTTGACCCCCGCACGGGGATCGTCAATCACATCTTGGGATGGTTCGGTGTGGATCCGATCAACTTCATGGGTGAAGCATCGATGTATCAGACCATCTATGTCGGTTCCTATGTATGGCAGAACGTCGGGTTTGCTTGCATCATTTATTTGGCAGCGCTCGCGGGGATTGATCCCTCTCTGCACGAAGCGGCTGTCATGGATGGCGCCAACAAAGTCCAGCGGATGCGTCACATCGATATCCCTGGTATTATGCCGATTGCCGTCATTCTGTTAATCCTGAATACAGGGCAGATGATGGAGACGGGCTTCGAGAAGATCCTGCTCATGCAAAATTCACTGAACTTGCGAACTTCGGAGGTCATTGATACGTACGTGTACAAAGTTGGGCTCGTCTCGCAAGCAATGAATTTCTCATACGCGACCGCAATTGGCCTATTCAAAGCCGCGATTGGTTTTGTCCTGCTGATCGTCGTTAACCAGACGGCGAAAAAGGTCGGGCAAGAAAGTCTATGGTAGGAGGGGGAGACAACGATGCAACAACATTCCACCATTCGCGAGTCGGGCAGCGACAAGGCATTCACCATCGTTAATTATGTGATTCTCTCGATCGTGCTCCTCATCATCTTGTATCCGCTCATCTATGTTGTAAGCGCTTCATTTAGTTCGAGCTATGCTGTTCTATCCGGCAAAGTATGGCTATGGCCCGTCGAACCGTCGCTGGATGGCTATAAGGCCGTTTTCAAAAACAAAAATATACTCACGGGGTTCCAAAACACGGTGTTCTATACGATCGCGGGAACTCTGATCAATGTCATCATGACGATCTTAGCTGCCTATCCACTATCCAGACGGGATTTCAACGGTCGAAATGTCTTCATGCTAATCTTCGTGTTCACCATGATGTTCAGCGGCGGACTGATTCCAACGTATTTCGTTGTCAAAGAGCTGCATATGATTGACACCGTCTGGGCGATGCTCATTCCTACAGCGTTATCCGTATGGAATGTGATCATTATGCGAACGTATTTTCAGACGACGATTCCACATGAACTGCTCGAAGCATCACAAATGGACGGATGCAATGATTTTCGTTTCCTGCGGAGCATCGTGCTTCCGTTGTCCGGACCGATTCTGGCCGTCATCGCTTTGTTCTACGCCGTTGGGCATTGGAATCAATATTTTAACGCGATGATCTATTTGAAAGACCCGGAGTTGTATCCATTACAGCTCATTCTTCGGGACATCTTGGTTCAGAACGAGGTGAAGATCGACATGCTGGGGGATGTCAAAACGGCGGCGGCCCGCCAAGGCTTGCGCGAACTATTGAAGTATTCGCTCATTGTCGTATCCTCTGTCCCTCTGCTTATCGTCTATCCGTTCGTGCAGAAGTTTTTCGTGAAAGGCGTCATGATTGGCTCTATTAAGGGCTAAGGTTGGTTATTAGAACCATTATGGGAGGGTCTCTATGAGAAAAACATGGGTTACGCTTATCGCAATCTTGCTTCTACTTACTACTGTTCTATCCGCTTGCTCCGGTTCGAATGAAGGGAAAGGCACCACGACAGATACGCCAAAAGAAGGTACAACGACGACGGACAGCTTGCTGACGCCGCCAGGCACCTACCCGATTACCAAAGAGAAAGTTACACTGAAGGTCATGGTGCGCGGCAATCCGCTCGTCGAGAATTTCTCGACGAATGAATTCACCAAATGGTATGAAGAGAAAACCAATGTCCACATTGAATGGGAAGTCGTCCCTGAGCAGAGCATGCAGGAGAAATTGAACCTTGTGCTTGCCAGTGAAGACTATCCGGATGTCATCTTCGGAATGAACGTGTCGCCTGCACAAGAGATGATCTATGGCACGCAGGGCGTATTCCTGCCATTGAATGATCTGATTGAGCAGCAAGGCACGCAGACGAAGAAGATGTTCGCCGATCGCCCTGATATTAAAGCAGCGATTACCGCACCAGGCGGCAACATCTACTCTCTGCCTGAAGTGAATGAATGCTACCACTGCTCGATGAGTCAGAAGATGTGGATCTACAAGCCGTGGCTCGATAAATTAGGTCTCAGCATGCCGACGACGACCGAGGAGCTGTACAACGTGCTCAAAGCGTTCAAGACGAAGGACCCGAATGGCAACGGCAAAGCCGATGAGATTCCACTATCCATCTCACCAAAATCGTGGAGATCTTCCATTGATGGGTTCCTGATGAACTCCTTCGTCTACAACCCGATGTACGGATCGACGAAGCATCTATTCGTGCAGGACGGCAAGCTCGATGTCTCCTACACGAAGCCGGAATGGAAAGAAGGCTTGAAGTATCTGCACAAGCTCTATGCGGAAGGTTTGATTGCTCCTGAATCATTCACCCAAGACGATAATCAGCTCATTCAGATCGGGGAAAATCCGAAGGAAGTCCTGCTCGGCGCTTCAACCGGCGGACACCAAGGAGTATTCACGCAGTTGCTCGGCGAGAGCGGTCGCTGGAGCGAGTATACTACTGTTCCGGTCTTGAAAGGCCCTGGTGGCGTGCAATATGCGCCAAACGATGCAACAAGCTTAACGACGGGTGCTTTCCTCATCACGAATAAAGCGAAAAATCCTGAAATCGCGCTCCGTTGGGCCGATGGATTATACGAATACGAGCACACACTGCGCAGCAATTACGGCCGTCCAGACTCGGAATGGCGTGATGCCAAAGAAGGCGAGATCGGCATCGACGGCAAACCGGCGAAATGGTCCGAATTGAAATCGTTCGGGGAAGTACAGAACGTGAACTGGGCACAGACAGGTCCTGCGCTTCGCTCCAACGAATTCCGCCTTAGCGCGGTGAGCAAAGGCGATAAAGACCTTGAAGTGATCCTCTATAATGAGACCAAGAATAATTATGAGCCATACAAGCCAACGAATATCGCAACGGTTCCTCCGCTCTTCATGACGAATGAGCAAGCGACAGAGGTTGCTGATCTCTCGAAGACCGTCAATGATTATGTAGATGAAATGTTAGCCCGCTTCGTCATCGGAGATGCCGACGTTGATAAGGAATGGGATACCTATATCAGTACGCTCGATGGGATGAATTTGAAACGACTCGTCGAGGTCTACCAGGAAGCTTATGATGCGCAGACGAAAAAATAATTGATGTGATAAGGATCCGTTCTGTTCTATGGACGGGTCCTTTCGATTGTTGCATAATGTAGACATGGGAGGGACTATACATGACAACTGAGCTGAATCATAATCAAAAAAACGAATCATCACCAAGTAAACCAGCGGTTGAAACCGCTGCCATGGAAATGACCCGCAATGCCGAGCCACTCGTGCTCGAATTCCGCGGCGGTCACCTAGAAAATGTCCACTACGGACATGTCTGCGGCGTCGATGAGACCAGACGCACGACGTATCGTTCCGGGGATCCGGAATGGGTTACCTTCATGCGTTCCGCAGCCAAGCCGATTCAAGCGATTCCATTCTTCCTCGAAGGATTTGACGAGAAATTCGGGTTCACCCCCGAAGAACAAGCCATTATGATGGCTTCGCATCGCGCGCTTCCTTATCATGTTGAGGCGTTGGAAGGCATGATGACCAAGCTGGGGCTAGACGAGAATGTCCTTGTCTGCAAGCCGACCTATCCACTCGATGCAGACGCAAGAGATACGCTCGTAGGGGATCATAAGCCGCAGCGCCGCATCTATCATAACTGCTCTGGTAAACACCTCGGTGTACTCGCATACTGCAAAGGTATGGGCTATTCGCTTGATGAATATTATGCTGCGGACCATCCCGCACAAGTACGTATTCTACAGATTGCATCGGAGTTATCCGAATGCCCTGTTCAAGATATTCAGATCGGAACCGACGGCTGCGGCTTCCCTGTATTCGGCATGCCGCTTCGGAATATGGCAATCGCCTTCCTCAAGCTGGCTTGCCCGGATTTGATCGAAGATGTGAAGCTGCGTGAAGCGGTCGTGAAAGTCACAACACTTATGAATGCCTATCCACGCATGATCTCGGCGGAGTATCTGATCTGCCCGAATCTGCTCATGGACGAGAATATTGTAGCGAAAGGTGGCGCAAAAGGCATCTATTGCTTCGCACTGAAGAAAGAGCGTCTTGCCTTTGCACTCAAAGTAACCGATGGTTCCGAAGATGAATGGCCGATCGCGGTCGCTTCGATCCTCGAGCAAATCGGATATAAAAATCAAGCAACGATTGATCGGATGTACCACATCGGTCCACCGGCGATTCGCAACGACAACGGACTCGTTATCGGCGAGAACCGCAGCGTCTTCACGCTGCATCAGGAGTAGTATCATGCCGAACATCGACTGGAATTACGAAGTTCAGCGGCGGCAAGAAGCGCTTATGCGCGACTTGTCGTCGCTCCTTGCCATTCCTAGCGTGAAGGACCTCAGCACGGTAGGTCCTGGAGCGCCGCTCGGAGTTGAATCCGCGCTGGCGCTGCGCTATGTGCTGGACCTCGCTGCACAGCATGGGCTTCAGGTCGTGAACCACGAAGGGATCGTTGGCTATGCAGCTTACGGTGGCGCGGTAGACGCGAATGCTGCTGGGAAATCGGATGGTACTGCTGATGCTGGTAAGCCGGAGGATTATATTGCGGTGCTTAGTCATGTGGACGTCGTTCCGGCGACGGGAGACTGGACTTCTCCTCCCTTCGCTCCGGAAATTCGCGAAGGCCGCTTGTACGCGCGGGGCGCAATTGATGATAAAGGGCCTACCATCGCCGCACTCTATGGGCTGCTCATCGTGAAAGAACTCGGCCTGCCTCTTCGTCATCAAGTTCGTCTCATTATCGGCACGGATGAAGAGACGGGGATGAACTGCATGGAGGTATACAACCGTTATGAACGGCCACCACTCGCCGGCTTTACACCGGATGCTGATTTCCCGATCGTACACGCGGAAAAAGGGCAAGTGAATACCCGAATGACACTGCGATTCGATGATGAATCAGGGGAGCATTCGGTTCCCGCTTCCGTTGATGCACCTCCGTTGCGACTGCGTGCGTTCCGTTCGGGAACGGCAGCCAATATGGTGCCGGACGCTGCTGAAGCGGTGGTGAGCGGATCGGCGGCGGCGCTCGATTCGTTAGCGCTCGCGTTGCAGGTCTTTTGTGCTGAAAGAGAGCTGGAAGGCGGATTTGCTGGTGATTCTGGGGAAATCACACTACATATGAAAGGGAAGTCTGCCCACGGCATGGTTCCTGAGCTGGGTAACAATGCGGGACTCCGGTTGCTCGAGTTCCTAAATACTCAGTCGTTCGCAGACCACGACGCCCGCTTCATTCGCGGCGCGGCTGACCTGCTCGCTGGCGAAACGGCAGGCGAAGCGCTGGGAATTGCCAGCCGTGACGAAGCGACGGGCGCTCTTACGGTCAATGTTGGATTGCTTCAATACGACCCAGCCGCACCTGAAGGCTATTACCACCTGAATATTCGCTTCCCATCCTGCATCCGCGGCGAACAGATCGTCGATACATTACGTGCGCGCATCGCGCCATATGGCTTCGAGTTGTCGCCGCCGATCATCAAGCCGTCGCATCTCGTGCCGGCCGACCATCCAATGATTCGGACGCTGCAAACCGTCTATACAGAGCAGACGGGTGCGGAAGCGACGCTCTTGTCGACCGGAGGCGGAACGTATGCTTGCAAGCTTCCAAACTGCGTAGCATTCGGACCACTCTTCCCGGGAGAGCTCGACACGGCGCATCAGCCTGACGAGTCGGTCAGCATCGACAGCCTGATGCAAGCGACGGCGATCTACGCAAAAGCGATCTATGAATTAGCGAATTTGAATTATTTCGCACCTGGCGAAGGGAGAGCACAACGATGAACATTCGCGTATTAGAATCGTCTGCAAGCTGTAGCGAAGCAGACATCAAGGTTTATCTGGCAACCGAAGGCGCCGAAAGGCTGGAGCTCGATTATGACGTGAAGCCTGCTATGACGGCGCACGGCAAAGTGACGATATTCTACGGTACGCGCGGCAGCCAGCATACGGCTGTCATCGGGCTGGGGCATGCAAAACGCCTAAGCACGGAAATGGTTCGCCGCGCGGCAGGCTGCGCTGTGCGTGCATTCGAACAGGAGGGCTTCCGATCAGCCGCCGTCCTGCTAGATTCCCTGCCGGCGGAGACGTTAGCATTCGATGCGGTCTTGGGGGCATGGGTGGAAGGCTGGATTTTAGGCCGTTATACCTTTGACGGCTATAAGAAGGACCCTCATCAAGGCACCCTCGAGGAGCTGATCTTGCTGCATGCGAGCGGCGATAGCGATGCTGCGCAGCACGCGATTGAGAAGTCGCGGCGCCGTGTGGAGAGCACGATGCTGGCACGCGATTGGTGCAACGAACCTGCGAATGTAATGACGCCGGAGCAGCTGACTGAGCGGATCGTGCAACGGTTCAACGGACGAGCGCATACCCGCGTGAAGGTGTATCAAGGCGAAGCATTGGCGGAGCACGGCATGAACGGATTATTGGCCGTAGCGCAAGGAAGTCGTCAGCTGCCGGCCCTCGTCGAAGTGGCCTATGCATCAGATACATCCCTGCCATTGCTTGCGCTCATCGGCAAAGGGATGACGTTCGATATGGGCGGTATGAACGTGAAGACAGGACGCGACCTCAGCGAAGCCCGCTTTGACATGGGCGGCGCCTGTGCCGTCATCGGTGCATTGGATCTCTTGATCGCGAGCGGTGCGGCAGCGAACGTCGTCGCGGTGATCGCCATCGCCGACAACGTGCCTGGCGCAGGTGCGCTGCTGCCTTCCTCCATCGTCCGTTATCCGAACGGACTGACGGTGCAGGTCGGCAACACCGATGCCGAAGGCCGGCTGATCCTCGCCGATGGCCTTCTTCACGCAGGCCGGCTCGGCGCAGCGGAGATCATCGATATCGCGACATTGACGGGCGCGGTCGGACACGCACTCGGCCTGCGCATCGCAGGCGTCTGGGGCGACCCGAACAGCACGAAGTCGCTTCATGAACTCGGCGCCGTCAGCGGCGACCGGGTATGGCCGCTGCCGCTCATCGACGATGACGATGCGCTGCTCGGCAGCGATTATGCGGACCTGAACAATATCAGCTCCAGCGCGTACGGCGGCGCGAACGCCGCGGCGCTGTTCCTGCGCCGATT
Source organism: Paenibacillus sp. EB106-05-06-XG162 (assembly GCF_058791655.1). Classification (NCBI taxonomy): domain Bacteria; kingdom Bacillati; phylum Bacillota; class Bacilli; order Caryophanales; family Paenibacillaceae; genus Paenibacillus; species Paenibacillus sp. EB106-05-06-XG162. The sequence continues at coordinate 22,919 of NZ_JBYTDT010000027.1, forward strand.
CGTCGGGGCGGACACCCGGTGGGCCCATATCGACATGGCCAATACCGTCCAGTCGCCGACTGATCGCGGGTACGAGCGCACAGGCGCAACAGGCTTCGGCGTACGTCTATTGGCAGACTACGTCATGCAGCGAGCGGAGCAATGCGAAAAATAATAGATACAGCAAAGGGTCAACGTGATATTACGTTGACCCTTTGCTTCACGCTATCAAAACGGCAACAAGAAAATGACGCCATATCGAGGTGTTTATCAGATGGAGATTACCTCCCCCTGTTTGATCGCTATTAATAGAGCCGAAAACATAGACGAGGAAATGTTTAACCATGCCCTTCAATGGATTCCCGAGGATCATCGATATCCAATTATGCGGCTTAGAAGAAAAGAAGACCGCGACCTAGCTTTGCTAGGCGCACTATTAATTCGATACGCGATAAGTAAAGCATGTTCCATCCCCTTCAAGGATATTGTGATTCGCAAAAATGAATACGGCAAACCCTACTTATCGGGTTCTCATCACATTCATTTTAATATATCCCATTCCGGTCAATGGGTTGTCCTCATGCTGAGTGAAAACCCTGTCGGTGTAGATATCGAGCAAATAAAAGACATCGACTTAACTGCATTTGACTTATTCTTCGCAAGCTGTGAAATAAATCGATTGTCCTCCTATACGGGCCGACAGAAGTTATCATGTTTCTACGACTTGTGGACGCTCAAAGAAAGCTATATGAAGGCGATCGGGGTAGGCCTGTCGATGCCGCCGGATTCTTTCTGGATCGAATTTGAGCCGCGTATTGCTGTTTATCCTCATCAAGCTGAGAAGGACTGGCATTTTAGACAATATGCATTTTTCCCAGAGTATAAGCTCTCGGTGTGCAGCTCTAATCCATCGTTCCCTGAAGAAGTTCGCCGTCTAGCATCCGCTCATTTTATGAACCTGGTGTCACTTCACGTCTTCTCATAAAAAAGGCATAGTCGAATCAACGAACACGTTGATTCAGCTATGCCTTTTAATTGCTATTAAGATTTAGGATTGCACGTTAGAGCGGGTATCGCTGATTCTCTGCTTCAGCGCATCAGTTAGGGAAGACAAAGTATTCGCTGCTTCCAATGTCTGACCCATGGATTCGAAATGTTCCTCCGAAGCCATACGAATATTGTCCATTTCCGATCTGGCTTTCTCGAAAATTTGCTCCGTCTGACTTAGCGATCCTGTCACTTCATCCGTATGTGCCGAAATTTCCTCCACTGCCGCAGATACTTCTTGAATTTGCGTACTAACCTCTTCAATCGAGGATTGGATGTGAACAAATGTCGTACCGGCTTGATTCAATGAATCGATCCCTCTCTTCATATCCTCTGCCACATGAATGGAGGAAGTAACGGCATCACTAGCTTCCTGTTGAATCATGCCGTTAATCCGGCTCACTTGCTTGGCCGATTCCGCTGACTGTTCAGCGAGCTTGCGGACCTCGCTTGCAATGACGGAGAAGCCGCTGCCGTATTCGCCGGCTCTTGCCGCCTCGATCGCAGCATTCAATGCAAGCAGATGCGTCTGGTTGGACAATTCCGTAATCACCGAAACGAATGTCTCAACTTCCTTGGAACGAACGCCTAGACGATTCACTTGCTCAAGCAAACTCTCAAGCGCTTCGTCGGTCTTGCTCATTTGTTCCATCGCTTCTTGGATCGATTCGCCTCCCATAGCTGCCTTCATTGAAGTTTCACCCGAGGTGGACGCAACTTCATCGGAACTGCTCGCAATTTGCTGGATCGCGGTAGAAATCTCCGACATCGTCCTTACGGTGGTCTGCAGAACTTCCATTTGCGTACTCGATTCTTCGCTCACATTACGAGTAGACTCACTGATGAGATCAGCAACAAAGTGCCCTACTTCGGAAGTCGATTTTACCATGTCTACGGCAACGTTGACATCCTTCACGAAATGCTCCGTTCTTCCCGCTACATCTTGGAGCGATTCAGCAATCCGATGGAAGTCGCGCACAGCCTCCTGTGCCTCCGGTCTGCTTAGGTTCAACGTGTTCGGCGACAAATCGCCGTTCGCTACGCGCTTGATTTCTTCGCTGAGTAGAATCAGATCACTTTCCGCTCCGCTCTTGAGACGATTTATGACAAAAATAGCCGCACCAAAGCTTACAATGGCTATTACAACAGAACCGATTATGAACGATGTCCATCCCCGTCCCGGGATGAAAAATAGGAATAACAGAATAACAGTCAGCAGCGGTATCGGCAATGCCGAGATCATAAGCCGATTGTCTTTATTAAAATTTAACATCATATACCACCTAAATATTTTTTTTCAAATCAAAATTTCTAGCAATATGCAAAATACTGTCTGCAAAAACTTCAAAAAAAGCCTGGAAACCAGGCTTTTCAAATACTGTTATTTAGCTGTTCAAGAATGCTTCCGCTTCATCTAGCTTTTCAAATGATACGACAATATCTCCAAACATGCGTTTCATTTGCATTTTCGATACAGCAGAACCTGTGTAATAAGCCCATTTGGTTAAGCCCTTTTGAACGGAAAGTTCTCCAAGTGGCGCCAATGCTGTTGCTACATCCTGGGTGAACAATTTACCTCCGCTCAAGTCCGTTAATCCTGTAAAGCCAGGCTTTACCTGATTAAGCACTTTGGTGTACTCCTGTATGTATGTCTCTACTTCCTCCATGGTGATGCTTTGTACTTTGACCGTAATACGGTTTTTTGCTGCGTCGTAAGTCATTTGAAACATGGTTAATTCCTCCTAAAATGGTTAATATAAGATATATCAATATATTGATTCTATCAAAATAAACTATGAAGTAAAGAAGTATTTTGTCGAATTTTGTATTTATGTGACAAAATAAGTCGAAACATAGAACTAAACTACCTTATTTCGATCACAAGAAGTTTACTTCTTTACAGTATTCAATCATGGCTTGGATCTGGTTGGCATCAACCGGCTTCCACTCAAAGCCTAGCATATCCAATACCGTTACAGTCTTCCTGACAGCAACCACATACATCGTCGCGTCATGGTGTTGTTCCAGCCATCCGTAGTGCAATATGATTTTCTCAATCTCTTCCCTGCAGTCATTCGCCTCATATTTCGCGATCATATAATCGATAAACTGCTCGAACGAACCTGACTGGACATCCCACTCTAATCGCCCGTCTGCTAGCAGATGGCTCATGCTCTCGCGATGCGGATTGAATAAATGGAAGATTTCATTCTGAATGGCCTCTGGTTGCATAAGCAGGACAACAGCCCGGCTGACCGCGTCGACATAAGAGAAATCCGTGTCCGGTTCCATGTCAGGCACCATGCCGAGACGAATAAATGAACGCATCATCGTGTAGAACGCATTTTCCTCGATATTTTCTTGGAATCTTCCCGTGTCGGATTGGAAAACAATGTTACCCACTCTGTAAATACTCGAATGGATACCTGTCTCCCTGGCCGCGACAACTTTCCGTTCCGCTTCATATTTCGTTTTGGCATAATAATTCTCGTACTGCTGACCCAAATCCAGATCGTATTCGGTGAAATAAGCGGCGGATTGGTCAGGTATAATCCCCGATGCGACGCCTAATGTCGAAATATGATGCATGGATTTGATTCGGTTCAGCTTCGCAAATGCAAGTACCCGCTCCGTCGCAATCACATTCTGCTGTTCAAAATCATGATAATTGCCGTAATGCTTGACGGTTGCCGCCGAATGCACGATTCCGTCCACCATTCGGGATAGCTCGGTATACTTCGCTTCCGATAAGCCCATCCGCTCTTGCGTCAGATCCCCCTTATACACGCTGATTCTGCTCCGCATCATCTCATCGATCCGATCGCCGAAATAGAACGCTAATTTGCCGTGCAAACGGGCGACGGCCTGTTCATCGGTATCGCCGCGAACAATGACATGGACCGTCCAATGCGTATGAGATAGCATATCGCGCAGGAGATGTATACCTAAGTATCCGGTTGCCCCCGTCAGCAGCACATGATTGTAAGATACCTTCTTTGCCATATCCAATTGGCCATATCGCTCATTCTTTAAGCGGTATTGCTCTTCGTGATCATCAAACCGAACTGAAGAGGCGATATGCTCTTTCTTCAATTCTGCGAGCTTCTCCATCAAATGATTCGATGAAGTCTCTCTCACTTTCGTGGACAGCTCCGCAATCGTCTGATGCTCGAACACGTCATTGATGCCGATTTCGAACTGCTGCTGCAGCCTTGCTACCATAACGGCCGCTTTAAGCGAATGTCCGCCCAGCTCGAAGAAATTATCATGAATCCCGATGTTCGTTAAGCCCAGAAGATCCTGCCATACCTCGGCGATCCGGCGTTCCGCATCTGTACGAGGCGCCACGTATTCATGACCTCCAACCGGTATGTTCCCGATCTCATGGTTAGGAAGGGCCCTTCGGTCTATTTTGCCGTTCGGCGTGAGCGGCAAGGCCGGAAGCTGTACGAAGTAAGATGGAATCATATAATCCGGTAAACTCTTCGCAAGATGGCTCCGCAGCTCCGTGACCGTCTGCTCTTCTTCCACGGCGATATAGGCGCATAAGTATCGGCCTCCGCTGCCATCTTCTTTGGCAAGGACAATCGTCTCTTTCACAGCAGCATGATTAAGCAGCGTGTTCTCGATTTCCCCAAGCTCGATTCGGAAGCCCCGAATTTTCACCTGATGGTCCAACCTACCTAGAAACTCCAATGTACCGTCTTCATTCCAACGGGCTAGATCTCCGGTTTTGTACATCCGTCCTTCGCCTGCGTACGGGTCTGGCAAGTATCGTTCTGCTGTCAATTGATCCTGACCATAATAACCTCTTCCGACGCAATCACCCGCAATGTAGAGCTCCCCCGGTACGCCCGGCGGCTGAACGTGCAAATGATCATTTAATAGATAAATCCGCGTATTGGTAATCGGCCTACCAATCGGCGGCAGTTCGGGTATCGCCCCGTTCGGATCGATCGTATGGGCCGTAGCCACATGCGTTTCTGAAGGTCCGTAGTGGTTATGCAGATGCACTTGGTAATGCCGCAGATGCTCTCTGAATTTCTCCGGTACGATCAACTGCTCGCCCGCTGTAATAATATGGCGTACCGAGGTAGGGAGCCGATCTGCGTATTCCTTCTCATTCAATATGAATTTCAAGAAGGATACAGGCATGAACAGGATATTAATGCCTTCCTCTTCAATCACCTGCAGCAATCTGCCTACGTCGCGGCGCGTATCGTTCGTGACGAGACATAACGTCCCTCCGGCTAGCAAGGTTGACCAAATCTCTTGCGAGCATACATCGAAGCTTAACGTTGTAAATTGAAGCACCTTGCCGCTGTAATCGACATTGGTCTCTGTGTATTCATAATGAATCAGGTTCACCATATTCCGATGTTCGATCATGACGCCTTTGGGCTGCCCTGTCGTTCCGGATGTATAAATAACATATAGCAGATTATCAGCCCCGCTTCGGCTTGGCGGATTGCTTGTATGCTCGCTATATGCGGTTGGTTGATCCAAGTATAGCGATTCGCCTTCAAAGGCTGTCTTTCCGGTAAAATGCGTTTGCGTGAGCAGAAGCTTCGCCCCACTGCTGGCTAACATATAATTCACGCGATCTTGCGGATACTCGGGATCAATCGGAACATAAGCTCCACCGGCTTTGAGTATACCGAGAAGTCCAATGATCATCTCTAGCGACCTGTCAGCCATTAGTCCAATGACTTCATCGGCCTGAACGCCACTAGTCATCAACGTTCCAGCTAGACGATTCGCCTTCTCGTTCAGCTCTGCATAAGTGAGATGCTCACTTCCGAATACCAGTGCTGGATGATCCGGTGTCCGCAGCACCTGCTCTTCGAACAATTGATGAATCGTCGCTTCCTTGCGATATGGAACCACCGTGTTGTTGCGAGCATTCATCGCTTCATGTATTTCCTTCTCATCCATCAATGCGATTTCTGACAGCTTGATGTCACCTGACGTAACAGCCGCTTCCAGAATGCGCGCAAAATGTCTGCTCCAGCGTTCCACAGTCTCCTGCTTGAACAGATCCGTACGATATTGGAAATCGATATGGACCGTCGTGTCCAATTCCGTCACATCCACCATCAAATCGTACTTGGCAATCGGATCCACGTATGGTGCAGCCGTCACTTCCGCCCCCACCATCGAAGGGATGGTACGGCCCGTATTCTGCATGACGAATAAAGTGTCGAACAGCGGATTCCGGCCTGGAACGCGAGGGTTGTTCAAGTCGCGAAGCATCAGTTCCAGCTCATACTCCTGATGCTCGATGGCGCCGATCACGCATGCCTTCACTTCCTGTAAAAATGCCGCAAAAGACTTCTGCTTATCCGGGTAACTCCGAAGTGGCAACGTATTAACGAACATGCCCATCATTGTCTGCATTTCACTCTCGGTCCGGCTAGCGAACGGTGCGCCCACAACAATGTCCTCTTGGCCGCTATAGCGGAAGAGCAATACATTATAGGCAGCAAGCAATATCATATACATTGTTGTATCGGAGTCCGAAGCTAATTTTTTTAATTTCTCCGTCAATGATGCATCCAATTGAACCGAGAGTGTGTTTCCTTTGAAGCTCTGAATGTCCGGCCGCTTCATATCGGTGGGCAGCTGTAGAATCGGAATTTCGCCCGCCAATGCAGAGCTCCAATAATCCCTCAACGTATGACGCAACGGGGTATTGTCCTGCTGTCCGTACCACACCGCAAAATCCTTAAATTGAACGGCTTGCGTAGGCAGTACTTCTCCGCTGTACAGCTTGCTCCAATCTTCGAAAAACACATGCAGCGACACGCCGTCAACGGCAATATGATGGAAATCGAGCATCACATAGTGCAAATCGTCTGCACAAGCGACGAACGCCGCGCGCATCAACGGGGCCTCGCCCAGCTTGAACGGCTTCACGAACGCACGCATCATCCCCGCGACTTCCTTCTCATCGGCGGTCAACATCGACAATCGGAATGGAACGTGCTCCCGAATGGTCTGCACAATCTCCTCGCCAACCCATTGGAAAGAGGTCCGCAGCATTTCATGGCGTTGGATCAATTTTTGGAACGTCTGCTCCAGCCTGACCACGTCAACCTTGCCTTCGATACGGAGCAGCATCGGCGTATTGTATGCCGTCCCGACGCCTTCCATTTGCTCGATCAAGAACATACGTCTTTGCGCTGGATAGACAGGGTAATGGGAAGATACAGGGACAGGCTCAATCGCGGAACGAACCGCATGATCCCCTTGCTGCTCCGCGATTTGACGCGCTTGTTCTCGGATCGTCGTATATTGGAATACATCCGCCATGAGCAGACGCACGCCGAACCGTCGTTCGATTAGCCCTCGAAGCGAAGCCGCTTGCAGCGAATGGCCGCCGATTTCGAAGAATCGTTCATCCGGACCAATATTCGCAATCCCGAGTACTTTATGCCATATCTCAGCAAGCGCTCTTTCTGTCTCGTTCTCCATCACCACGTGTTCCGCTCGTACGTTCTCGCGCTCCGGCTCTGGCAGCGCACGCCGATCTACTTTGCCATTGGCATTGACCGGGAGACTGGACAGGGTCACAAATCGCGGCGGAATCATGTAATCCGGCAGCCTTACCGCTAGGAAGTCCATCAGTTCCTGATGTGTACATGCTTCCGATGCGACCACATACGCACATAGATAGCTGGACCCGTTCTGATCTTCACGCGCGATGACAATACAATCTTTAACCGCATCATGCTGGAGAAGCTGCTGCTCGATTTCGCCGATTTCAATTCGAAACCCGCGAATTTTAACTTGATGATCGATGCGTCCCAAGAACTCAATGGTTCCGTTCGGAAGCCATCTAGCTAGATCCCCGGTCCGATACATGCGTTCCCCCGCGCGGAACGGATGCGGAACGAATTTCTCCGCTGTCAGCTCCGGTCGGTTCAAGTAGCCCCGAGCAAGCCCTGTGCCGCTAATGCACAGTTCCCCCGCAATCCCGATCGGTTGGAGGTTGGCCGCTGCATCCATCATGAGCACCTCGGTGTTATCGATCGGTTTGCCGATGGAGATGTTGTCCGTCAATGCCGTAACCTGATGCGAGGTCGTAACGACCGCATTTTCTGTCGGGCCATAGCAATTGTGAAGCTCATAACGCTTAGGACGATACGTCTTTAACTTGTCGCCGCCTGTGACAAGCACGCGCAGAGACGTGTTCTCCAGCTCCATGAACTGTTCGCACAGCTGCGTCGGCAGGAACCCGATCGTAATCCCTTGTTGATGGAAATATGTATTCAATTCCTCGGCGTCAAGCCGAATGTCTTCGGGAACAATATGAAGCGACGCCCCGGTTATTATATAAGGGAATATTTCCCACACAGAAGCATCGAAGCCAAAGCCTGCATATTTGGTGGCCCGATCATGTTCCGTGACACGAAAATGCTGCTGGTGCCAGCATGCCAAATTCACGAGCGAACGATGCTCGACCATGACGCCTTTGGGCGTTCCGGTCGACCCGGACGTATAAATGATATACGCGAGATCTGTCGGACTGGACGACACAGGAACAGCTTCCACAGATTCTCCCGCAAGCAGATCGTCGCTCACAACCAATACGGGGCCATCATAAGCCAGTTCGGAGCGAATGTCCGGTGTCAATAACAGCACCTGTGTCTGGCTGTCTTCAAGCATGAATTTCGTACGTTCCGCAGGGTAATTCGGGTCGATTGGCAAATAGGCCGCCCCTGCCTTCAGAATGCCGAGGACCGAGACGATCATCTGCTTCGAAGCGCCGGACATAATCCCTACGATGTCCCCTCGCTGTACCCCTTGCCCCATGAGGACTCGAGCCAATCGATTGGATTGTTCGTCAAGCTGTCGATAGGTAAGTGTCTCTTCACCGCATACTACAGCTGCATGATCCGGCGTTCGGTCTACTTGCTCCTCGAATAATCTATGAATGGTCGTGTCTGCCTTAAAGTCTTGCTCTGTATGGTTAAATGCCTTCAGGATATGCTCCTTCTCATCGGCGTCCATGATATCAATCGATTCGACCGCCGCATGAGGCTCGTTGCACCACGACACCAAAATATTCTCTAAATGACGGAGTAAACGTTCAACCGTTGCACTACCAAACGCACACTCCCGATAAAGTGCCTCCACTTCAATCGTTTCGGCTTCGACCGTGAATTGAAGCCGAATGTCGCTTTCTTGCAGCAATGCACGATGCGAGAGTTCGATCGACTTCCCTATGCCTATTACCGAATTGGAAGGCAGTACATATCCCGTCTCCTCTTGCATCTCCTGCAGCTGTCCAAGCGACATTGAAAACGGCCGTTCTTGATTCATGACGGCCTGGGTTTGCTTCACCAGCGCATCCATTGCATGCGAGGAAGCCATATTCATATGAACAACAATAAGCTTATCCTCATCAGGTAAAAATGCAGCGTATGTGATCTCTTCGGTACGCATATAGCGATGAAGAAGTATAGACCATGACGAGTACAATACAGTGGATAAATCTACGCCCGCCGAATCACAAGCTTGATGAATTGAGCGCAATGACTTTTCCCGGAATGAGCGTCTGATGGTAGACACGTTCACGCGGTCAATCGATTTCGAGTCCGGGACAAGAAATGTTTTATTATCCACACCTTCCCATTTGTTATGCCAATGTTCCTGTACGGTGTCCATATTGGCTAGAATCAAAGACATCATTTCACTCCTTCTGCGTTGAACCCTATTTGAGCACAAAAAAACAACTCTACCGAAATAAGGTGAGTTGTTTGACGAAATAACAAGTACACTTTCGGCAGCTGGCTGGCTGATCAACAATAACTGTTCATGTAAGCCCCTATAGCTTTGCGTCTCCGACTTTCGACGGATTTGCCCGTTATTCATTTGTGTTCAAGAGGTTTTGATTTTAGTACAATGTACCTATTCTATTTTACTATGATATTTTCATTTTTCAACATGTTTCACTTTTTTTCAATGCATTTTCAAGAATTATCATAGTAACCATAGTCGTATCCGGCATCATCGAAGATAAACCGTAGAACTTCTCCTTCTGGGAAAGTGTAACCAAAATGATGATACCCTTCACCATGCTCTAAAGGCGGCGCATCCCCCGAGATTTTTGACAGTCTTGACGCAATCTTGCGTGCTTCCGTCAGATCGCCGTGCATCAGCGTATCATATGCTTTCTGGCCCGTAGGCTTTCGGACGATGACACGATTGTCTTGCGCGAAATACTTTACATAAGCGCCAAGCGTCTCGCTGATGAACCGAAGCGGCACATAGGTCAGTCCGTTCTTGTTCACGACTGCGGCGTCAATCGGAACGGATTTGCCGTTCACGGTTGCCTTCTTGTCCCCTTCCCGCAATTTTACCGGAATTTTGTTATCTTTCGTATGAAACATCACAATGCGTGTCTTCGGATCATAAGCAGAAACAAGCCATGCCGGATCCGTCAGCGCACGCAATTTTCTCCGGAAGCAAAACGGGAGCTGCCGATAGCAAGCTCCCGTTTTGTCTTATAAATTATTAATATGATAAACAATTAATAACAAAAGAAGCCGAAGACTCCTCGCTGTCCTTGTACCCGGTTCGGACCGTTTCCGCTCGGATCCGCATAGCACGCCGTTCTAGTCTTACTTCTTCCCCGTGTTGGAAACGTTCAGTTCCACATATGACTTTTCAATATACGTTAGAGTCTGTATATGTTTGATGATGTTGTTACTTAGGGTTACGATTATAAACACCAGGATAATACCGATCCATACTTTTCTCATGAATCCATGACGGATCTGCATAACGAAGCTTGCACTGAGTAGGAAGAAGGCAAATAGATAATGTCCTGCATACAAGTACATATCATATTTAAACGCAGCAAGACCATAACCAACAATCAAATGAAGACATATAGCAAAAAGAATGGGGGTCGCCAGTACCCATGATTCCCTAGACTTCTTACCCCTAATAAATCCTAGAACGGATAGCACAATGATGGTTAATCCGATGACATGCACATAGAAAGGATAAGGACGCATCAGATCAGTCGCAAATGCCACAATACCCGGATCAATCAATGCGATGTCAGGTGTCAAGATAGGGCTTACAATCAACATATAGATAGCCTTCCAATGCTGACTAAATGAGAATACGGACACGTAGCTGAATCCACTATGACTTAAGCTCCGGAACCAGTTATTGACCCACGAATGTCCATCAAACAATAGGAACTGTAATAGCGTAACAGCAATGACCATGAGTAGAAAATACAATAGGATTCGGATAAACTTATGCACTGTTTTTTTATCGTTTCTAACAATGTTAAAGAAGACGGCCCCTAGGAATGGAACGACATTCGTCGAGGTAACAGCAAAGTTAGCCAAAGCGAGTGAAGCGTTAGACAGTAATCCATTCTTCGCATACACGCGATAATATTGTAGATACAATACTGAGAGAATAATAATAAACTGCGCATAGGGATAAGAATCTGGGACCAGTACCGTAAACAAATTATAAGAGCTGACCCCGAAAAAGGCAGCAAAGAGTAGAGGGAATGTATCGCTCTCACGGCCCATGTTCCGTAGATAATAATAGATCATAACCACGCTAAGTGCGTTAATAACTGACTGGATCAGCAAGAAAAACAAATTCCCCAAGGAATGGTTCGCAATAAAAGTAAAAGGTCCCGTTAAAAAATTCAAGAACGGATGCACAATCGACGTATTGCTGGAACCATAGTACATAGACGGATCAAAATTGAACAAATTCAGCATAAATGGTGCGCCGTAAAAGGGATTATGCCCTACGAGTCCTGCCGTATTATGCTTCATATATTCAATAAATGGATAATTATTAACCACATAAAAGAGAAAGAAAACAATAAACAACCACAAAGCTTTGTAATTATCCTTCTTGTTGTTCCATATAAAACCCCAAAATCCCATAACTATCCACCCATCATGATAGATTTTAAGCTTTATTACACGATCAATAAAATTAAACCAGAAACAATGAAAGCGACTCCCGCGATTTTAAAGACCCCGACCGTCTCTCTGAATATCCATTTAGCAAATAATAGCGTCCAGATGAACGTTAATGCATTCGCCGGCAGTACCAGGGTGTACGGAAGTTCTTTTAAGAGATAAATGTTGAGCAGTGCCCCCAGACCGTAGAGTAGCAAACCGACCAGAAGATAGATAAGCTTTCTCTTCACCGTGAAACATTTAAAAAAAACACTACCTAGCGACCCGATCAACGTCATGACAAGAAGTAAGCCGATAAGCCATTCATTTCTCATAGGATGTTAACGTCACCCCAATCCCAAGTAGGGCCACAGCCGCCGCCTTCTTCAAGGTAATATCTTCTCCTAGGAAAAGATCGCCGTAAATCAACGCGAAGATATAACTCGTACACATTAAGGGATAAGCTACAGAGAGCTTTTCCAACGCAAAAGTTCTGAGCATGAACACAGCACCTAACCCGTAACACAGGAAACCAATCACCACATAAAGGAGATTCGTGTGTCCCCACTTCCAAAAAAGCTGTCCCGTGGCTGTAAGAAATGCGGATAGAATCATCAAGACTTTCCCCATATGACGAAACTTTACGTTTTCCATCGAAGTTCCTCCAGACCCGGACTTTGCAGATTAATGAGGTATCTATTCTTCACCAATCGAAACATTGGTAAATCTGATAGCGAGTCGGAATACGCACAAGACAGTTCAAAATCAATGTGAAAACCAGCGTCTTCTAAATACCTTTCAATTCGTACCGCCTTCTCTTCCCCCTTGCAGTTGTTACCTTCAATAAAGGGGGTATACCATCCTTGCTGTTGCACAAGTTCGGTCCCGATCACACCATCTACCTCAGGCAGCTTCTTGAAGTATTTCACATAGGCATGCGGTGAAGCAGAGACAAGCAAGATATGATAGCCGTTCTCCTTCTTCTTTTTAATCTCATCTAATGCATCTCGGTATATAAGAGGCACCAATACCTTATCATAGAAATCTTCCAAATCAACTTCCTTCATATAACGAATCGCGCTAAAATAAGATGCTTTTACACGTTCCACACGCAGGAGCTTCAGTTGATATAACACTGTCTTTATGCCGATATCGAACAAGTTCAAAATTGCCATAGGCCTCTTTTGGATGCCGAACCAAACAAATAGAAACATCGAATCTTTTTTTATGATCGTATGATCAATGTCGAAGATCGCCACTTTCTTGTGCATAATCATTCCCTCTATTTTCTAATAAAATCACTCTAAAAATGCTATAATACATCCCACACTAACCACATACAAAATTACCGTGATCAGGATATGTTTATCCTCAAATAACACTTTATCCGGCGAGCCTCCCTTATGTTCAATGTGAATGAGGTAGAGATACCGGAAGATTCCGTAAATAACAAATGGGATTGTCCACATCAAATGGATCGTACGTCCAGACGTAAAGGTAAACAAGGAATAACTGATGATCGTAGCCGTGGTGACAATGCTGTTCAGTTGATCTAATAATGTAAATGAATAATGATCCAGCACTTTACGGTGCGTTCCTTTATCATTTTGCAGTAGAAACAATTCGTGTCTTCGCTTGCCAATCGCGAGAAACAAGGAAAGCAGCAGCGTACAGATCAGGAACCACGGGGTGAATGAGACATGAATCACAAGCCCCCCTGCAATGGCGCGCAGCACAAATCCCGCAGCAATGACCATAATGTCAATAATAACAACATGTTTGAGTACGAAAGAATAAGCGACATTGATAGCAAAGTAAATGATCAATACCACGGTGAACAACGGATTTAGAAAGAATGATGTGATGAGAGATGCAAGCAATAGAATCGCACCGAACGCTAATGCAACATGAGGGTCTAGTGCACCGGATGCCATTGGACGATGTTTCTTAATCGGATGATTCTGATCCGCTTCTCTATCGACATAATCATTCAGAATATAGACGCAGCCTGAGATGAAGCTGAATAGAAAAAATCCTAGCATCGTATTCACAACAGACAACAAATTCATATTTTCGAAGGAAAACAACAAGGCAGCAAAGATAAGAAGGTTCTTGCTCCATTGCTTTGGTCTTAGCTGCATAAATAAGAGCTCTATGATATTGAAGTCCCTCATACGAAGTTCTTTATGTGCAACATTTGGCTTTGTGGGTTGCATTGATAATCATCCTTGGTCATAAGTTTTCTTCTCAACATCTGTTTTTATTTACAATATTTTCTACACGAAATGACATTAAACACTATTTTATACCATTTTTATTGTATGAGCTACCTATTTTTAGGATATAGAAATCCGTGATGACTTATTTTCAGATCTGACAATGATCCTCTCGTTAATATCTACTGATAATTAAATAGCCCGATACATTCCCTAGGGGAAGTATTCGGGCTTCGCAAATATAAAAAACGATCAAAAAAACGGATTTAGTCTACTTTCATCGAATTGTTCATGGATTAACCATACAACCAATTCTTTTTATCTGATGTGCACTAAACAGCGTCCCGCCATCACTCGATTGCAGCGTATATTGGATCTGGAGCATGTTCGCGATATCCTCGATGATTTTTAACCCCAGCCCCTCTCGGCTGCGATTTCTATCAAAACCAATCCCATTGTCTCGGATCGTAACGACGCCATTCTCGATGCTCACCTCGAGTTTCGTCGCTTTTGAATGTTTTAGCGCGTTCTGCAAAATGTTATCAAACAGCCTTTGAACCCATAAAGGATTGCAGCTCCATATCAAATCTTGATCTACCGGATGAAAGAGAAGCTCGATCTCATGCATGCTATACAAATAGCCCCACTTCTGAACCATTGTCTCCAGTACATCATGTATATTTACTTCTTCTTGTAAAATATAGGAACTCTCTAACGTATCCGTAGACTGCAAATGAATTTCATGGGTTAATTCCGATATATACTGGATTTGTTGATATAACGACTCAAGAATCGGTGCCTGGTCTTGAAGTTGGCCTTCCAGATAAAATAGCTGCAAGCGCACAGCCGTTAATGGCGTATTAATATCATGCCTTAATTTATTGAGCAGCTCCTTCTTCATTGCCTCTTGCTGTTTCAGTTCTAATTCGCGATAAGTGGTTCGCTCAATTAATAAATTGACCGATCGAATGAGCTCCCCCACCTCATCATCGCTATGAACCTCTATTTTGTTCGGAATCTTGTTATTGCTAGCTAAATTCCGGATGGCTCGGTTCAATATATTTATTTTGCTCAGCAACGAACTGATCGATTTCGAGAATAGGACGGCTAACACCACCAGCGATACAACAAAGACGGCTAACATAACAGGGTAGGCAAATGAAGCATGAAATGGAATATGCTCATTTTTCGTTTTAAAAACGGAATTATAAATAACACTCATCAACACACCAATCGATAACAACAGCAAAGGCACGCTAACAATGGCGGACAATAACAGCAGCTGGTATTTCTTCTTTAATTTCATGGCTTTCTGTAGGTATTGAGGCGATACCCTTCCCCGTATATATTTTGAATCATTTCACCCGCGTGATCATTAATCTTGGCTCTTATTTTTTTGATATGCACATTCACGATGTTCGGGTTTCTATCTTCTAGCTGCCACAGATATTCCATGAAATGCTCTTTCGTTAATATCCGATCCCGATTCTCATAGAGGTAGAAAAATATTTTCCTCTCAATGGCTGTCAAATCAACTTCATGCTGCATACTCGTCAGGAATACTCTGCGACGTTCTGCGTCAATATAAACGTGCTGGATTTGCGTAAACATGCCATAGTGATTCTCCAGCATCTTCTTCATGCGCAGAAGCAGCTCCCGCGGATCAAAAGGCTTCACCATGTAATCCTCCCCAATGGTTAGACCTTGTAGCTTGCTATCCATATCACTTCTGGCCGATAGAAAAATAATCGGGATATTTAATCCGAGATGTTTGATTTTCTTCGAGAGTTGATACCCATCCTCACCCGGCAGCATCACATCCATAATGACCATATCCATCTCGCGGATGACATGAAGCACGTCACTTCCATCCGTCTTCCAGCATACGTTGTACCCTTCCCGCTGCAAAAATTTTCTGCATGACATCGCCGATGACCACATCATCTTCAACCATTAAAATCTTATACCCTCTCATTCCTTCAGCCTTTCCTGGTTCACTTTCTCGATAAATGCCGTCGCTAGCTTGTAGATCTCATCCGGGACATAGAGATGAATACTGTGCGTTCCGCGCAGTGTAATCACGTCGGATAAGCGTAGTTGTGCTGCGAACGACTTATAGTCTTTGTTTTTTTGAACCGTGTAGATCGAATCTTTATATTGATCCGCAATCGCATCCAAGAATAATATCGGCGTATTTTGGGGATACGGCAAGTTAACAGACTTCACACTATTATTGTAGCTCTGCAGGAGCTCCCGCTCCATATCTCGATTGAAAAATTGTTTGTAGGACAGCGCCTTATACACATCTTTCTCATGCTCCGTCAGAAAAGATTGTCGAATCACCTCAGGATTATACACCGACGAAGGCGCAAGGCGATGGAACCCTAACGTCGTTAATAGACTCGTTCCTCTAACCATGATTGAATCCATGAACCCCATCGGATGGGCGACATACTGCTGAGGTAATCCAATATCCAGCGCAATGATCGCCTTTATTTCACTTGGATACTTCTGCGCCCAGTAAATCGCTTCTATCCCAGATATCGAATGCGGGACTAGAATATACGGCGGCTTATTTCCGCTCTGAACGAGTGCTTCTCTTGTCTGTTCCAAGATCGTATCCACATCTCGATCATCGCCAAAAACATCACTATACCCATACCCTGCTCGTTCGACGACAGCAATCTTGTTCTCCTGTGAAAACTTGCGATACATTCCCTTCAATTCATACACTGGAGCAGCGATCCCCGAGCCCGCCATAAAGACATACGTGTCCTCGCCGCTCCCTTCATTGTACACATTTATTTTCTTGTTGTTAAAATGAGCGAGCACACCCTCCCCCTTAAGAAGCCCCGCTTCCTTGCTAAGTTGGATCTTGTGATTGATGAATACTGCGAGTGTTGCCAGTGGCACAATGACTAACAATGCAATCCCAATTTTCTTTAAGACATTTACTATTTTCCGCATAGATATCTTCTCCCTTCAACTTCTTATTGAAAGGATAAATTAGAATAATAAATTTCTAGTGAATCTCGACTGCGAGATTCTGAACAAACCGCCGCTCCTTCAATTTCCCCAATATAATTTTCAACGTTTTCACCTCCATCCTATCGTTACGAACAAAACCCCATTAAAAAAACCACTCAGCCGCAATAAAAGAAGCCGAGCAAATGTCAGGAAATATTCCTGGACCTGCTCAGCTGTGATACTTCTTTATTTGCTTTGACTTCTCTTTAATATAATTCGATGTATAAGCGAGTACCCTTGCGCATATCCGACTTCGTTTTCGGCCGCCATTTGGATGCAATCATACGCCGTATCCATGCGGGTTGTCGCTGAGCGCTACGAACTGCTTATTTAGGCTTCAAACCCAGATATTTCTCTACGAGTTTTCAAGTCACTAATCATTTGGGGCTCATCTTTATCTAGCTTATAGAACATGAATAATAGAATAACAACGGCATTCGCAATTAATGGTAACCATACAAAATTGAATTCAATTGCTAGCAAAGCCGATGGCGCTTGCGCTTGATTCGGTACATATTTCCCTAACGCTAGAACCCAAGCTGCAATCGCTCCCCCGAGCCCCATTCCGAACTTAGCACCAAAACTACTTGCTGCAGATAGTAAGCCTGGTGCCCTCACTCCTGATTTCCATTCTCCATAATCAATCGTGTCAGCAATCATCGCAAACAGAAGACCAAATGCAAAGCCCCCACCAAAATTACTGATTATAATACCCGTTAATGCAACTCTTTCTTATCTTAATAAGTCCTGTTATATTTTTATTAAGTAAAGTAGCAATTAAAACAATAAAGGTGGAAAATTATGAGGAAAATTGCTGTAGTTCTTTTAAATGGATTTATTTCCATCTACTGTATCATCGGAGGTTTCTCTCTATACATATATCTTATAGAACTATCGATTAAACTATCACAAAGAAAAGCAACAATGACCGAAAAAGAAATTGAACTACCATATCCAATTCTAATGACAGTAGGCTTTTTTTTCTCAATTATTGCTTTTATTGTTATAGGATTTTATATAATTCATATAATAAGGATTGTTTGCAATTCTTTAAACAACACAAGATTTACAACAAAGCTATTATTAATTGTCATTCCTACTATATGCGGTTTATTACTATCTCTACAGAGTATTAATTATTGGATCACAACTCCTCCCATGAGCAGAGAAGAAGCGTTAAAAATTGCATTAATGAAAAATAACTCTGGAAGAAATAATATAACCAGTGAATATTCTAGAACAATATTCAAAGATATTGAATGGGACGATGTTAATCATCGATGGATCGTGGTATTCTCAGATAAATCTGGTAATTCGTGCGATTATATTTCAATTTCAAGATTAGGGATTACTATTACTGGTGGAAGTTGCACTAAATAAATATAAGTTTGATTTTCTAAATGTTTTCCAAGTCGCTGTGTGCAATAATTCCAGCTTGACATGTTCTAAGACAAAAGATTATTTAATGTCTGTTTCCGAGTGCCTTATTGTTTCCATCAAGGAAGTTCTTTGGATGGTTTATGCAACCTAAAAGATTTTCTTGATCCTAGCAGAAACCTACATTGTGTTGAATGAATGAGTCACTACTAGACAAATTTAATGTCGTAATTACTTCAAATGCAAATCTCATGACTTCATAAGTGGTTTCCGTTACAATACCGATATTCCACCATATTGAACCGATATAATAACCCAAGTTTGCAACGACATGACTTATTATTTGATATATCAAGCAAATGAACTGAACCTATCACTTCATTTTCAAACTCAATCGCCCTACGGTAAAACTCGGGATTTTCGTATCCTGATATCCATTTGGTACGCATTTCAGCCGTTTCTTCCAGCGATTCGTGAGTCTCCCACGACAAATATTTTATCATTTGAACATCACTTGTCATGTTGTGGTATACCGCATGTTTGTCGTTCATTGTAAACTTACGTAAAACCAGCCGTTTCGTTTTTATCGGAACTGTCCCTTTATGTATCAGCACAATTTAGAACTAGCAACTCGCAAGATTTACAATTTATTTCTATATGTAACTGTCTCTATCCTACCCGTTCGTATTATGAGGTCAACCATATCTTAAAATGTACCCTATAGAGTAGACACTTGAAAAAGGTCTGCCCTATAGGGTACTTTTTGTATAACTTATAAAATAGAGAAACCGGAGAAAATTATCAAATGCCAAGAAACCATTTTACCCAGAAAGAAGTAGAATATCTATCCACTAATTCTTATGTCAAATCTGTAAGTACCAAGGAGATTACGTATACAGATGACTTCAAAAGAATTTTTATAGCTGAAAATAAAACAGGAAAATCACCAAGACAGATCTTTGAGGAGAATGGTTTTGATGTCGAAGTTATAGGTATTGTCAGAGTAAATAGAGCTGCCCATAGATGGCGTACTGCGTTGATTGCGACTATGTGTGAAGAACAGTCCACACTCAATTTGAGAGCGGACAAGCTATTTTTCCCTAATTGCGGAAGGCTTGTTCAGTACAATAAGGGGAGAGTAAAATCTTCTTACTTCTCACATAAGTCAGTTGAGTGTATGTACATTGGTACGAACCAGAGACAGCAGACCACAGTAAAGGGAAGGCTTTGCATTACGATTGGGTGAAGCAAAATTTCCCGACAGACAGCGTAGAGTATGACTATTATATTGAAATCAGGGGATATTCATCGCCATCTAGCCATCGAACAAACAAATCGTCATGATTGCCTCCAATTGCCTTTACGTTTGTAGGCTGAGACAGCTTGTTTTCAGTTGCATTATCTCTATAATTTCGTTTTTATCATAATCATTAAGGTTCCTATAAATCTCAATTAACTTTTTTTCTTTGTGGTCTTCATGTGTAAACCCATCTTCCGAATCTACGCCTGTTAACAACCAATTTAGATTAATATTATATTGGACCCTAACTGATATCAATGTTTCCGCTGAAGGATTACTATTTCCCATTTCAATTTCACTAAGGTTTCCTTGAGATATCCCTATACTTTTTGCAAATTGAGATTGGTTAAGATTATTTTCTTTTCGGATACTTTTTATTCTATATCCAATTTCACTCACCTATTTCACCACCTTTCATCAAATTCCATGCAAAATCATTGTTCATTTATTAAAAAGAGGGGAGCCTGAATCATTGCCTCAGGCTCCCCTCTTGATGCATTAATCAATCATCTTACATGTCGGTTCCACACATTTTTTACTGGTTCCACACTTTTTTTTCACTGAACAGACGCTCATATCTATGACAATCCCCTACTCCACCGTAACACTCTTCGCCAAGTTCCGCGGCTTATCGACATCATTGCCACGCGCCAAGGACGCGTAGTATGAGATCATTTGCAGCGGGACAACCGATAATGCCGGTGTAAGCAGTGGATGTGTCGCAGGAATCGCATATACTTCATCTACCGCTTTACCAAGCGCGTTCTCTTCGTTCACATCGGAAATACCGAAGATTACACCACCGCGCGCTTTCACTTCTTTAATGTTGCTAACCGTCTTCTCGAGCAGCGCATTCTGCGTCGCAAGCGCGATGACCGGAATGCCGTCCTCGATCAATGCCAGCGTACCATGCTTCAATTCACCCGCCGCATAGGCTTCGGAATGAATGTACGAGATTTCCTTCAGCTTCAAGGAGCCTTCTTGTGCAACCGCGTAATCGACACCGCGTCCAATGAAGAACAGGTGCTCATGTACCGCAATGGACTCAGCATATTCGCGTAGTGCATCCGTATTGTCTAGTATCTGCTCTACTTGCTCCGGCAAGGCCAGCATCGCTGCGACGATGCCTCTCACCCAAGCTGTCTCTTGTGTCGAGAGCGTCTGAGCAAGGTACATGCCGAGCAAGAAGAATGCAATCAACTGCGACGAATACGCCTTTGTTGATGCAACCGCAATCTCAGGTCCTGCCATCGTCAGCATGATGCTGTCTGCTTCGCGAGCCACGGAGCTGCCGACAACATTCGTGATCGCCAGTACATGCGCACCATTCGCCTTCGCTTCACGAAGCGCTGCTAGCGTATCTGCTGTCTCACCGGATTGGCTTACGACAATGACCAAAGTCTCTGGCGTAATCAATGGGCAGCGATAGCGATATTCGGATGCCACTTCAACCTCGACCGGTATCCGTGCACTTGTCTCAATCACCGTCTTACCGACAAGACCTGCATGATAAGCCGTACCGCAGGCCACAATGTGAACCTTGCGAATGTTCGCAAGTTCAGCAGATGACAGCTTAAGTTCTGGCAATGACACCGTTAGATCCGAATCGACACGTCCACGCATCGTATCACGATAAGCCTTCGGCTGCTCGTAAATCTCTTTGAGCATGAAATGATCAAATCCGGCTTTTTCCGCTGTCACTGCATCCCAATCGACATGGATCATTTCCCGAGAAATAAAGTTCCCCTCGATTGTCATCAATTCGACAGTGTCTTTTGTCAGCACAGCCATTTCGCCGTCGTTCAGGATGAACACATTGCGCGTATGCTCGAGAATCGCCGGAATATCCGATCCGATGAAATGCTCGCCTTCCCCGATCCCAATGATCAGCGGACTTGCATTCCGAACCGCAACCAATCGATCGGGTTCAAATTCCGTCAATACGCCTAACGCATAGGCACCACGTAAATGCGTTATCGCCTTCTGGACTGCACGAACAATATCTCCGTCATACTCCCGTGCTACGAGATGAGATATCACCTCGGTATCCGTCTCCGATACGAATGTCACGCCGCTCGCGATCAACTCTTCTTTTAAATCCGTGTAATTCTCGATAATGCCGTTGTGTACGATCGAGAACTTCATCGTCATATCGGTATGCGGATGCGAGTTCACATCCGATGGTTTGCCATGCGTCGCCCAACGTGTATGCCCGATTCCTACCGTTCCAACCAAAGGCTCTCCGTCCAGTTGCGATTCGAGTACCGCTAACCGACCTTTGGCTTTCTTGACTTGCAGACCCGCTTCTGTATACATGGCAATCCCTGCCGAATCATATCCACGGTACTCCAGCTTCTTGAGGCCTTCCACCAAGATCGATTGCGCATCGCGCTTTCCAATATATCCAACAATTCCACACATAATTCGTAACCTCCGTTTAGTGGGACGTGCATCACATCCGTTAGGAAGCTACCTATAACGCGTCTAACCGCAGCTTATTCAATTGTCCAAAGAACCATAATTCTCTTTTCGCCTTCCACCTGCATGACTGCACATGACATGAATGTTAGCTGCGGTCTATCGACCGGCACTTCCCAAAGTGCAATACACATCCATGATTTTAAATAAATAACCCAAATATAATAGCCCTACCGCCACGCGGATCAGGATAAGTTCAATTGCTATGAAGCATCTTGCTGAAATCATTGTCCGAGCCGTTACCAACTCGTTTTCCGTTTCAACTCTACGGTATGATGCGATACCGGAAGGTCCCCGCCGAATGTTTCGAACACCTTCACCTCGTCAGCTCACCTAGCACATATATTCTCCGATCTGTGCGGTTAAGCTCTGGCGCTTTAAGTAACCATACAACCTCTATCCTGCCTTTCCTTCTGAAATCATACTTGCTATTATATACAGCCCTAGAGCATTTAGCAACTCGTCAGCGACTTAACGTTACAAAAAGAACCCTTCCAGCATCCTACCGCATGCCAAAAGGGTCCTTCAGAGATTAGCTGAGCGCTTCTCTCACCGTATCTGCTATATGTGCGACATACAACTCCAGTTGGTCCTTATCCGGGCCCTCAGCCATGACACGGATCAAAGATTCCGTACCGGATGGACGTACCAAGACACGACCGTTGTCGCCGAGCTCATTTTCCACTTTTTCAATCGCCGCTTCAATCACCTTGTTCCCTGGGTACTTGCTCTTGTCTGCAACACGAACATTGACGAGAACCTGAGGAAACTTGCGCATCATCGACTTCAATTCACTAAGCGACTTACCGGATTGGATCAATGTCTCCACCAGCTGCACACCAGTAAGAATGCCATCACCTGTCGTATTATAGTCGAGGAAAATAACATGTCCAGATTGCTCTCCACCAAGGTTAAATCCGCCGCGACGCATTTCTTCCATCACATAACGGTCACCTACGGCTGTACGAGCTGTCTTAAGTCCGAGTTTATCCGTTGCTTTGAAGAATCCGATATTACTCATGACCGTCGTAACGACCGTACCTTCGTTCAGCTTGCCCTCGCGATTCATACGATCGCCGCAGATGCATAGAATGTAGTCGCCGTCGACTTCTTCACCCTTCTCGTCAATGGCAATCAATCGATCCGCATCACCGTCAAAAGCTAACCCGAGATGCGCGCCATGTTTCACCACTTCAGCCTTCAACTGTTCTGGATGTGTCGAACCGCAGTGATCGTTAATATTAAGCCCATTCGGCTCTGCACCGATCGTAATCACTTCTGCACCCAACTCACGGAACAACTTCGGCGCAAGCTCATACGCAGCACCATGAGCGCAGTCGAGTACGATTTTAACCCCATTAAACGAAGTTTTCACAGTGGAAGCAAGAAACGCAATATATTTGAATTTCGCTTCATCATCGACTTGAACGGATCCAAGATCCTTCCCTACCGGACGAGGCAATTCATCCACTTCTGCATCCATCAGACGCTCGATTTCGAGTTCCGTCTCATCGAACAGTTTGTACCCGTCGCCGCCAAAGAATTTAATGCCGTTATCTTCGACCGGATTATGCGATGCGGAGATCATCACCCCTGCATCTGCACCGAGGATACGCGTCAAATACGCAACAGCCGGCGTCGATACGACACCAATACGTACAACATGTGCACCGATGGATAACAATCCAGCAACAAGCGCAGATTCGAGCATTTGCCCGGATATCCGTGTATCCATTCCGATAATTACTGTCGGCTTCTCAGCTTGACGCGTTAAGACATACCCGCCACATCGACCGATTTTATAAGCTAATTCAGCCGTTAACTCTTGATTTGCAACGCCTCTAACCCCATCTGTACCAAAATATTTCCCCATTCTTGCGACCTCTCTCTAACGTTATTATCCCATTGTACGCTCATTCTCTCTACTCGGTTCCGCTCACATCCCCTGGCGTCTCTTGTGTCCCAGGTTCAATCGTTCCCTCTGCTGGCGTATCGGTTGGTTTTCCATCCACCGGTTGATCTTTATTGATATCTGGTTCTGTCTTCGTAGCCGGGTTTGCCTTCTTCTCTTCGATAAGCACCTTCACGTAGATCGTCCCCTGATCAACACGACGAATGAAATTTGGTAAATTCACTTGCAGCGCGACCTGGTGAGTACCTGGTGGTAGATCACTCAGATTCGCTATAAGCTGCACGTCCCCCGCTTTAAGACTATTCACAACCTCTGGAGCTCCCTCAACGGTAATCGACATGGTTCGGCTTGCTGGCTCCTCAATCGATGCTTTCAGTTGGTCGTTCGCTCCTGTTAACGTAATCGGCAGCTTATCCAGCACACGCTGAACGGTAGGCACGATCGTTATATCAAAGTTTACACTGTTTGGTTCGATTTTTTCAACCTTTCCAAGAACTGGGAGAGGCATCGTTAATTTTGTAGACTCTTTGATCTGACTAAGGTCAATTTGAATCGAATCATAAAATTCAATGCTGTCGAGCACCTCTTGCGGCCCGTAAATGGCAACCTGGTTGGTACTTGGTGTGAAGGATGAGATAGCAAGTCCATCCGGCAGTTGACCTACAAAATTTATCTGCAATGGCACCAGCTTGAACGGCTTCGTAATCGGCAATTCCACTTCAACAACTGGCGGCGTGATGATGGCATCCTTCATCTCATGGCCCGTCTTGTCATAAGCCGTTAATTTCACCCGCTTCTGCTTCACCGACTTCTGTTCCCCATCAATCGGCAGCGTTGCTGACACCGAATGAATATCCTTCATTTGGCTTGCTGGAAGCGTCACGTGAACGCGATTCGATGGCGAGATAATCGGCTGTCCTACCGTATATCCCTTCGCAGGCGTGCCTGTCGTTTTAATGCTGACATCCATTTCCTTCGTCTGCATTTCCTCAATTTCCACGGTTACCCGAGATGGCACCATAGAGACAAGCTGGATCCCTTTTGGCATCACGTAGGTCAGATCGATATCATGTTTCCCTTCGCCAAGACCGGTTAAATCCAGACTGACACGGTAATCCTCAGGCATCGCTGATGTAAGCGCAGATGACTGACCACGCACCTGTATGCGTACAACCTCCGGTACCATTTGCTTCAGAATATACCGACTTTGATCCAGCCCAACCGTCTGAATTCGAACGTCATCAATCACCTTGACATCGACAAGCGAAGACACCTGATTTGGTGTTCGATCATCCATATGTACAATCGCCCATAATAAAATCCCTAAAAACAACGCAATGACTTTCGAGATATTCGCATTATTTAGCCACTTATCCATTGGTGCCTCCTTTCCGCTTCCAGAAAGGGGTCTTCTCCGAAATCTTCTGCTTAGGTGTTAGCTCCGAATGGAGCTTGGAGATCAGCGATTCCTCTTTAATATCGCGCACGACAAGCCCATTGATGGCCAGTGAGACCTGTCCGGTCTCCTCGGATACAACAACAGAGATCGCATCTGTGACTTCACTGACGCCGATAGCCGCCCGATGACGCGTACCGAGCTCCTTGCTGATAAAAGGGTTCTCGGACAATGGCAAATAACATGCCGCCGCAGCAATCTGACTTCCTTGCAGAATAACTGCCCCATCGTGCAGCGGTGTGTTCGGGATGAATATATTAATGAGCAGTTCCGAACTAATGCGCGAATCCATCTTGATCCCCGATTCCGTATATTCATTCAACCCCGTATCACGTTCGAAGACAATAAGTGCACCGATCTTCCGCTTAGCTAGATAGTTCACGGCCTTAATCACTTCGTTAACGGATAAGCTCACATCCATCTCCTGAAAGGACGAGCTTCGGAACAACTTACCTCGCCCGAGTTGTTCGAGCGCACGACGAAGCTCCGGTTGGAAAATGATCAGCACTGACACAACCCCGAATGTGAACATTTGATTCATTAACCATTTGAGCGTATAGAGATTGAACCATGTGCTAAGCCCCCAGGTAATAACAAGAACAAATATCCCTTTAAGCAGCTGCACCGCCCGCGTCCCGCGGACCAATTGCATAAGTTTGTAGATAATATAACTTACGATAAGTATATCGATAATATCTTTAATGGAATCTTTCCACGTAAGGCTCGTAAAATAATCCATGATGTACCCCCGACTATAACCTGTACTTTACCTATACCTATAGGTTATAACTATATCCTTTTCGATGCAAGTTTGATTCATTCCAATCCTTTGTCAAAATAAAAAAACCTCTCTTCAGAACAAAGAGAGGTTGGCTGCAATTACCTATACGAAACTTCCGAGAACAGATGGGTGATCCTGTACCACAACCAACTCATGGCCTCGTCGATTTTCGTTACTTGACCTGAAATATGGGCAGTTGAAGCCAAATTCATCGATCCATCGATTACGGTAAGATTGCCGTTCACCTCGCCATAGACTTCCGCCTGGCCATTCTGCACGGTCAGATCTCCCGCTACGCTAAGACCTTTAGGCACAATCACCTTATCTCCTTCGATAATCAACTTATCGAGATCTGGTCCCTTCACCATCAAGTCACGATCTTGATTCCAGAAACTTAACGCACTAATGAACATGACCATAAAGAACATCGCCGCCACCGTAACCGCAGGGTGATTCTTCATCCATTGCATCCAAACACGTTGCTTTGCTTTCTTAGGCAGGGATGCCATGATATTTGCTGTAACAAAACCCGATATCGGCTCAAAGTGCTGTGTTTTGGTGCCAAACAGCATCAGTTCTGTACGCTCTAACTGATCATAATGCTCCATACACGCAGGGCATATCGCAAAGTGCTCTTTTAACAGCAGTATTTGATCGGGTGCCAGCTCATTATCCAAATAGTCATGCATTAAAGAGAGGGCATGCTTGCAATCCATAGGAGCCATTCCTTTCACATCATTATGCTCAGTATACCGATACTGTAAAATACGTACTGGCTTTAAATATGTTTCAAAAATTTAATCTGTTTTATTTTTCCATTTATGTGAACGATGCACCTATCGCCTCAACTGTTTTCCATGTCCATGGTATTCAACAATAACATTACTATAATTTCCGCTCTAACTTCTTACGTAAATATTCCCGGCCACGATGAACACGAGTCTTAATCGTTGTCACGGGCATGTCCAATACATCACTAATCTCCTGCAGCGATAATTCCTGCAGGTATCGAAGCACCATGACTGTCTTATATTTCGCAGGCAGACTCTCAATCGCTTGACGAATCAACTGCTGTGTCTCCGATAAGAGCAGCTCACTCTCCGGCGTTCGATCATCACTCGGTAGAATAGAATACCCATCCACACCTTCTTGATCATTCATCTCCGCATCCAGAGAATAGGTTGGTTTCCGTTTGCGCAACCGATCGATACATAGATTCGTACCAATCCGGTAGATCCATGTTGAGAATTTCTGGTTCTCATCGTAACGGTCTAAATTTTTGTACACCCTTAAGAACGTATCCTGCACGACATCTTCTGCTTCATGTCGATTACTCAGCATACGATAAGCGAGGTGAAATATTTTGTCTTTATAGAGTTCAACGATTTCAGCAAATGCTCGCTGATCACCTTTCCGTGCCAGCAGAGCGAGTCTTGTTTCCAGAGTAAACCCCTCACTTCCACATACTAACCCAAGCAATATAATAAATGGTAATCGACACCAATCGAAATTGCAAGGTTATTCGTTAACCTTCTCTCCATATGAAAACCGAGCGCCATCAGTAGTCGTTGGCGCTCGGCTGTATAAAGAAAGAGGATCAACCTGTGTTCCGCAAGCCCGCTGCAATGCCGTTGATCGTCAACAACACTTCACGCAATAGCTCCGGATCATCTTCCCCTTGATCACGTAGCGTACGAAGCTCAGTAAGTAATTGTACCTGTAAGTAGCTGAGCGGATCGACGTAAGGGTTACGCAAGCGAATGGACTCTTGAATGACTCGAGAATTATCTAGAATCTCTTGCTGTCCTGTGATCTTCAAGATCAGCGACGATGTCAGATGGAACTCTTCTTCAATAGAGGAGAAGATGCGATCCCGAATCACGTCATTGTTAATCATGCCTGCGTATTCTTTCGCAATAATTAAATCGGCTTTGGCTAATGCCATCTGCAACCCGTCAATTAAGGAGCGGAAGAATGGGAAATGCTCATACATTTGACGTAATGTATCCAAGTTCTCTTCCTTGTCCTGATAGAAGCTCTGTATACCTGTACCCGCTGCATACCATGCAGGCATCAAGTATCGGCTCTGCGTCCAAGCGAATACCCAAGGGATGGCACGGAGATCTTCGAACCGGTCGCTGTTCTTCCGTTTGGAAGGACGGGAACCAATATTAAGCTCACCAACCTCTGGAAGTGGCGTTGATTCCTTAAAGAACGTTAAGAAGTCTGCGTCACGGAAGATTAGATCCTGATATTTCGTAAGCGATCGTTCCGACATATTCCTTACAATGTCTTCCCACTCACTCTCGTGCTCTTCCTTCTCTTCGCGACGAGCGCATAGCGCTGCTGTGATGAGTGCTGAAGTCGCCTGTTCTAGACTGCGGTAAGCAATTCCCTTCATAGAATAACGGGAAGACAGCACTTCACCTTGCTCCGTAATCTTAATCCCTGCCCCAATCGTATGCGGCGGTTGTGCCATAATACTGCGGTTCAGCGGCATACCTCCGCGGCCAAGCGATCCTCCGCGGCCATGGAAGAACTTCAGCTTGACGCCGTATTCACTCGCTGCTGCTGTAATTTCATTCAGTGCAACGCGCAATTCCCAGTTCGCTGTGACTACGCCACCGTCTTTATTACTATCCGAATACCCGAGCATAATCTCGTGTTGGTTATTCATCGATCTAACCGCTTCACGATAAATCGGCAAGTTGAACAACGTCTTCATAATATCAGGTGCTGCATGCAAGTCTTCGATCGTCTCGAACAATGGGACCGCCTGAATCGTACAACGCAGGTCACCGTTCTTAAATTTCTTGAACAAACCTACTTCCTTCGCGAATACCATCACTTCAAGCATATCACTTGCACCTTGCGTCATACTGATCAGATAACTCGAAATACAGTTCACACCGAATTCGTCCTGTGCTCTGTAAATCGTACGATAGACATCGAGGCATTCGTTTGTAGATTCACTGTACTTAATATGAATCGATGTAAGTGGACGCGGATCATTCAATACACGGTTCAGAAGATCAATCTTCTCTTCTTCTGTTAAGGCGCTGTAGTCCTCCACAATCTGCATATGAGATAGGATCTCGGTCATCGCATTCTCATGCTCTTGGCTATGTTGGCGAATATCAAGCGTCGACATATGGAAACCAAACAGCTCGATTTGACGTATTAACTTACGGATATGGGTATCAGCTACGAAATCCGCATAGTGATAACGAAGACTGCGGTCAATAATCATCAGCTCTTGAATGAACTCCTGTGGTGAATTGTAACGAAGCGGTGTTCCCTTCGTTGATTCATCCAGAATATTCGATAGCTTCTCGAGCATGAAGGATATCTTCACGCGGTAAGGCTCTTTCTCGTTATGCCAGAACTCAAGACGTTTCACTTCAATAAGCTCACGATCTACTTCAATGGAAGCTTTGAGTTCTTCGGACACTTCGATCACACCCACACTAAATGACATCGTGCGGAGCAATTCCTTCAGAACCTGTTCATATTTAAATAATGCCATTTGGCGATGCATCTTCAGCGTCTCCCATGTGACATCGGAAGTAACCGAAGGGTTCCCGTCACGGTCGCCGCCGATCCATGAGCCAAATCGCAAATATGTCGGTACATGCCACTGATGGGCAGGATAATATTTCGTTAAGCAGCGTTCCAGCTCTTGATACACTTCTGGCAACACATCGAACAATGTCTCATGGAAATAATAAAGACCGTTACGAACTTCATCGAGCACGGTTGGTTTACGGTCACGTAGCTCATCCGTCTGCCATAGCGTCAGCACTTCATTCAGAAGCTTCTCACGTAATTGCTCACGCTCACGGAACGTAAGATTCGGATTATCAAGCTCCATGACATCTTCAGAGATCCGTTTGTGGATATCGAGGATCGCACGTCGCATCGCTTCCGTTGGATGCGCCGTCATGACAAGTTCTAATGAAATCCCAGCAATAATATCTTGAACCTCTTCATAGGAGATTTTATCTTCCTTCAGCGCAAGAACTACATTTTCAATTGAACCTGGTTGAATGGCTTCTCCGGCGGAACGCTCGTAATCACGTTTTCGGCGAATTCGATGATTCTGTTCAGCAATGTTCACCAGCTGGAAATAAATCGCAAACGCACGAATGACCTGATGCCGAATCTCCGGATCAAGTGACATAATGACTCGTTTGAATTCATCATACAATTCTGGGATAAATCCCGCGCGTAATGATTTGCTCAATTCCCGGACTTTCTCTACTATATCAAGAAGTTCGTTACCACCTTGGTGGACGAGCACTTCACCCAGTATGTTCCCAAGAAAACGCACATCACGACGAAGCAAGTTATTTGAGTTTGCTTTCCCCACGATCAATGTAGACTCTGTCATCGTTATCCCCCTATCCATCTCTATATTCCCATACAAAAAAAATGCTTTCTAAACATAATACTATAAATCGACACGAAAATCTTTACTTTTATTATAAAATACAGGATTAATATTCATGTATTTATGCAAGCCATAAATTCGATTCATAACACTTCATAATGATTGCTCAGCACAGGTTGCCCTCATGTTAGATATAAAATGTACATGGATATCCTTGTAAACCGATATCTATTTATTATTCTTCATAAAATCCAATGAGGACAACTGATCCGAATCCACTAAATCCGTTTGTGGCTTGTACGTCACCAATAATTATATAGGATTGAAACTCTTACAAAATAAGCACTTGCCTATATCTATTCAGACTCATATTGATGTCATATGGCAGATCTCCACGCACAAATAAAATACGCAAAAAAGAATATATATACACAAATATTACGAATTTCAAATCATTTCCTTACAAATATTTTCAAGTAAATTTCAAATCCTCCGCTAATATTCTGAAAAACATTGGACCACTTACCTCGGTTCATCATTAATATATAGTACAAATGCAGCACATGGATGGAGGGCGTCAATAGCAATTAACAGATGACCTAGCCTAGAACGGCATAGAGCTAACCGGTCTCGGTGATTTTATGTTGTCCTATCACTGCTGAAAGCTCGCACGGAGATAAAACAGCAACAATCTTCTGCAAATGATTGATGTTCTGTAGGAAAAGTAATAAAAGCCACCTAATGGGTGGCTTCTTCATTATCTATGAGCAGGTGATGGGAATACTCCCTCTGTCTCATCAGCTTTCAGCATTGAGGCTGACTCGAACAACATCGGGACGCTCGTCCACCGAGACCATCATTCACGGTCTCGAAATTGACGGTCGAACCCTCTGTGGGTTCTCTCCCTACACAGCGGCTACACAATAAAAAAAGCCACCATAATGGTGGCTGTTCATTTTATTCTGGAGCGGGTGATGGGAATCGAACCCACGCTATTAGCTTGGAAGGCTAAAGTTCTACCATTGAACTACACCCGCAAATAAATGGTCGGGATGACACGATTTGAACATGCGACCCCCTGGTCCCAAACCAGGTGCTCTACCAAGCTGAGCTACATCCCGAAAAAATAAATGGCGCGCCCTAAGAGATTCGAACTCCTGGCCTTTTGATTCGTAGTCAAACGCTCTATCCAGCTGAGCTAAGGGCGCATATAAAGTTGTAATGGAGCGGACGACGGGAATCGAACCCGCGACCCTCGCCTTGGCAAGGCGATGCTCTACCGCTGAGCCACGTCCGCATATTTATTTCTTAACAGCTTGTACTTCATTGCTGCGTTTCATCAGCGACAAGTAATAATATATCAAAAATCCAAAGTGATTGCAAGTGTTTTTATAAAAAAAATTTACAAATCATAATAATACGCTTGCAATATCTAATAATTACTTCAAGTACGTAGTATCAAATACACCCGCCTGAACCGCTAGTACGTGTGATTCATTGCCTGACCTAGTGAATATCAACAAATGTACAAGCAGCATACTTATCCATATCCTGTAAATATATTTTCACGGAACTATCCTAATGAGTGATGACGCTGTCCTGCGATAATATAGCATCAGGAGCTTGTTCTAATACACTCAGAGGACTGCAAACGGAAATACTGCTTTAAGCGAAGTAACACAAACACAAGCTACAGGAGATGCCACACATTCTGAAGGGTTTCAGACTGTTACTAACGGATCCATATCCCATGCTGAGGGATGGAAGGGTGCCAGATGATACAAGTAGCAGCTGTCAATTCCTTTGCAGCAGGACAGGCTACAATCTCGAGTGCGAGTGCGGCTTTATCTACAGCCATTGGATTAAATCTAGATGATAATAGCCAACCGAGCTAATGGAATTGGTTCACATACAGGAGGAAATTACACCAAGACAAATGTAGCATTCTCACATGGTCTGCCACTATACCGGGATTAGAGCTAACGACGCCGACCAACTTGAATCTGATCGCCGCCACAATCGAAGGTTTCGAAGATAGCCACATCTTCTAATCAATCGCAGGTATGAAGCAAATCTCCGCAAATGTTAATCAGATCCTCTTAAAATAATTACTGTATATGCAAAAAACCCTGCAGATCAAATGATCAACAGGATTTCGATGTTGTTGGTATGGTGCGCGTAGAGGGACTTGAACCCCCACGGTCGCCCGCTAGATCCTAAGTCTAGTGCGTCTGCCAATTCCGCCATACGCGCACATGAGATAAAAACTGGTGAGCCATGAAGGACTCGAACCTTCGACACCCTGATTAAAAGTCAGGTGCTCTACCAACTGAGCTAATG
>NZ_JBYTDT010000028.1:0-47013 GCF_058791655.1 Paenibacillus sp. EB106-05-06-XG162
ATTCTTTCAATCATTCGTTGTTCAGTTTTCAAAGATCAATGTCTTTCTCGTTGTCGCCGTTGTTCTCAGCAGCAACTCTTATAATATATCATATCGCCGTTTCTCTTGTCAACACTTTTTTTGAAGTTTTTTTCGATTCATTTCTTCATCGTTTACTTCATTTTTGCTTCCGTTCGAAGCGGCGAAAATTAATATATCATGATCTGAACCTAGAAGTCAACACTTTTCGACAAAAAAATTTAAATCCAGCAATAAGGCTTCATTAAGCGCTTATACATCAAGCCATTGCTATCAGAAATTGATTATCCCGCTAAATAATAAAGCTCTATAGATGGTTCTTGATCAGTCTCCTCGGATTCCGTGCTCAACACTTCAACTTCACGCACGAGTGATCGTTGGAGCATTTTCTGCAACAACATGGGGAGATCCGCACGAATATGATGAAGTTCAGGATGTTCGACCAATTCATTCTCATTCCAAGGTTCCTCGCGACTGGATAAGATACGCAGCAGCAATGAACAATATTCCTTCATCTTAGTCATCACGGAAAATTCACTGGCAAGCAGTAGAAGCTCAACTCGTTGTCCAACAGTCTCCTGGCTTATTGTAAGCTCTTCATATAGTTTGAATACCCCAAGGTTCAGATCATGGATCTGATTCCATACGGAAACCTCAGGATGCATCCCCTTCTCGATCAATACTATTCCCGCCCAATGCCGCAGCGATTCAAGGACTCGCTGATAGGCATCTAATTCATGATTCATCTTCATGAACTGCTTGGCCTGCAGGAAGTTACGTAGGAACAATGCAAATTCAGCAATCATTCGTTGTTCGCGTAGAGGATTCGCAAATTGAAGTATACGATCTCGAAGAACGTTCAAATATCCCGTGGAGTCTTTCACAATTTCCCCTTGAATCATCCACTGAATCATATTGCGGTTCTCACCATCGACAAGCCATCTCTCCATGCTCCACATACTTACTGTATGGATCTGCAGCTTGAGATCCCCCTTCTTCATATGCGATATTTCATGCAGCGCCATATCCCTATCCATGACATGAATAAGAACCATATCGAAATCATACATCTCAGGTGGGTAGAAGTCTGAAGCAGTGTGTTCGATGCAGACCGATCCGATATGATCAGGGTTATTCTTGAACGCTGATAATAATGTTTTTTTGGTGAAATCCACCATTTTCACCCACCTCTCTCTTGGCGATTTAAAACCCAATCCGTTATAATGTAATTTAATTCTACATAAGATTTAACTTTCCTCTTTTACAAAAGAACTATAAACAAGAGAACGGAGATCACGATATGCGCTTTAAATCTAGTAAAATCAATGAGTTTCGCTTGTGGGGATTACTGCTAACTATGGTAGGAATGGGAGTTATGGTACTCGGAACAGCCGGACTCTTATTGTGGGGCAGCTCCAACGTCGGCAAAATTATCGCAGCGATCTTCATGGTGCTCGGTATGATTAGTATGTTATGCAGCGTAGGTATTTATTTCTGGGCAGGCATGTTATCAACAACCGCTGTCGTGTTCGAATGTCCCGAATGTCATAAGCAAACGAAAATGCTGGGCAAAACGGATCGCTGCATGTTCTGCAAAACCATCCTGACGTTGGATCCAAATCAAGCGAATACGATGCCTAAAGAGCAGCCTGTGATGGTCGTGGAAGACTAACCAAAGCCTTAACCTCATAACTCGTACAAAACAAAGACACTACCGTTGATCCATGGATCTCTGGTAGTGTCTTTTCATATATAAGTGATATAAGTGATATAAGTGCTGTTACTATCTTGCGAGTACATCCCAAGCCTCAGGTAATGCAAAACTTCGCGTCCACGATGCCGTACCTGCCAGCCCCAGCTCTTGTGCTAGCTTTACTCTTGCCTGAAGAGAGGTCTGATCCTCAATCCAAATCCGGCGCTTCGCACCATCTTCTTCATATTCCACGTAATTCTGACCTGTCGCCTCATCTAACTGAGGTTTAAGCTGCTTCTTGTCGATTAATTCTTGGATCGCCTTCATTCCCGCTGTCTTGGAGGAGACTTTCGTCTTCCCATCTACAGGCTTCTCCGTCCATATCCGTGTATATAACGGGATCCCCAAGAGCAACTTATCTGCAGGAACCTGATCCTCTTCGATAATTTTACGCATAGCATTCTCCGCCCAAGGGAGCGATGACACCGACCCTGCACGCGGACTCGAGGCCCAATGCTCATCATAGGACATCACCATCATATAGTCGACCAATTCTCCGAGCGATTTGCGATCCAGGAAGGCTGACCACATCTCACTGTTCGATTTCGGTGTGACATCTACCGAGACAATAAGCCCTTGTGCTCTAAGCATAGGCGTTAATTCACGTACAAATTGCGTAAAGTTCTCCTTGTCCTTCGTATAAATATTCTCGAAGTCGATATTGATTCCATCCAAGCGATAGATTTGAGCATACGACATCACTTGTTGAATCATCTGGAATCGACGATCGAAGGTCGATAATGCTTCTGTTGTCAATTTGGGCTCAAAGCTATTGCTGAACAACGCCCACACTTGCATATTATTCTCATGGGCCCATTTAACATATCCCGTATCCGCCTTGCTCTGAACATTACCTTCCCCATCAAGAAGACTGAACCAGGTAGGACTGACGACATTCACCCCTGGCAAAGGTCCAATTTGGCTTACATCAGGACTTTTATTATAGACAGCTTCCCAAATCAAGTTAATAGGTCCTTCTATCTTCTCATTTGGTTTCTCATTCGCCGCAGGAATCTGCTCGATGGAAAGCTGCTCGCCCATCTCGACATCAGAATCCTGCAAGAAGCCAACGATACCATTCTCTAGTTGAACCTTATACCACCCATCGAGGTCTGCCCAGATCCGCAAGGACTCCCCTTGCTTCACATCGTACACAATCGGTTTATGAATGGAAGGACCCTCACGTAGTGGAATGGTCTTATCCTCTTTTTTCAACTTAACCGTCTTCGCCATCTGAACATGATCGCCCGATTTGAACAACGTCACAGTACCCGTACTCGGATCCTCCTTCACTTGAAGACCGTACAATTCCTCAAGCGGAGCAATCGGCAAATAAAGGGTCGCCTTAACCTGTTCTGCTGTAAAAAAGAGTTCAAAAGGCTTGCTATTCACTCGCCCTGTCAACTCATCCGTCTTAAAATGAATCAACTTATCATGCGTCGCCATAATGATTGTCTTTGACTTTTTCTCATAACGAATCGTTGAATCAATATTCTTCTGAACGACCGACAAGGGGAGCTTAATACCTTCCTTCGACCCGATTGCCGACGCCTCTTGCAATTCGCCGCCAACAAAGATGGGCTTGGCCAATCCATGAAAATCTGGCTTCACATGCTTGGTACTTGGCAAGACCTGATCTTTAATATATATCCCAGTAACAATTAGAACGACAATAGCTGTTGTAATAAAAAACAAGCCGCGTGTGCGCAGGCCTGTTTTCTTTTGGTATCGTAGATTCATTCTTCTCTCCATTTCTAGAGTTGTCCGATTACATTACTTTTTCTCAGCACATGTAGGGCAGACGCCGTAAATCTCCATTCTGTGGCCGCTGACAGCGAAGCCTGTCTGTTCCGCTGCTGCGCGCTCTACTTCATAGAGTGCTGGGTAATTGAAATCCACGATTTTGCCACACTTCTGACAGATCGCATGATAGTGGGAAGACAGATCTGCATCGAACCGACTTGAATTATCTCCATAGGTCAATTCGCGTACAAGACCTGCTTCCACGAACATTTTCAAATTATTATATATCGTCGCCACACTCATACTTGGATACTGCGGTGCAAGCGCACGGTAGATATCATCCGCCGTCGGATGTGTCATGGAATCGAGTAAAAACGTCAGAATCGCGTGGCGTTGTGGCGTAATACGAACTCCTGTATTTTTTAATTGTTCAAGTGCTTCTTGGACTTGCGTATTCATAGCTGACCCACCACCTGTTTATTTGGAGTACATTAAATTCTTAACATCAATCTTCATTCATTGTACTCCGGGGTATGATCGATTTCAATTCTTTTTCAAGGTGAGGTCATTATTGGAGCTAAGTTTAACCTTAAACTTACCATCTCCAACGGTTCCTGACAGTGATTTATCTCCTGCCTGAAATGGTAAATCGATCACATTAACGGAGCCAATCCCGCTGCTACCTTCGATGGAATAATCTCCTGTATCTGGAATCGCAATATCAAGATCGCCAATCGTGGAATGAACATCCCAATCCCCGCCAACAACCTTGGTATCCACAAAAATATCCCCGTTGAGTGTAGATACCTTCAGATTATGATCAGCACGATCGATGTGTACGTCTCCATTTTTCGTATCCGCGAGAATATCTCCTTCCACTTCCTCCAAACGGATCTCTCCATTCAGCGTAGCAACATTCGCCCGTCCTGTGATGTGGCTAACATTGAAATCACCACTCTTCGTCGACATCTCAACTTCACCATCGATCGCTGATAAACTCACATCACCTAATAATGTCTCTCCTCGAACTGCACCAGTTACATTCTCAAGATCAATATCGCCTTTCATCGTCACCAGTTTCAATTCATTCTTAGCTTTCACATGTTGAATATCGATATCACCAAGCGATGTCTCAATATCCAAATCCAGGGCAGCCCCCTCCGGGATCGTTAGCACGAGATCCATGCGAGGCTGCTTCTGCCAATTGCCCCCGTATTTCTTACCCTTCGTCTCAATGGTAATGCGCTGACCCGGCTGAATGCTCACAGTGGACTGATTCGCGATCTGTTCAGCCTCTTGCTTATCCTTCAGATCTACCCGCATGACGGTTGAGACTTCAAGTTGATCTGCACCACCCGTCTGTACGACAACATCACCATACTCATTACGTACAACAATCGCTTCGGTTTCCTTATCTATGGCAACTTTCTGCACAGGTTTCTCAAATCGAATTCCTTCGTCAGACCCCAAATTTGTAGCAAAATTAATCTTGAAATTAAGCTGCTTCCATAAATCCGACATGAGCGATGGCTGAGTCACACTAAACACAATGCCTGATAACAACACAGCCAAAAACATGCCGCCTATATCCAGCTTCATCCGTCGATTGGAATGACGATGCACGACATTGAGAATAATATATTCTATGCCCCACAGAATAAAAAGAACAGGCCACCAATCTAACAGATATTGAACATGGGTTGCACCAGAACTCTGGTCCCAAATAAGAATTGCGCCTACAGCTAATAATAAAATGGCACCTGTATATCTCCCGACTTTAATCATTGGACACCCCTTTCTCGTTCATTATTTCGAACGTGTTCTTAGGAGCAAGAATAATCCTGCTACAATGAGAATCACTGCGCCAAAATAGGGACCGCCGCTCGAGAATAAAAACTGGAGCCAAGCTGGATTGACACTAAGCATCAACACAAAAACGCCGCACACAACAAGCACAATGCCAAGCGAGCTGCCTTTGAAAGCCACTCCGCCATTACTTATTAATGGTGTCATGCCTTCTGGCACGAATCCATAGATGCGCTCTGCATTTACTCGATCCGTACATTGTAATGCGTCGAACAAATTATAGAAATAGATGCACGGAATCAAGAGACTTAACAGCACGATTATAGGCAAGCTTCCGCCTTGCGGTAAGTTGACACTATACACGATGGCAACGATATTCAGCGCTAAGCTTAACATGACCGTTATCCCGCGCTGCATCAGACCGAGATAAAAGTGTCCCAGCCCCGGGATAAAAAAAGCAAGCAAACCAGCTAAAAACTTACTCTTACGGGGTACATTGCTGCCATAAGGATGATCCGAGTTCGGAAATGCATTCATCATTGGCGGGGTATTCAATTGATGCATACGTTCATCCAAAAAAGGGTCATAGGTCGAGTGTCTGTCTTCATTTGATTGCGTCATTTTTAGATCTCCTCCTAGAATGGGATAATGTGTGTAATGATTTTTATACCAGCTTCGACCACATGTTGGACTTTCGTTTTCATTTGATATTCAAGTTTGAAGGCATCCATTGCAAGGAGAGATTGCAAAATACCGGTTGTTATAAATAGATAAGTCGCTGCGCCAGCAACAGCAAAATGAATGAATTGCTTCCGCCGTGTAAAATAATTCACGGTCGGAGAAGCTGCTGTCGTGGTTTTTCTACTTCCTTGTGATGAGATACGCTGCATGATAACATCTGTAAACTCAGGAGATGTCTCATGGATAGGCATCTGTTCCATGACTTTCACTCGTTCCATCGATAGGACATTAGCTTGATGAGGCGTTGTCCAGTCTTTTCTTTGATGCTGATGGTGTGGCTTTTCCTGGAATCGTCTTCTCATGAACTTGCACCTCCGTCCATAAACGTTCGAATTGTTGTTTGGCCCGATATAGACGCGTCTCTACGGTCCGAATTGGAATTTCTAGAATGGCTGCTATTTCTTGATAAGAAAGCTGTCTCATATGATAAAGCTCAAGAATAATACGATAGTTGTCCTTCATCTTTCTAAGTACACGCTGAACCTCAATCTGCTCTTCCTTCAACAGCAGCCGTTCTTCCGGCTCTTCTTCTTCTGGAGATCTAAACCATGATTTAATCGAATCAATCAAGCTGGTCAGCGGCTTACGCTGCTGCGAACGCCGATAATCCGTCAACGTATTAATCGCTAACCGATACATCCAAGTCGTAAACTTCGCCTCCCCACGGAAATGGGGCAAATAGCGGTAAAGTTTAATAAAGACTTCCTGAGCGAGGTCTTCCGCGGTCTCACGATGGCCCAGCTCTCTGAACATCAATGTATAAATGTAATTCTTATGTCGATCAACCAAAATTCGATAAGCATCCTGATTCCCTTGACGGATCTGGTCAATAAGCTGTTCATCCGTCTGATTGTCCACCGTAATCCCCCTCTCTCCATATGAATCTATATTTATGACGCACCCATTTCAATAAACCCTTCAAAACTTTTCAAAAAAAATAACCTTCCCATCAGGAAGGTTATCGTAAGAGATGGACCCTCTTACTCATTCTACCGAAACATTAAATACACCAGCAATGGATTTTAGTTCCACGATCAGATGAATCGGCTCTAATTGCTTCGGTGCTGTGACGTGCAGCTGAAGCTCCATTTGCAAATCAATCTCGTGTTCTGTCACATGTCTCGACTCTGTTAATGCCATCTTCTTCGTCGTAATGGCGTGGGAAGCGAGCTTTGCAGTAACCTCATCCAGAAGGTCATGCTGCCCGATCGCTCGAATGGTGATGATTCGAACTTTCTTCCCTCGCAAGAAACGCTGTTCAATCTTATTCAAGACCCATAAATTAAGTAATACCAGAATTGTCGCCGCAACGGCTGCAAAATAGAAGCCCGCTCCAATTGCTAACCCTATGGAGGCAACGACCCACAGTGACGCCGCTGTCGTGAGGCCCGTAATTGATTTGCCTGTGAATAGAATCGTTCCAGCACCTAGAAATCCGATCCCTGTAATGACCGAGGCTGCAAGCCGCGCTGGATCACGATTCAAGGTCACAAATTCAGCAAATCCATAAATGGATAACAGCATGATTAACGTGGAACCAAGACAGACCAGAATATGTGTCCGAAGGCCAGCCGCGTGATTGTTATGTTCTCGTTCGAATCCAACCAAGCCGCCTAACAGCATCGCAAGCAGTAGTCTGATCATGACATGTAAATTATCAATGACCCATGGATCGTGCATGCTTACTCGTTCCTCTCGAATTATCCTTTGAGACGCTCCGCTAACAGCTGATTCACAAGCGCAGGATTTGCTTTACCGCGTGATTCTTTCATCACTTGACCGACGAGGAAGCCAATCGCTTTGTCTTTCCCCGCACGGTAATCCTCAACGGATTGCGGGTTCGCTTCCACAACTTTGTCGACAATCGCTTTGATTGCGCCTTCGTCGCTAATCTGAACAAGACCTTTCTCTTCAACAATCGCTTGCGGCGCTTTACCGCTATCGATCATTTCTTTGAAGACGGTCTTCGCAATCTTGCTGCTGATCGTCCCCTTCTCGATTAAGCCGATCATTTCCCCGAGCCCTTGGCCTGTAATCTTGACGTCGGACATCTCCAGGTTATTCGCATTCAAATGCGCAAGCAAGTCGCCCATAATCCAGTTCGCTACGGATTTGGCATCCTTCGTGTATTTCAGACTCTCTTCGAAGAAATCAGCGAGCGCCATCGAAGCTGTGATCACATCTGCATCATAGCTCGGCAGACCATGCTCCGCTGCATAACGTGCTTTACGTGCATCCGGCAATTCAGGGATCGATGCCTGAACACGGGATTTCCATTCGTCGTCAATCAAGACGGACACAAGATCTGGGTCCGGGAAGTAGCGATAATCATGCGCTTCTTCCTTACCACGCATCGAGAATGTTTTGCCTTGTGCGTCATCCCAACGTCTCGTCTCTTGAACAACCACACCGCCGTCATCCAAGATGTCGGCTTGGCGAATTTCTTCATATTCAATCCCGCGTTGAACGCCGCGGAAAGAGTTCATGTTCTTGAGCTCGGCACGAATACCGAATTCCTTCTGTTCATAAGGACGAAGACTGATATTCGCGTCGCAGCGAAGCGATCCTTCTTCCATTTTCACATCGGATACGTCACAATATTGCATAATCGCTTTAAGCTTCTCAAGGTACGCCTTTGCTTCTTCCGCAGATCGCAAATCAGGCTCTGATACAATCTCTAGTAGTGGCGTACCTACTCGGTTAAAATCAACCAGTGAAGCATAACCGCCATCCACGTGCGTAAGCTTCCCTGCATCCTCTTCGAGGTGAAGACGGGTTACGCCAATGCGTTTCGTCTCCCCATTCACTTCAATATCAATCCAACCATTCTCACCGATCGGTTTGTCGTATTGCGAGATTTGGTAAGCTTTTGGTGAGTCTGGGTAAAAATAGTTCTTACGATCAAACTTGCTCTCTGTTGCAATCGTACAGTTCAGCGCCATCGCAGCTTTCATCGCATACTCAACTGCTTGACGGTTGAGCACAGGCAATACGCCTGGATGTCCAAGACAGATTGGGCATGTATTGCTGTTCGGCGAAGCACCGAAGGATGTCTTACAGCCACAGAAGATTTTGGAATTCGTATGAAGTTCAACGTGAACTTCTAAGCCGATGACGGTTTCGTATTTCGATGTAGACATGGGAAACCTCCTATATTTAATGCTTGTTCAAAAAGTCTGCTTTTCAGTACCGAGAAGGTTGCGTGAATCCGAAGAAGGAGGAACGGAGTTTAGGCAAAACCTAAATGAGTACCGGACTTCGAGGATGAACGCAAGATTCGATGCCGAATCTACTCCTTGAAACACTTCGTGATCAAAAGTTGACTTTTTGAACAACCTCTTTACAACTGCGGGCGCAGCTTATGATGATCTGTGTTCGTCTCGAACGCATGCGCTACACGCAGTACAGTCGATTCATCAAAAGCTTTCCCGATAATTTGCAATCCGACAGGCAAGCCATCAGCAAGTCCACATGGAACACTGATCGCTGGCACGCCCGCCAAGCTGACCGGAATGGTCACAATATCATTCAAATACATCGTTAATGGATCATCTACTTGCGATCCGATCGGGAATGCCGTTGTCGGTGCTGTAGGTCCAATAATGACGTCATAGTTCGCGAATACTTGATCAAAGTCTTGCTTGATGAGCGTACGGACTTTTTGTGCTTTCAAATAATACGCATCATAATAACCAGAGCTTAGTGCATAGGTTCCAAGCATAATCCGACGTTTCACTTCATCCCCGAAGCCTTGACTTCTGGATTTCACATAGAGATCTATCAGGTTATCCGGATTCTCTGCACGAACGCCATAACGTACGCCGTCAAAGCGTGCCAAGTTCGAAGAAGCTTCCGAAGAAGCAAGTAGGTAATATGTCGCAACCGCATAATCTGTATGCGGTAAGGACACTTCGTCCCATGTTGCGCCAAGACCTTCTAGCACTTTAAGTGCAGAAAGAACCGATTCTTTCACTTTCGGATCGATGCCTTGTCCAAGGTATTCTTTTGGTACCCCAATACGAAGTCCTTTAATATCTCCGTTCAATGCGCTGATATAGTCAGGAATTTCAACATTCGCCGATGTGGAGTCCATGTTGTCGTAGCCTGCAATAGCTTGCAATACATACGCGGAGTCTTCAACATTCTTCGTAATCGGTCCGATTTGGTCCAGAGAAGAAGCGAATGCTACGAGTCCAAAACGGGATACGAGTCCGTAGGTTGGTTTCAAGCCTACAACACCGCAATAGGATGCTGGCTGACGGATCGAACCGCCTGTATCTGAACCGAGCGTGAAGTACGCTTCGCCCGCAGCGACGGCTGCAGCCGAACCACCACTAGAACCACCTGGTACATATTCTAAGTTCCATGGGTTACGTGTCGGATAGAAGCTGGAATTCTCGTTCGAACCCCCCATCGCGAACTCGTCCATATTCAATTTGCCCAGCGTAACGGATTGGGCTTTCTTCAACTTCTGAACAACCGTTGCATCATAGATCGGGTCATAATTCGAGAGGAATTGACTCGCACAAGTCGTGCGCAATCCTTCCGTCACGATATTATCTTTAATCCCTACGGGAAGTCCGAACAACAATCCACGAGGTGCATCCGTCGCGAGCTGCTCGTCCAATAATCTCGCATGCGCGCGAGCATGTTCTTCATTTAAAGTCAGGTAAGCTTTCACCTGGTCTTCTGTCTTGGCAATACGTCCATAAGCTTCGTTCACCAGATCCGTGAC
Organism: Paenibacillus sp. EB106-05-06-XG162; assembly: GCF_058791655.1. Taxonomy (NCBI): domain Bacteria; kingdom Bacillati; phylum Bacillota; class Bacilli; order Caryophanales; family Paenibacillaceae; genus Paenibacillus; species Paenibacillus sp. EB106-05-06-XG162. Next base: position 10,797 of record NZ_JBYTDT010000028.1, read on the forward strand.
GGACAATTCTTTGGCACTCAGCTTGTTATGTATTTCCTGCAACCGCAAATCAAGTAATGACAAGGGAATTCTCCTTTCAACCATTCAAAATAATATATGAATTCGTACCTTACGCTCTGTCAATTATTCAAGGACAGCCGGTACACGAATTTGATCGTCTTCTTCGTCTGGCGCATTGCGCAACACTTTCTCGATCGGGAGTGACGGTCTTGTCTCGTCTTCACGCATCACGTTACGAATCTGTAGCACGTGTGTCGTCGGCTCCACTTCATCTGTATTCAATTCGTTCAATTTCTCCGCATATTTCAAAATCGCATTTAATTGACCTGTAAACTGCTCTTTCTCTGCATCCGATAATGCGAGTCGCGCGAGCTTAGCAACATGCTCAACGTCTTTCACCGTAATGCTCATCGTTACGTAATCCCCCTTAGGCTCTAATTTATATAGTATAGCGTAGTTGTTTTTCATACTCAATGCAGGGACCAAAATATGTATGGCCCCAATTCTTCGGGCCTACTCGATCTCGATCGGAATTTCGGCGCTGAATTTTCGATGCTGCGTCTCGTCCGAGGGATCGAACTTCTCGCCAATGTAGAACTCGGCATCTACTATGATCGTGTAAATCTACGAGAGTTCACCTGCATCGTTCGATCTAACGAATCCTATAATGCTTATTTAGGCGGTAATAACCCTTTTTCCAATGTAACGAATCTCAAACGCCTTATTGTGTAATAAATGACCGAATAAGAGCCGGTTTGTCATGAATAACGAGTTTGGAGTTCGTTAGAAATTCTAAACGCGATATTTTGACCCAATAAGGTGATCTAGGTTCGTTAGCGATAACGAGATGAAAAAATCACTTTCAGCACAAGCGCGCTGCACAAAAGAAAAAGCCCGGCACAATGCCGAGCTATTAAATCCATGCTTTGAGATTGACTTGTCGGATAAACTCCTCTTGCGAAATTTCTTCCGCTTCGGCCTCTTCTTCTTCGACGACTTCCTCACCACGGTTCATTACGCTGCGGAACAGCTCCTCATTGCGCGTAGCAAGGGCAAAATCGATCAAGGCTTCTCGCTCGATTCGCTCAACCTCTTGTTCAATCAACACTTCTTCGACTTCGATATCCGTGAATGGCACCGCAATGTTACGATTCACCTTCGGCACCCGAACGACATAGTCAAAAGCATTATCCGCATTACGATCATATGCGATTATATAACCATATTCCCCAATCGGAATGTTCTGTTCAAATCGATCAGCGACGATAATCACTTTTTGGCCTAAACTTAACATCGCTTCTTCCCCCTAGCTGTCCATCTATCATTTTATTTCCTCTATCCTACTACAAAAAAAATAGTACGTCCACGAGGGCAGAGGAAAAGAAGCGAAGTTCTGTTGCGAGACATCCTGCTAACCTATGCTTTCGCTGAAATCGATTCTTGTGATTGCATCCGATAGACTGCTAACATCACACAAATGAGTATACTGCATAGGCTTATCCATAATACAGGCCCTACGGATGACAACGTCTCGACTTTCGTCAATATCTCCGAAGCGATCGTACTCAGTCGACTCGGGCTCCATGATAAATATCGTGAAAGAAGACTCGTTCCGAAACTGAGCAGCATGATGAATGCCATCGTCGTAAAAGCGACCCCAGCCGAGTTCGGCAGCCATGCGCTGATTAGCAGCAGGACCGAAATAATGAAAACGAACCATAACATATACATGAGGCCTGCTTGAATGACGGTTCCGACATCCAGCGAACCAATCAACTGTATGGTATAGTAACAAGCTCCCGCGTAACCGCAGGCAAATGCTGCGACCGTTAAGGTCAGCATGTTTGCCCATTTGGCAGACATATAAGCAATGAATGAGACAGGCTTAGTAAAAATAAGCGAGGTCACACCGCTCTGCCGTTCACCAGATACGATCCCCATCATCGATAACACGAGCACAAGTACGCCGATGGTGCCAAATTGATTAAGCGTCTGCGCCAAGACCTCACCCGCAGTAGGGGTTGGCATGGTGATGATCGTACCTGCTGGCATATTACCAGCGTGCTTCAGAATTTCAGGCATATAGTATGTTGTCACGGGCTGCATCACACCGAGAAGCAGGAATACCATCGGTACCCAAATCCACTTGTAACTGCGTGCCATCTCCAGCATTTCTTTCCGATAAAAGAGACCGAATTGCCTCATGCCCGCACCACCTTCATGAATAAATCTTCTAATGTGCTATGACCCGCTTCCAATTTGCGAATAAAAATGTGGTGCTGCACAGCTTCTGTCATAATGCCCCGTTCTGCTTCTTCTAGCTGAGAAACTGTCACACGAAGGGTCTGATGCTCAGACGCTACATGGTGCACATAAGGTTTATTTCTAATTGCGATTTCTAGCGCCTTGGCCTGTGCCTCGTTCAAGGTCTCAATCTTAATCATCGGTTCGCTATGAGATTGACGTATATGCTCCAGACTTCCTTGCACCGCAATCTCACCCTGCTCAATCAAAATGATATCATCACAGATCTCTTCCGCATCATGCAAAATATGTGTCGAGAACAAAATCGTCGTCTCTTGGCGAATCCGCTCCAAAATCCGTAATACATCTCTCCGTCCAATCGGATCAAGTGCAGAGACGGGCTCATCCAGAATAAGCAGCTTGGGCCTATGAATAAGAGCCTGCGCCAGACCAAGCCGCTGCTTCATCCCACCGGAATATCCGCCAATGCGCCGCTTAGCTGCATCTTGAATTCCTACGATTTCTAGCCACTCCTCCGTACGGCGTTCAGCTGCTTGCCTGGATAAGCCCGCGAGCTGCCCTGCATATTGGACAAACTCACGCCCCGTCATCCACGAATAAAAGACAGGCATTTGCGGCAAATATCCAAGATGTGGCCTTCGATCCGCAACCTGCTTACCTTGGAGATACAACTGGATATCGCCGGATGTTGGACGAAGCAAGCCGGTTAACATGTGTATCGTTGTCGTCTTACCCGCTCCATTCGGACCAAGCAAGGCGACACAGCGCCCTTCGTCAATAGAAAAGCTAATCTTCTTCACTACTTGATGCTGTTTAAATTGCTTCGACAACTGATCAACCTTCAGCAGCGTCATGATCTATCGTTCCTTCCGACAACAAAATATATAATAGGGCCGAGAATTTGACCGAAGACAATAATCAGCACCCACATCCATTTCGGCCCTCGTGTTGCGTCGGCCTTATAGAGTGAAGTTAAGGCGGTAACCATGAGAATGAGTTGTATGGCTAGAATCGGAGCAAGCAGCCCCCAGTTTACTGTTATATTCATGTACATCCCTACTTTCAATAAAATAGTGAATGATTAGGATGGATCACGCTTAGACTTTGACTTGCGATTCGGCAAATAAATATGGAACAGGCTGTAGAACAGAATAGGCATCGGAAATTGGATGAGTCCCCAAATTCCCCAGAACCAACGGTTCTTCTCCCGTCGGCGCGCATCTGTGAAGAGCCAAAAACTCTGCATCATCAAAATGATCGCAATGAGGACCACAACCCACCATGGAATCGGATGGTAATACTCACTTGGCATGTCGAACATCCCCTTTTTTCTTGCGACGTACATAAGAGCCGAATAGGAACCCTAGCGCTGCCATAAGCGTCACACCTTGGAAAATCCCGAATGCCGTCCAACTCGTCATGACGAGCAGCGTATTTCCGCCGATCAATACCAAGGCAACAAGGAAGAAGCAAAGGAGCTCCAATTGATTACGTCGACGTACCGCCAACTTCTGCTCCGTAATCAACTGCTCTAGATGTCCCACATGCGGTGCGGTACTATGCGGGATCACTTGATCCATCTGCTGAAAACTCAGCATCAGTTGATCGATTAACTCTTGATCTTCCTGAGAGACGTGTGGTTCTGAAGATGAATTAGGTAATGACTGTTGATTCAAGTCAGATTTATTCTTTCGCATTCGGCATGAGCTCCTTTCGCAATTGTTGTAGCCCGTTATAAATTCGTGATTTGACCGTTCCTTGCGGGATGTCCATCATCTCTGCAATTTCATCGTATGCGTACCCATAATAGTGCTTGAGCAGGATGGGCAATCGCATATCGTAACGAAGTCTGGACAGTGCGTCAATCGCATCCGTCCACGCCTCTTGGTGCTGCTGCATATGCCACTGAACCCCGCGTAATGCTTGTTCCTGCTCTTGCCAGCGCTGCTCTACTTTTCGCTTCCGCATCATGTCAATGTATAACCGTGTCGCGATCGTAATCATCCATGAGGAAAATTTCGATGATCCATTATAATAAGAGATTTTCTCGATACATTTGAGCATCGTCTCCTGCACCAAGTCTTCTGCAAGGGACGGATTCATTGTCACTTTGATCAAATATTTCATCAAAAAGGTGTAATGCTCGTGCAGCAATTGAGCTAACGCCTGGTCGTCACCGCGGATAGCCAAGTTTATTCGTTGTTGTTCATCCATTGCTACATGCTTCCCCCTTTTTGATATAAAACAAGTTGTGATTTGCAAATCAACCATAATACGAGTAGCTAAGCTGAAAAGTTCAGTGTGGTCAAAAATAAAATAAGAAGTTCTCATCGATGATATGGATCCCACGAATGAAGAACTTCTTAGCGCGTTAATTATGAGAATAGCGAAGATAGCATCGAGTTAAATATAAATTCGCTCTCATCTTTATTTTCGTCTAGATATTTTACCGTGTCTCTCGCATCCTGCGGTATATCCGTAATGACACCATCGACGCCCATATAATAATACCCCTCGATATCGGGTGTATTGTTCACCGTCCAGACATAGAGCGTTTTGTTGAGCAATTTAGCAGATGCTATTGCACGTTGTGTCGCCATAGACTCTTCCAATACGATAAAGTCAGCATGGATCCATGACATGAAGCCAGTACTCGCAAACACAACGTAACCTGTCTTTAGCTTAGGCTCCACTTCTTGCACCTTAACAACTACATGATAGTCTAAGGACTGAACGACACATTGTTCAATAAACTGATGTTTGTGGATCACAGCAACGACTTTGTCGACAATATTTTCTTGCTCACGGCCGTGCAGCTTGATTTCGATATTCAGCTTAATTTTACCTTTGGCATACACAATGAACTCTTCGAGGGTATGGATTCGACCCTTGAAATCGTCTTGCCTCAGCTCTAGACTGCGAAGCTCATCCATCGTTAGATCATACACAGTAACGTTACGGCCTGTGAGTCGTTTCAGATTCGTATCATGGATAACCGCCAGTTGACCATCCTTCGTTAACTGAACATCAATTTCCGCATAGTCTGCTTTTGCATCAATGGCTCCCTGGAGCGCCTCCAATGAATTCTCAACACCCTTCATGCTATATCCACGATGCGCCATAATGGTAAACGGATGCGAACGCTGCTGCTCCGTAAAATGGAACGAATAATCCAACAATAGTGACCCTGTGATTACCATCAAGCATAAGATCGCAAGTCTCCCACGATAAATTTGCAATCGAGTGCGATAACCCTGAGAATAAAAAAGCCGCTCCCTATCCCAATTGGCATGTCTGACCGCCGCATCTATCGGCTCCGCCTTATCCATATAGAACGCTGTAAGTGAATGCATGAAGAGCGGTGAAGCAAAATACGATGCAAAAAATACCGGGAAAATTGTAATCGAAGATAGAATTTTCCCAAATAGCGGACTGTTCTCCAGATCTACCTCTTGTGCAACATAAGAAATGACGCTTACGAGAATAATGAACAGGGTTAATAATAGAACGAACAACACGAAATATATAATGAAACCATACATAATGGTCAGGAACATTTTCCAATACGACTTTCGCATCATCCTTGCGCTTTTGCGGGCAGATTCAATAAATCCTTGTTTGCCTTCAATAACGATCATATGAAGCGACAAGAGCCAGCGAAAATAAAAAAGCGCAATAACAACAAAGGATCCCCCAAGAATAAGCATCCCGACGTTCGTCTTGAGCAATTCTCCCGTAATAAAATTAGGGATTTGGAGAGAAGGCAGCAAGGTAGACGAAAATCCAATATTCAGCAGTGGGGTCATGAATAAGAAATACAACGCCCATCCAAAGAAACCATACCGAAATATAAAAGGCAAGTACGTTAATGACTGCAAAAAGACAGGTATAAGTTTAACCCGTTCCCCTTGGTGCGCGTAATACGATAGCAGAATAAGAACCGTAACTTCTATAAAAATAATAACCGTAGCGAGCGGAATGATGATCAAAAAGCATAAAATGCCGTAGGGGTTCAATGCGAATTTCAATAATTCATAATTGGTTGCACCCGCAAACCCACTTATTTGCACCGCCTGGTGAAGAATATAAGAAATAAATGGCACGAAGATCGTAATCGTTAGCGTTTTATACACCAGCTCGAAAATAAAAGATTGCCAAAATATCAATTTGAATGATTTCAATGTACTTAGCATTAACCGAAATGCCGATTTGTTGCGATAATAATTACCCCGCATGCGAACCCCTCCTCTCTCTACACACCATTATAGTGCGTGTTCAAAAAGTCGGCATTTCAGCACCGAGAAGGTTGCGAGAACCTGAAGAAGGAGGAACGGAATTTAGGTAAAACCTAAATGAGTACCGGACTTCGAAGGTGAACGCAAGATTCGATGTCGATTACGCTTCTTGAATGACTTCGTGATCAAATGATGACTTTTTGAACAACCTCTAATAGGATATCCATATTGCAATATGTTCTTACGCATGGCAAGTGGTAGACGTGGATTTTGCTAATCTAGTGTACCGCCTACCACACGAATATCTTCGTGCTGCCGCAAGCTAACCTCCACGGCAATACGGATCCCTTGTACAATCGTATCCAGCGACATGCTCGGCTGATTGCTATATCGAGCGGCTTGCTCTGGTAAGAAGGGAATATGAATAAATCCTCCCTTTCCTTCGCTCGCACCCTCTGCCATTCGGTGCATTAGGCTATAAAAAAGGTGATTGCACACATACGTCCCTGCACTATGCGATACCGATGCGGGAATCCCCTTCTCCTTCAAGGCTTGTACGATTGACTTGACCGGAAGTGTCGACCAATAAGCTGTTGGGCCGTTCTCTACAATGGGGCTATCAATCGGTTGATTCCCGGCATTATCAGGTATTCGCGCATCATCCAAGTTAATCGCGACGCGTTCCAGCCTTATATCGCTGCTGCCTCCTGCTTGTCCAATACAAACGGTCAGCACAGGAGAGGTCCTTTCTTGCGCCTCCGCTAGCTGTCTAATCGAATCACCAAAGACCGTCGGAAGTTGGACCGATTGGATCCGCACGATCCCCGAAATGATCTCCCCATCCAGACGTTTCACGGCTTCCCACGCTGGATTCATCGATTCCCCACCGAATGGCTCAAAACCTGTTAATAGAACTGTTCTCATGATTACCCACGCTCCTATTCCACTAACTTCCTATTGTATACTAACACAGTGATTATGACATCAAGGAGGACTTGTCGTTCATGTATACACCGATAACTTCTCTATCTTAAAATAAGATTTTCCACAAAAAAAAGAGGCTACCCTTAGCAGGTTCTGCTATTGGTATGCCTCTTTCTCGTTCATTGCGTTAGCATCATCTATATCGTTAAAACGCCTTCACGTGAGATGGTAAGCCGCTCGAACCCTGTATCTGTAATAAGGTACGTATTCTCAATCCCCACAACACCACGGCCTGGGAAGGTGAATTTCGGTTCAACTGCGATCACCATGCCCGGCTGCAGCGGAATCTTGAAGCCGCGTGCGAGAACAGGAAGCTCATCAATTTCGAGTCCGATACCATGGCCGAGGAAACGAACCTGATCTGCGCCGAACCCCATAAAATGTTCCGCCAGTCCGCCCTCTTCTGCCATCTTCAGCGACTCGAAATAGAGCTGCTCGACGATCGTTCCTGGGACAAGCTGTTCTTCCGTGCGTCGAATGATCGCTTCCGACAACTCGTATGCAGCCTGCAAATCGGCATCGAGCTGTCCAATACAAAGTGTGCGTGTCTGGTCAATCACGTAACCATCGACGTTGCAGCCAATATCGAGCAGGATCGGCTCGCCTGCTGCAATCGGTCTTAAGCTTGCGCTCTGCGGATAGGCTGCGCTCATCCCCCGCCCTCCTGCTGGCCCGTCGAAGTACGTCGGCTCCGCTGCTGCCTCACCTGCGCCGACCATGCCGGTCACAATCTCCTGATTGTAGCCGCGCATGCGCATGATGCCGAGATGGCCCTGACGCCGGAACGTGTACTCGATCCGGCTCATCAGTTCCAGCTCGGTCATGCCCTCGCGCAGGTAGGACACCGCATCTTCGAGTGCGGTGTCTGCCAGCTGGGCCGCCCTACGGATGGCGGCCACCTCGAACGCGGATTTCACCATCCGCGTCTCACGGACCAGCTGCGAGCCGTCCACCCAGCGGGTCGACGGCGGCAGCAGTTCGACGAAGCGCTGGTACAATTGTACCGGCAGCACGTCGAACTCGGTCGCGAGCACTGGCGCAGCGCTCGCGAACACGTGCGGGAAGTCTGCCGCCAGCGTTTCGCCGAATTGGCGAAACGAGCCCAGCGGCTGGACCCGCACGTACGATTCCTGCGCTGCGCGCGTTAAGCTGCGGCGCACGTAATAGACCGACTCGCCCTGCGCCGGGATAAAGGCATAACCGGTCTGCATCGATCCGGTGAAATAATATAGATCGACATTTTGCGTTATAAGACAACCGTCTATCTGCTGATCGCGGCATTTCAACTGCAAACGTTCGATGCGGTTCAACATTTCCTGCTTCGGGATCGTCATCATTCATTTCCTCCAATGCTAACAAGTGCTTCTTAATTATGTTCGCGCTTCATGACTGATATCCCTTGTAGAGGTTGTTCAAAAAGCCGTCATTTGCCCACATCAGAATGCGAGCATTCTGATTGGCGAATAAACCTACCTTACATCGCGGTCGATCATCATCGAATGACTTCGATCAAGGTTTATCTCATCACGAAGTCATTCAAGAAGCATAATCGACATCGAATCTTGCGTTCACCGTTGAAGAGCATATGCTTACGAAGTATGTTTCCTCCGGGAACATTTCAGGTACTCATTTAGGTTTCGCCTAAACTCCGTTCCTCCTAAAAGTTTTTCGGAGAAAAACTAGCTACGGAAGCATGGCTTCAGGTTCTCGCAACCTAAGCTTACGCTTACGATGTAAGTTTTCTTTGAAAACTTTAAGGTGCTGAAATGCCGACTTTTTGAACACGCACTTGTAGCAAAGTCGACGGATTCACTTGATAATCGACACACCAAGCCCAAAAACAAAAAAAGAACGCAAACCGGGAGCTATCCTCCTCAGCTTGCGTGCTTCGCAAAGTTAAGTATTTCTAATTGAGTTTAGTATATCAGCACCTAGTGCTAAAGTCTAGTCTCATAATGTCGAAATTTGTAGATATGTCGAAGTGTTCACATAATGTTCTTACACGTATGGATTGTTCGCACGTTCAAATCCAATTGTCGTCCGCGGCCCGTGTCCGGGATAGACTTTCACCGCGTCGTCCAGCTTGAACAGCTTCTGATGTATGGAATCGAGCAAATCATTCTGACGTCCGCCTGGCAAATCCGTTCGCCCCACAGACATGCGGAAGAGAACATCCCCTGCGAACAAATCAATCCCATGCAATAAGCTTACGCTACCTGGCGAATGGCCTGGCGTATGCATCACTTGGAACGTATGTCCGATCAGCTCCAGGCTCTGACGATCTTCCAGCGCATATTCAGCTGGATCCGTCGACAGAGGTTCGGTCACTTGCGACCAGCGAAGCGATCCATTGAGCTTCGGATCTGTCAGCCAGTCCGCTTCCAGATCATGAATATACACAGGGCAATTCTTCAGCTTGCGAACTTCGTCCACGCCGCCCATATGATCGAAATGCGCGTGCGTCAGTACAATCGCTTCCACGTCCAAATCCTGAATCCGACGAATTAATGCTCCTGGATTCATACCTGGATCAATGACAATAGCCTTATGGGTCTCCGCATTCATCACGAGATAACAATTCGTCTCAAGCGGCCCCAGTTGAAAAGATTCAATCTTTAACATGATAGTTCTACACTCCTGCTAGTAAGTCACGAAGCTCTGCTGCAATGACAGCCTGATAGCTCGTACCTTCTCCATATTCTTGGATCATTTTCTGACGAACGATCTGAATCTTCTCTTGGTAATCAGATGCTTCCCGATCTGGATTCTCGAGCTTAAATGCATTCATATGCGCTTGCACCGCTGCTGGACGAGGACCCCATTGCCCTAGGACATAACCTCCTGTATCAGCAATGATGATCACGGGCACGGACCGTCCGCCATTCGTCAAGAACTGATCCATCAAATCCAAATGCTCTTCCATGATGAATACCTCTGTTGGAATCCCTGCCTTCTCCATCAGATGGAATACGACCGGAACGTTGCGAACGACATCACCGCACCAATCCGCCGCAATGATTAGACATCGTAAATCATCACGATTGTTCAATGATTCGAAGAACTCTTCATCTTCTGGATTGTGCCACGCAAATGAATCGTACCAGCCCTTGAACGCATCTTGATTTTTCTGCATCCCATCCATAAATTGCTTCGGTGTAATTCCTCCGCGCAACTTGCCAGACACATTTTTACTCATGAGACATCCTCACCTTCATTTTGCGGTATAAGAAACGTATCCATTAACCTCGTTTGGCACGGGTTTTGGAACGCCATATTTTAACGACAACATAAACAATTAACAAAGCAATTGCAATAAGGAGCGTTGGCTGTACATATGGACCTGCCTGTTCACTCACATGCTGCCACTGATCCCCCATCTTCCATCCGAGGAAAACGAATATAAGCGACCACGGAATCGATGCAAGCAATGTTAACAGCGTGAATAGACCGAATGACATCCTTGCCATCCCGGCAGGCACCGAAATAATCTGACGCATGAACGGAACGAACCTCGCCGTGAATACAATGCCGGCGCCGTACTTATTGAACCAGCCTTCCGCTATTGTCAGATGCTTTTCTTTGATCTTCAAATACTTGCCGTATTTCTCGAAAAACGGACGCCCTGCAAATCGGCCAATTGCATATAGAATCCAGTTCTGGCCCACCGCGCCGATCGTACCGAAGATCACGGCTCCAACAAAGGATATTTCCCCAGTCGAGACTAGGTATCCCCCATAGGCAAGAACAACTTCACTCGGAATGACTTCGAGCATCAGACCCAGCACAATACCAAAGTACCCTAACCCTTGAACCCATTGGAAAATGTCATTAATAATTGCGTGAATTGTATCCATTCTGCCCCCCAGTAATTTTCTTCCATTCCAGTATTAAATTTTAATCTATATTATTCTAACACACGGTGGGACATGACTTCTACTTCTTAGGCATGGCTTGACCCACTCGCGCATACACTTGTCTCAAATGCATGATTCGAGGTGAATAAAGTGTCTAGAATCTGGGTTATTAATAAACGACAAGTCCAATGGATCGCCGTCGCGATGTTCGCTGTCATGCTGACGATCGCATATTTGCGCTGGGAACAATCCAAGCCCGTCAATACAGATCTACCAGAAGAACGCACCATTCATATCGTAACCGGTGAATTCAAGACCAAGACTGCGGATGGCAAGGAAATTGAAGTCTATCGCTGGGACCCAGGTACGATTCCAGCACGACTCGGGGAGAATCTCAAACTTAGTATTTATGGCGTCAATGGGGCGAATCATCAATTCTATATCGAAGGGACATCGATTCGTGGGGAAGTGCGCAAAGGGCGTGAGACGGTTGTCACTTTCACACCGGAGAAAAAAGGAATCTATCGTCTGATCTGCACCACACATTCCGGCCATCTTGCCACGAATACAGAGAACAAAGAGAACAAGGAGAACAAGCCCATGAACCATGAAGAAGTGGCTGCCCCGATGATCGGATATATTGTCGTCGATTAGAATCGAAAGTCTACGCGGTAGCCTCTCCACTCCAGCCTGCATACATTGATATGGAGAGGAGTCGATGCCACGTGGCGAATCCGCATCAAACAGCCAAGCATACAGAGAAGCATCATGCCAATCTACCATCCGCCCGAAAAATCCGCAGAACCTGCAATACCGAATTATATCGCGCCGTCAAACGCATGAAAGTATGGATCCCCGAAGAATCTATGAAGCAAGGAGAAACCCTCTATTTCCACAAAGTCATAGGCAATCTCATCTGGATTCATGAAAATTCCAGCAATCGCAAGCTTCTATCGGATTGGTGGGACGAAGCGGTCAGCGAGGAATTAGCCACACTCTGGAATGTAGATCGCCAGAAGCTGTGCCGCGCTTTTCGCGAGTCATTCGGAGGGTGAATTGGCAAGCAAAAAACAGGTAGCTGTCCAGCGTATGGACGAAGCTACCTGTTTTATTGTAACCCGAATAAATCTGCTATTTGGCCGTCTTTATCTTTGACTTCATCATCTTGTAATGGTTCTCGATTTGCTGCTTCAGAATAAACGCTCTTAAATTACGCTCATACTCTTCAGAGACCTCCAGCAGCTCCGCCCCATAGAAGATTCCCTCTTCTGATACTTGCTTGCGAACGATCATGAAGATGCACGGGAATCGATATCCTAGATCCAATTCGCCATGAAACCTCGTATGGATGGAGAACAACTCTGTCTTGGGCAGCATGAAGCCTATCCCTTCCAGGCTGATATTCGACAAGTTAAAGGACAACGGCTCACCTAATACGAACAAATCCTCATGACGTACAATTTTAAGAATATGGCCGCCCTTATTCGTCGCGATCCGTGGATACTTCCGCTTGTCCTCGAACTTGCTCTGATGGTTCGGAGGATGAATAATGAGAATGGCTCCCTCATATTTTGCAATGACGGAAGATTGCAGAATATGGATACCTACCGGCGAATAGATTGTAATTTTGACCGATTCACCGAGCTCGAAATCTTGGTATTCCGCAATTTCGACTTCGAGTAAATCGCCTTCCGCATACGTCAGCACACCCGTTGATACATAATCTTTGCGTTCTACGACTGTCCTACAGTCAAGTAATGAGGTTAGCGGAACAGATTCCCGTTCATTCGTATACTTCTTATCTTCCAACCTGCCGTCCCTCCAAATCTGGTCATATCGTCGTTTACACCATATATTACCATAGACACTTTAAGACGAACACCCATCCTAGAAAAACTAGGCTACTTACGCGTCAGCGGCGGCAGCAAATCTTGACAAGCCCGCTCTAGATAAGGCGATATATGAAGGAACTCGCGATATTGCACGTACTCCTGAACCCACTGCTCACGTTGTTCTGCGGACGCACTGCCCTTCACTGCTCGAATCAGAATATTCTTCGGCGTATGCTCCATATCAATGAACTCGACTAGTTGCGTACGATAGCCGAGAAGGTCAAGCAGCTTGGCACGCGCCGCATCGGTTGCGAGCGCAGAGAACCGTTCTTTCAATATGCCATGGGACAACAATGGCTCAAGGGCCGGATTATCGATCTGGCGGAATAATTCATGCTGACAGCATGGGACAGAGAGAATGACATTCGCTCCCCAACGCACGGCTTTCTCGAGGGCCGCATCTGTCGCCGTATCACACGCATGAAGCGTTACGACCATATCCACCTGCTCTAGTTCATTGTACTCGGCAATATCGCCGACGAGGAATTGCAGCTGCCCATAATCGAGACGTTCTGCAAGCTGCTGACAATGTGCGATGACATCGGCTTTGAGATCAAGTCCTACGACATTCAGGGACAAGCCTTGCTGCACTTGCAAATAATGATACATCGCAAAGGTCAGATAAGACTTCCCGCAGCCAAAATCAACGATCGTAATCGTCCGATCCTTCGGTAAATGCGGCAATACATCTTGGATCATCTCCAAGAACCGATTGATCTGCCTGAACTTATCGTATTTCTTCGCTAGCACTTTTCCGTCGGCATTCATGATACCGAGTTCAATCAAGAACGGAACGGGTTCCCCTTCTTCGAGGACATACTGCTTCTTCCGATTATGCGTTAAATCCGCTGCGACCGCAGCCGTCTTCTTCCGGATCACCGTCACTTTGTTCTTCTTCGAGAGCAGCACTTGCAGCTCCTCCGAAGTCGTCCGAAGCAGCCCCTGCCGGAATGTGTGCTCGAAGAGCTCGGCAAGCTTCGCCCCAGCCTCTTCAAGTAGGACATTCTCATGCGTGACCCGCTTCGCATAATGATATTCAAACTGCACATATAACTGCTTCCGAAGTTCAATTTTCTTCAAGAGAACCTTCGTATACGTATCTGGCAGCTTATGCCGTAATTGACTCATCGTCCCGGACACCAGCTTACCTTCTTGAACGAGTCCATTGAGCATTTCGCCCAAGGATTCAATCGTATAGGATTCATTAGCCAAAATTGTTGCCTCCATTTCTTACTTAAGCCTTCCATCGTCCTGAAGCTGGGCGAGTCCTTGCTGCACTTCCTCCCGAGGAAGTCTACCCTGCTCAAGGGACTCATCCGCCTGCCCCAACAAGCGATTATAGAAGTCAATGCCTTCCGAGAGGATATCGGGATCTCGATGATAGAGATGGAAGAGATGATCTTCGGCCTTCGCATAGTTTCCTATTCCCTCGTAGTGTTCCCACAAGAGCCGATGCAAGGCATTCGAGAGATATACACCTTGCAGCAGAGCTTCAAGCTCACCGATTTCATCGAATGTCTTCACCCATTTGACCGGATAACCCTGCGTCGATGCATAGGCTAACAAATGCAATGCTTTGATTCGAAGCTGTGCTGCTTTCTCAATATCCTGCCTCTTCTCTTCAATCATCGCCTGCTGCTTTATGAGCATTGCGACCCCCTGCAATCGATCCGACTCGAGTACACCATTAAAGGTGAACATCTTGATCAGATCCTCAGCAGATAGGGATTGAAGCAGCGGGCCGCGAAGACGGAATTTGCGCTGCAAGAGCTCATCGATTTCCCACTCAGCCTCCGTCAATTTATTATCCTGACGAAGACCCATCACTTTGCCAAGCACACTGGTCATCTCTTCAATTAATCGCACCAGATAATCTCTCTGGAACATCCATCTCACCTGCCTGTCATATCAATCAATCTATGACTTGAATCCTTTCCGATACAGCATATAGGAATAAATCGTCGGTATTATGGTGCTTAGTAACAGTATAGGGATAAACGTCACCAAGAAGTACGATGCAGGGAAGAATGACGCGACGATCATCAATAATCCACCGACGAACCAACATTTCCCACCGAAGCGATGTGTCTTACGCCAGACTTCCTCACTCGCAAGCGTCCAAGGGGTACGAATTCCCATAAAGTAAGTAAACCGAATTCGGCCCATCCTATTCCCAATTATGATCCATAAGGCCCCAAGCCCGAGCAATAATGCCGTGTTCATGGAAACCGGATACCCTAAATTATACGCAATCCCAAAGCCAAAAATAAAGTGAATGAACAAGACAACCGCCCAGCGCGAAAGTTGAAATGTCGATTCGAACAGCAAATAGTTGGCTTTGCGCGGATCGAGGTTTCGTGTCATTTTAATAATGATCGGCAATAAGATAGCCAACCCTCCATACAATAACCAGAATGCCCATTTGTCCATCGTCCGCGTAGGATTTCCATTCAGATCGAATTTCGAGATGACTTGGTCGGGCAACCGCGGATAGAACAAGGAAGCTAGCACGAACAAGAAGGTGCTGACTACGATCAGTATCGTATCCTTGCGATCCCATAGCTTCGATGGATTGTCTTTCGTTGTTGAGGTATTCATCGCCTTTTCCCTCCTATTTATCCTTCTGAATCATGTTCAGGAACCAACCGAGCGCCTCTTGAATGACGGTCGTATTGAGCGAATAGATAATGTTCTGACCCTGACGTTGATCCACAATTAATTGTGCATGCTTCAGACTGTTCAGATGATGTGAAATACTTGGTTTCGTCATGGCAAAATGATCGGCGATTTCACCTGCGGACATATCCCGTTCTTTCAACAACACCAGAATCTGACGCCGCGTCGGATCTGCCAGTGCCTTGAAGGCATCATTCACGGGTGCTCCCTCCATTCCTTAGATAATTAGGTAATCTTCTAAACGGATTGTATGCAATCCTAGGCGATGTGTCAACAAACCCTATATCGCAGCAAAAAGAGGCCTCTCATAGCATCCAAACTAGGACATCCTTGGGCCTCTCTCTATGAAAATCTATCCATACACTCGCTGCAAAAAGCTTCGCAGTACAGGTACCAACTCGTCCGGCGTCTCCATCATGCTCATATGCCCCGCAGCAGGGATGATGGCCGGCTCAATATGTGTTGCTTCTACGGTAAACGCTTTGTCTGGCGGCACGATCTGATCCTGCTCTCCAGCAACGATTAGGACCGGCAATTGCGTCTCTTGCAATACGAGATTGCGATCAGGACGCGACCGCATTGCAAGGCTCGCACCGGTTGCACCTGCTGGCGCTGTTCCATAACCAATTTGCTTCGCCTGCTCAACAAGCTCTGACATCGTCGTCAAGTGTTCAGGTGCGAACAATTTCGGTACAAGCCCATCGACAAATGTCCGGATGCCTTCTTCTTCAATCGTCTTCACCGCTTTTAACCGATTCTCACGCGCTTGCTCCGCATCGGGATTCGCCGTTGAATGGACAAGGGAGAATCCATGAAGTCGTGCAGCATATTGTTCAGCGAATGCTAGGGTTATATAGCCTCCCAGCGAATGTCCGAATAAGACGGCCTTTGCAATCCCTAGCTCGTCCAGCAATTCCACAATATCTTGGGCCATCGCTTCGATCCCGAACTCCGTACCGATCACGGCCGATTGTCCATGCCCCCGTAAGTCGGGTGTAATGACCTGATATCCCTGTGCCATAGCGGGAACGACAGCTTCCCAATAATCTGAACTGCCGCAAAACCCGTGCAGCATCACAATGGGATTCCCTTCCCCTTGAACCTTGTAAAATAATCCTGCCTTTGTCTTTCCTTGTTCGATTCCTGAGCTCATATGCATTCCCTCTTTTCAATCTCTATTTCGATGTTGAGATCACGACGCTTCGTGTCTGATTATAGGCGAATTCATGTTCAGGGTCTGTGACGATGAGTGTGTGTTCCCCTCGCAAGTCATTCCAGAAGCATTCCACACCTTTGCCTTGCGCAGTCCCCCCGAACATTTTGCAGCCTACACAATAACTCATCAATTGCTGTTCATTGAAATTAACAATTTTATTACGCATGCAGCAATAGACTTGTCCATCCTTCGATTTTATATTCACATGATTCATCCATGTCATTGTCCATCTCTCCTCTCGGCCTCTAGAGCACCTGTGTATTAGCGTACCTAGATTATATGCGGCCTATATTAAAAAGAGACTCGAATTTTGTAAACAAATTAAAAAAATTTCTGCATGCGGATTGTCCTGGATCTAATGGCTCAAAAGCGCATGCGCAAGCCCTTCATCAACCGCGCTGGCAATCTGCTCCGCCATCTGCATCACATGATAGAGCGAAGTCATCTGCAGCGTCCAATACGGCTTCGGTCCGCTTACATTCACGACGCCTGCAACGCTGTAATGCCCGACCTCCGGCAGTCGCCCTCCTACGGATTCCGCAGGCTTCAATGGTTTACGCGACACATAGTATTGTCCCACCATTGAAGGATGGCCTAGACAGGCATCGACTGCCACGACGATATGATGCTGCGGGATGGTCTTCAATCGAGTTGCAAGATTCGTCGCATCGCATGGATTGGCCAGCGTACCGATCACATGCTTGAATCCACGCTGTTCCAGCAAAGTACCAAGGAAGGGACCGAGTGCATCTCCTGTCGAACGATCCGTACCAATACAGACAAACGAGAGATGATCTACTGAATGTGCGGTGAAAATCGACTGAAAAAAAGACGATAACTGATCCGCTGTCATTTTCTGCCGAGAGCTCCCTACCGATGAACTCGAATTCAATTCATGCATCGTCACCCAACCCCTCCTTGCATTAATCTGTCCGTATATTGCTATGATTGTAACTGAACAATAAGTTCATGGCAATTTTTTGAGCACCTGTGATTTGAATCATGCTACAATAAAGATATTGAACCTGGAAAGGATGAATAATGTGGATCTTACTCAACCAACACAAGAAAACGTAGAATATATGATTGAAGCCATCAAAACCAAGCTCAAAATGGCAACCGCCGCTGCGATGCAAGCTTCATCCTTCTCCGTCGAACGTTATGAAGATATTCAAGAACTATACGATATCGTCGTAAGTAAGCAGAACTTCAGCATTAGCGAAATCGAGGCTCTGGTCTCCGAGTTAGGTAAACTCAGACACGCCTAATTCATGTGTTAAAATCGAAAAACAGGCACTGCTCTTTCCGAAGAGCGGTGCCTGTTCTGTTCTGTTCTGTTCTATTCTATTCTATGTATTAGGCATGTAAAATGGAACGTACCGCAGCCATCCGCTCCGAATCGATCGGCGCAAGGGACTTACCGTCTACTCGCACACCTGATCCGAAATGAACCTGTTGTACACCTGTCTCGTTTAAGAAAGGCACAAGCTTCTCCGCATCCGGCGATAACCCACTCCCCGCCAAGATCGTACAATGCGTTCCGGCCGTACGCTCTACCATCGCTCGAATGCGATCCGTCGCATGGAGCACATTCGGTTGTCCGCCTGAAGTAAGAATGGTCGTTATCTGTGGATAGGCAAGGATCTGTTCGAGCGCCGCCATTTGATCCTG
This sequence comes from Paenibacillus sp. EB106-05-06-XG162, assembly GCF_058791655.1. Classification (NCBI taxonomy): domain Bacteria; kingdom Bacillati; phylum Bacillota; class Bacilli; order Caryophanales; family Paenibacillaceae; genus Paenibacillus; species Paenibacillus sp. EB106-05-06-XG162. Next base: position 29,590 of record NZ_JBYTDT010000028.1, read on the forward strand.
AACTTCATCAATGGCACGATGGAACGTCATTTTCATATCTCCTGCGCGATCCAATACCCGTTCCAGCAATCGAATATCGATTTCGCCTTTGGGTGTTAGAGCCCCGAAGACTATCGCATTCGCACCTGCCCGTTTGATATGCCGAACCTCAGACAGCATCGTACGAATATCCTCCCGATCGTATTCGAAAGACCGGCTGTGCGGGCGAATCATAACATTTACTGGAATATCGACCGATTTGACCGCTTCCTCGATCAAACCCATGGACGGGGTCAAGCCCCCCTCCTGCATCGCCGTAATGAGTTCAATCCGATCCGCCCCATACGCGGCAGCCGCTTTGACATCCGTTAAAGTCGTCGCAATCACTTCGAGCATTACACGCTGCTTCATAGCTTAAATACCCCCTTGCTGTAGCCTACAATTTTGCCCGCATCATTCCGGATGTCTGCAGGGAACCGCTCATGAATTCGCTCAATCGTCTCGCGATTGTCATATTGAATCTGTTCTAGAATCGAGACCACGATACGCGCCCACTCTTCATCGGAACCGTCAATAATTTTGAAGGCGAATCCAAGTTGTTCCTTCCTTAGACTAAACCCATAGATCCCTTTGAAGCCGCCTTTAGCGACAATGTTCGAATCTTGCAGCAATGTCGAGCAAATCCGATTCGTACCCGAGACATTCTCTGGATACGCATGCATCGCAGAAGTGATCTTACGAACCGCTTCTCGTGTCTCTTCATCTTCGATCAACTCTGGACAAGCCAGCTTCAAGTAAGCAGTGGCAATATTCCGCAGCGGAAGCGCAAATACGGGAAGCCCGCAACCATCAGTTCCACGCGCAATTTGCTCTTCAGGCATCTCAGCCATCATGGCGAGTGTCTTCACAATCTCAAGCTGTGCCGGATGATTCGGGTCCTCATAGCCTTCGAGCGAATAACCCATCAGCTTGCAGTAAGATAGTACACCGAAATGCTTGCCTGAGCAATTATGATAGATCCGTCTTTCATGGCCTTGATCACGAATGATTGTCTCTCTTGACGCACGGTGCATCGGATAACTCTTCGCGCAGACCAAGTTCGACTCCTCAAGCCCTGTATGCTTCATGAAATCCTGTAATGTATCCATATGAAAAGACTCGCCGCGATGCGAAGCCGTCATAATCGCAATCTCGCGATCCGTTAATCCATACGCTTCATGAATGCCGGCCCGAATCCCCGGAATGGCCTGAAATGGCTTACCTGCCGAACGCAGGAATGCCACATAATCGGCGTCGCCTACCTCATATTTCACTTGTCTATCTATTCCAACACCGCAAATATGACCACGATGCAAACATTCGAGTGTCTCGTTACGGTATTCCTCCACCAATACTTGTTCCATGATGATAACTCCCTTTCGGATCGTACTCCCTTTCAAGTATACAACAAAAAGCTACCCTCGGGCAGGATAGCTCTTCCTTTGAAGCTTCTTCACTTCACGGCTTTCTGAACATAGACATGCAGCTGTCTCCACTTGCCGTCCTCCCAAGTCCATAAGGAATGCACATAGGCAATCACGTCATCATCGCTGGCACCCGTAACCTTCTGTACACCCTGCAAATCCGTCGTTCCGTTCTTATCGAAATCAACAGGCTGAATCACATCGAATGACGCATTCGACACCTTCGTTGGACGCAGCAGCTTTCCATTTTTATAATAGCCTGCTGCATCGTACTTTTCCTTCCGATCCTTCATATTTACAGCGTAGGTCTCTTGCCCCTTCGCCTTCAACGTAATCGTGTAATCATTCTCCAGTTGGCCGACGATTTCGATCGGATTCGGTGCAGGCATCGGAACAACCTCTTGGTTCTTCACCGTATACAGCCGATAATTTGCTTTCTCTGTGTTGCTTCCTTTTGGCAGCTTCACAAGAACATCATTCACCTGATCCCCATTCAAATCACATACGACCATGCTCGGTCGATACCCACCTTGGATGAACGTGACACTGGTCTTCTGATGTTTCACATCTTTGTAGATCAAATAGACGAGCTGATAATGATCCGAATTGGGATCGTCCTTGCCGCCCAGCAACCCGATCTGCTCCTGCTCACGATCCCCTGTTATGTCTCGCGCATCCGTCTGAAGCCATTTCAAATTCCGAAGCGCATTTAACTGCGGATGATCTGGAATTTCCATCGGTACCGTTACGGACTGCTCAGGTGCGACTGTTACAGGCGATATCCCAGAAGAAGTGGAAGCACGCAAAATGCCTGGGAATAAGGTACTTGACATAAAGGTAATACAGATGACAGCAATCCAACTCGAAATCGCGCGTTGCTTCATACAGCACATCCTTGTCTCTATCGTTTATTACCGATTAGGATGGCAAGATCGACCAAGGATTATGTACCGATACAGCACTCACTTACGTAAGATGATTATTTGGACTCGGAATTCTCAATCACTTGCTTGAAAACTGAAGTTAGATGCAACACATCCTCATCCGATACGTTACCGAATAAATCGTTCATCAGCTCATGTCTGCGCTTCGCGATCTCCTGCATCGTCTGAATCCCCTTCTCCGTAATTTTCAAATATACAACGCGCCGATCCCGCTCATCGCGCAGCCGCTCTGCATAGCCGCCAAGAATCAGCTTGTCCGAGCATCCGGTCACAGCACCAGCTGTAATATAGATGGCATCGGCAATATCTGAACCTTTCATAGGACCTTCTACATGCAATTTATCGAGTACAAGAAATTGCGTCCTTGAGAGCTCACTATTCACATTTCTAGCCCATTCAGACTGCACTTTTCTCATGAACTTTCTAAATTCATTCTCCATTTCCATAAGGTTCTCACGTTTAGCCAACGTACAACCTCCTCTAGGTCATAATAATTGTAACCACTCCATGAACCATCCAACAGTATATGACTTTTTCTTGATAAGGGTCAATACCCGCCATCACCTTTCCCTATAGGGATTATCCCGGTTGAGGCTTCCTTCGTTCGACAGGATTCGTAATCTTATTTTAAATAGATTGATACCTAGATGTAACCCTAGGCCGTTTGAACACGTATAAAATATAGATGTAGAATACATATCCAACCCGCCCGAAATATGCTAATGACAAGGACGGACTGACAGGAGGTACATCATTTATGAGACAAAAAATCATCGCACTGACCCTATCGTTATCGATTCTCGCCACATTCCCCGCAGCGGCGTTCGCTGCAGACCGTACGCAATCCGGTTCTGACAAATCGCCTAAAATCGGACAAACTTTCATACTAGATGGCGTAACCGTTCCAGAGAATACCGTGCTGCTCGACCAGCAAAAGATTGATGTGAACAAAGACGGCGTGCTGGACACTGCGTATGTGGTTGGAACCCGTGAAGATAAGGAATCCCCTTTTTCCCAAGACATTAACCTTATTGTTGTCGATGGCAAAACATCCAAAATCATGAACGCGAACCTTATCGGATTTGACGGCTACATGCCTTATATTAATTTTGCAGGCGACTTCAACGGCGATAGAGCAAATGACATTATGCTGACAGCTGATACAGGCGGATCAGGCGGCTATATTACAAGTCGCATCGTCTCGTTCTATAACAATACACCCAAAGTTATTCTATCTGATAATTTACGGATTAAAGGCAATCTAGCCACATTCAATTCCCTTGATCCCCTCGACACGAATGGAGATGGGGTCTACGAATTACTCAGCGAAGAGCGACTTACCGGGGATAGCAATACCGAAACCATCGGCTATGTGAACACCACCCTATCCTACCGAAACGGCGAGTTCACCGTCATGAAGCAAGCAAAGACGAAAGATGCACTAAGCTCTATTCATACGAGTCCGGCTCAAGATTTCATGTATGTCATCCCTGCATCATGGGACGGCATTGTGGATATAGAGAAATTGAACCAAGCGAAGCTGGACAAAATGAAGCACGGCGGCGTTTACTCGGAACGGATTATGTATACACCAAGAGGGTCCAAAGCCAATGACGAGATGATCCTCTCCATCACAAAATATACGAAGAAAGAGTGGGCATCCCTTGCCAAGAGCCCGAATAAGGGTGGCGTCATTGTTGGAACGCAAAATGATAAGGTCTACGTGATCGAGACACCGCAGTCGAATCCATATACAAATGGAAGTAAAGAGGCGCGAATCTTCAATGATCTCGTCTCATACATTCCAACATTCAACCGGATGTTCAGCGTAACGACACCAACATTCAGTAAGCCAGACAAAACCTTCTCAATTACCAAACCGATTACGGCACACAAAACAACAACAAGTAAAGCACTCGGTACGTTGATGCCTCAGATCGTCACAATTAACAATGAGAAACTCGATACGAAGGGGAACAAGTGGTATCAAATCCGTGATGCGAAATTCGGAGAAATTTGGTTTCAAGTCCCTAAATAATCGTCTAATCGTTATATTTCAAAACAAGCCCACTGCGCAGTTCATCTGTTCAGTGGGCTTATTGGTATGATGTTGCCTTCTATAATTTAACTGGAACACCAGTCGCTGCGGAATGTAAAGCTGCCGTTGCAATCCGCTGCGATTGGATCGCATCCTGATAGGTAGAACGAATATGCTGGGTATCTCCAGTGCGTACCGCATGGATGAACGCTTCATTTTCATGGGCATACGGATTGGATTGGTTCTGAAGTGTATACGTCTCACCCTTCGTCCGATCTACAAGTTGGTTCGAATGAATCTCCATCACGCCTTGATCGGTATAAATATGAAGCCCTACTGGACCGGATGTCGGCAAAATACACGTATTCGAGAGGTTCGCCACGGCTCCGCTCGCAAGCTTCAAGGTCACGGTACCAACATCCGCAACGGTAACGCCTTCCTCGACCTGATGCATGACGCGATTCGCATAAGCGGCATAAACTTCGGTCACTTCACCCAGCGTATAACGGAGTAAATCAACCATATGCGTCGTCTGCTCCAGAAATTGGCCGCCAGAGCCCTCCTGCTTGCGCCACCATCCGACCCGCGGCATGTCTCCCATCCATGTACCGAGTGCCATCCCTACGGTTCGACCCTGTAAGAGCTCCAACGCTCTCTGCACCGCATCGGTATACCGGAAATGATAACCTACCGAAGTAATAAGGGATTTCTCCTGAATGTGTGCGTTGAGCTCCGCGGGGAGCTGATCATCTAACGCAATCGGCTTCTCGATAAAAAACGGAATGTTCCGCGCAATAACCGACTTCTCCATCTCCCCATGTGCAAATGGAGGTACACAGATATAGACGGCATCCAGCTTCTCCTGATCGAGCATATTCTCAACATTCTCGTAAGCCGATACGTCACGCCATTTTCCCGCCAAGCGCTCAGCCTTCTCCATACTTGTCCCACATACAGCGCTTACATGTACACCTTCCATTTGCTCTAATAAATTGCAGTGCATCTCCGAGAACCATCCGGTTCCGATCATCCCAATCTTCATTGACCGATTCCTCCCCATTCATTGAAATTCATCATGCATGACGACCATCCCAAATCTCATAACCTTCTAGCCCCATCCACGGCCCGTGCGCTTCACTTCAGCCATGATCGCTCGTACACCTTCTTCAATGCGATCCTCGTGAACACGGGTAATACTTAGCCGAAGGAATTTGGAAGAAGGCGTATGATCTTGCAAAAAGAAATGTTTGCTTGGTACCGTAATGATGTTGGCCCGCTTCAGCTTCGTATGCAGCTGATCCATATTGACGACTTTCGGCAGCACCAGCGAAATATACACGCCTTGCTGGACGGGAGCAACTTCTACCCATTCTGAAGCTTGTACTTGCGTAAGCGCTTGGTTCATTCGATTCATCCGAGCCGCATAGAGCTGTATAATTTTGCGCTTATGCCGTTCGAACATCCCGTTCTTGAGGTAAATCTCCAGTGCCCCTTGAGAGACAATCGAAGAATCGGCATCAGAGAAGGTCTTATATTGCACGAAGGTCGGATGAAGCAGCTTGGGTACTACCGCTGCACCGATTCGAAGCCCCGGGAATATGACTTTGGAGAAACTTTTCAAATAGATCACATGTTCAGACGTATCATAGCTATAGAGCGGATTCATCCGAACCTCGGTTCCCAAGTCCCCCATATAGTCATCTTCGACAATATAGACATCATACCGCTCGGCTAAGCGAACAATCGCTTTCCGTTCCGTAAGGGTATAGGAAGTCCCCAGCGGGTTCTGATACCTCGGCATCGTATAGAAGAACTTGATCTCGCCGTGCTTGAACATCTTCTCCAGCTCGTCCAGATCCAGGCCACGAGTTGTTCGGGCAATGCCTGCGACGTTCACGCCTTCCAGTTCTAGGAACCGCTGATAAATCTCATAGCTTGGCTGCTCAATCAGAATAACGGATTTTCCATTCGGAAATGGCATACGGGTCAGAATGTTCAACGCTTGCTGTACACCCGACGTGACAACGATCTGATTCAGCTTCGCGAACACTTGATCATCAGCAAGATGCTTCACCAGCATATGACGGAAGCTCTCTAGCCCCTGAGAATCGCCATACGTGAACAATTGATATTGATAGGTGTCGATCGCGCGATTCAGACAATGCTGAAAATCAAGGTACGGGAAAATATGCAGGTCTGGTGATGCCGACGAGAAATCTAGCTTGTCGTTGTCCTTCCCTTGATCCCACTGTTCTCCGCGACGATCTACCACATAATATCCACTCTGCGGCATCGCATAAATGATATGTAGACGTTCGAGTTCTGCATAGGCACGAATAATGGTGCTCTTACTGCATCCATACATCTCGGACGCATCACGGATCGAGGGGAGCTTGTGACCAGGAACATACTGACCTGTGCGAATTCGTTCTTCCATATCCGTCAGTACGGATACATATTTAGCCATCAACACACCGCGTTTCTATATAAAAATCATGAACCACTTGGAACTGTACCGATACAATTCAGTTAAATCCATCTCGTCAACTTCTAGTTATTATCGTATCTTCAGTATAACGATTCACACTATCACTGAATAGAACGAAAGATCGTCATTTTCAATAAATCCATGGGATTTATTCTAGGAGGAATATTTTATATGAATTCACAACAAAGCAATAAACTTGCCGTCATATCCGCGGTCATCAACGCTAGCATCATCGGATTATCATTCTTGTTCATGAAGAGCGCGCTCCAATCGGCGGACCCCTTCACCGCGTTAGCCTATCGGTTTATCCTGTCGTTCTTGGTTCTTAGTATCCCTGTTGCGCTCGGGTGGATCAAAATCGATCTTCGCGGCAAATCACTACGTCCGATTCTAGGCATGGCGATCTTGTATCCGACTCTATTCTTCGCGCTCCAAGCCTTCGGATTGCAGCACGCATCCTCTGCTGAAGGAGGCATTCTCTATGCATTTACGCCCGTCTTAACGGTTCTGTTCGCGGGATACTTCCTGAAAGAACGTACAACGCTTAAGCAAAAATTGGCCATTGCACTCTCGGTATTTGGGGTATTGTTCGTGGTTATTATGAAAGGCACAAAGCTGGATATGTCTCATCTTGCGGGGATTATCTTGTTGTTCCTATCCGTCTTATCCTTCTCAGGATACAGCGTATTTGCCCGGAAGCTCACCGGCCAGTTCCGTCCGATCGAGCTGACTTATATCATGATGGCGATCGGCAGCGTGGCCTTCGGTGCCATGGCACTGATTCAACATGGCGTGAACGGTACGATGGAGCAATTGATTCAACCCTTGTCCATCGGCTCCTTCTGGATTGCGATTCTCTATCTAGGATTACTCTCTTCCCTCATGTCGCTGTTATTACAGACGTATACGTTGTCCAAAATGGAAGCTTCCAAAATGAGCGTATTCTCCAATCTTGCAACTGTCGTGTCCATGATTGGCGGGGTGCTTGTATTCGGTGAACAGCTCACAATCTATGATATGCTCGGGTCTGTCATGATTATCATCGGCGTTATCGGTACACTCATATGGGGAAAGCGTAAGACAGAGCAAACAGAATCACTGAACACGAACAGCCATGCCGTGACGCCTCCCTCACAAGTACGTGCGAATCAATAAGTTTGCGATTGAGCTTGAACGACGAGCACTTCGCGAACGAATCGACCTTTATGAACCTGACAGCGGTCTACAATATCGAAGCCAGCATGGGCAACCGATTCGTCGATCGGCTCCGTTGTAATCAATACGACGCGATCTGCGAATCGGTGCGCACTGCGCAGCATCGACAACCGCTCCTCATCGGAGAGCTTTGAGCACAGATTATAGGGCAGATCGATGATCGCCGTATCATAATGATCCGTAATATCCCGCATATCGCCTAACGTAACCACATTCGGGTAGCCAAAGTGCACAAGATTCAGCCGTGCTCCACGGGTCGTTAACGGGTTGATATCGCGACCAACAATGTCGATTCCCATCGATAATGCTTCAAGCAACACGGTCCCAATGCCGCAGCATGGATCTATGACTCGAACGCCCTCCACTTTGGGGACGGCAATATTGGCGACGGCACGCGCAAGTCTTGTACTCAGTGCCGTCGAATAATTCTGAGGCTTATCTTGATGTTGCTTCCAGATCGCCTTACTCTGCATGCACTCACCGAGTATCCAACCCTCCGTATGCTTCGTAACGCCGAGTATAAGCTCTGGATTGCGCAAATCCACCTTGCCGCGGATCACTGCTCCGAGCTTCCGTTCAATCACCCGCTCCTCATCATAAGATACAAATTCACCTGATTTATAATATACGACCTTAAATGTCTTTCCCTGCTGGATTTGTAGGGAATCAACCTGCTCAACCAGCTCGTCAAGGGTCGGGGCCGTGTATTCGATTGTAATCCGCTCATGAATAAAAGGACTCCGGCTTGGATCAATCAGACGTGATGAGATGAGACTCTTAGCACCGATCTTCGCTCCTCTGAACAATGTACGTAGTTCCAATTGACACAAAGCTTGTTCATCTTCATGTGCTGCATACGTATATAAATAGCTCTTCATTCGTATTAACCTCTTCCGTTATTCAACCTCTAGCCAGTATAGCGGATATTCACCGCCTGCTCCAGCAAAATAGCCATGATAGATAGCCGATCCTACATCGCTATCTATCATGGCTATTCTAAGTTTCGCTTCAAATGACATGCGAACTCATACCGTTATTGTGCGTAGTGCTGCTGGTACCAAGAAGCAGCTGCATCTACCTCTGCTCCAGTGAGCTGGTGACCTGCATTTCCCCAGTGAAGCGTCACCGAAGCCCCTGCATCACGCAGGAGTTGATCCAGCTCCTCGGATTCGGATTTCGAACAGATCGGATCATTCGTACCTGCACCAATGAAGACTTCGGTCCCCTCTAGATTCGGCAACGCGACTCCGCGGCGTGGAACCATCGGATGATGCAGAACAGCGCCTCTGACAGCGTTCGCGTAATGGAACAACAAGCTGCCAATCATATTCGCACCGTTCGAATACCCTACGGCGATGAAATTGCTGCGATCTAATCCATATTGCTCAGCTGCTTGATCTAGGAATTCGTAGACTTCTGTCGTACGGAAGATAAGGTCCTCTTCATCGAATATCCCTTCGGCCAACCGTCTGAAGAAACGAGGCATGCCGTTCTCTAGTACATTACCCCGAAGACTGAGGATGCTTGACGATGGTGCAATATGCTTCGCAAGTGGTAATAGATCGCGCTCTGTGCCGCCTGTTCCATGAAACAGTACAAGTGTTGGTGCATTCGGGTCTGTGCCCTGCTCGAATAAATGTATCATACTTGACCCCCTCCTAAACTTCGAACTTCGATTGGAAGTAAATTCGCTTCTACCTGCACTCGTCTTGGCTCGAACCAATGCGGTAGCATGAGCTGCTCGCCAAGTGCATCCGGATCCTCATCGCGTGCGAAACCTGGAGGATCTGTTGCAATCTCGAATAGGATGCCTCCAGCTTCACGGAAATACAGCGCATGGAAATACTGGCGATCAAGAATATCTGTCGGTTTATAACCGCCTTGGATGACAGCCTGCCGCCACTGCGCATGCTCTTCATCGTCTTTGGCACGCCATGCTATATGATGCACGGTACCTGCGCCGCCATGGCCCCATTCCACATTATTGGCGCTAACATCAATTAAATTGCCAATTTCTCCGGTTGCTTGATAACGTATATAACCTACATCTTCTCCAACCTTCGTTAGCCCCAACACATTCTCCAGTACGTCCATCGTACGCGCTGAATCCACGCTGAACAGCACAGCCCCGCCGAAGCCTTTGATTGCTGCCGATGTCGGAATACCGTCGAATGACCATGCACTCCGTTTTCCTTCCTCGCGTTCAACGAGCTCCAGCTGCAAGCCTTCTCGATCTGCGAATTGCAGATATTTCTCGCCGAAGCGCTCTGCCGTCGAGATCGAAATCCCAAAATGTTTCAATCGGTCTTCCCAGAAGCCCATAGCGCCTGGCGGAATCACATATGTCGTTCTCCCCACTTGTCCTCCGCCAACCCGTCCTCTGCGAGATTCAGGCCAAGGGAAGAACGTGATAATCGTACCTGGATTACCAGCCTCATCGCCGAAATACAAATGATAGACCTCTGGCGCATCAAAGTTAATCGTCTTCTTCACAAGTCTTAACCCAAGAATCCCTGCGTAGAAATCAACATTCTCTTGAGGATTCCGCGCAAACGCAGTAATATGATGAATCCCTGCTGTTCGTAATGACATGTTCCCCTACCCCTTTCCAACCATAATTTATTTTGAAATTTCGGTATTATAGCTAACGAACTCCGCTATCGGCTTGCGGTAACCGCGCGGTCTTTGTCCCGCTACCTGCTCTTGCCCAATGACGATTAACATCGCTGGTACATATCGAGTTGAGATATGGAGTGCTTCTCTTATTGCTTCCGCATCGAACCCGATCATCGGACATGTATCCCAGCCCTTCTCCTTGGCAATCAACATGAACAGCATTGCGGATAAGCTCGCATTACGTATGGCTTCATCACGCTTAAAGGTATCGCCGCGGTCTTCATAGAACGATGTCACCGATTCAACGGTCATATCGTATTCTTGCTTATTCATGACCCCAAGATGAAGCATCCCTTCATTGAGCTCACCAACCTGCGTGTACGCCTCCAGATCGCCAAGTACCAGAATGGCAGCAGATGCCGATTGGACCTTATACTGCTTATTCGCCGCTTCATAGATCTCCCCATTCTTGAGCGCCTCATCATCGATAACGATATAGTGTGCATGTTGCAAATTAAATGCCGACGGTGCATATTTGACGAGATTAAACATCTCATTGAGTTCTTCTCTTGTAATATGTACCTCTGGCTTAAATTTCATAGCCGATCTACGGTCTTTCACAATTTGCATGAAATCAGTCATGATATGTTCCCCCTACTGGATGATATATGAATTATTTCGTTCCATGATTCACTTGTTATTTATAACTTGATTATAGTATATAACAAAAAGTAAGTCAATAACAATAAAAAAAGAAACGCTATCGCACTTGTTTTCAAAGTGGAAACGTTCCCTTTATCCTAACCCTTTATTTTAAATATAATCGTCGTCTTCGATCACATTGGATGCATGCTGCATCGATGCATCAGGAGCCGCAGGTGTTGCGGATGGAATCGCATTCCCTTCTTGCACATCATCACGCCCAAATTGCATCGATGTTAGTCCTGCACTAGCCGATGTTGCTGCATTCATTGATTCGAAATCCGCTTGAATCGCATCTTGAACAGCTTTTCTACTCTGATCTGACATGGTTGTCTCCTCCTCGTTCTCAAGCTTTTGCTTACAAGGATAGCGTGACCATTTCCGGCAAAACTATGTATTCGGCCTCATCCGAGGTAGGATTAACACTTTTCATAGTTGATTGCTTTTCTAGAAAGCCTTTAAATAAGAATATAACCGATACAACAGGAGGTACTTTCGCTATGCATTCATCTTTCGATCAGATTACGAACCGATTCGGCACCAACAGCGATAAGTGGGATATCATGGCTCAGCAATTCGGACAGAACCAAATCGCTCTCTCCGTCGCCGACATGGATTTGCTGACGCCCGAAGCCATCCAGAAATCCATTCGACGCATGGCAGATCACGGCATTTACGGCTATACGAATCTATTCGCACCTTATTATGATGCGGTCAAGCGATGGATGCGCAGCGCCTATTCATGGCAAGTAGAACAAGAATGGATCGTCTTCTGTCCGCGCATCGTCCAAGCTGTCTCTTTAATCATTCAGCATTTTACAGAGGAAACGGATCGGGTCTTGATTCACACACCATGCTATCAGCCAATCCCGCGATCAGTTCGTCTGAATCATCGCACCTTGGTGGAGAGTCCGCTTCAGCTTATCAATGGACGGTATGAAATGGATTTTGATGATATGGAACGCCATATGCAGGAAGGAATCAAAATTCTATTGTTCATCTCCCCGCACAACCCGACGGGACGGGTCTGGACGCGGCCTGAACTGGAGCGTGTTGCAGCGTTATGCGAGAAGTACGATGTGCTTATCGTCTCAGATGAAATCCATGCGGATTTCGCACATGTTGGACATGAGCATACCGTGATTGCCACCTTGTCCGATGCGATCGCACAACGCTCTATCATCTGCACTTCCCCAGCCAAAACCTTTAATCTGGCAGGTCTCGAGATTTCGAACATCATCATTCCGAATGCAGAATTACGTGCAGGCTTTCGGACGCGTATGCTTCAATCTGGCGTATTCGATCCGACCTTCTTCGCTGTCCCGGCACTCGAAGCTGCTTATACGGCGTGTGATGAATGGCTTGAGGAGTTACGCACATACATTCAAGGCAATATTGCATTTGCGAAGCAATTCATTACGGAACATATGCCAGAGTTAGTCGTCATTGAACCTGAAGGCACGTACCTGCTGTGGGTGGATTGCCGTGCGGTTAGTAGAGATGAGCAGGCATTGAAGCAATGGATTGAGCAGGAAGCTGGCGTCACTGTTAGCTTCGGTACGGCGTTCGGCCCTGGTGGCGATGGCTACATCCGCATCAATTTAGGCACACCGCGTGCATTGCTGCAAGAAGCACTTGAACGAATTCAGAGAGCCTATCCCTTAGCGAAGAGGTAAATCAACGGACTTCTGGATATTCTAAACGTACAAAGGAGTCGTGCCGATGCATCCCTATTCTGAACAACTCGAAGCGCATTTCCGAACTCACGCGAGTGCTAAAGAAGCCATTCCGATGGCAGCTTATATGCGGGATCAATTCCCCTATCTCGGTATTCGAACGCCAGAAAGAAGTCAATATTTACGCCAGTTCATGCAGGCGAATCCACTGCCTAAAGGCGAAGAACTTGTTCAAGTTGCCGGCGAAGTATGGTCACTGCCTGAACGAGAATTCCAATATGTCGCGATGGTTCTCTACGAGAAACACTGGAAGCATGCCGAACAAGCACATATCGATGTCTTAGCACACCTTGTTACAGATAAATCCTGGTGGGATACGGTCGATCTGATATCCTCACGGTTGATTGGATTCCATCTCACCAAATATCCAGAGCTGATTGCGTCCTATACAGAACGATGGATTGAATCCGATAACTTCTGGCTGCAGCGTGCTGCCCTGCTCTATCAGTTAAGTTATAAGAAGAATACCGACGAAGAACGATTGTTCCGATACATTCGGCGCCGTGCGGAAGAGAAGGAATTCTTCATTCGCAAAGCCATCGGCTGGGCGCTTCGAGAATACTCGAAGACGAATGAAGCGGCAGTTCGTAAATTCGTAGCGGAGAATGCCCTCTCGCCGCTCAGTCAGAAGGAAGCGCTCAAACATGTTGAGCGAAAGAACGCATGAAGCTATTTGACTTAGATCGCATAGAACAGTCGATCACTACGCATGCGCTCCGAAGCTGTATTTTGACAAAAGGCGATCAAATGCTGTTCGAGTACCATCGGGAACCTGACTCAGCAGACGCACTGCATAAGATCAACTCCTGCACCAAAAGTGTGTTATCCGCACTCGTCGGGATTGCGATCGATCAGGGGATTTTGCCAGGGACTGACGCACCGATCTATACCTTCTTCCCACAGTTGGAACAGGATGCCGATGAGCGTAAGCGTGGTATAACGATCGAACATTTACTCTCGATGACTGCAGGGTTTGAATGGATGGAGTTCGGAGGGCTGAATTCGTTCCCTCGCATGACAAAGACGATGAATTGGGTAGATTTCACATTAGCATTACCTTTGTCAGATCCTCCAGGTGCGCGAATGATCTACAATTCCGGCTGTTCGCAGCTGCTCGCGGCTATGATCATGCAAGCTTCTGGGCAATCGGTAGAAGAATTCGCCAAGCACCATCTCTTCCACCCTCTTGGTATAGAGGAATGGCAGTGGGAAGTCGATCCGCAAGGCATTCACACGGGAGGCTTCGGCCTCTATATGAAGGCTCGGGATATGCTTAAGTTCGGGCAGCTCTATCTGCAAAAAGGTCGATCACAAGGTATACAGATTCTTAGCGAGTCATGGATCGAGCAATCGACTTTGCCGCGTGTGCAAGTTAGTAAACCGCGCGAAGGCATGTACGGCTGGCATTGGTGGGTATCTACTTTCACGACCGAGCAAGAACCGGCGATAGAAGTTCCTTATTACTTCGCCCTCGGATTCGGCGGACAATATATTATCGTTGTTCCGTCTCATGATCTGGTAGCCGTCCTTACCAATGACAAGCATAAGAAAAGGAAGCCGCCCATCGATGTGTTCCTTCAGTATATTGCTCCTACGCTTGTCAAATGAAAAAAGGCTTGTCCTCCTGTACAGTGGACAAGCCTTTTCTTATTTATTTACTTCCGCCCATAGTCGGCTCGAATTTCGCCCCAGCTCTGCGTCTCCCACTTCAGGACTTTATTCTTGTACGTGTTCGTCCTAAGCCACTGTTCCGCTCGATCAACCAGGGTCCAGATCTCTTCCGTCGAAGCATCGCGAACAAGCGTGGAAGCTACCTTCTTCTGCTTAAGCCATTTCAGCGCATTTGCCGAATCGCTATAGATTGTCTGTGTGCTGTCCTTCTGTTTCAGGTAGGCCAAACCATGTACAATGGCAAGGAATTCACCCAGATTGTTCGTTCCCTTCGCAATTGGGCCATGTGAGAACAATATATCTCCTGTCTGTGTATCCACACCTTTGTACTCCACCGGCCCAGGATTCCCACGCGTCCCGACGTCGACCGAAATGCTGTTATAGTCGATTTCCGATAGCGGCACGTCTTTGGATGCGGGTTTACGCGATCCCGATGTCTTGGCAGCCCCGCTCCCTTTCGCCCCTGCTTGATTCCAATATGACTTCGCTCCGCCTTGATAGGCTTTCTCCGCTTCCGCTAAGGTCTCATACGATTTATACTTGGCCTGCGGGAATTGATTGACCTGCTCTTGGCACTCCGGCCATGTCTTATAAATCCCCGGCTTTTTCCCAGCCCATACGACATAATACTTCTGCTTCGCCATTCTTGTCCTCCTCGTACCCTACTTGTATTTCCTTATTATAATGGAAAATGGACGACAGAAGAAATGGGGTGCTTGTCACCTTGCTCACATATCTGCCTCAAGTGAGAAACTGCCATGATTAATCTTCGGTAAACCTGCTTTACATTCAGCATTTTCTTCTCCATAATGATCATAATTATGATTCTTGCATCATTTGATTATAGGGGATATGACATGGAAGACAAACTTGATCATTTAACATATGAGACCATCGAAATCTGCCTGCTCGCCGGCAAAATTATGCTGCAGAGCGGTGCAGAAACATCCCGTGTTGAAGATACGATGACACGGATGGCCACATCGCTTGGTCTCCCACGTTCGCATAGTTATGTCACGCCGACGGGCATTATTTTCTCGACGGATGGTGCAGAACCTGCCAAGTTAATCCGAATCACAGAACGAACGACAGATTTATCCAAAGTCGCCGAAGTGAACAATGTGTCTCGCGCACTAACAAGCGGCGCAATCACGATGCCGGAAGCTCGGCTGCGACTACGAGAAATCGAACAAGATAAACATACATATCCGATCTGGTTCCAGATCGTTGCTGCGGCGATTTCCAGCGGTTGCTTCCTGATTATGTTCCGAGGCGGCTGGTACGATTTCATTCCTGCTGTCCTATGCGGAGGTCTCGGACTTGCATCGGTCATCTATTTTCAACGGATCGTGGCCGTTAAGTTCTTCGCGGAATTCTCAGCATCGTTTCTGCTCGGTCTACTCGCCTTCTTATTCGTCAAGCTTGGGATTGGGTATGAAGTAGATAAGATCATCATCGGGTCGGTCATGCCGCTCGTTCCAGGCCTATTAATTACGAATGCGGTCCGTGACTTAATGTCCGGTCACCTCGTCTCAGGGATCTCCAAGGGTGCAGAAGCGTTCTTAACCGCCTTCGCTATTGGAACAGGTATTGCCCTCGTCTTCATCTTACTCTAACCAACTCATTCGAAAGAGGTCAATCTAATGATCGCACAACTCATTACCAGCTTTATTGCCTCCGCCGCCTTCGGCGTGATCTTCAATGCGCCAAGACGTTCGCTGCCGCAATGCGGCCTTGTCGGTATGGTCAGCTGGGCTGTCTATATTTTACTGAATGGGAGTTACAGCACCGTCCTTGCTACCTTTGCCGCGACCTTCGTCGTCGGCTCAACCAGTATTATTTTTGCACGGTTGTATAAGACGCCCGTCATTATCTTCAGCGTATCGGGAATGATCCCCCTCGTGCCCGGCGGCATGGCCTACGATGCGATGCGCCATTTCGTCGAGAATGACTACAATGTCGCGCTGCAGCTCGCTGCGCAAGCCTTCTTCATCTCCGGCTCGATCGCCATCGGCCTTGTGCTTGCTGAGGTGCTAAATCAGATGCTGCGCAAGGTGGGGAGCCGGATCTAAGCGCTAGCTGCATTAATGAAAATGCCCAGTAAGCAATAAATTTGCTTGCTGGGCATTTTTATTTGATGCGGGGTCTCGCCAAATAACTGCATTGCTGCAGTTATTTCGCCCGCGTGTGCAACATTCCCACCAAATAAACTGCACTTTTGCAGTTATTTCGCTCAAGCGTGCAATTTTCTCGCTGTTTAACTGCGTTTCTGCAGTTATTTCGCCCAAGCGGGCGTCTTTCCCTCCATTTAACTGCACTTTTGCAGTTATTTCGCCCGCGTGTGTGACTTTCCAGCCATTTAACTGCATTTTTGCAGTTATTTCCTCCGAGCGTGCGATCTTCCCGCCATTTAGCTCTACTTTAGCAGTTAATTCGTCCGAGCGTGCAACCTTCCCGCCATTTAGCTGCACTTTTGCAGTTATTTCGCCCAAGCGTGAGCTAAGTCCATATACTTGTGTAAAATGCTATTGGCATAAAAAAGAAGGAGCCATAGCCAAGATCCTCTATTAGA
>NZ_JBYTDT010000029.1:0-43206 GCF_058791655.1 Paenibacillus sp. EB106-05-06-XG162
TGTAGTCTCTCCTTGGTTTGTTTTTGGATCCGACGCTGGCCAGCATCTGGGACCCATAAACATCATACCAAGGAGTCTTTTTATTTCTCAAACCTCGTATTTCTTCATAATAGGAATGCTGCCCGTTAGCGCAACGCGGCTGCCGATCCATGCCGGCAGCCGCGTTTTAGTTATTTTATTAAGCTATAGTTTCCCGTTAGTGAATAATGGTTCGGTTTCTATCCTAAACTGAATCCATTCGATACCTGTAACTTTTGTTTTAGTGGTTAGTCCACAAAATTCCCATATTTCCGATTCCGAATTGGAAGGACCAGTAATCTGCCATTCATAAGCCAATTTGTGAGCAATTACTAGGGTTGAGAAAACGGCATGAGAAATATCCTCCTTATTTAAGGTTGTGCTAAAAGCAACATCAAATAAAGCGGAATCCTTCCAATAACGTTCACAGGATGTAAGGGTGGCATTCGTCTCACAAACCTCTTCAAATCTTGAGAGTAATCTCCGAGCCTTTTCCTCTGTATTCACTTTGAAAAACGCATGCCAATGAATGCTTTTATGCATTTACATCCCCCCAACTGCTGTGCTTCTTTAATTACATATTCTATAAGGGTATTCAATACACCTTTCTTCAGCTAACCTGCCCGTTAGCTCAACAAGGCTGCCGTTGCATGCCGGCAGCCTCGTCCTGATGTTTATTGATCTATAGTGTCCCGTTAACTTAATTAAACATAATTGACTATGCATTCGCATCAAACATTGCTGGGATATTTATTTCTTTTACACAAGAAGCTTTGGAAAGGCTTATGACGCATTTAACTAATGAAACGATATCTTGAAGGGGGATTTGTGTATAATTGTAGGCTGACAAGACTTTTTCAATTCCATCCTCTAAAGGAACTTGGGTAGCAATTTCACCAGGGTTTATACAAGTTACACCGATTCCAAACTTTTTAACATGTTCCCTTATGGAATTGGCAATACCTCGCAAACCGAACTTAGACGCTACAAATGAAACTTGTGTAAAATCATTATTCTCAAGTCCTGCAGTAGAACCAATTAAAACAATTTTTGCGTTAGCCGACTTTTTTAAATTCGGTATAAGCTTTTGTATACATGTAATTGCGGCAATTACATTCACATTTATGATTCTTGAAATTTCATCTGGGTCATCTTTCTCAAAATCATAGTCTTCTCTAAATCCGTTGCTCTCCCATATCCCTGCATTAAATATTAATACGTCTATGATGTGGCCATTTATTGTATTCGCAACCAGATTGTATGCATTAGTTTTCGATAAATCAGCTTCTATCCAATATCTATTGATTCCATCGTTAAGGTTTAAACTAGTAGGATAACTCCTAGAAACTATCCATACATTATCACCGATTTCTGGCAATCTTTTAACAAAGGCATCACCTAATCCTTTGCTCGCTCCAATAATAATAAAATTCTTCATGGAAGTTGTTTTTTCCTTTCATTTTTTGATCAAATATTATACCATACCTTTGCAATTATCCTGCCAGTTACTTCAACGGACAACGGCAGCCGATCGCGCCGGCCGCCGCCGTGTTGTGATTGAACTACAGTTGAACGACAAAGACTGCCCGAGGGCAGTCAGATGTCGTAACTACATATGCACTTTTGCGAATTCGTTTTTAGTAAGGCCATAAATATATTCGTCGTAATGTTGGCCCTTAGTAAAGACCATATTTCTTATTCTTCCCTCTTGAATGAACCCAAGATGCTCTTGCAATGCTGCGGAACCAACATTAAATGCATATACATGAGCGTTAACCTTACAATATCGTAATTCCTCAAAGTAATATCGCAGTAATATTTTTATGGCATCAGAAGCGTAACCATTACGCCAATGCTCACGAAATATCGAAACCCCATATTTGAAGGTTCCATAGCGAGGATTACAGTTATTTGTGGATATGCTCCCGACGAGTAATCCATCGAGCGTTTGTATTGCCATGAAGACGTTATCACCATTTGAGGCATTAACGGATTTGCGTTCAGCCCACGCCTTTGTACCTTCTTCTGATCTTGGGAAATGTATCTCGTCACATAGTCTTGCGTTCTCCGAATCAAGATCATTATTATGGAACTTTTCCCAATCGGTGGTTAATACCGGACGCAACCTAACTTTTAAACCAGCCCAAACGTAACTACTCATATTGATCCTCCTAAAGTTTAATTTCCTTTTTACCCCTTTCATGAAGGGTGGAGATCTTGCTTGAGGATCAGGATTATTTTCGACTACATAGTTCTCATCCCTTTCTTATGGAAAATTGTAGCACATGTTCAGTCGCTTGTTTATATGTATTTTCGGTTGCTGGATTAACGAATTCTGCCCGTTAGCGCAACACGGCTGCCGATTCATGCGGGCAGCCGTGTTTTAGTCTATTTATTGAGCTATCGTTCTCCGTTAGTTGAACATTTATCCGAATGTCTTCTGACCTTTGTCTTAAAGAGTATTAACTTTTCCTATTGGATAATTTCTTATAAATATAGACAATTGGAAACCACAAAACTATGGCGTGCATGAGTCCGATAAACGACGCAACTAATACGGAAGCTGGAACGCTTATCATACCTGCTTTGATGCCACTTGCAATTACTTTTTCGCCGTTTTGAAAAACTATTTCATTCGTAAAGAAAGAAGCTATCAGTAATCCAATACCAATAATCAAACCAAAAATAGTATAAATCAAAACTGTTCTCCGTATGACTTTTTTCAACATCTCAAATTCTTACTCCATTCCGTTTATTGATAATAATTATTCGGCGAAATGGCTGAATTATCCTGCCCTTTAGCTTAATAAAAACAAGGAGCAGTTGCCGTAGCAAACTGCTCCTCGCTCACGTTCTCCGATAGTTGAATGATCCGTACTTCTACTTATGATTTAATACGTTCCTGTTAATACATAAATCCAAGTTCATTACCATCAGGGTCGGCAATTGTAAATTTAGTAGTACCATAAGGCGTAGTATGCAGTTCCTCAATAACGGTTACTTTATCTTTTAGTTCTTCCCAAAGTTTTTCTAAGTTCGGTACTTGAAAATTAAATCTTCCCTTTGATGGATATGTTTTATCTTCTTGTATTGCGAAATCTGCTCCACCTTTTGATTCAAATCCTATGTAATATGGTTTTTCGTTGGGATATCGAACAGAAACTTCAAACCCTAATATTTCTTCGTACCATTGAGCCGATTTAATCACATCAGATACATTGATTCTAACAAGTACCAAAACAGTCTTCATTTATTCAGAACTCCTTCTCTACTTAATTTGTTTTGTATCTAAATCTCTCTATTCATGTAGTAATTTTCATAGTACCTGATGCTGGAATATTTTTCTATATCGCATAGTGATCCGTATCACGCAAAAAAACATCATTAAACTATCCTGCCCGTTCGTAATATGAGGTCACCAGAACTTACTGGTCGACCTCCTTTTTGTGTGATCATAAAATTGAGGTAGCCGGGGATCGAACGTTTCTGCCCGTGGGACTCTGATCCCGAGAGCTATTCCGTTCATCCCCCCTACTTGTTAAACCATGATTAGGCTAGTTGGGGCTTTGACCCCGAATCACATGCGATAATGTGGACGACAAGAAGGTTAGGGGTTACTGGCGAATATAGAACAAGGAGTGGTTATATGAATCCTGTCATTGGACTTGATGTTTCCAAAGGAGAAAGCCATGCTCAAGCTTTTACGGATCGAGGTGCCCCATACGGAAAGGTCCTTCGATTTGAGCATAATCTGGAGGGCCTGGTGACTTTTCTAAACTTTTTACAGGATCTTGAATCCTTTACAGCACAACGTCCGGCAGTGGTGTTAGAAGCAACCGGACACTACCATAGTCCTGTCATTCAGTTTCTAGATGAGCATCAGTATTTGTATATTGTCATTAATCCGTTAATTTCACATCAGGCCAAAAAAACCAACTTGCGCAAGGTGAAAACGGATATCGCTGACGCCTACCAATTAGGGGAATTATTCTACAAAGAAGAGTTGGAACCATACAAAAAACGGGGACAATTCATGATGAATCTGCGCTATCTGACAAGGCAACATGACTCTTTAACGGATATGTATGTGCAAGCGAAGTTGCAGTTTCAGGCGGTTCTTGATCAGGTCTTTCCTGAATACCGTGGTGTGTTTGGAGACCTGTATTCGAAGGTGTCACTTCGTTTTCTAGCTCTTCATCCTACATCTTCCTCGGTGCTTTCCAGGTCTCTGAATGACATTACAGCGACTATTCAATCAATTTCCGGTCGGAAAAATTCCGATTGGGCGCTTGAACGAGCGCTGAAATTAGTGGCTTCTGCTAAGCGAAATCCTTTTAAAGAAACAGCTTTTTCAAGCCATCTCATCTCACTGGAACTGCTCATTAATCTGCTTCTACAGTACCAGGAGCACCTGGCCAACCTCGAACAGTCGATAGATGCTCTGGCTGCAGAATTACATGAATATGAGTTGATCCAATCGATACCCGGCATTAATACCAGAATTGCTGCAACAATTCTGGCTGAGGTCGGGGAAATCGATCGATTTGATCATGCAAAAAAGCTCGTTGCATTTGCCGGTGTCGACCCAAGCGTCTTCTCTTCCGGCAAGTTTACAGCTACCCGAAACAAGATTACCAAACGTGGTTCCAGAAGACTTCGAACCACCTTATATTTGGCTGTACGTTGTGGTCTGCGCAGTTCGCGTAACCAGAAGCTCCGAGCCTATTACGATAAAAAACGTGCCGAGGGTAAGCCGTTTAAAGTAGCCGTAATTGCCTGCGTAAACAAGCTGATCCACTGGATTTACGCGATTCTTACTAAAAAAGAAGCATTTCAATTGAGTTAGAAAGAAATTCTCACCTTCTCAGGAAATCCTTCCCACCACTGCGGGAAGGGTTATTTGCTGTACTCATTTTTCAGTATACCACCGGCGATTGAATCCATTAAGTTTTAAATATTGACAAACTATTGGCTAGAATAGCACAACGCGGCTGCCGATCCATCTCGGCAGCCGCTTATTAGTTATTTATTAAGCTATAGTGTCCCGCTATTTGAACAAAAGCTGTCGTTTTCTTTTATTTTATAAGATCGCGGTCCTATTTTCATCGTATTCTCCGCCATAGAGCATTTTTACTCAAGATGGTACTGAAGATTTTGATGACTAGCTTTTTCGTGCATCGGTTCTTTTTTCATCATCAATTGGTAGAATTAGCTTACCTTTATTGTTTTCTACTGCTCGGTCGATTTGCCCTAGCTCGGTAGACTTTCCTAATTTGTCGATCATACCATAGTAAGTATAATCGGACATGACGCTGTCAATGAAATAGACGGCTTCCCCTAGCTTGGCTGGTTTGTTCCCTTTCTCGCGGAGCTTTACTTCCATTTCAGGATTGTCTCCTTGCCATTTTACTTCGGCAAGTCCATCCGCATTAATTTCTACATAATTCACTAGTCCTTTATATTCTCGATAATAACGAAGAGTTTCTCCCTTAGGAAAAGTGTATTTGATAGAAAATCCTTCGCCTTGTGGTTGAAGGGCATCTTTTCCGTATATGAGAGGAAGGCTAATGGCAATTTTACGTGCTTCCGTCAAGTCTCCGCTCATCAATGTTTTGTATCGTTCTTGCTCAGAAGGGGTACGAACTATAACTTTATTGCCTACTTTGTCATAATTAACGCTTCCTCCTAGGTTCTCAGACAAGAAACGCAAGGGTACATAGGTACGACCACCTTTAATGGTTACTTGCGCATCGATTTTTACTTTTTTCCCGTTAATAGTTGCTTCCTGCGCCCCGCCATTTAACTGTATGCTCACTTGATTGACTTTGTTGGTAATATTGACTGTCTTAGACTTTGCATCATAGCTATAAGTAAGCTGAGCTGGATCATCAAATGCAGTCAATGGCACAAATGTGCGACCCTGTAATACGAGTACATTTTCCTGTTGATTTCCATTCATATAAACGTTCAATGGTGTTGCCGGTGCTGCTGCAAATATCGGTGTGGGCGCTGCGACAAGAACGGACAATAAGAATGTGGAAATAATAAACGGTTTTTTCACTATGATTCCTCCATTTGTATCTAATTTCATCCAAGTAGGTCAGTTTCGAAAGATACTCCAAATACCTAAAGATGGATATGATATATTTTGACGTAAAAAGTACGATAATGTTTCTTAAAACTTTCTTAACACTCTCTTAAAACTTCTACGATGGATAAATCTAGTCCAATTTAGGAAAGTCCGTATGGCGATCCATGATTACGTATGCGCGCGAGAAGTAAAAGCCCCATCGTTCATCGACCGGAACCGACAGACGATAAGATAAACGGGTATCTATTTATTATTTGGTCAATATCCACTCCGCAATATCCTCCAAAACTTCTGCAGACACCTTTTGTGGGATTTTGTACTCTTTTTTGAAGTCCTTGACCCTGCCATAAACCGACTTCATAAACAGGTGGTTCAATCCGGGGTAGAGCTTGAAACGGATATTGGGCTTACCGATGCAGATTTGCTGATAGAGTGCGAAATCCTTTTCCGTGGAGACCTGAAAATCTTTGTCTCCCTGCAATACCAGCACGGGTTTTTCTGTTCTGCTCAGATAATTGGTAACGGGATGTTCGGCCATCTCCTTGAAATACCATGCGTAGGTTTTACCAAAAATCTTTGTCTGTTTTGCTTCTTCCTCACTCATACCGGGGATGGCTCCGAATTTGGCTTTGAGCCCCGCGATTTGCCTATTCGCTATTTTCTGTAGGAATTTAGGCAATTGACTGAGCATATCATCATTTTGGCTCAGCAAAATATCGCTCAAAATACGTGGCGAGCCTGCACATATGATTATACCCGCGAATTCGCCGCCCTCCGCGTCAATACGCGGCGCGAGCATACCGCCGAGGCTGTGACCTAAAATATAAACCTTTTCGGGGTCAATTCTGCCATCATTTTTAAGCAGTTTGACGGCAAGGAGGGCGTCCTCTATTGTTTCGCTTTCAACAGTCACATCGCCGGGGCCTTCTTTCAGCATCTGCTTCCCGTAAATCTTTGTGCGCTTGTCATAGCGAAGCACAGCGATTCCTTTGGCAGACAGTGCTTCTGCAATATCGCGGAATGGCTTATTAGCGCCGATACTTTCATCCATATCAGCAGGGCCTGAGCCATGCACCAGTACCACAGCCGAAACCTTTGAAGAACAATTATCCGGCAACGACAAAATCCCATTCAAAGGGTATTTCGTTCCCCTGCCAATGATTATTTTTTCGTTCATGTCCATAACCTCCGATTAGATAAATAATGGCGCTATTACATGCGGAATGAGTATATGCAACACAATGTCGGTGGAAAAGTGGGCAATCATAGCCGACTCCAGCCCCTTTTTCCAGTAGAGCCAGCCATAAATAATGCTGAGAGAGCCGTTTAGCAATATCGCCCGGAGGATTACGTCGCCGGTGATCGCGGTCAGCGCGTTCGTGATTCCCAGATGACCGAGGCCAAAAATCACGCCTGTTATAATTATGGCCAGCCACACGCCGATTTTAGTTGGACCTCCATCTTTCGCCTTTTTGATTTTGGAAGTAATCCAAACCAAAAGCGTCATCAAAAACAACCGAAACAATATTTCTTCCGCTGTGCCGCCGTAGAAAATCGCAAGTGCGGATTTCCAAATCGGCACCGCCATTTCCGCCTTCATCAGTTCAACGGACATATTCCAGAACGGGATGCACAGTAAAACGACAAGCAAACCGCCCAAAATACCCCAAAGGACGGATGAACCGAGTATAGACTTCAAATAATCCTTTCGCTTTTCACCGCCTGTAATTTCCTCCAGAATCGGTGCGCCAAACCCAATGCGCCGCGCCAAAATCAATCCGAAAAAGCTCGCCAACGCACTTAACACCACTGTTTGCGCAATCTGCGCTGGTATGATGATCTGCATAGGCGCGTTATCTGGCAACGGAGCAATAGCGTACGTAAACGGTAGAACCATTATGCCTGTCACGGCGCACACAACAATAAGCAGGAAGAACAGCTTCCAGTTGAAGATTTTTTTCATAGTCAATGCCTTCCTATAAAATTTTCCATTTTTTGAACGATTCGTAGATATTTAGGGTCATCTCGCAACGAATCGAACGCTGGATTCATCAGTCCATCCCGCATCATGCTTTCCTTTATTACCTGCTCACTGCGGGGCGTAGCTGCGTCGCAATCATTCAGCCACGGTTCAATCTGGTCAAAGAAGGAATCTCCATGAAGCTCAAAGGGGAAGAATCCTTCCACGCAAGAATCAACATATTTCCCAAGCAATTCAATCGCTTTTTCGAGGAAATTGTTCGCGCAATACATATGAGCGCCCAGTGCGTAAAGCAGGATGACATTGTTTGGGTTTAGCCTCTTCATATTAAAGATTCGTGCAATATCTGACGCCCTCAGAAAGGCTTCTTCCGCTTTTTCGAGGCTGTCCATGTTTGTTTGCAGTACTTTCAGCAGCCCGTGAAAAGTCGCCATCGTATGCTGATACAGATCAATCTGTAAGGTTTCTTTGGCTTTGCCGAAGTTACCCATAACCTGATAAGCCTGTGACATTAACAGACCCTCCGGTATCATGGGTCGGATTCCTTCCCCAAGTAAATCCAAAACACGCTGCGGTTTATTAAGCGTCAGACAGCAAATCGCCTGATATAAAACCGCTTCTTTGGAAAGTTGAACATCGTCACTTTCTGCCTGAATCCGCTCACATAGCCTCACTGATTCGTTCAGGAGCGCCTCTTTTCGTTCCTGCGTTCCCGCCAGCATGAAGTGATTTGTATACAGCTTGACTATTTGCAAAAGGAGTGGGAAACAGGCGTAATATTTTTTAATGATGGTTGCGCACTCCGCGATTACATCTTCAAAAGGCAGGGAAGCGAAATCAGAGGCCAACTGGATGTATAGTTTTGCGATGTCCGTCCGTTCCATTTGAGGTGAATAGCCCATCAGTTCGTCTATACTGATGTTAAAATAGGCGGCAAGCTGTGGGAGAAATGTGATGTCGGGATAGCTTTGCCCCGTTTCCCACTTAGAAACAGACGCTTTGGAAACGCCGATATATGCCGCAAGCCCATCCTGCGTGATTCCTTTTTACCTGCGTTTGGCCAAAATGACCGATGCCAGATTGATTTCTTTCATCAACGTCACCGATCCTTCGTCGAACAGATAAATAGGGACAGTCTAAAACTTTATTTTCACTGAACAGTATGAAAAAACGCTAAGCCAGAGACGATTCAGGGCCTTAGCGTATATTTTCGTTAAAATGCTACCGAACTCATTCCTAAAAATAACAAAGGAAGCAGCAGCAGCAATCTCTGCATAACATCACCTCAAAGGTAATATTCTCTGGTAATTATTGAGTTATCCTGCCTTTAGTTGGAGGAGCCTTCGGGCTCCCTTTCGCTATGTCATAGGAAACTTTTTCCAGGATTAATCGTCTATACTTCTATATGAAGAAGAGGTGAATATGATGAAACCCCTGTCAAAAATTATGCTGTGTACTGCCATCGGGGCTATGATTGCTTTAGGCTCTGCTTATGCAGAATCTAAATTGAATTTACTTATCAATGGACATGGCGTTGTGACGAGCTATCTAGACCTTCAAGTCAAAGACGGCAAAGTGCTTGTTCCGATCGATCGCCTTGCGGAAGAATTTAAAGGCAAGGCGGTCTACGATGCTGATAAGAATGAAGTTCAAGTGACGCTGCCGGAATCCGCTCAACAAGCGATTCAGATCGAACGTTTGGAAGCGGCGGTCGTCCCCTCTACAGCAAAAGAAGCCTTAGATACTTGGGTCAAAGGCATTCAGACTCGCAATGGAGCGCTGCAATTCGCTGTTTTCTCACCTGAACTACGTTCCATAACCAAGAAAGAATTCGAAGATTACTACTGGACAACGGGCGGCTCCAGTCCGCATATGTCTGAGATCGAAAAGCTCAAAACAAAATCTCTGAATAAAACGACGACTCAGTTCTCATTCGATTATGGCCTTGTTGCTTCCAATTGGAAAGGCAAGGGCTCTGCGGTTGTCACCGTACAAAAGTTTGCATCTAAAGGTCATGAAGGTTGGTTTATTACGAATATAAAAATGAAAGACCCGAGCGATACAGGTACCACGATCGGTGTCGAACCGTTAAAAAAATAATTGATCCCAAAATGATATATCGAACTAAAACCTCTATGAGCCCTGTCACCCTGTTGTCAGGGCTTTTATTTATCGATAAGTTTTTTAATACAATGACTGTTGCAATGGAGTGCAGGAGATATTCCTTTAGTGCTGTATGACGTTTCAACCTAACACAATCTTGAGGGACTTGCTGGTAAGCTGATATCCTCACGCCAACTAGGTGGATTCCTATACTTAAGAAAACAATAAGGGAGCTATAATAATGAGACTTTACCAAAGACAAGTTTGCGTTGTGATTCTTTCAATAAGCATGTTATGTATAAATTTAAGTCCAACATATGCAAAGGGGACTTCCTTTAGCGATGTGAAAGCTGAATATTGGGGTTATGCAAGCATTCAATGGGCTTATGAAAATAAGATAGTGGATGGATATCCAGATGGTACTTTTAAGCCAGACAAGGTCGTAAGTCAAAGTGAATTTCTTGCTATGCTTATAAGAGCTTTTCAGCCCAATGATTTCATACTGGGTACCCATCCAGCACACTGGGATGAACCGTATTTAAATTATGTTGATAAAATAGGTTGGAAAGTGAAGCCCACCAATAAGACGTTTTCTAGGGGGACGGCCGCTCAATATTTAACAAACGCCGCAGGACAAAATTACAATGTGGCTGATTCGATTCAGTACCTCCTTGATCTTGGATTAGCTAATGGAAAAACTACAAGGACTGTAAAAGGATTTTATAAAGACGATACACTGTCAAGGACTGAAGCTGTCGTATTTATTGAACGTCTGCGATTAGACTCTAAAGCTCTGCAACCCATTTCGGCGGTAGAAGAAAAGTATAATCGAAGTGAAAATGTGCTGGTTTATAATAATAGTGAGTATCACTTTACACTCACTTTTCCGAAAACTTGGGAAAATAAATTTGAGGTAGTGGATACTAAAGATCCACAATCCAATCACAGTCTTAAATTTATTAACAAAACAACAAAATATGGGGTGTTATTTACAATAGCTGTGTGGCCTAAAGACTATTGGATTGAGAGGGAAGAGGAAATTAAAGGCCAAATTCCTTCCGTTAAAGTTGGTGAGTATGGAGACCACGCATACATTTTCCATACGCCAACGGATGTTCAATATGATCCAAGCGATAATAAGTCAATGGAGGATTATAAAGCTATGTTTAAGGATGTTCAGAACATTAAATCATCATTTGAAATTATATTGTAGTAATATGAAAGCAGCGGTCGAATTGAGAAATTCAACCACTGCTTTTTATGGATACCCATTTTTTACTGCGATTCGGGACTATGGAAATGTAAAAGGGTCTTCTTTTAAAGATCCAGACGGAAACGTTCTTGGTGTCTGTCATTTTCCAGAGTGACTCTCCTAAGCTAAACATCAACTAAGGCAACGGGGCCCTATGACATGGATTTGGCATGGGGCCCCGTTCAGTCTGTTAATAATCGGATGTCGACAAATCATCCAGTATTTGTTGTGCATGGTGCAACACCGGAAGATGTTGTTCAGAGGGTTTGACTAAATTCGTTGTAAAAATAATAAGGCAATAGCAAAAGAGCAGCGAGGTGTTCTAGGTATGACTTTTTGTATATTGTCTGTTAATTAGATTCAACTATCGTGTCCCGTTAGCGTAATCCCCAACGTTCTCTAAATAAGAAATAATATATCAATTGGTCTCTTAATTCTGTTTCTCTTTCAAAATTTAGTTTTCGAAGTAAGTTTATTGATTTTTCATTTTCTTGCTCGACAGTAGCTTCAATGAAATCTAAGCTCATCTCTTTGAAGCCAAAATCTATAACAGGCTTCAATGCTTCTTGCATAATTCCTCTTCCCCAATAGCCCCTCGCTAAATCAAATCCGATTTCAGCTCTAGATGGTTCGCCTTGAGACCAGCAATGGAAGCCACAAGTCCCTATTAACTGAGCATCGCTCTTGCTAAAAATTCCCCAGCGACAACCAATATCCTCTATATGAAACCTTATGATTTCTTCAGCTTCGTCTATATCTTTACATGGACTTATATCCATAAATCTTGTAACATTCTCATCTGAAAAATGCCTAAATACGGCTTTAGTGTCGTCTAAAGTAAGAATGGCGAGTTTCAACCTGTCTGTCTCTATTTCAGGAAATATAATAGACAATTCTTATGGCCTCCGTTAAGTAAATTTTTCTAACTATACAGTACCACATATTGGAACTAACCTGCCCGTTAGCGTAATAACACAAATACAGAGTTGAAATATTACTCGGTTATTTGTCTTATTATTTTTGCTGGATTACCCGCGACTATTGTATTTGCAGGCACGTCCTTCGTGACAACTGAACCTGCAGCTACAATGGAATTATCACCAATATTTACACCAGGTAAGATTACACAACTCCCGCCAATCCATACATTGTTTCCTATAGTTATCGGTATCCCATAACCACTTTTATTTCTATTCTTTGGTTCTACAGAATGACCAGCGGTATAGATCCCAACATTAGGAGCTATCATGCAATCATCACCAATTCTTACCTCTGCCATGTCTAAA
Source organism: Paenibacillus sp. EB106-05-06-XG162 (assembly GCF_058791655.1). Classification (NCBI taxonomy): domain Bacteria; kingdom Bacillati; phylum Bacillota; class Bacilli; order Caryophanales; family Paenibacillaceae; genus Paenibacillus; species Paenibacillus sp. EB106-05-06-XG162. The sequence continues at coordinate 12,732 of NZ_JBYTDT010000029.1, forward strand.
ATCGTACAGTTATAACCTGCATAAAAGTTATTTCCTACGTGTATGTTGTAACCTAAATCGCAATGAAAGTTGTGCTCGATGCTAAGACCTTCTCCTACACTTCCAAACAATTCCCGAATAATATTTTCTTTCTTTTCAAATTCTTCAACGTCACTCCTGTTAAATTCTTGAACCAGTTTCTGAGCTTTAATGCTCTTCATCTTTAATTCTTCACTACTTCTTTGATAATAAATTTTTTCTTTTTTGCCATCGCCCATATGTATACTCCTTTTAATTCAATTTGTGTAGTTCGGTTAAGTCAAACTTATAGTAATGGCGAATCAAAGTAAAGGCATTCCACTGCTGTCCGTTAGCTCATATTGTCGGATGACAAGTATTTGTACCGATAAATGACAAGTAATTATTCCGATTCCGATTTCATTTTTTATAACATGGATGGTCTGCTATTTCTAAATTAAAAATGGAGGTTACATGTATTGGGGAGAAATCTCCGATACACGCGATAAGGTGAATATCAGACAGCGTCAAAAAGAACATAGAAGTTCTATTTGCGCCTAAAAGCACTCCCAAGAAGGAAATAACTACTATTCCAACACCTTTACCTCAACAAATCAAAAAGGAGCCGCTTCAAGCAAGCTCCTTATCTTGTGTTCCATTAGTTCAATAATCATCTCTGCTATGATATCGACATTTTTTCTTGAATCGCTTTTCTGGCTTCTTCTCGATCGTCAAAATGTATCGTTCGATCCTTTAAGATTTGGTAGGTTTCATGACCCTTCCCTGCTATAAGTACAATATCCCCAGACTCAGCAATTTGAATGGCTCTTGATATTGCTTCTCTCCGATCTTCAATGAGTTCATATGTGGCATTTGTTACTCCACATTCTTTTAATCCAACTTCAATATCCTGTAGGATTTGTATTGGATCTTCCGACCGTGGATTATCCGAAGTAACGATTACAATATCACTGTACTTTACTGAGAGATTGCCCATAACCGGACGTTTTGTACGGTCCCTGTCACCACCACAACCAAAAACTACTATAACTCTTCTCTTCGCAAACTCACGAACTGTCGAGAGCGCATTATCTAATCCGTCAGGGGTATGAGCGTAATCAGCAAGCACAAGGAAGTCCTGACCTTCATCGATGACTTCCATTCTGCCAGGTACAGTATTAAGGCTATCCAACCCTTCTTGGATTGCATATAAAGGGATCTGTTCGGCTAATGAAGCTGTTATGGCAGCGAGCGCGTTGTACACATTAAAAGTTCCTACCATTCTTAATTTAATCGATATCGTTCCTGCGAAGGAAACTAAATTAAATACAGTTCCTTGAGCATTCAACTGTATGTCCTTTGCCATAACATCTGCTTCATTAACAATTCCGTAGGTTAAGACTTGTGCAGCAGTTAATTTACGAAATATTGTAGATGCAGTATCATCTGCATTTAAAACGGCAAATTTGCGTTGAGATAGGTCAGGAAAAAAAGAATTTCCTATTCTTGAAAATAATAATCCTTTAGCGGATAAATAATTTTCCATTGTTCCATGATAGTCCAAATGATCTTGCGTTAAGTTCGTGAAAATTCCAGTTCGAAATTCACAACCTAGCACACGTCCTACATTTAACCCTTGCGAAGTGACTTCCATAACACAATAATCGATGGAAGCATCTTTCATTTTCTTTAAATTTGACTGTAGAACAGCAGGCTCTTGGGTATTGATATCGGTTTCCATCGTCATTGAACCAATTTTTGTTCCAAGGTTCCCCATCAACCCCGTATGAAATCCTGCATGCGCCAATATCGATTCAAGCATATGACATGTAGTGGTCTTTCCATTTGTTCCAGTAACGCCTATCAATTTTAAGTCACTACTCGGATAACCATAAAAGTGAGAAGCTATCACTGCCATAGCATATCGAGAATCAGGCACTTTGACGGTTGGTACAGATACGTTAATATCACGCTCTACTATAAGGGCGACCGCACCAGCATTGACTGCATCTTCAGCATAAGAGTGACGATCTTCTTGGAAGCCAGGTATACCAGGAACACAAATAAACAGATCTCCAGGGGTTACATGTTGTGAATTCATTTTGATGCCAGTTATATTAACATTCACATTACCACGTACTTCAGTGATGGTTAGAAGATCAATCAATTCTTTTAATTCCACTTGAAAGTGCCCCTTTTCGGTAAATTACTTTATATATCATATTCGCCCATCAATAAATTTTTCCTCTAACATTTTCCAGTTCGTTAAACATTCAGCGTAAGCGCCGCACCACAGATGATGAGAATGGGTCGAGGAAGAATCATGGAATTAGGTGCCGAAAGCTATGATGAGAGCATCCCTCGGATGCATTGAGTTATCCACATCCAAATAAAAAAGAGGCCCGGTCGGGCAGCAAGCCTTCTATTTCAAGCCTGCCGCCTTTCCGCGCCTCTTTTTCATGTTAATTCAACTTCGAGAAACCAATGATAACGGCATCCCGCTTCGACGGTTGCTGCCATCCCTTGCTTCATCGCATAAGACAAGTCATCCAAAAATCCTGTTGCTGGCTCTAGCGCAACATTATACCCGCCTTGATATCCTCCGTAATTCGCCCACACCGCGAAATAAGGCACTTGTTCCACCGGAAAATACATCGTAAGCGACTCGCCTGTGCTCGGATCGTGAAGTCCTGCCCGTCCTTCCGGCAGCTCGCCTCGGAAATAATACTTCTCCGCAGTCCTTGCCGTCATCGCTTCAACTTGATGCAGACGAATCTCTGGATGATCCTCGAACGGAATCGGCCAGCTTCGCACGTCTCCCGTTTGTCCAAGCCTCTCATGCTGTGAGTATGAAACGACGATCTCATTCAGCTCGGATGGGACGATGATCTCCATCCCTTCATGGACGGCGAATAACGGGTGCGCCGCCCACAAGAACGAGAGGGGGAACGGGCTGGGATTGTACACCGTATAATCGATCCGCAAGCGTTGTTCTTCGGTGAACGAATACGTTTTGCTCAGCTGGTACGGCAGCCGCACGCCATGCACATGACAGCTGAGTCGCTCATCCGCGATCTCGACCTGCCATGGTATGGACCACACCTCGCCGTGGTCAGCCATTTCCGTCCCCTGCCAAGGATGATTCGGATAGGTGCATACGTTGATCGTCGGAAACATCTCATCCCAGCCGCTGCCATCGCTGTCTGCGAATGAAGTCGCGTACCCCTTATTCCCAAGGGGACCAGCGGCTTCCGACAACCACTCTCTACCTGTCCGAAGATGCTTGAGCGATATCATTTTGCTGCCGAGTGCGGGCACGACCTTGATCTCCATCCATGCATTACGACCAACCCATATGTCATGACCCGACTGCTGCTCACATCGTTCCCATCGTGTCATACAAGCAGCTCCTCTCTACGCCAGTGCCAAATGAATCATGGCCCCTTGATGGATCGGATCCAGCGCCAGCGCTTGCTGGAAGCTCTTCTTCGCTTCCTCTTGGTTGCCGAGCCCCAGATGACCAAGCCCCATCATATAATGGCAATGGATGCGGTTCTTCTTGTTCAAATCTTCTTCGAACACGAGGAAATCCGGCAACGAGACGGCAAAATAATCAATTTTCTGCTCGATGAATAGATGCTGCTCGCCGAAGTCGATCAACTTATTGAACCGGCTACGCGCCGCTTTCTCATTGCCTAATTGACGCCATGCAACCCCTTGGTAGAAGATCATATGCGGTGGTTGGTCGTTGTAATAAATCGCGCTCGTCGGCTCATCCAAACCTCTCGAAGCGAGCTCCAAATAATGCTGTGCGGTATCTTGATCTCCCAACTGTTGATGCGCGAAGCCTAGATAATAATGGATGTTGTTCTCCTGCGCGCCTTCCAGCTTCCCTTCATTGATGTTCAGCGGATATTGCTTCGTCAGCAACAATTGATCAATAGCTTCTTGAACCCTGCCTTCCTGCAGCAGCTTCTTCGCCCATTCCACGCGAGCGATGACATATTGGGCTGGTACTTTCCCTTCGCCACCTTCCCAAGGATGGAAATGCCGATTCAGAATCAGACCGATCGCTTCCTCATGACGGCCCTGCAAATTGTAGAGCGTAATATATTCCAGATAGAGATCATCGCGCGCTTCGACGAGTGCCTTATGCTTCTCCATCATGTTTAGTCGCTGTTCCGGCGTGTAAGCAAGCTTCTTATAGAGCTGATCCAGCTCATAATAGACGCGCGCATCCGCTGGATTCAGGGAGAATGCTTGCTCGAGCGATGCCAACGCGGCCTCAGGATTCCCTTGTTTGTTGAAGTAAGCTAACGCAAGATTGCGATGCGCCGTAGCGAACGTGTCATTCAGCTGTACAGACTTCTTCCAATAGGTTACGGCTTCCCCGTGACGCTTCTTGTCATAGAGCAAATTACCGAGATAGTACGGCGCCTTCGAATCGTTCTCACGCGCATCCGTCGCATGCTTCAACACGATGTAATCCTGCACAGTATTCGGGAAGCAATAGGTTGGATCTGCCGCCTCAGCCTGCTGATAGAAAGCGTCGCATTCATCGGCACAGCCAAGCTTCATGCTGTAGAACCCTTGGTAGTAGCGTATCATCGGGTACACGTGACCCGCCGAACGTGAAGCGATACGATCGAGCACATTGAGCGCCTCCGTATATTGACCGGCGTCGGCATAATCCTGTGCCAGCGCAATATAGCTATGTGCATTGCCTCGCATCAACCCTTCCAACTCTTCGAAGCATTTCACTGCATTGACGGTATCCCCGACTTGCTCATACATGTAAATGCGTTCATTGCGAGAACCGAATTCAATCGGATCCAGCGCGATGGTCTCCTCCGTATACCGCGCCGCTTCTTCGAGGTGGTTCAGTTTGCGTAACACCAAGCTCTTCAGATTGCGGGCTTTATAGTTCCGCATTTGCATGCAGAGCGAGCGGTCCAGGAGTTCTAACGCTTCCTCATACGCCTCTTTCTCGCAGGCGATTTGCGCGAGCGCAAAGTATCCTGCCGCCTGCCATGCTGCCGACCACACCGATTTGTAGAATGCGGCAAAGGCTTCGTCGAGCCGACCTTGCAGCTTGAGCGTTTTTCCGAGGTTATAGAAGGGCTCGCTGTCGTAAGGTCTAGCATTATGCCGAGTCAGCGTCTCGATCGCTTTCCTGAAATAAGCTTCACTTTGTTCTAACAGCCCCCGACGTAACAACAGCTGGCCATATGCGTTGTTGAGTCGAATATCTCCCGGGTCACGGCGAAGCCCTTCCAGATAGTAGGCATCCGGTTCATACGTCGCATGACGATACTGCTCCAGATGCAGCCCTGCGAGATAGAGTGCTTCCGTATTGGCTAATTCCTCCGGTTCACCGATGGCCTTGGCCGGATCCGGCGTCTGTTCGACTTTCTTCGGCCTTGGCTGATACGAGATGAGTTCTCTTCCGCTTGCTGTGAATACGGCCAGCACGAGATCTTCCTCACGATCCTCCGGATCCAGCTCCGCTGTGATGGTGAAGGGTTCCGTCGGTGACATCGTTATCCTCTTGTCAACGTATGTGACCCGAGTACTTCTAAGCCTAACGTGCGCATCCTCGAAGACTGACGTCGCATACGCATGAGCTGTGATCGACTGATCTGTCACTTCCAAATTCACGGCCGCATCGATGGACGCATTCTTCACCATGCCAAGGTGTTTGTAAGGCATGAAATATTGCTTGAAGCTCTTCTCTTCATACGGCTGAAGCCATGTAAAATCCGGCTGATTATCGGTATACACACCTGTCATGAGTTCAATGTACGGGCCGTCCTCGTCCGTCAAGTTGCGATCCCATGCCTGTCCGAACTCGCCATGGCCCCATGTCCATTGCTTTTTGCCCGGCGAAACATGCTTATTCGCTATGTGCAGAATGCCGACTTCCAGCTGGTGGTCATAACCGCCGACGAAATTGTAATCGGAATGGTACGCCATATACGATGTCGGCACGGGAATATTGGAATATTTCGAAATGTCAACCCCTTCGGAATAGTCCATCTTATAGTACGTTCCCGTCGCAATCGGAAATTTCGATACGTCACGTTTGCCATGGTCGAATACCGCATGCACATCCGGCGGAAATACCGATTGCGTATGATCATTGACGGCTACCGCAGGATTCGCCCACCAGAGGAAGGTCTGCGGCTCGGATGTACGGTTATACATCTGTGCATGAATCTCAAGGTACGCCTTGCCCGGATAAAGCGTAAATCCAGTCGTCACCTTCGTTCCGTACATGCGGTCGATCTCGCCGACCCATACCGTCTTGCTGCCGTCTGGATTATCTTCGATGCGATATTCCACGGGACCGAACGTATTCGGGCGATGATGCTGCGGCCAGTTGAACTCGATGCCGCCCGAGATCCAAGGACCGGTAAGGCCGACCAACGCGGGCTTAATCACTTGGTTGTGATAGACGAAATCATATTGATTCGTCTTGTCGATCGCACGATAGACACGACCGCCAATTTGCGGCATGATCTGGATCTGAACATATTCATTCTCGAGGAACACCACTTGATACGGCTTCATCACTTTATCATCGTAAATTTTATCAATGACCGGATTCGGATAGACGCGGCCCGAGCTGCCTTGATAGACCCGCTTCTCTAGGAACATGGGGTTCTTGTCCGGCTCCCCTACTTCATATGTTGGGATGTCAATCGTCTCTTCCCATACTTTCACGCTCTCTACTAACGTTGTCATGGTCTGTACCCTCCTAATGCAATAGATTCATTGTGATACCCCCATCTTACGAGCTTCCGGCCATGAACACCATTGACTATCGCATGATTGTGATGGACTATTTTATGATTGTAACCCAACACTCTTCATTGACATTTCAGATAGGAAGAAGCATAGTTGAAGCATGGATACGATCAAAAAACAAGACGGCTTCATGTCGCAAAAATTAATCGTTCTGCCGGAACATATCCTGGCGGAGTATGCAGCACATCCGCTGATCCGGTCCCTGTATATCACCGACATCGGCTACTTCCCACAGGCGATGCATCACTATCGCGAGCGTCCCGAGGGCAGCCCGTCCTACATCATCATGTATTGCATCGCTGGTGAAGGATGGGTTCGGTTAAATCAAAACAGACTGCATCAGATGCACAAAGGATCGATCATCGTCATCCCAGCGAACACGCCCCATGCCTACGGGTCATCCGAATCCCACCCATGGACTATCTATTGGTTTCATATGCGGGGCGAGAATGCACCTGCTTTCTTCGAGGGCATTGATTCATTCACGGCGCCATCGCAAGTCTCGGTGGAGAAATCGACGCAAATCATTGAGCTGTTCCATGAATCCTATGAACTTCTAGAGAAAGGATACTCGTTAAATCATATTATTTATGTCTCGCAATTGGCCTGCCATCTCGCCGCGCTCATACGATTCTCGCAGCAGCAGCCGAAGATGCCGAAGTCGCGGCAGAACAAACACGATATTGAGGAATCCTTGCAATATATGAGCGCGCACATAGAACAGCAGGTGACGCTGCAAGAGCTGGCGGAGCAAGCGAAGCTATCCGTACCTCATTATTCGATGCTGTTCAAGGATGCGACGGGATACTCGCCCATCGATTACTTTCTACGGCTCAAAATCCAGCGGGCGTGCCAATATCTTGACTTAACGGATCAGAGCATCAAGGAAATCAGCCTTCAGCTCAGCTTCCAGGATCCCTACTACTTCTCCCGTATCTTCAAAAAAATAATAGGGAAGTCCCCTTCCGCGTACCGAGATACGCGGAAGGGATGACTTCCCTAACGAAGTAAAATCAATGATTATTCCGGCTTAGACTCGCTGTATGCGGTACATCAGACTATCGAAATCGCCTCGCAGCGGCAGCTCGATACCAATGTTCATCAGCGCCCGACCCGTCCATGTGCCTTCGAGCTGATCGATCCGGTAAGATTGATCGGCTTGAAGCCCTTGCAGACGAAGTCGCGGCAGCGGTTCCCCAAGAAGCTGGGAATGCAGGAACCCGAATAGGACGCTCTCCGAGCCGTCTAGGCTCACATATTGTACGGCTGTAACGCCTTTATGCTTCAAGGCTGGCAGCCGGTATTGCTGTCCGTATTGAATCACCGGGCGAATGTCTTTGTACTGCTGTACGAAGGCAGCCGATTGCTCGATCAGCTCATCGCTCCATTCGTTCAGATTCGACCCGATCCCGAGCGTCCCCATCATGGCGCTGTGGAAGCGGTACGCCAGTGACGTCACTCGCTTATTCATGCCGCTAGGCGATTCCGTCACCCAACAGGTCATGAGTTTCGGCGGATACGCATACGAGAATCCTTCCTGAATGCTCAGGCGATCGAAGGCATCCGTGTTATCGCTCGGCCACGATTGATCCGCATAGCGAAGGATACCAAGATCAATCCGTGAGCCCCCGCCAGCACACGTCTCGAAGGCGACATGCGGGAAGCGCTCGCGCAGCTCGGCCCAAATCTCATACAGTGTCTGTACGTGGCGAATCCATACTTCCTTCTGACGATGAATCGGATGATCCTTCATGCCCGGCTCTGTGATCGTACGGTTCATATCCCATTTAATGAACGTAATGTCATGCTTCGATAGCAGATCGATCATGAACGTTAAAATATACTGCTTCACTTCCGGCTTCGAAATGTTGAGCAGCAGCTGATTGCGCAGCTCTGTCCGTCCCCGCGTCGGGAAGTGATAGACCCAATCCGGATGCTGGCGGTACAGCTCACTGTCCGGATTGACGGATTCCGGCTCAACCCAAATGCCAAATTCCATGCCGAACGCGTGCACCTTCTCGATCAGTTCATTCAATCCCTTGGGGAACTTCTCCTGGTTCACGAACCAATCCCCAAGCCCCGCTCGATCATGGTTGCGTGCGCCGAACCAGCCGTCATCGACGACGAACAGCTCTACCCCTAGCTTCGCCGCACGTTCCGCCAACGCCATCTGGTCCTTCGCATTCACATCGAAATAAGTCGCTTCCCAAGAGTTATACAATACCTTCCGCGGCTCTTGGCTCGGAATAATATACTGGTATTGATAATGATGGAGATGCCGGCTCATTTCGCCGAATCCGCCTTCCGTATACCCGCCGACGAACATTGGCGTATCGAAGCTCTCCCCCGGACCAAGGATCCATTCACTATCGAAATCATTGATCCCGCCGCTCACCCGGACTTGGTTGAATGACGATTTCTCGGCGGTGATCTTCCAGTTGCCGCTCCATGCCAGCGCGCCGAACCAGACTTGTCCGCGCTCTTCCGTTGCCTGCCCGCTATCCACGGCGAACCATGGATTCGCATGACCGTCCGTGAAGCCTCTGCGGGATTCGAGCACTTTTTTCCCTTCCGACAGAACGGTATTGCGCAGCTGGAATTCCCCGGACCATTTGCCCGTGACATGCGTTAACCGATAATCGGGTAAGGCTGGAAGGCTCCATGCCGCAGATTGCATGCTCTCCAAGACGATGTCGTGCTGGCCTGTATTGACGATTTTCACAGAACGTTCAATGAGATCGAACGCCGGGATGACTGCATAAGTTAAATGCACCTCAATCGGATAAGCGCGGTCCTTCATCGTAATGATCAAGGTTTCTTTGCCGTCCTGCTCCGTCATCTGGTGCCCGGCGTAATCCATACAGAGGTCGCGTACGCCATCCGGCCAGATGACCTTCAAGGAAGGCTCGCTGTAGACGAGTCCTCCCCAGAAGCTGTATTCTTCGATCTCCCTTTCCAGTTCCATATCAAAGGAGCTATGGCCCCTGTTCGTAAGCAGCGGAATGCAATCTTCCACGTCTACGGGTGTACCCCAATACAGATGCTGCAGAATGCCTTTCGCGTTAATACCGAATACATAAGAGGAGCCTTTCGTCTGAATTGCGAATATGCGATGCTGTTCTTGATACTGAATCACTAGCTATCCACCTGCTCTCAACGATTTCGTGATGTTTTATTGCCCCGTTACTTCCACAATTCCAATCGTGCCTGATAGTTCTCGTTGTAGACTTTCTCGAGCTTTGCAAGTCCGGCAGCTTCCACTTCCTTCATCATCTGGTTGTACATATCCGTAACTTGCTGTTCTGTCGGTGCAAGCGCCATTTTGAGATAATACTTGTTGATCGTCTCGCCCACCTTCTGCTCCATGATCGCTTCCGGCGTACCGCCTGCAGGACCCAGATTGTCGTAAGGTGCCGTATCGTAAGCCGTATCCGCCAAGTTCTTGATCGCGAGATCCGTCGTTGGATCCGATTTATAGCGTCCGATCAGATCGTAAGGCGTACCGTCCGAACCCGGACCGTTCTTGATCATCCATGTCCATTTGCGAATGCCCGTTGTCTTGGAAGCTTCATTCCAATCTTTCGTAAAAGCATCCAGCACTTCTTGGCGCGGAACGTGCTTCCCGTCCTTCATGTCCCAATCCTTGCCTTCTAATCCCCACATTAGCAAATACTGGCCTTCTTCGCTAGCTAAAAAATCCAACATTTTGATCGTACGCACCGGATCTTTATTCGTCTTCGAGATCGTTACTCCGTCCCAGCCCAAGGAGCTCTTCGGTCCATATGTCGTCTGATCGGCCGCAATGTTCGGCCCTAGCACTTTGTATTGATAGAGCTGACGCTCTTCCTTGTTCGTGCCTTCCGGCGCATCTGCCTTGAGCAGCGTATTCGGAGCCCCTACGTTCCACGAAGCATTCGCTGTGGCGAACACGTTGCCGGCGGCGATCTTCTGTTCATACTGCTTGGTCTTCATCGTCGCCCACTCTTTATCGATCAACCCTTTGTTATACAGGGAGTTAATGAATTTCATCATGTCCAGGTAACGTGGATCGCGGATATCTTTCTTCAGCTCCCCATTCGTTTCGTAATAGGTCTTCATGCCGAACATCCCCTTGAATGTCCACTGCACGCTGCCCATATCTTCCCCATTGAGCGTCATCGGAATGGAAGGCTTGCCGTCGATCGTCGGATATTTCTCTTTGAATTTCACGAGCAAATCTTCGAATTCTTGCGCCGTGAACGGTTCACCGTTATTCACCTTATCGCCGACGCCAAGCTCCTTCAGCATATCCATCCGCATCAAGAAGCCGAATACCGGGTATTTCTCGAGACCGTACCAGTTTGCCAAATAGTAGTTCTTCCCGTCAGCGCTTCTCGTCTTCTTGAGTGTATCGCCGTACATCTTCTTAATGTTCGGGCCGTATTGGTCGATCAGGTCATTCAGTGGAATGATCGCCCCCGAAGCAATGTACTTGTTCATGATATCGCTTCCACGATCCAGCATGAGAACATCCGGCAAATCGTTGCTCGCGAGCATCAAGTTCAGCTTCTCGAGCGGGTTCCCTGTCGGCTGCTGGATCTCCACCGTTACGCCTGTCTTCTCTGTAATCGCCTTCGCTACCGGGTTCGTGAACGCATCGCCCGTATTCTTATCGAACCATGTCAGCTTGATCGGAGCTGTATCGTTCGCTGCCGAATTCGATCCTGCTCCTGAACCTGTCTCATTGGAAGCCGAATTCGAACCGCAGCCAGCCAGCAAAGACAGAACCAATACCGCCGATACAACTAAGTTTACCTTCTTCATACATTAACCCCTCTCTGAAGTTCGTATTGATGGTTGCCTACTGAATCTAAGATTAATTGTAAGAAGCCTTGATTCGATAATCTATAACGCAATGTTATTATTCATAGTGGAAAACGTCTTTCATCATTGAATGGCTAGGTCATCTCTTAGCTGTGATGCTTCGGGATGCGCACAGTTACTGTCGTCCCAATGCCCAGCCGGCTAAAGACATCGACGCCGTACGCATTGCCATAGGTCAGCTGAATGCGGTCATTGACGTTCTTAATCCCGTAACCTGATAGATTATTCGCCGTCTGGAAGGCATCCTCCAGATTCCTTGGCGGCATCCCCGCGCCATCGTCGATCACTTGGAATACGATATCTTCGCCATCCGCATAGAGCTTCACAATGATATTAATGCCCGACTCGTGACAGATGGCATGGTTAATGCAATTCTCAATGAACGGCTGCAGAATTAGCTTGATCGTCGTATATTTGAACAGCTCTTCGTCGAGGTCATAATGCATATGCAGCATGCCCCGGAATCGAATCTCTTGAATCGCAATGTAGTTCTTTACCAGTTGAATCTCTTGATTCACGAGGATAATCCGCTTGCCCTTGTTCAAGGAGATTCGGTAATATTTCGCGAGATAGTTCACCATCTCGTAGACCTTGGTGCCGCCTTCCTTCAATGCAAGCGAGGAGATCGAGGCGAGCGTATTGTATAGAAAATGCGGATTGATTTGGGCCTGCATCGTCGTTAACTCCGCTTCTTTCGTCGATATTTCCTTCACGTACACGTCTTCAATCAAATCTTGAATCTTGGAGGCCATCTTGTTGAAAGCGAACGATAACTGCCCGATCTCATCATGCCCCATGGACTGGATGGAGACCTGGAAATCCCCCTTTTCCACTTTGCGAATATAGAGAAGCAGCTTCTCAATCCGTTTCGTAATGACCTTCGTCGTCACATAGATCAAAAGGATCGATGCCGCGAAGGCGATCACCGCGACCCATACGATGCGTGCCGTCGCCTTATTCGTATTCTCGAGCAGCTCATGATACGGGACGGTGATGACGGTCTTCCATCCGTTGCTCAACGCCTTGTACGTGAAGAACCGATCCTCCCCGTTCACCTGCTTGTCGAACTTGCCGGAGGTCGACTGAAGATCATCCGCGATCGGAAATGTATCGTATAATTTCTTCGACGCCAGATTCTTGTCAGATGTTGTAATGACGCGGCCAGCATGGTCGATAATATAGACGCTTTTGTTATTGTTCTCTTTCTCAATGAGGGAGTAGAGCTCCGCGTCGCTAATCTGGATAATCAAGATCCCGTACGGATGTGTCAGGCTGAAGTAGCTCAGCGAGCGCGCCAGAATCAAGGTATGCTCGTCCATCTGGGTATAGACCGTGTCGCCCGCCGCTTCAATGGCCATCTGCCGCACCGCCTCAGGAAGCTCCTCCGTATATCGAATATATTCGCCGTCCGAATACAGCGTTTTATTATCCGTATAAATAGTGATCCCCTGTATATTCGTGTTGAGTGCGAGCATCGCGGAGAACTGCCGATTGATGTACTCGAAGGCATCCAAATAATAGAACGCCTGCTCATAATCATTCGACAGGTAATTGCGAAGCTGCGAGTCCATGTACATGATGTTGGATAACTGATGATAGTAGTCCAATCGATTCTCGATATTCGTGTTGATTTGATTCAGCGTGCCGCTCAAGCTCGCATACGTCTGCTCCGTAATCTGATCCCGGGTCGAGGTATAGGAATAATAAATCATGCCGAAGAATGGGATGATCGATAGCAGAAAAATGAAAATAAACTTGTTGCGCAGTTTCAAATCCGTCATCCACGACAGCCGATGGGCGATCGTTTGCCAGAAACGCAGCTTCTTATAGGTTTTTTCGGTATTCATTCGGTGTGACTCCTTGATGCTTCAGGAATAGGGAAATGAAGTATGAAGTACTCTCGTAGCCTACCTTTTGCGCAATATCCTGGACTTTCAGCGAAGGATCCGACAGCATCTGCTTGGCCTTCTCGAGCCGAATCCGCGTCAAATAATCATGAATCGTCACGCCGGTCTTCTCTTTGAAAATCGACCGCAAGTAATTCGGTGACAGGTAGACTTGGCTGGAAAGGCTCGTAATCGTTATCTGCTCATGATAGGTCTGCTGAATAATGGAACTCACTTGGTGCACCAGCTTCAAGTTCTTATCCGTGAAGCGATCCTTCATCGAATCCATCATATGCCTCAGTATCTGACTGACGGCCTCTTCAATTTCATGGATCGTCTGGCAATCATAAATCGCATGGTAGACATTTGCCCGCGTCTCCGCCGTATTTGTATCCGAAGGATTACTGCGAAGCTGGTCCTGAATTCTTCCCACAAGATCCAGCGCCCAATCATGAATGAACTTCTTGCGCACCCGCAGTGTCACTAGCCGCGTACAATACTCCTGCAACATCCAGACAACCCGTTCCTCCTCCATCTGTTGAACCGCTACGAGCAATTCGTTCTCTGCAAAAGGCGGCAACTGATCGCTGTCCATATTCATGCGCATATCCTGTGCGAAAATCACTTTGCCGTACCCCGTATAAAAGAGTTCGCTTAACACCTTCCTCGCATGATCATACAACGCGTGGACTTGCGCAAGTGGTCCAACCTGTTCCGTGACGGCTAACGTGACCATAAAAGGCAGTGCTTGCTTCACTGCCTGCGCAAGCTCGGCCCAGAACAAGCGCTGCATCACGCGGGGATGACTGTCCATCAGGATCAGCATCTCCCCTTCACGTAGCGAGACATCGTTCCAGGACAGCTGGCACGAGAAGAAATAATGGCCCATGAACGTACGAATCTGATTCATCGCATCCTCAATGAACATCTCCCGCTCCTCGACATGGTCGTCAATGGAGACCAGAACCACGGTATAATCCGCCTGATAGGATCTTCGTTCCAACCGCTCGAAGCTCTCCATCAAGTTGCTTTTGCGATCCTCGTTCTTCTCATAGATCAGTTCCTTCAAGATGTTCGATTTGGTCACTTGAATCGATCTATTTTTCAACCGTACTTCTTCACACTTCTCTTTGACGCGCGTCATCACGCTTCCGATCTCTTCTAGATCCAGCGGTTTCAATAGATAACCGACGGCGCCGACATTGAGTGCCGACTTCACATATGTAAATTCATCATGTCCCGTCAAGAAAACAATCTTCATCCAATCGAACTGCTCCGTCACCTGCTTCGCGAGTTCAATGCCGTTCATGATGGGCATCTGAACGTCCGTTAACACGATATCCGGCTGGATCGTCTGGATTTTCTCCAACGCATCCTTTCCGTTGATGGCCGTGCCCGCGACGTAAATCCCCATCTCTTCCCAACGAATGATGTCGCGCATCATTTCTAATTCTATCTCTTCATCGTCTACTAGAAATATGCTGTACATGATGACCACTCCTTGTTCGCTGACTTTTAACTTATTATAGCTTCCTTGGCATGCCTTTCTGAATCCCTTTTCAAAATGTAAGTTATTTTCAAGCATCATTCGGAACATTGTCATATCGACATCTATTTTTTCGTGATCTTATAATTTTCTTATCACAAGAAACTGCGAGGTGTCATACATGCAAACAAACATGAACGTACACGATGGACGAGAGCTCACGATTCCTCGTCGGAAGCTCTGGACGGTCTTCAAAGAGCAGAAATACCTTTTCCTCATGATGCTGCCCGCCTTGATCTGGGCCCTGTTGTTCGCCTATACACCGATGGTCGGCCTGTACATGTCCTTCGTGAATTACCAGCCGAACCTAGGCGGGTTCTGGACAACCTTGTTCCATAGCGAGTTCGTAGGCTTCGATTGGTTCGAGTACTTCTTCACGAACGGCGACTTCCTGATCGTATTGCGTAATACGCTGGCATCCACGTTAATTACGCTGTGCTTCTCTTTTCCGATGCCGATCCTGATCGCCATCGCCATCAATGAGATCAAGAGTGTCCGCTTCAAGAAAACGGTACAGACCGCATCCTATCTGCCGTATTTCATCTCGTGGGTTATCGCGGCGAATATTATCGTAACTCTACTGTCATCGGATGGCGCCATAAATGCAATTCTTAAATTTTTCCATATTACCGATGAGAGCATCTTGTTCTTGCAGAACGGCAAGTACTTCTGGTGGATCGTCGCGATCGGCAACACTTGGAAGGATATGGGGTACAGTTCGATCATGTATTTGGCAGCGATTTCAGCGATCAATCCAGAGCTCTATGAAGCTGCCAAGGTCGACGGGGCCAATCGGTTCAAGCAAATTCGCTATATTACGCTACCGCACCTGAAGCCAACCATCGTCATTCTATTGATTCTAGCACTCGGTGGCATTCTGAATGCCGGCTTCGACCAGCATTTCTTGCTCGGCAATGAACTGACCAAAGACTACTCCGACGTCTTGTCGACGTATTCGTTCCGCTACGGGATTCAGAACGGCATGTTCTCGTACGCCTCTGCCGTAGGCATGTTCAGCTCGGTTGTAGCCTTTATCATCGTCTGCATCGTCAATTTCACCGCCAAAAAAGTTAACGGGCAATCCTTATTCTAGGGCAACGAGGAGGGACTATCATGAAAAGCAAAAAAAGCATTGCGGAATATATGTTCGACACAGCACTCTATCTGTTCCTCACGGTCATCTTCATCGTCACGTTCTACCCGTTCTGGAACATTCTCGTCATCTCGTTAAATGATGCGACCGATACGCTGCGGGGCGGGTTATACTTCTGGCCGCGGGAAATAACCTTCGACAGTTATCTTACCATCTTCCGTAATCCAGAGATCTGGAGCGCCATTCGTGTCACGCTCTTGCGTACGATCATCGGGACATCGCTCTCGATCTTCTGTATCTCCATGCTCGCCTACTCGCTGAGTAAGCGGCATCTGATCGGTTGGCGATTCTTCTCGTTCTTCTTCGTCTTTACGATGTATTTCGGCGGCGGATTGATTCCGACGTACATGGTCATCAAATCGCTAGGATTAATCGACTCCTTCTGGGTCTTCATCTTCCCGGGACTGATTGGCGTCTTCCTCATGATTCTGGTCCGTACGTTCATCGAACAGCTGCCCGGCGAGATCGAAGAGTCCGCGAAGATCGATGGCGCCAACGACCTGCAGATTTTCTTCCGCATCGTCATGCCGCTGTGCGTACCTGTGCTCGCGACGATCGGACTGTTCCTGGCCATTGGGCACTGGAACTCCTGGTACGACTCGTACATCTACACTTACAAGCCGGAGCTGAAAACTTTGCAAGCCGTCCTGGTCAAAATTCTGAATCAATTCCAGACTGCGAGCATGATGTCCGATGCGCAGCAGCTGGCGAAGAGCAATTCCCGCGTCCCGGTATCCAGTGAGAGCATTCGGATGGCAGTCACAATGGTAGCGACGCTGCCAATCGTCCTCGTCTATCCGTTCGTACAGAAATATTTCGTCAAAGGGATGATGATGGGCGCGATCAAGAGTTAATCCAACTTCATTCGAGAACAAGAAGGGGCGATCCCTGGTCTATCTCTTAGACCAAGGATCGCCCCTTTCGCTTGTTCATCATGAGCTGATTATTCGTGCAGAGCATCTAAGGCGTGATCCAATCGATATACCCCGCCTGCTTCGACATCCAGCGACACCTTCTTACCTCCATACTGCACCGTGATGTTCCCTGCGGCATATGCGTAAATCGTCGTACGAACCAGTTGGTGCTCTTGCCATTCGATATCGACTTCCGCATTTCCCCTTGCCCGGAGTCCCGTCACCGTTCCCGATCCCCACACCCTCGGCAATGCCGGCAGTACATGAATGCTTCCCGTCTGACTCTGCAGCAGCATCTCGGCGATGGCGGCTGTTCCGCCGAAGTTCCCGTCAATGACGAAGATATTCGTCTCCGCGCCTGCAATGCCTGGAATTGAATACGACAGCAAATTCTCGAAGCATAAGCCCCCAATGAGATGGGAGACGTGTCTGTACGCATTCTCCCCGTCCTGTAGCCGTGCAAAATAGAGCCCGAAGAGCGCTGCCGTAAATTCAATATCCTCCAGCTCATCCTGCGCCATTCGCCGCTCCAGGCTGACTCTAGCTGCTTCGCTGAGTTCAGGCGTCCCTTCCGGGGTTATCTGATGAGCCGGGTACAACGCCATCAGGTGCGAGAGATGCCGATGCTCCGGCTGCGCTTCTTCATAATCCTCCAGCCATTCTTGCAGCTGGCCGTTCTTACCGATTTGCAGCGGCGGCAGGAGCGCGATTGCCTCCCTTAACTGCTTTTGGAGGGCAAGGTCACTCTGCAACCGATCCGCCGCATCCAGACAGAAGGTGAACAATTCGCGTACGAGCACTTGGTCCAGCGTCGATCCCATAGACAGCTGCTGCACGCCTTGCCTCCGATCATCGCTGTAGAAGTGATTCTCCGGTGAATTCGAAGGTCCCGTGACGAGCCAAGCATGCTTCGGATGGACCGTCATATAATCCAAGAAAAATTCGGCCGCTTCCTTCAAGACGGGATAAGCACGCTGCGCTAGAAAATCTTGATCCAAGCTATAGGCATAACGCTCCATCAAATGCGTTGCAATCCATAATCCGCCCGTCACGTTGAGCCCCCAAGACGTCTCCCAGCCCGGAGCCGTGAATCCCCAACCATTGGAGAAGACATGCGCTACCCAGCCTTCGCTGCCGTAGAAATCGCGAGCTGCTGCGCGTCCTGCCTGCGATAACGCTTCGATATAACGCATTAATGGCTGATGGCATTCCCCAAGATTCGTCACTTCCGCCGGATAGTAGTTCATCTCCGTATTAATATCCAGATGATAGTCGCAGCTCCATCCCATCCGGCAGGCTTCCCCATCGTTCCAGATGCCCTGCAGGTGCAATGGCAGCGGCGAGTCCTCCCGCGAACCGGCGATCATCAAGTAACGGCCGTATTGCAGAAATAACGCGAACAGTTCGGGGTCATCAGCTTGTCCCGTCTTCAATAACCGCAGACGTTCGTCCGTCGGGAGACTTGGATGCTCTGACTCGCCAAGCTGAATCGTAACTCTGTCATAGAGACGGCGATAATCTTTGATATGATCGACCCGCAATGCGTCATATCCACTCGCGATTGCGCGTTCGATCTGTTTCGGGCTAGCTTGCTTCCACGCTCCGCCCTCGGCACGATAGTCCGTGTTCACCGCCAAGTAGATCCAAGCCTCATCGGCGCCCGTGACGACGAGCTGCCCCGCTTCTTCGTGCAACGTGCCGCCAGACGTGATCACCTTGATAAGTCCTTCACTCCAGACACCGCATGTCCCATTACTGTGGACTTGCTCCGTTGCCTGGCATCGGAAGGCGATGGTATCCTCGTTCACGATCTCTGCTGCGAATGATGCGGTTCGTCCTGCAACACCAAGCTGGAAGGAAATGCTCCCGGATTCTTCTCCCCAAAGACGTGCTGCAACAATATGATCCGCATGGGTTGCGAACACCTCACGCATGATCTTCTTACCATTTACGTTGTAGGACGCTTGGTACATCGCCTGCTCTAACTGCAGCTCTCGGCTGAACTGTTCCGCCTTGCCCGATGCTGCGAACCGGAACAATACATCCATGAGCGGCAGGTTCGTGCCGTAATTCTGCTTCCTTGGTTGCAGCATCTGCTTCGCCAATCGATCTCCTGCCGCATAGTCGCCTGCAAAAAAATGCTCCCGCATCGCCTGCAAATCAGCTTTTCCATTCGACTCACTTACCGCTGGCTCGGATTGGCCCGACCAGAACGTCACTTCGTTCACACTCCAGGTCTCCGCATCGGTGCCTCCATAAATCACCGCGCCGATTCTTCCGTTGCCGATCGGAAGTCCTTGCGACCACTCCGTGCCAGGGTGGTTATACCACAGTTTCATTCCACTCATGTCTCATTCTCCTTCTCATTCATGATCTGATGTAGCTAGTGAAAAGGCGGCTCCGATCATCCGGAACCGCCTTGCTCATGCTTGCATGCTACGGACGATTCCATGGATTCGCCGTATAGACCGTAAATAGCAAATCTCGCTGCTCTTCATTTGTCCATGTCTGGCCGCCGTCCAGCGACAATCGAGCCATTCCTTTCGCATACGGATTGTCATCACGATATGCGAAGCCGTAGTTGTTATCCGTACTTTCCGTATATGTGGATCGAGGAGATTTCAAGATGAGGCCATATTTCTTCGTTACCTCCAGCCCCTTCAGTCTCGGATAAATCGAATATGGAGACACGGATCCCGGTATGTTATAAGGCGTGAGCGATGCGGAGAAGATCGTATCCACCGGATTATTTGCATCGTCCAAGATCACGAGATCGAAGTAATAAGCATCTTTGGGCACTGCATTGACATAGCTCTCATAGATGTAGATGTCCAGCTTCGGCAGGTCGGAATGCTCCAGCGTAAAGACCTGCATGCGCTCTACATTTGCCCGAATATCCGAATAGTAGTTGTACTCGCCCCCACTGCTGTCTTGATCGATACGCTGCCCACCCGCATCCAGTATATGATAAGCCTCGATTTCGTTAATCGAAGGCACGCCATAATTCGTCTTCAGTATCAACCGGATCTTAGACGTCGTTAAGGCCGGGAACGTCAGCTTCCGATGGTCGCCTACCGTAAACCCTTTCGTAATATCCTTGTAATTCGCGCCGTCCCAGTATTGCAGAGCATAGTTCGCAATTCGGAAATTCGTATCCCTAAACTCTTGGATGACGACCTGATTCAGCATCGTGTCCTGTCCGAAATCCACTTCAACCCATTGATCATTCACTTGTCCATCCGCGGCATTCCAACGTGTTGCTTCATTGCCATCCGTAATGCGCGCGGCATCATAACCTGGATCAGCCCAAGTGGAGGAGACTAGTACCGGCTTGCCCAGCGCTAGATTGACGGGTGTATCAGCCTCGACTGCCCCCTTGCCTTTCGTGATGCGCAAGATCGCGGTCCCTTTGGCCGGGAGCTTATATGTATAGCTGCCCTTTGCTGTTCCTTGTTGATCTCCGCTATATAATTCCGTAATGGCATAGTTGTGATTTGGCTTTAGTCCGAGATCTTCGAACTTCACCGTAATATTCTGTTCCTCCGACGTCCAATTCGACAGCCCGACGATCCGATTGTCTTCGGCATCGGTCGTATAAATAACGGATGGCGAATGCTCCTCTTGATGATAGAAATTGGTCATGCTCACCGGCTTTGCTGCTCTACCCTGCTTCACCAGCGCTAACAGCTCCTTGTTCTCCACCCATTTCCATCGGTCATCCGCGACAAACGGCAGATTATCGCCGAGCAGCCAATGTCCGCCACCGAGTGCTACCGTCGTCGCCAGGAGTTGCGCGTCCCGCTGGCTGTATTTGTGCCAGAAGCCCTGAATTACGTATTCCGGCAGGTACATATCCGGGTCGTTGTAGGCGTACAGCGTTCCATTCGTCCACCAGGAAGCAGCGCTGTTCATCGCTTGCCGCTCGATCCCCGAGTAGCTCGCTACGCCGAGTGATGTATCGCAAGCGGTACGTCGGCCATGGGCGAATGCGGCAGGCAGCAGCGGTGCGATCGACTCGTTAATGTAGATCGGGCGGTTCGCTGCGAGCACCGCATCGCGGATAATGCCGAGGCCGATGCGATAATTCTGCATGCCGTTGGCTGATGGGTCGTAGTGCTTGCCCTCATACATGCCCATATCGATGAAATCCAGCTTCAAATAGTCAAAGCCCCATGCAATATATTGTTGGGCGTTGCGCTTAATCACTTGCTGCGCGACAGGATGCGTTGCGTCCAGCGCGTAGGTATTCAAATAGGTCTTGATTAAATTGCCCTGCTCATCGCGCAGGCAGATATCCCGATGGGTCAAATTCGAGCCTTCCACCGGCAAGTCCAGCCATCCCTCATAAATCGTGAACGGGGTCGAATAGCCTCCGACCTTCAATCCCTTGGCGTGAACATAATCGGCGAACTTGGCCATCGCATCCTCGAACGGCATTCCGCCTTCAGGCTGGAATCCCCCATCCAAATTGAAGTATTGATAACCAAGCGGCTTCAAATGCTCTGCCACATAATCGACCATCGGATACATCGCTTCGGCGGTTGCGTAGCTGTCGTGCGAATAGAAGGTGTTGTACCCCATCGGCACTTCACCCTGCCATTCCATATGCGGTTCTCCCATGTTGTATACGCTTCCGTATTCCTCTAAGCCTTGTTGATAATCCTCATAAAACCCAAGGAAGAACTTGTCCGAAGCAACGGTCTTGCCGTGAATTGATCCGCCCCAGTTATACAAGGAGAACGCGGTTAACGCGCCATTCTTCGACGCCGCTTCCCCGAGCTTCTGGCTGCTCTTCCATTGCTTCACGGTCGCCGCGCCCGCAACGATGCCTTGCTTGTCCGTGTTATCGAACATCGATGCGACCCAATGGCTAATCCCATTGAACTTCTCCCATGTCAATTCCTCGCCATGGAAGCGGTCCGCGCCATTCTGACTGTGACCGAATTGATCGACGGGTGCTACCCCAAAGTCGAAGTTATTCGTATACGGCGTCGTGAAGATCCGCTTGTCCTTACCTGCGCCGATATCCAGGTTATCGGCTGTAATCGGTTCCAGGATCTCGACAGTTAGCTGATTGTCATCATGAACTTGCATATCGACAAGAATGTAAGATGACTTCGGATAGACGTAAAAGTTCACATCCATCGTTATGCCGGAAGCGAACGTATTGATCACCGTCAGCTTCTTCCCATGCTTCCCGTAAGCATCATTCTGAAGTGAACTCCACTCGGCGGTGCGGGTCACGGCATCTAATGAGCTTAATCGCTCTTCACGCTCCGCTAGCTTCACTTCCGAATGAAATCCTCTGACCATCGTCGTGCCAGACCACGAGAAATCGCCTGTACCCGTCGTAAGATCATAACTCAGTTCATATTTGCCGTTAGTGACTTTTACCTTCTTATTCTTGTTCGTGAAAAGAGCTTCAGATTGCGCACTTGCAGACTCCGCAGAACTCCATACAGGCCATAATGAACTGCCTAATACCATAATCAGGAGCATGGCCAAATACCTCGTTTGAATCCGATTGATCATCCTATTGCCTCCTCGAACTGTACTTACGTCCTATTGTAAGGAGCCATGTCCGAACGATCTATAACGCATAGTTACGTTTCATAGTTGAAAACGTCTTTCATAGATTTTTTTGCTCAACAATGCCCATGGAGGAAGCGATCCAATCCGGTAACCGGATCGACTTCGATCTTAGCTGCATCTAAGGAAAAGACCATTCCCCACTGCGGGAAATGGTCTTTTCAGCTTCAGATGAATTCGTCCGTCATGCCTTGCTTTGCGTAATTTTATAGATTTTAGACTCGGCAGGCTCCAAAGTTATTTGCAGCACCTTCGCCGTCTCTTGCTCCACGCCTTCCCATATATCCCAAACACAATAGGATTGATTCGACTCCAAGCCAACCCGCTCTAGCGATATCGACTTATGCGCGACTTCCTTGTCGCTGAAGTTGAACACCGCCAGATAGATGACGGATGAATCTTCTAATCGATCCAGCACGAAGACATCCGAAGCGCGATCTCCGAAATTCCCTTCGACCGGCCTGAACGTTCTACCTAACTGCGCAAGCCCGTTAATCTCGCGATTCCCAAGCCAGGCCTTCGCCCGCTCTGCGGCTTCCGGGTTGCGGTAATCATCGCCAAGAAGCAGTACCGTGCCGGCGATCACCGATGCCGTAAACCGGCTTCTCCCTTCATGCCATGACGTCGGCTCCTGGTTGCAGCTTCGGTAAATGGCCGCATGGTCGGGATCATTGTAGCGGTACAACGACTGATTCATCCACCAACCATGCGTGACGGAATTTAAGAGATACTCCGTATCTTGAATCGTCCCGAACACGTCACAGGAGATTCGCCGGCTATGCGCGTAGGCGTAAGGGAACATCGGCGCAATCGATAGATTAACAAAGATGTCTCGGCCTGCGGCTTCCGGTGACAGCTTCTTCGCTAGATGCGAGAGCCCGTAATTATAGGCGGCAATCCCAGTCGTAATCTCCGGATGGTAGTGCCTGCCTTCCAGCGCACCATGTGCCATGAAATCAAGCTTCACGTAGGAGAAGCCTTCGGCAATCATCTTCTGCGTGAACCAGTCGATTCGCGCAAGGGTTCCTGGATGCGTCGGATCGATCGCGAGCCCGCCTGCTATGTCCGCGACGACTTCCCCTGCATCATCCCTCAGCAGGATATCTGCATAGGTATACTGCCCATTCGTTCCTTCGACGGTGTCTTGGAATTGCGTCACGCTGCCCCAGAACGCAAAAGGCGTCCAGTAGGTTCCTGCTAAATGTCCATTGTTCCGGACTCTTCGCAGCGCATCCTCCATCTCCTCCTTGGTGAACCGATCCCAGAATGCGTCGAAATTGATATAGAGCGTCTGGTCATTCTCGAACCCTAGCGGCTGCACCTCATGTTTCAAGAAGTCGCTCGTTGAAGTATACAAGTCATAATCCAGATTGCTCATGGCCGCAGCCCAGCTATTCCATCCGAACGGTACACCGCCAGCCCAAGGCAGCGGAGCCGTAACGCATGTATTCGCCCATCCATACTCCTCGAGGCCATCCCGGTAATCCTCATAAAAGCCGACCAGCACAAGTGGAGATTCAATGCGCGTGCCGATCACATAACCGTGAGGCAGCACGTCTCGCGTCATTTCACCGGCCGCTCCGCCATAGAATTCAAGCTCATCGACCTGACCTGCGTGTTCCCCTTTGATTCGAATGCCTGATTTCCAGACATCATGCGTAATCGAACCGATGAGAAGCCCGTTCCGGCACGCGGGGCGGAACAAGACCGTCACCTCGTAGCTTTCCGTCTCCAGCGGGAACGGTCTTGCCGTATAACGCACCCACTTGTCATTGTCGTAAGGCACGCGGAGCACATGCAGCTCGTCTTGCGGCGAGGATGGCTGCGCTGCCGTCAACTTGTTCGTCTTCAAGACTGAAATGCGCCGAACCTGCGTCTCCTCTGTACTCGCGATAACAGCTTTCGTCAAGAAAAACGCATGATCCTCGTATACATAGAAATGCTGCTCCATCGTTGGAATCGTTGACGACTCATGCCGAATCGTCCAATGGATGCCTCGGCCGAACGCATCTTCAATCGCCTGGGGCTCAGCTTGAAGCACATGGCGGTCATAAAGCCCGGAATGATATTCCCGACCCTGCCAACGAAAGGCGCTGTATACCTCGCTAAGTTCAAAAAAACCTGGCCGCATACAAGCATATACTCCATGCGCCAAGTCGATCTCGACACGGATGCGCCCGTTATCCGCAACATAGACATTGTTCACTTCATTGCTCCAACTTACGGTATTCTCCTTGCTGCACTTCATGCCACTGTCTGCCTCCTTGTGTGTAGCTAGATTGAACCTATCTACGAACAGTATAAGAGAGGGATAGCATACACTCCATGCAACAATGTCTCGATTGATAGCGCAAAGCGCCGAAGTTATAGGAGGTATAATAACAGCTTGTGCGCTTTGACGAGCTTAAATGTGTTATAAATGATCCCATGCCTACAACGATCCAGATACGATCTTGCCTTGATACATCACGGCTGGGCGTTTCGATCTTCTAGCGATCGTCTCTGCCGAGCAGCTTGCCTCGACAAATACGATGCTCGCTTCATCACCCATTTTAGGCCATACTTGATAACCTTCTTCATCTAATGGGGTCTTGCCTCCAGTAATAAAATGTAGTGTTCGTGCCAAATCCAGCTCCGTTCTGCTTCCGAACCGTTCTGCCAATCGGCCGGCACGCTCAAGCACATCCCCGTTGCCAAAAGGAGACCACGAATCAAAAATATTATCGCAACCTACGGCTACCGGCACACGATGCTGGTGAAGAAAAGGAACCGGCGGCATCGTTCTGGCAAGCGGCACGCTTGTAATGATCGTCATACCATTCTCAGCTAATAGATAGGCGAGTTCATCTGCTTCTTGTCCTTCCATATCGCCTAGTGCAAATGCATGACTAATAGATACGCGTCCTTGCCATCCTGCTTGCTCCGTCAGCTGTGCCAGCCGTTTGATCGTATCTAACCCGATCCGTCCTCCGTCATGCAGATGCAGATCAATATCGGCATTTCCTTCGACAGCCAGCTCCATCATCTGATGCAGTGATTTTTCCATGTCTCCGTCTACATGATGCGGATCTACGCCTCCGACCAGGCCACAGCCCTGACGTACCGCAGCTTTGATGAGATCATAACATTGTGTCCGCAGGAGTCCGTGCTGAGGAAAAGCAACGATTTCATAAGACATTTTGCCATCGAATGCAGCGAACGCTTCTTGGATCGTCTCCAAGTGACGCAGTCCGACCTCGGGATAAATATCAACATGCGTGCGGACATGGGTTGACCCGGCTTGGAGTAGAACGTGAAGCAACGCCTCGGCACGTTCCTTCATCGTCGTTGCAAGCGTAGGAATCGTATTCTTCTCCATTTCGAATCGCTCAATAATGGAAGCAGCCGGTTGAACGGGGCGCCAGCGGTCGCCAAGCAGCGTCTTGTCTAGATGACAATGCTTCTCTATGAAGGACGGCAATGCGAGCAAGCCTTTCGCATCCTTCCGAGGCCCTTCATCATTAGGTAAAGGTTCTGTCGCAGGCAAGATGTTCGATATCTTTCCCGCTTGAATTTGCAAATGGTACAACTCCGTTTTCGTTCCTACGACGTTGCCCTCTTGAACGATGTGTCCATTTTCTAATCTCACATTGGTAAGCCAATACATCTCTTGCATGATTGTTGTCCCTCCATGGTTAGATTCGCTTTTTTTCACCTTGCGTAATCCCAGCCTCGTACCCTATTCGTGCGATGTGCGATAACTTTGACTACGAAGTCGTGTTAACGACACGAAGCAGCTCAGCACCAAGACGAAGGCACCGAATAGGTAAGGCAAATTGATATGAACATCGAATAGAATTCCTGCGAGCATCGGTCCGAAGATGGTGCCAAGACTCGTATAGGCGTTGTTCATACCCGCGACGAAACCTTGTTCATCCCCTGCTTCCCTGGACAGCATGCTGTTCATCATGGGCCGCAGAATATTGTTGAACGTAAAGAATAACATCGTCACGATCATGACATACAAGAAATTACCTGAGAAGATCAAACCGATTAATGTTACTGCGGACAACATGAGCATGGCTGCAATGACCCGTTTCTCCCCGAATCGACGGGCGATTCGTTCTGTAAGCACAAGTTGGTTGACGGTAGCGATTAACGAACATACGGTCAGCAGGATCGATATGTCACGTGTCGTGAATCCGTAGCTCTGCACGACGAAGAGTGGGAATATCGCTTCAAAATGGGTCAAGCCGAAGGAAATCGCAAAAACAATAAGTAATAAAATGAAATAGCGTGAGTGAATGGATCGGCCAATTTGCTGAAAGACATTCTCCTTCGCTTGCTGGCGCAACCGGCGAATGTCTGGCGTTAACGATTCTGGCAGCATCCGCAGACTACAAATCATGGCGATCAGTCCGACCAGCGCAGAAGCATAAAATGGCGCCTTGATGCCTAGCTCAGACAGTAATCCGCCCACCCCGGGTCCGATGATGAATCCCGATGTCATGGATGCCCCTAACCAAGACATCGCCTTACTGCGCTCTTGATCCGGCGTAATGTCTGCAACGTACGCGATAATGGCTGGAATAAGCGCTGCTGAACCGATTCCGCCAATCAATCTTGAGACGAACAATAAGGATAGATCGCCAGCTAAGGCGGCTAATAGATTCGAGAAAGCAAATAGAATCAACCCTATAATTATCATAGGTTTTCGCCCGCGTTGATCTGACAAATTGCCTGCAACCGGCGAGAACAGAAATTGGGTTAGTCCAAAACAGGAAACCAAGTATCCAGCCGCTTGTCCACCTGCCTGAAACGATGTAAGGAGCTCGGGGAGAATGGGAATAACGAGACCCATACTTAAATTTGCGAGAAACATATTGAGTAGTAATAGTGGGAATGCTGACTTCGATACCATGATGAGAGCTCCTTCCTTCTAATGCCAAGTCCATGCTAACATACATCCGAACGGTATGGGAAATATGTAAAAGCTTTAAGAAACGAATGTTTTTCATATACTAGATGCGTGAAACAAAAACTGCCGCAAATGCGACAGTTTTTGGTTTCTATTCGTTTACAACCGTAAGCATCTAAGTCTGACGCCCGATCAAATGAGAAACGGCTAGCGCCATTAAAGATATTTTACAGTGGCTCGGTGCGTTTCTGTATTTTGTTCAAGATCATGTCTTTACTGCTTTTACAATCAGAAACAACCAGAGGCGTATTAACTCATAACCAGGAATAGCCTCAACCAATCTGTTCTCAACAACACCCGCCCATGCAAAACTGCCCTTTAGCTTAATAAAAACAAGGAGCCAGCTGCCGTAGCAAACTGCTCCTCGCCCTGTTCAACTAACGTGTCCCGTTAGCGTAACGATATTCTTCATTTTTGATCGTGTACTTGAACCGTAATACTGTCAAAAAGTTTTTCACCGATATAAGCATCTAATCTCCAAAGACCAGGTGATGGTAATGTCATTTGTGAAGGAGTGTGTTCGTCAGCTCCATTATTAGGTCCACCTAATGCTAAGGCTTCAATTACAGTGATTTTATCTCCTGTTTCTTTGCTAATACCCATTACTTTTAATGAACCTTGTAGTTCTTCAGGTTTTCCCCAGAAGTGCCACATATATTTTTGTTTTTTATTCGGGTAAAAACGGACTACTTCACCATCATCATAAATAAACCCCAATTTTCCTTCTTGTCCAATCATCGTATAGGCACCTGATTTAAACAGATGGCTGACTTTCCAATCCTTGTTCTCGGGAATAGGTTTTTCTGCTGAGCATCCTGCCAGTAACAACAATACTGCCATCAATACAATTTTAGGATAAATCATTTCAACTAATCTCCTTTCGAATCATTTACTTAATCTTACCATTTATGGTTTCGAAGAGGAGATTTATTTTAGTATTTGTTAAACTAACCTGCCCAATAGCTTAATAAAACAAGGAGCAGCTGCCGCGGCAATCTACTCCTTGTTTCGTTTACTAACGTGTCCCTTTAGTTCAATCGAATAGGTGCTTACTGAAATCTACAAGTTCTTTGATTTGACGAAGCACATTGTCTTTAAGCACCACAATATCATAGATAACGAAATAAGGACTGGATTAACGTATTTGTTCACCAGGGCTTGGAAGCAAGAGACACACCACCTTAAGTTGATACAACCATACACAAAAACAGTGAGGCCTTCCCCGACTGAAAGTCGGGGAAGGCCTCACGTTTTACTTTTCAGTGGACTCTCAAAAGATGGTCTCTTTTTTCACGCTTACACTCCGTTGGTTCACCAAGACTTGTCTCTTAATTCCACTCTTTTCCGTGTTCACGAATAAATCGAAGTTCCTCTTGATAGTGATCATAATGTCCCTCGTCGATCATTTTTTGAAACGCCATATCGCCTTCTTTGGCTTTCCTTTGCATAGTTTTACATAATCCTTCTACTCGTAGCAATACCATCTCTAAAAACCCTTTATCTATTCCCTCCATACCATAGGAATCAAAAAACAATTTAACCCTTTGTTTGATTCGCTCAGCATCCTTTAACGAATCATAATAAATGGCTTCGCCTGCTTCCGTATGATAAAGCCTACTTAAAGGAACGCAAGTGTAAAGCGTATAGGCGATATCCCAAAGTCTTGGACCAGGAGCAGCCAAATCATAATCAATCACACCTACTGGTTCTTCGCGATTAAAAATAATATTATAGATGGCAAAATCATTATGGCACATCACCTCAAATGGCTGCGGGGTGTTATCAATGGGTTGCCAACGTTCTTCCATTGGAAAATCACTCACCGCATCATGATAGAGACGAAGCATTTTTGCGATCTCTTTTAAAGACTCATCCGACCACATGTATTTTTTTAACGGATAATTGCCAGCTTCTCCTTCGATAAAGGATAAGATCTCTCTCCCTTTTTCATCAATACCTAGAAACTTTGGCACGCCATGTAGGCCTTTGCTTTCAAGGTGCTTTAACAATGTATGAATTTTAACACTATCAGGCTTTAATTCTCGTCGAACCGTATCTCCCAAACGATATACACTGGAGACATTCCCTCCAGTTAGTGCTTCTTCTTTTTCGTACTGGCTTTTCATTAAAATTCCCCCAATTTCGGGACTCTATGATTGTGTCAATAGAGATGTATTTTTTCCCATAAATAAAAGTAGATATACAAAGGTATCTGCTCGGCAATGGGAAATTAATTGTCCACACCATGTATCTCTTGAATGATTTAAGATAGACAAATAAACGCATCCTTAAGAACCAAGGACCGCCACTGTCTCTATCCAATTAAATAATCATTTCAAGGTATTCCACATAAGTATAGATTCCCCTCTCTTTACATCTCTAAATTAGATATTACCAGGGGCTACCAACTAAGAAAAGACTATTATTTTGCTATTTAGTTGAAAAAATCAAAAAAGACCGCTCAAAAACATCATTATCTTGGTCGCAGCTGACTCTTAGACCTGCACGAGGATAACGAATAACCCATTTTTTCAAAACCTCACATAACTTAGTTTTCAAGTATTCTGCCCGTTAGTTTAATCTCTAACCCGACAACAACTTTATTCCACTAAACCCAAAGAAGCCGCGATTTACGTGGCACTTAATGAGATACCGACATATGCATTAAACTGCCTATTTGCTGAGAAAAGGCACCCATCAAGAATCCGGATGCCTTAAAATGTTTGGGGGGGGGGGGGGGCATCAGTTCACGACGCCGTATTT
>NZ_JBYTDT010000030.1:0-36002 GCF_058791655.1 Paenibacillus sp. EB106-05-06-XG162
GGATGTAGGGTTAATTCCAGTCGCTCCATTATCGTTCGCACCAGTTTGTGCGCTTGTTCTGCGTCTTTCTTGGTTTTGCAAACAATAACAAAATCATCTGCGTACCTTGTTAATTCACCTGATCCTTTTCCGTGTTTCTCCCACAATATGTCGAAGTAGTTCAAATAAATATTCGCAAGTAGTGGAGAAATCACCCCGCCTTGTGGGGTGCCTAAGTCGGAACGTCGTATGTTTCCTTCTTCCATGACACCTGCTTGGAGCCACTCTCGTATTAACTTCAAAATCCGTCTGTCGTTAATGCGCATTTGCACCAATTTCATTAACTTTTCTTGGTTAATGTTATCGAAATAGCCTTGGATATCGACGTCTAATACCCAATTTCCTTTACGGTTACATGCTTTACGGATTCGATCTAACGCTTGCTTGGCACTTTTCTTCGGACGGAATCCGAAAGAGACTTCCTGAAAATCCATTTCAAAGATGGGCTCGATGACGAGCTTCGTTGCCATCTGTATGACGCGGTCTCGTACCGTTGGGATACCTAGTGGACGTTTGCTTCCGTCTTTCTTTGGAATGTAGTGCCTACGTACGGGCTGAGGACGGTAGTTGCCATCTTGCAGAATTCGTTGACATTCTCGGAGGAAGTTTGTTTCTCCGAGCTTCTCAATGTCTGCGATGGCCATCTCATCTACTCCCGCTGATCCTTTGTTGGCTCGTACTCGTTTCCATGCTTCACATAGGACATCCCATCGATGTACCTTGTCATACAAGGCGTGGAATTTACGTTTCTTGTTCTCCTTGGCCGCATGACCTAACTTCTCTTGGAGTTGTTGAACTTTTTCCTTTGGTGTTGTTAGCCTTTGGGCATTCACTGATTCGTACCTCCTTAAGAAACATGAACAAAGTAGGGCCCCTTCCCTCCTACAGGTTGTGTTGTCCTGCAGTTCCTCAGTACTATGAGCCCCTCGGACTCCCTTCCTGCAAGTTAATCATTTCATCTTTTGGACTTATAGATCACTTCGTTACGGGTTTAAAAAAAAAAAAATCCGTGCAGGGGAGGGTCTCCCCAGTTCACTGCATCCTCTTTCATACCATGCCGATCCCCTTACGCCGGAGGATTCTTCACTGCCGCTCCAAGTACTTAGCAGTTTCCATGGCCTTCACCTATTGAAGCGAGGTTCGGCTTCCCCTTGTCCCTCTTGCGAGGCGTTTTTAACGACGCGGCAGGATTCACTTCATGTTACGGCCTGGTATGTTGCTCGCTCTATCTCCGACAGAACTTTTGTCGATGCGCTTCTGCACACAGCTTTCGCCGTATGCAGGCATCCTAGCTACATGGGGGCTTGGCCCCTCCCATGGCCGGACTTTCACCGGCTAGAAGATGCGTACCTCTGGGCACGCCTTCAATGAAAACAAGGAGCAGCTACTGCAGTAATCTGCTCCCTGGCTATTCAACTGGGTTTGCCAAACTGCTTTACCCGTAATAGAAGGTGCTACGTGGGACATTAGCGAACGCTAGCAATGCAATCACCGGGTTTGAGCGGAGGAAAACTACGACAGATCACACGACATTCGCTGCATAGCAAAAAAGCGATCATTCGAGATACAGGTCTAATAACCGTCTCGAAGATCGCTTTTTTCATTGTTATTTTTCAGTCAGTATGAAAAACTTCCTCCATAGATGCCCACCATTCTCCATTAAGCCGTGTCTTCAATGGCTCTTGGCATGGATCGCATAACTCCCACCATTTTTGGGTAACAGGATCTGCTGCCATCTTAGCCATATCCTTCTTGAAATCTTCACCGATGTATTCAAAATAACTAAATAAGTAGCTGTCTTTATAATAAATGGAATAATTTCGAATATTGCACGCATGGATTATCTTGAGTACGTCTGGCCACACATCAGCATGCAGCATTTTATATTCTTCGAGTTTCTCTGGTTTAACCTTGATTACATTTCCATATCGCTTCACCATAGTACGCATCCTTTTTATTCAGCTTGAATGCCTTTAAACTTTGAAGCCGTTCGCCTAATATCGCAGCTTTTGTATAGGCGTAAGCTCCTTCTCTTAAACTTATCTTATCTCACGCGATACTGATTAAAAAACTTAGGCAAAATCGTTGTCGAAGCTCCAGGCATTTCAGGCAGCACATAATGCCCTTCTTTTACAGTCGCAGGCTCCTCGAAAATGTGACGTATCCAAGGGATATATTCCAACATCATAGCATTTTGCGTAGAGGCTACAAGATGCTGGTGGATTTGACCCATATCGCCAACGTGTGGACAAATTGGGATATCATACGAAGCAGCTAAACCAGCCACCTGCAGCCATTCTGTAATACCTGCTACACGAGTGACATCAACCTGGCAATATTCGACTGCGCCTTGGTGAATGTAATCCCTGAACGCATATTTGTTGTACACATGTTCTCCTAGAGCAATGGGAACGTTCAACTCGTCAGCCAACTTTTTATGTCCCATAATATCATCCGGATTTAATGGCTCCTCCAGCCAGAACAAATCGAATTCCTCAAGCTTCTTGCCCCAAGTCATCGCTGTATTAATGTTCCACTGCTGATTGACGTCGATCATGAATATGACATCGTCTCCAATTGCTTTCCTTACAGCCTTACAACGATCGTAGTCTTCACGCGGATCTGGCTTGCCGACTTTGATTTTCACGCCAGTAAAGCCCTGCTCCACAATATCCGTTACGTCCTTTAGCAGACGCTCCTGCGTCCAGTTAAGCCAACCGCCGTTCGTATTATATGCTTTAATTGATTTCGACTTCGCTCCTCCGAGGTACTTCCACAGCGGCTTATTCGACGCTTTCGCCATAATGTCCCACAGCGCGATATCTACAGCTGCCAGCGCCATATGCGTGACGCCCGATCGGCCGATCCAATGCATTTTTCCAAATCGCATCTCGTCCCACAGCTCTTTGACCATAAATGGATCTTTGCCAATTAAAAGAGGCGCATAGTATTTATCAATCGTATCAACGATCATATCATCGCCATTTGCACATGTTCCTGTATATCCGTATCCAATAAAACCTTCATCCGTGAAAATGCGCACACCAGATAACCCCCAGTGTGTAGCAACATTAATAGCATCTGTGATCGGCGGTGTAATCGGTACATGCAATACAAAACTTTCCACTTTAGTGATTTTCATCTGATCCATCTCCTAAGTTTGGTATATGCGAAACCTATTTAGTAACCAAGTGACGCCCCGCCGTCAACGGGAAGAGCTACACCTGTAACGAAACCGGATTGAGGGCTGGCTAAGAAGAGCGCGGCTTGAGCGACTTCTTCCGAAGTAGCTGGTCTACCCAGCGCATGCATATCATTCAATATCTGAATGGTTGCTGTCGGATCATCCTGCTCTTGAATCCACTGTTGTAATAGTGACGTAGAGACTCCGGCAGGGCAGATGCAATTTACACGAATTCCATCCGTCGCATAGTCTAATGCCAGTGATTTCGTCATTGCGATAATTCCGCCTTTGGTCGCGGCATATACGGGATTCATCTTTTGTCCAACCAAACCGTTTAACGAAGCCATATTAACGACGGCTCCACGCGTTTTCCTTAGCTCGGCGAGTGAATGCTTGATCATAAGGAACACACTTTTCAAATTAATGTTGAGCAGCCGGTCCCATTCATCCAATTCAATGTCCTCTAGAAATTTAGGCAAAATAACGGCAGCGTTATTC
Organism: Paenibacillus sp. EB106-05-06-XG162; assembly: GCF_058791655.1. Lineage (NCBI taxonomy): Bacteria > Bacillati > Bacillota > Bacilli > Caryophanales > Paenibacillaceae > Paenibacillus > Paenibacillus sp. EB106-05-06-XG162. Next base: position 3,722 of record NZ_JBYTDT010000030.1, read on the forward strand.
ACAATGATATCCAGGTGACCAAACTTATTTAATGTTTCTTGGATGAGCGCGCGAACATCCTCTTCATTCGAAACATCAGCCTTCACCGCTGTCGCGTATTGCCCGATAGACGTTAACTCATCTGCCACACGGACGGCTTCCTTCTCATTCCAGTCCGCAATGACTACCTTTGCGCCCTGAGCAGCAAATAAACGTGCAATCGCTTCACCAATTCCCGATCCGCCACCTGTCACGATGGATGTTTTACCAGACAGCACCATTTAGGCTTGCCTCCATTCGTTTTATAAAAAGTCGCATTATAATAAATCATTAATCATGTATGATAATAATTAAAAAAATTAGATAAAGAAGCTTCTAGTACGTGCGTGAGAATTAATCAAATGCTTCAGCAAAGCTTGCTCCGCTTCCTCAACATTCCTTGTTGCCAAACAACTTATAACCAGCATATGCTCTTGCCATTCCTCTTCAATCAGTTGTTGATCCATTCTTTTTTGAATAACCGTTAAATATCTCTGTATTTTCTCTATATACATTGTAATCAAGTTTTTTAAAGTATGATTCAAGCAGTAATCAAGGATTAAACCATGCAAACTTTGGTTCATCTCGGCGATCAAATTGATTTTCTCGGTATTTTCCTCTGGCTTTTTGTTAGACCATCTCTCCATATCCATTTTCAGATCAACTAATAAAGAATTAGGTATATTGGAAGCTGCTTTTCTAATAGCCAAGCATTCTAATTCCATTCTAATTTCAAAAATTTCGTCCAGTTCTTGCAGAGTCATATCCGTTGCATACATGCCTTTAAACGGCACCATATTCACCAAGCCCTCAGCAGTCAATCTGGATAGCGCTTCGCGAATAGGAATATTGCTGACCTCAAGTTCACGAGCTAATTGATCGATATTTATTTTTTCCCCAGGAACAATCTGGTGATTGATAATTTGATCTTTTAATAGTGCATAAATTTCATCTGTCAAAACATACCGGCTTAAACTTTTTTTCAAAACTTCCACTCCACTCCGACTAAAATCGTACATGATTAATGATATCAAAAAATGGACATATATACAATATATTTTGCATTTACATATTGGAGCGAAAGTGATGTTAAAATTCATCAAATTAGCCACAAAGCCATTGTCCCCTAAGAGTAGGTTATCAATGGCTTCTGACAAATTAGATCAAGTGAATCATGTACAGCGTCGCTCTAACGTAAGATTGCTTTCGCTACAATCGCTAGATCTTCAATATCAATCTTACCGTCATGATTGACGTCCGCTTTCGCAATCCAGCCTGGCTGACCTTCTTGAATACCATAAGCAGCTGCGACAATTGCCAGGTCTCCAACGGTGACACCGTCTTTTCCATTGATATCCGCGGAAATTCGGTTGCTCTCAAACGTTTGAATGGCCGCCTCCAATGCGGCTTTCGCACTGTCCACCTGCTTCTGCACAGCATTCGGATCATTTGCAACTGCACGCGCTGCATCAATCGCCAACTGCAATTTCGCTTTGGAGCCGATCACGTACAGACCATGCTCATTCCCTTCCACGGCAGCATCGTGCTTAGTCTGAGCGGTAGCGATCGTAGCATTCAATAGTGTCTTATCTACGGATACGCTAATTTGTAGCTCGTGGGAGGATCCAGCAACCTGCAGCTCGTTCCCTTCACCGTTCGCAATAACAATATTTCCTACAGATACAGACGATTGGGTTGCCTGAATGTCGGATTTCACCGTAAATTTGAACTTTAACATATCCTCTTGGGCAGGCACGCCTTCGTTCGCCCCCACGTTGGCAGTTACAATCCTGATATGTCCCGGCACCGTCTCCTTCTGGTCGATGACCTGGAATCCGTCCTTCAGGGATGTTACTGCATCGAACCGCAGGTTCGCCTTATCATAATGGAGTGTAACGTCTTGCGCGTACATGCGCTGGTATACGCTTTGCGTAACGCTGCGCACCCCCATCGTTAGATTAAACGTTTGGCCAGGGCTCACGTTATCAGACCCGGCTATCACCGCCTGTGGCCCGGATGTAGTGTCAACTAATACATTGATTTCCGCCGCAGATGCCCATCCATTGACGCCAGCCGTTGCTTCGAGCTTCACATAGGCTGCATCAATCGATGCAAAAGTCGCGTATTTCACAGCATTATCGCCCACCCAATTACCGCTTGCCACCTTCGTAAAGGTTACTCCATCTGCACTGACATAGACATTATAGCCTGTAATGATGCCATTCGGGCCGGATTGTCTTGGCAAGTACGCGACTTGGCTGATAGGATAGCTTCCGCCAAGATTCAAGGTGATCGATTGCGGGAGAACATCGGACTTATCCCACTTGGTATGCCACATCGTCTGTGTGTTTCCATCAATCGCGTTGGAAGCCCGATCATTTCCGCTACTTGTTTCCTCGCTTGTTGCAGTTGCCTTCATTTGAGACTTCGGAATTGTATTGACCGTCACGCGAACATTTGTGGTCAATGGTACGTTATTTGGGTTTTTGACGCCATCAGGCAGGATGACGGTTCCTGTTACGGTGAAGGTCTGCCCGGTGACTGCCGCCGGATCGTAGCTAATGCCGTTCATATCCCATGACACATTGGCATCCACCATACCGTCATAAGTGAACATCTTTACATTGCTGGGCAGACCTAGAGCTTTCGCTGTCTTTGCCGTTCCGATCGCCACGCCCGTTATCGCCGCTGGGGCTAGGATGCTTTTAATCTTGTTATCCATAGGTCGAATGGAACGAATCGTATAGGTTGAACCAGCACGCGTATCGAACTTGATTTGATCATTGTTGACAACCGTATAGGTAACCGACGCACCGTTCTGATCAACAACTGTGGCCCCATTAATATTCGGGTAGTACACAACAGCTGTAACTCCAGCATTCGATTTAATTTGAATGTTCGTTGCCCGGGATTGCGTCCAAGATACACCTACTTCAAATCCTCCGCGCGCCTTTAGACCGGAGAAGCTTCCCGTCGTCCATGACGAAGGCAGTGCAGGCAAAATATCAATATTGTCGAGGTGGCTTTGAAGCAGCATTTCCGATATCCCGGATGTCGCACCGAAATTCCCATCAATTTGGAAGGGTCCTCCAATATTAAACAAGTTACTAAATACGTATTTGCTAAGCTGTCCTTCTAGAAAGGTATGAGCATGAGTGCCCTCTGACGCACGTGCCCATAGATTCATTTTGTTGGCAAGAGCCCAGCCGTAGCCGCCATCATCTCCGCGATGTAACAAGGTCACGATAGCAGCTTCCAACCACTGCGGCGTATTTTTGTTGATCTGTTTGCCTGGAAAGAGACCGACCAACTGAGATATATGTCGATGTGTATTGTTCGGATCGTCGATGTCCTGCTTCCACTCTTGAATTTGACCGTATCGGCCGACTTTAACGGGAGATAGCATATCACGCTTGGCGATGAGATCACTGCGGAATGATTCATCGATGCCGAGAGTTTTACTCGCTTCTATCGTGTTCGTGAACAAATCCCATACCAGCTGCTGATCAAACGCGCAGCCTTTGCTGATATCCCCTTGTTCTGGCGAGTAGCAAGGCGAAGAAACCAGCGTCCCGTCCGAGTCTGCGACTAGATACTTTGTCCAGAACTGCGAAGCTTCTTTCAAAATCGGATAGATGCGATTTAATTTGGTTGTGTCACCAGAAAACTTATAGTAATCCCAAACATTGTTGGCAATAAAAGCATTGGCCGAAGGCGCCCAGCCCCAATAGAAATCCCAGCCCGGTGCAGTAAACCCGAACGGATTGTTCATCGTATTTACCGTCCAGCCTCCACCCGTTACGCCATAATGCTTCTCAGCAGACACACGGCCAGGAGACAATAGAGATTCTACATAATCGATTAGCGGAACCATGGTTTCATCCAGATTAGCTACTTCAGCCGGCCAATAGTTCATTTGAACATTAATATTGAAGTGATAGTCGCTGTCCCAAGGCGGCGTATTCGAATTGTTCCATATCCCTTGCAGGTTTGCAGGAAGGGAACCGGCACGCGAAGATGCAATCAGCAGGTAGCGGCCATATTGATAAAAGAGTACCTCCAACGCTTTATCCTTCGTCGTGCTGTAACCAGATATAAGCTGATCCGTAGGGATCTGTGGTGTGGATTCTCCCAAATTCAAGGTTACACGATTAAACAAAGCCTGATAATCATTCAAATGATTGCTCTTTAGTAAATCGTATGATTTGCTTGAGGCTGCTTGGATCGTCGATGTCACTTGATCATGAGGGTCGACTCCCTTGTAAATCGGGTAACTGTTGATATAATCCGTGCCTGCAGCGAGCACAATTGTAAGCGAATCCGCGCCAGCAACTGTGATTTTCCCAGTACCAGGCGTTATCGCCCCCCCTTCGTTCAGCACTTTCACTTGGGATTCGTACAACATCTGGTTATCGCGGACATTGCCTCGGATTGTAATTGTATCGCCGCTTGCAGTTACCGCACCACCTTGGGCACTAGTCGGCCGAACGTCTAACGATATTTTCCCCTTCTGGCTGGCTGAGAGCCTCATCACCATAACTTTATCCGGATAGCTGACAAAATACTCTCGAAGGTAGTCGACACCATCGTAAGTATAAGAAACTCTGGCGATTCCATCCTGTAAATCCAATTCTCTGCGGTAATTATTAATCGTCATGGAAGAAGGCAATTTAAAATCGAAATACATATCGCCAAAGTTTTGATAATCGCCGAACCCCGTTTGGACTCCGGTTAAATAGGTATTGGCCTCGGTGCCGGCGCCGGGGATGTCACCCGAATCCAGTTTTGAGCGAACGCTTCCAAGATGAGAAGCAGCTCCATCCTTATTCCCGAATGAATAAGATGCTGAAGAGCCGGGGCCTCCTGTCCAAAGCGTTTTTTCATTAAATTGAATGCGCTCTTGATCCACGCCGCCAAATACCATACCACCTATGTAACCGTTTCCGATAGGGAGCGCTTGTGACTGCCAATTGCTTGCCGGCTGCCGATACCACAGCGAAAGTTTGTGCTCCGGAGGATCCGCCTCGCCTGTATAAGTGACTGTTGATGCTGCTTTTAAAACAGGTATAGACGTTACCGATTGTAACATCATTGCAATCATAACCACGCTCACTACCTTAATTTTAAAATATTTGCTTCTTGCAAAAAACATCTCACATTCACCCTCCTAAGTTTATTTATACCTGGGCATTAATTGAAGCAACGATATAATCAGGTTCGCTAGTCTCATAGAGATGGAAAAACACGCCTGCACTTTTCTGGGGATGGCAGCATGCCATCCCCTCGTTGAAGGAATCGCGGAATAATGTAGAATTCCCGTTATTTCTGGAACTATCTTTCTTACGGTTTATTCAACTTCAAGAATCTTCCTTGCCAAAATGGCAAGATCCACAATGTCAATCACGCCGTCACCATTAAGATCGGCTGCCATGTAAAGATTCCAGTTCGGATCTTCCTTGGTTTTTCCATAGTAGCTTGCTATAATAGCCAGGTCCCCGATGCTGGTTCTGTCGTCCCCGTTCATGTCCCCCGGAATCCGCGAGATCACCGAAGCGAGGAACGCTTGCAGCGCTTCATTCAACGCAACGGCCGCTTGATCGATTTGCTGCTGGGTAGCCGCTGCATTTTCGGCCACAGCTTTAGCTTGATCAATCGCCGCCTGCAGCTTCGCTTTCGAGCCTGACGGATATTTGCCTGGCTTGGTGCCTTCCTCAGCCGCATCATGCTTCGATCGGGCGTCGGCAATGAGGGCACTCAATGCCGCTTTATCAACAAAGACGATCTGTACGCTGTGGGAAGCGTCCGTTAACGAGGTTTCCGCGCCGTCGCCGTCGGAGACAACCGCATGTGCGAGCCGGATTTCGGCTGACGTCGATTCGTTGACCGGCTTGGCTGTCCAATGCAGCTTGAGCAGATCGCCATCCGTGTTTACCCCGTTGCTTGTTCCGAGGCTAGCCGCCAGAATCCGAACTTCCCCTGGCGCTTCCTTACGGCTTACGATATCAAAGCCATCTTTTACGGATTCCGCAGAGACGAATTCCACTTTCGACTGATCGTATGTGAATGTCAGATCGTGGGCGTAAATGCTGTGAGCCACATGTTCCAATCCATAGGTCAGGTTAAACGCTTCGCCTGCACGGACATTGCCCGCCCCTTTCAGAATTGCTCCCAGCAGTGCGCTTCCCTTCTTGGCAAAGACGGCGGTGATGATGTGGTTATCATCCACTTTATTAAAGGTGTAGCTGGTTACAGTGCCCACGGAATTGCCGTCGACCAACACGTCATTGATGACGTATCCGTCGTTGGCCATGATGGTGAACGTGGCATTGCCTCCCTTGTCGACCTTGACGTTTGCCGGGCTGATGACGCCGCCTTCGGCCTGGGTTGCCTTGATCTCATAGCCATTTGTGACAGTCAGGGGCACCTGCTTGGTGAACGTCCTGCCCGCCAGATGCACCGTGACAGTGATGTCGGTCTCACCAAAGGCTACGGCAGTAACCTTACCGGCAACATTCACAGTTGCGACAGTGCTATCCTTGGATTCGAACTTCGCGATTTTCATCAAATCCACTTTGTCCACCGAATCCTGCACAACAAGCTGGGTGCTCTCCCCCACCTTCAGCGAGGACTCTTCTGCGGTAGCCTCGATCTCTGGCAGCGCCCCGGAGTCTACCATATACAGCGCGAACTCGGAGAACGTCGGGCCCCTCTTTTGCTCGTCGATTGCGATCAACTTCAGTTGGGTTGCCGTGATCGATGTCTCCAGTACGATTGTCAGTATTCCGTTTTGCAGCTTCGCTTTTGTCCGAATGTCGATCCACTGACCATCTTTTTCGTATTGAATCGTGACACTTCCCGTTCTTCCGACATAATTTACGTCCTCTGTTAGCACTAGCGTATTAAAGGTCTGCTCCCCGGCGAGGGTGATATTCGCGATGCTTTCCGTATCACCACCGCGCGAAGCCCAGCGCGATACTGAATCGCCATCGAACATTTTTTCGACTCCATAGACGGGAATCTCCGTATACGTGTGATCGGAAGTGCCCGTCGCCTTCAGCGCGAGGTTACGTCCATAAATCTTGGCCTCCAAATCCATAAGGTTCTTTTTCAGTGCATCTCCGCTGGCGATGCCGAGCTTTCTGGCGGCGGCGTAGAGCGAATCAATGTCGGCCTGTTCGAGTTTGCCCTGGCGATTGGGGCCGCTGTTGAGCACCAGGATGTTGCCCTCATTCTTGTATTTATTGTACTTGGCTGCAATCGTATTCGGAGACATGGACGGACTTGTGCCATAACCCGTGTGCCAGAACCAAGAGCTGTTGAGTACTAGCGTCGCCTCGAAAGGGAGGTAATAGGTCTGACCGCGATAGGTAAAGAGCTTCGGATCGTTGTCACTTGTCTCCATGCCGTCGCCCAATCTAAAATCAGAGGGGAAATAGTAGATGTTGTCGCCCTCCTTATGATCGGGGATGCCTTTCACCGTGCCATCGGTGCTTCCGATCGTCCAATTCAGGCCAACCTGACTGCTGGGCTGGAGTTTTTTGACCGTGTCGTATAGTTTGCCAAATTCCCACCGTTGGGCAGCCTTCTCCCAATTCCCGTCGATCCACAGCTCTGATATAACGCCACGGCCGTTTTCGTCCTTGAGGCCGTATTTGCCACTCATGATCTCCGATAATTGATTCCTGGCGTACTCGTTGTATTTGGCGTCATTCTGCTTACCGTATTTTCGATCCCAATTGTTGTCCCACGCAGAGTAGTAGACGCCCATATTGATGCCGTACTTGTTGCAGGCGTCGGAGACCGCCTGCAATACATCGATGTGGCTTCCGGACAGCGGATTGCCGACATCGTAATCGGTGTAAGCGCTGTCCCACAGGGCAAAGCCATCGTGGTGCTTGGTCACCAGAAGCACGGTCTTCATTCCGGCTTCCTTGGCAGTTTTTACCCACTGGTCGGCGTCGATGGAGGTCGGCGCATATGTAGCGGGAGAGAGATCACCGTAAGACCATTCGTTCTCGGTGAATGTATTGATACCAAAGTGGAGGAACATGGTGTAGCCGCGATCTACCATTGTCTTCTGGTGCTCGCTCGGCACCACATTCGGTTCCAGCTCAATCAGGCCCGTGTCCAGCGGTATATCTGCTGCGGGGTATTCCTGGGCGGTGATCTCGTTGATTTTCATGGCCCCGTTCGTGTCCGTCTTCACGGTCAGCCGAATCTTGCTGGTGGTGACAGACGCAAAGAAAATATTCTTTTTGTACGGTAGCTTTGCGCAGTCCACCGTTTTCAGTGTTCTCCACGCCGCGCCGTCCCAGTACGCTACCTGAATGGTCTTGAGCTTGCCGGTCGTCTGCTTGGCCTCGTCTACCGTGATTGTATTGACGATCTTGGCAACGCCGTACTCGATTTCGATCACGGACTGCTTCTCGCTGCCGTCGGAGAGCCAGGCGGTGGCAGGGTCCTCATCCACCAAATTGAGGGCGGGATTACTGTTGTCGGAATTGGTCGCCGTCGCCTGAACCCAAATCGGCAATTCGTACCACAGTTGAATTTCGCTGAAATTCAAACCCTCCGGAGGATTCACCGTCGTCAAGGTCAGCCGGAATTCACTAGCCATCACTTCATCGAACACGACGGTGCGGGACTGACCAGCATACACAGGCTTTTTGACATGGGAAACCGCCGTCCAGTTGCTGCCGCTTTTATACTCGACTGTAACCGTTTTCAAATTATTGTAGATGCCGTATTCATGTAGACCCAACTGGTTGATCTTCGAAGCGCTTTTCAGCGATAACTCATAGGTCGCGCTGACACAATCGTTTTTCGTTGCCCACCAGGTGGATTTATCGCCATCTACCGCGTATTCGGCCTTCAGATCATAGTTTCCGTCTTTGTAAGCTTCCGACGCGGTAACCTTAGCGCCAAGCGCATAATTTGGATTGCTCACCAGATCACCACTTGCCTGCAACGGCGCATTTGCGGACACAACCGGAATCTGCGCCATTAGCAACCCAAGCACCAACAGGAATCCGACAAGTCTGAACGATCTGTTCTTCATACGCCCTTCCCCTTTCAATTTCTTTTATTTTTTCTCCAAGTACTTTATTTCTAAGTTCGCTTTAAGATCATTTGTTACTTTCATAATATCGTCTTGGAACGTATCAACATTGTCTTTCGTAACGACAACAATACCGCCATCGACTGCGTATGAATCTTGTTTTGGTGCCCATCCGTCGGCCATTTTTTTCAACAACAACATAGACAAGTAGCCTGCACCGAATGAATTCTGTGCAATGGTCGCATCTACGGTGCCATCTTTAATGGCTTTTACAACAATTGGATCCGTATCAATTCCAATAGAATGAATCGTTCGCTTGTTGCCTTTGCTTTTGTAATCACCCATAACCTGAGCTATTGCAACAGTAGGCGTAAATCCGGTAGCAATAATACCGTCTACCTTATCGATATTTGCGGCTATAACACTGTCAATCTTCTGAACAGCTTCTTCCGTACTCTTCATGCCAGAAATCTCTTGAATAATTGTTACATTTGGATGTTTCTTCACAACTTCTTCTACACCTTGTTTGCGTAGAATCGTATTAGAATCTTCCAACACTTCAAGTATGTTAATGATGTTCCCTTTGTCTCCCATCAATTCGATCAGCTTTTCTGTAGCAACCATTGCCGCCTTCTTAGCGTCTGTTCCGACAAAGAAAGATGCTGTCGTTGGTTGAACTGTAGATGCGCCGAAATTGACAATCTTCACGCCACGATTGGTTAATTCTTCGTACAATCCGTTTGCTCCACTACCGTCAGATGGGTATATGGAAAAGTATTTAATCCCTTTAGCCGCTAAGGCGCCTACATTGTCAGTTTCGCTCGTTTGATTCCAGTCTGGACCAATTTGTTTCTCTATAGTAATGCCGTATTCTTTCTCAAAAGCTTCGACACCTTTTTTCACTTCTTCAAAATAGGGGTGCGGAGCGGAGGCATACCAACCTAATTTATAATCAGTTTCTCTGGAAGCCGTTTGATCTCCTCCCTTAGAGGTACTGCAACCAGCTGCCAGCGTGCCTACAAGTGAAAGTACCATGAGTGAAACAAGAGCGTTCTTCTTTGTTTTTCCCATTTTATTCTTCCTCCTCTACTAATCCTTTCAAAGCTATGTTAACTGGGCGTATATAACCCCAATTCAACAACTTTACATGCGTTAAGCTAAATATTGACCAATCCTTCCGCTTAACTCCTCATACGAGTAAGGTCTATCATTAATATCATTGAGTTCACCTACAATTTGAAACTCTCGAAATACGAGGATTCTTCTAGCGAGCGTACACAGTTCAGGCAAGTCAGATGAAATGACGATAATCGATTTCTTCTCAACCTTCGCTAAATTCCAAATCAGCTGATGAATGTATTCCTTCGCCCCGACATCGACACCAACAGAAGGTTCATCGATAATTAAAATATCACAGCCTGCGGCGATCCACTTCGCAATACTTACTTTTTGCTGATTACCCCCACTCAGTCCACCAACAATATCGTCAGAATTATTAACTTTGATATGAAGAGCTTTAATCATTTGCTCTGCTTCGGATTCTTCCAATTTCAAATTTATTTTATGGATCGCAGGCTGAACAACTTTCTTCCAGATGGTGATTCCGATATTTATTTTTACAGTTTCCTCCAGAAGAAGGCCTTCTTCCTTGCGGTTCTCGGAAACATATCCTAATCGATATTTGTATAGACTGTCCGCCATACTATGAATAGACGCCTTCTTGCCGTGTATCCATACTTCACCAGCGTCCATCTTATCTTCGCCGATCAAGATCTTGGCTAATTCTGTCCTTCCGGATCCTACAAGGCCATAAAAGCCCAATATTTCACCTTCGTGCAAATCCAGATTAATATTGTTAAATCGCCCTGCTTGCGTTAGATGCTTCACTTCTAGCACTTTATTGTTTGTGTTAATATCCAACTGACCTAAATCATGATCTTTCATTTCCCGGCCAATCATCATTTTGACGATATCTTGTTTGGTCACATTCCCACGATCCATAGTACCCACATACTTGCCATCGCGAATGACGGATACTTTATCACAAAGGGATAGAACCTCCTCAAGTTTATGCGACACAAATATAAGCACTACACCTTGTTCTCTTAATTTAGTCACAAGCGTGAATAGTTTTAAGGCTTCATGTTTCGTTAGTGAGGAAGTCGGTTCATCGAGCAGCAACACCTTTGCATTTGAAGATATCGCTTTGGCGATTTGAACGAGCTGCTTCTGTGCTGCACTCAGTCCGGCAATCAAGGTTGCAGGATCCATTTCCAAACCGACGATCTTTAAATATCTGGCTGCCTCGGTATTGATCTGTTTCCATTTGACAATGCCAGCGCTTGCAAACTTTTCGATCTTATCTATAAAAATATTCTCAGCAATACTGAATTGAGGAATAACTTGTATTTCCTGATTCACAATACTTATCTCGTGATCCAAGGCATCACGAAAGCTTTCGAATCGCACTTTCTTACCGTTTAATAGAATCTCGCCTTCATCGGGTTGATATATGCCGCAGATGATTTTGATTAACGTACTTTTCCCTGCGCCATTTTCCCCTAACAGTGCATGAACTTCACCAGGTTTGAATGTTATGGACACATTGTCGAGCGCCTTAACACCTGGAAAAAATTTGCTAACACTCCTCAATTCCAGCATACATTCTCTCCTCTCTTATTTTTTTCGGCGTGAACTATATTTGATTCGTAAACTCTCTGCGATGACTGCAAGCATGATGATGGCCCCAAGGAAAGTTTGTTCATAATATACATTGGCACCAAGCATAATTAATCCATTATTAATGAGTGCAATCATTAGCGAACTTGCAAAAAGCCCTATCGCGCTTATGGCTCCTCCATTTAGAGCAGTTCCCCCAATGACGGCCACAGCGAACGAAATAATCATCCAATCGCTTCCTGTTGCCGGTGTAGCCGACCCCATTCTGGAGATCCATAACACACCTGCAATAGCAGCAAATATACCTGATAACACATGGCCCATCAGAATGATTTTGTCCGTTTTAATTCCCGAATAGCGTGCAGCTACCAAATTCCCGCCCGTCGCAAGAATTTGTCTTCCGATCACGGTGTACTTAAACACATACCACAAGACGATTAACGTAAAAATCATAAGCCAAAATAAATAAGGTAATCCGAGCAAGCCCTCCCTTCCAATAAAAGTAAACCCCTTCGAAATATTCGTGTAAGGAAATCCTTTGGATATACCAAATACAAGACCCGTAAAAATAAATGAAGTCGCCAGTGTCACGACAAACGCATTCAATTTCAAACGAACGATTACAATACCATTGAGATAACCAGCTGCTGCTCCAATGATGAGTGCGAATAGGACTGCCACGGGGCCAGGTAATCCCAGTGTATGCATGGTATAGCCTGCTGTAACGACTGAGAGTCCGCCAATCGCCCCTAAGGACAAGTTCATTCCACCAATGACCAGCACAATCGCTTGACCTAGAGCAACGAATAAGAACAAGGATGTGGTTCTAAAGACATTAAACAAATTGTACGAAGATAAAAAACTGGAAGATCCCATTGCAAATACGATAAATAGGATCAATGAAGCCACAACTACACTTGTATCACTTCGTTTCAAGATTGATAATAGAACTCCTTTTTTGGGATAACCTAGCTGAGATTCCATGATTACATTTGAATTTTTTCCCATAATCTTTCCTCCCGTTCCCCTTTTTGTTTACTTTGATATCTATAACATGTTTCATGTATGATTTATGAATAGATTAACGTGAATGTCCTCGAGAGTTAATAGAAATTTCCCCGATGATGGTCTAAAATTCCACTTTTAATAAAAAAAGCTGCCTTCCTCGAAGAGAAAGAGCAGCTTTTGTACATGTTTTCATTTGGTTTGATTCATCATTTCTGTGATTCCCTTTGCTGCGGCATCTAATCCTTCCTTAGGTGACATATCACCTATAATGATTTTTTGCAGGTACGGATATAAAATATTGGATAACGGAATCCACTGTTTAATCGGCGGAGGTGTGCGAAAATCCTCTTTTAAAGCAATATTTAATGTATTGTAGAAGTTTTGCTTTCGCTGATCTCCTTTTTTTGCATCATTTAATACTTGATCCCATACCGAGAGGCGAACAGGAGTTGCACCCAGCTTTGATTCGTTCGTCATATTTTCAGCGTTTGTCAAAAACTTGATAAGTGCAGCAGCTGCCTGTTTATTCTTACTAGCTTTCGTTATTGCGAATCCATGAACTCCACCCCAACCTGGATGAATGCCACTTGGCCCTTCAGGCGCACGAATTACGTCAAACTTGCCCGCAACCTTTGAACTTTTCGGATCATCGAGTGTAAAATACCACCCCGGCCAATCCGAATATATGGCGATTTTTCCATTCGCAAAGTTATTTTCTACTTCATCCCACAGGAAATCAATAACACCTTTTGGCATTGCGCCCGCTACATACAGATCACGCAAATATTGAGCTGCCCTCAAGCCGCCTGATTGATTTATTATGACATTCCTTTTATCATCAAAAAAATCACCACCAAACGCTTGCGTCAGTTCCATGAAACGGCCTGATAATGCTTCTTCCTTGCCTGCAAATTGTGTTCCTGATAGGTCCGTACCTTGCTTGGCAAAAAAAATTGAAATGTCTTTCAATTGCTCCAACGTTCTTGGAGGTGCCAGATCATAATGATATTCGCTCTTAAACTTGCTTCTGTTCGTTTCGTCATAAAACAAATCCGTCCTATAATAGTACACGCCAATATCTGCGAGCCTTGGAATCATGTACAGTCTCGAATCTATTTTACCGGCATTTAATATCGATGGAGAGAAGTCTCTGAGCTCATCCTCAGTAAATAAATACTCCAATGATACAAGTGCATCCGCGTAGCCCGGGAATTGACTGGAATGCGTTGAAATAACGTCATAGTCAATTTTATTAGCTGTAAAATCGTTTTTCAGCTTCTTGTCCAAATTAAAATTATTATCTTTAAATATGATCTCTACCTTTGCGCCTGTCTCTTGCTCAAACTTATGAATGGACTCATATAAGGACTCGTAAGTGCCCCCACCGATTAAAGCCGCTTTCAGTTTGACTCCTTCAAAAAAGGTATTGTTTGTAATTCCAGTCGCCGAACGCTTAACAGCCTTTACTGGTTGCTCCGAATGTAATCCAATTATCAATAAGCCCATCCATATGAGAAAAACAATAAGTCTCGTCCATTTACTACACATGGTCCCCTACCTTTCGCCAAATGGAAAAAGCAGCTTTTCAATTTCATAGTTATACATATTGAATTTTGTTATAACTTCGGAGCCAGTATCAATTTGAGGGCTGATTTTCTCCCTATTCAGAAGCTGTACGGATGTCTTTACCCCTAAGTAGCCCACATTAAATGGCTTTTGTACAACTAGGGCTTGAATCTCTCCTACTTCAAGTTGGTGAATCTCTTCAATTGAGCTGGAGAAACAGACTAGTTTCACCTTTCCAGACAAACCAAGTTCTTTCACTGCCCTAGCTGCGCCCTTAGTTCCCGTCTCGTTTAAAGCAATGATAGCGTCTACGGAATCAGGATTACTGAGAAGTTGTTTAGTGAACTCGTAAGCTGCATTTTCTCCACTGCTATAATAAGTATCCATGATTTCGATTCCTGGATGCTTCACAAGCACCCGCCTCACACCTCTTTCCCTTTCCATCTGTGACAAGGAGCCTTGATCAAAATTAATAATGGAAATTCTGGAGCGAGCAGAAAGCAACCTTAAAGCTTCTTCTCCAGCTTTCATCCCTGCTGCAAAATGATCCGTGGCAATTACACTACTCGCGAGGTTTCCTGTTAACTGCGCATCAATTGTAATAAGCGGTACACCTGCGTTTATAATTTTTTCAGCAATTAGAGTCATCTTTTCAGCATCTATTGGAGCCAAAATAATGCCTTCGGGCAGTGGTCCATACTTTAGGATGGTATCCACGATTTTAATTTGATTGTCCGCATCATTTTCCAAGCGTGGAGCTACGATTTCCACCTGTGCTCCGAATTCTTTTGCAGCAACCTTCGCACCTGCAGCCAACGTTCGCCAATACTCTACGTTCGGATCGCTCGTCTTTGTAACTATGATTATTTTGGGCTTAGTCTCTAGTACTTTTTCTGGGGTAAAATCAATGAAGCGCACCATCAAGACGAAAGCGGCGCAAAGCAGTGGTACAATGGTAAGTAATGCCATTTTCCTTGTTCGCATCGTTTCGCCTTCCTTATTCTATAATGGGGATACATATCGTAACCTCAGTACCTTCACCCTGACTTTTAAAGCTTAAACCGTACGGTTCCCCGAAAGAAAGCCGTATCCTCTCATTTACGTTTATCACGCCAACGCCTTTGTCTTCGATACTATTGTGATTCGATAAGATTTGTTGCAGTTTCTCAGAATCGATACCTATACCGGTATCGATCACTTTCAGTAAAATACAATCCAGTGACTTTTCGCCAATAATATGGATTATCCCCGGTCCGCTTTTATATTTAATCCCATGATAAATGCTATTTTCAACCAGCGGTTGTAAAACAAGCTTAAGTATTTTGCAATGCCAAATTCCTTCGTCGATGTCAATTCGAAAATCCAGTTTTGACTTATAACGCATTTTCTGAATCGTCAAGTAATTTGTGATATGCTCTATTTCCACTTGAATCGGAATTAATTCACTGCCTTTGCCTATGCTGGCTCGCAGCAAATTACTTAGAGCTAAGGTCATCGTCACAACTTCTTCCATTTTCTTTCCTTCTGCCATCCAAACGATCGAACCTAGGGTATTATATAGAAAATGCGGATTAATTTGCGCTTGGAGCGCCTTTAGTTCGCTTTTACGTTTAAACTCCTGCTCCACCACGATTTGATTCATCAATTCTCTTATTTTACCGATCATAATATTAAAACGTTTGCTTAATTTACCAATTTCATTTGTTGATATAATATCTGATCTTATATTGAAGTTCCCTTCCTCAACTTCTCGCATATACGATTCCAGCCGTTTGATCGGAAGTGAAAGTTTATGAGAAATAATGACCGCGCAAATTAGACCGATCACGATACATAGAGCGCCCGTGAATAGAAAGGAGCGTTTCATTGCCTCCTTATTGCTCACAAGCTCATCCAAATATGCAACACCAACGATTTTCCATCCATATCCAGTATCTTTCGTTGTATACATACGGCTGTTAGCGCCTTCATCTATAACAATACTGCCATTGTCATAGCGAAGAACTTGCTCAATCATTTCAGACTTTAATTGACTATATACGATTTGTTGTTGAGGATGATAGATAACATTCCCCTCTTTATCGACGATAAAAATATATCCGCGTTGACCAATGCTAATGTCGCTACAAATGTTGTTAATCACATCAAAGTCCAAATCGATCGAGAAAACGCCGAGACTCTGTTTATCATTGTCGCTCCGAATTTCTCGGCTAAACGAGATGACCCAACGGTATTCTTTCAAATATATATGTTGAACATACGGCGAAGAGATAACGACTAGCCCTTGTGCCTCCTTCGCATTAACAAACCAAGACTGGTTGCTTAAGTTTAGATTAGGCTTCAAATTTGCATCGGATCGATCGGATACGTAATAAGAACCCTTATCACCCGCTAGAATGATAGACGAAATATCTTTGCGAGAACTCCGTATAGATTGAAAATAATTGCGTATTCGAAGCCTTGCTTCGTCATCAATTTTCAGAGTGTTATTATTCGGAGAACTCATGAAATTCCTTATATCCGCATTATTAAGGGCCATTAGCGTGGTGTATTCCATGTTCGTAATATACGATTTAATATTCCTGTCTACTTGATCGATAATTTGCGATGTATAATCTTGTGATTTTGTCCTAACTGCATCTGCGGATAACTGATATGAACTGAAGCTCATAATGATAGTAGTCAATAAAATGAGACAGGAGAAAGCCACTGCTATACTCGATTGAATACGGGTAAACGCAAACCGACGCATTGTACTTCACCCTTCCAACCCGTTCTTCAATTCGCTTCTAATTTTCTCACGATACTCTGTTGATGAGAGACCCGTTCTTTTTTTGAATATTAAACTAAAATAGTGAGGATCTCGATAACCTGTTTTGTTCGCAATTTCATACGTTTTGAAATCGGAATATTTCAACAACTCCATGGCCTTCTCTATCCGGATTCGAGTGAGATATTCAATGAAAGTTTCCCCGGTATGCGATTTAAAGATTGTACCAAAATAGCTTGGACTCATTTGAAGATGCTGGCACACATCGTTTACAGATAAAGTTTCTTTTGAATAGTTGCCCATGATATAGTCTTCAGCCAAAATAACTTTATTTTTCGAGATATTGTTCCTTTTTCCTGTAATACATCCGATTACCTGTTTACAAATTCCTTTTAGCCACAATTCGATTTCGATCAATGTCTTAAATGTGTATATTTCGTCAAAAGGATTAATCGGATTTACAAATAACTCCAATCCCCCCAATTCATTAATTGTACTCATAAGCGTTATACCGATTTTTTGAATATAAATCAAACACGTCTGCATCGGAATTCTTGCCAGCTTTAAATTTCTTATACAATCTTCAATAACGAGATCAACTTCTTCTGCTGTACCTGTTTTCAAAGCCAAAACCAGCTTTTTTTCCCAATCGTTCGAAATTTCAACAGGACTTTTATCAGATCCTTCCAGATCGGAAAGAGATATCACATTGTCTTTACCTATTAAAAAGCGATAATCTAGCGCTGAAATCGCTTTTTGATACGATACGGCGATTTCTTGTAAGGAAACGCAAGCGCTTCCAATTCCGATGGTTACTGTAAACTTCAGAAACTTCCTCACACATTGACGTGTTTCTTCTGAGAGAGCCTGAGCCAATGCATAAACGCTGTTCATATCATCGCTAGAAAGTATGGATACAATTTTGTCGTCACGGCTCCGAAATACGATGCCGCCCTTCTTCTCTCCCATGATTTCTTCGACGATATTACAGACAGCGAAGCGCATCAGTTCCTGTTCGATCACTGAGAATGAGTTGCTTCGCTCACCAAAATCATCGATATCAATGACAACCGCCATACAGAAAGATCCAGTCAGTTGAATATTAAAAAGGGCAAGTTTCTCATTCAATACTTCTTTCTTTAAAACGTTAGTGACCATCGATTCAAGGAATCGTTCTCTAAGAAGCGGAAGACTTATATTGAGTTGACTTTTAAGTTTATTCAAATCCTCTTTCTGTCTAAATTCCTCATCCATGTCTAATTTCACTTTATTAAGTACAGCCCGTAATTGACTAGAAGAAATGGGCTTCAACAAATAATCATAAACCTTTAGCTTAATTGCCTGCTGTACATATTCGAATTCATCATAACCTGTCAGCACAACGACTTTGACATAAGGATATTTATCAAAAATTTGACGTGTTAGCTCAAGTCCATCCATAAAAGGCATATATATGTCAGTCAAAACCACATCAGGTATATGCTCTTCAAATGCTTCCATGGCTTCAAGACCATTTTCAAAGCTGCCTATGAAAATGAACCCATGATCCTTCCAATGAATGAGCTCTTCAATACCTTCTCGCACTAACTCCTCATCATCGACTACAGCAATTTTGTACATAACTCCTCCAACCTATAGAATAGTGAACGCGACTCTTATTAGGATTAATATCCAAAATAAACCATTTACTATTTATGTATATTGTATAATAAACTTCTAGGCTCTGGTGAAAAATCTCCAAATCTCTTCCATGATAAAATGGATTGAATATTTGATGAGGACACTCCTTATTCAAGATCTGAGATCGTTCCATCATAAATTAGTAAAACCTGTAACCGGAAAAAGATGCCGGTACAGGTTTTTTAAGACAATGAATAAACATTTCATTTCAAGAATTTCTTATAAGATTTTAAGTAAAAAAACCTACATCCTAGCTAACCGTTCAACTGCAGTCAGATATGATGTAGGTCTTCCAAGTGGACAAAGCTTAATGATCAATTATAATGGCGGCTGCACCAATAGCAACTTCCCAAGCTGGATCACCGTTTGTTCATACCAAGCTGGATGCTGCCGAACATGCTCCATACTTCGTTCATTGCCACATGCCTCAAACACGGCCGCTTTGTCTGTCTTCTCGGTATCGACTTCGAAGCGAACCGTATGTCTCCCATTTGGGAGCTCCGGCAAGAATACGTACTGATTTCGATTATGATCGTTGTGTGGTGTGAATCGATCGACAACAAAGGGTTCCCCGCCATCCACCGATACCTTCAATCTGCCAGAATCAGGCCCACCAATATCGAATAGCCCGATATGGGTGCCCTCGAACGCCACCGTGATAGCCTCTCCAGGATCGACTGCCCGCCATAGGCCGGGGAACAACCAATTGTACTCGCGCACTAACGATGAATCATCGGGAGTCATGTAAGACCATCCTACGGAAAATTGAGTAAGACGATCCAGTGGCAGCATGGTCGCATACTCCCAAGGATTAGACGGGACCAACGGATTCTGAGGCAAGTGATGTTCCAAACTTCCCGGATGATCTCGAAGTTCGCTCATTTTCTCAAATGACCGGGTGATCGTATCCGTGTAAATCTGGTGTCCTTCGGGAATGGTCGGATGGATCGAATCATGCGTAAAAATAATGGCTCCTGGATTGGTCTGGTCTGCACTAGAGGTGAAAATGAGCTTTCCCTCGGACACCAGTTGACTGACCGCTACGCCCAGATGAATCGAAGGAATACCGTAATAATCGGCCACTTCCTCTTGCATGATAGCCCCCTTCTGGTATACCCCAGACTGAAATCCGGGCACATCCCGCTCCTTCAGCGTATAAACGAACAGGATATCGGTATACCGGCTCTGCTTGCGGATCTGACGGACAATTCCTTCGATCCGCGCCTTGGATTCGGGATCTCCGCCGTCGTTACCCACAAATTCAACAAATACGAGATCAGGCTGATGACGCAGTACATCCATCTCCAGACGGGCGCAGCCGAGGTCCGATCCTGTCCCAGAAATGCCTGCATTCACAGAGCGGATATCCGCATTGGGATATTGCCCTCGAAGCCAATCCGCTGTCATGACCCTGTATCCTTCCGAACGCGTATTACTGCCGCCAAAGTAGACGATTGTTACGGTATCCCCATTTTCCAACTTAGGAATGACATTAGGCAGCCCTCTTCGAGGGAATAATTCCTTCATCATCACGACTTCACCTGACCTCACTTATTGTTTTAGGAGCAAACCATTTTACAGCAAATACTTCATAATAAGGCGAACCGTACGTTGCGCAGAAATTAATCCGGATTCGGGTTACAGCTTTCGCATCCACCTTATGTTTATTCAACGTAAGATAATTCCCACGGATGATGATTTCCCTCTCGGTTCCGTCTTCTAAGGTTAAGGTCACATCATAATCTTGGATAAGCGGCTCGATCGGGTCATCGAAATGCTCCAAATCTAACTGTGAATTGAAAACAAGATGGATTTCGTCGACATGTTTGGGGCTTGCATAACAGAATTCCAACCATTCCTTTCCTTCCGTACGTTCAGAAATCCAGCCGTTCGGCAGACCATACGGTCTGGAGAAGCCGTTGATGACATTCTCGGGATTATACATATTCTGGGATGGCAACAGATCCTTAAAGCAAATGTTCTTATTGAATTTCTTCAGCATAGACGGCTCTTCCGGCCTATAATGGAAGCTGACCGCTCCTGTCAATTTCTCTTCATTGCCATATACGGCAAGGCTCGCCGTACCTTCCAATACGATGTAGATTTTGTCGTCAGCTGGCTTCTTGCAGCCCAAGTCTAGCGTAATCCAGTCGTCATGACCTTCTGCAATAACCAAGCGGTAGTCTTTCAACGCGCTGGTGGGAATGTAGTTTTCCTTCCGATCCCCGCCAAGCAGCTTCACATGCAGCGTCTCCGAATGCTTGGACATATTTTTAATTTTGATCCGTACGCTCTCAGCCACGGATGTCTGAATCGGCAAGACCAAACACAACGCTTTCGCCAAGGAAATCTCTTCGGTTGGATGAAGATTCTCATAGCTGCGCTGAGACGAGGCACGAATAGTCAATCCGTCAGCGAAGTAAGGATCCAATTTCTCTTGAAGCCCTACAATCGTTTGCCCGTCTCGAAGCAGTAGCGCCTGCAGCTCCCCCATATGGGCTTCGACGATGTCCGCGGGGTCTACCTCATATTTCAAGCATAACGAAGCAGCCGTTCCAACCGCCTGCCCCATACAACCACAGGTTGCCATAACCCTTGTAGATCCGAAAGCCACATGGGTAGCACTGATATTGCGACCAGCGAACATGAGATTAGGAATATTTCGTGAATATAAACTGCGGAAAGGAATATTGTACAATCCAGGCACGAAATTCCATGCTGTAGCCGGCCCCTCATCGTAGATGCCCTTATTCGCATGTAAATCCATATACCATCCTCCGACGGATACAGCATCTTCGAAATGCGGCTTTGCTGTAAGGTCGCTCTGAGACAACATGTGTTCCCCAATAAACCGCCTCGACTCCCGCTTTCCCGGAATCGGGCATACATAATCCAAGATGAGATTGTCTACATCATCAAATTCGCCGCTATTTTTGATATAATCCCAAATCCCGTACACCAATTTCCGCAGTTCTAATGCAATGTCTTCATTATTCTTGATAATATCCAGATGTCCGCCGTATTCCAGCCACCACAATCCGCCAAGTCCGTTGATTTTCCTTGGGAAAGACCGATGGTTCAAGCCTTTTCGGATACTATCGAAAAAAGCCAACTTCGTAATATCATAGGCAAAGCCAGGCCTTTTGTAAGGAACGGAATATTCTACGTCACGGGCTTGGAACAGGATCGTATCGCCCATGGTGTAATGGTCCGCGACATCTGGGGCCAATTCTTCCTTGTATTCATGCTTCGCTTCTCTCCCCCATTGGAAGTGGGCACCTGCCTGATATCCGACAACCCCATCTCCTGAGCAATCGATAAAGGTTCGGCTTTCAAAACGAAATTTTCTCTCGGAAGCCAATTGAAGGCCCTCCACCCATTGAATTCTGCCGTTCTCCATCCCCGTTTCATGCACGCAAGTATTCAGGAATAGAGAAATGTTAGGCTCATCATAGACCATGTCGAGCAAGACCGTATCCGAAAGCGAAAGCATAAGCTTCTTGTTGTATAACGGATTATAGTGAAAGATCTTCAGCTTGAGTTCTTCCACCAACCCGCCCTCACGAGCATAATAAGATGGACTGTTTCCGAGATATGCCGATCCGTTGATATGAACCCTGACCTCGCTGCTCGCATTTCCTCCAAGAACCGGTCGATCATTAATAAGTGAAACCTGCAGTCCTTGGCGTGCGGCAGCTATGGCAGCGCATATCCCAGCAATACCTCCGCCTACGACGGTTACATCTGCTTTAATAAGCTCCATTTCGATAACCTCCATGATTAGATCCTTCTATCATGGTAGTCCTTTTAATCCCTTTTTTTTTACATGATTTCGCGAAAAAATCACACATTTTTTGCATCCTTATTTGGATTCGTACCTTGTCATTTTTATCCGATATTGCTTAGGCGTATCGCCCGTATATTCTTTAAATAATTTGCAAAAGTAACCTTCATTGACGATACCCACTTCATCGCACAATTCCAATAAAGAATAATCCTGAACATGTAACAGCTCGAGAGATAATTGAATTTTTTTACGGTTGATGTAGCTGATCACGCCTTCGTTCATTGTTTTTTTGAATAAGCTGCTAAAATACGATGGTGCTAAATTCACTTCCTCGGCAATCGCCTCGAGCGTTAATCGCTGTTTGAGGTTTTTCTCTATAAACTGCATGGCAAGCATGATTTCTGCACGATGTACAAGTTGGCCCGCGTGTACATATTCGAATGTGAAGTCAACAATATAAGCAAGCTGTTCCCGAAAAGCCATAAATTCGATCGGGAACTCTGCTACTTCCGTGGTCAACTTGTTCCCCGATTTAAACTTCAGCGTAATGTCTCTGTACAAGTCTCGAAGCATGGGTGCCATGATGGACTTTTGAATTTTATGGTCCATAACAAATTGGTTCAAATCAGCAAATTCTTTCTCTATCTCTTCTTTGGAAGCATTCCTTTTCACCCAAGCAAGAAAATCAGCCAGCTTCTGCTGAACGTCCTCTTTTCTGTCATTATGGTAATGAAACCGATGCAAGGGTGTTTTGAGTACTTTCTCGGTATGATAATAGAAATCGTCACTCACATTTTTAGCTTCCGTGTACGCTTGTTTGATAGATTCCCACCCTCGGTGCGGACCTCCAAAAGCGACGGATACCCTTTGATTCAAATATTGATGCAAATGAGAGATGATCTGCCCCCCCAATGACTGGCATGCATATTCCGTTTCCATATCACTGCGATGATTTTCCCAGGAAAGAAAGCCAATAAAACGATTATCAGATAGCTCCGCAGCTACACCTATGCCACCACTCATCACTGTTTCTTCGATAATATTCGTCATCGCATATTTCAAGATGTTTTGATCAGCGGCTGCATATTCGTTACGGAAACTTTCATACAGATTCATTTCAACAATGAAGCAGCAATAGTTGGCTTGAAAGAAATGGAACTGCATGGGATTGGCAAAATCCGATGCCCGATGAGACGAAATTTCTCCTCTAATTAGCTCGTTAAAAAATTGCTTGCGGACTCGATATTTATTTTCAAGCACGGATACGTTTAATGATTGAATTTCCGCTTCTTTTTTCTTAACCTCATTAATGATCCCGGCTGCCTTATCTAAAGCTCGATTCAAATCCGCTTCCCTCAGCGGAACCTTAACAATGTACTCCAATACGTTGGCTTGAATAGCTCGCTGCGCATATTCAAAGGATGAATAGGCGGTCAATAGAATGTATTGGGTATGGGGAAGCTCTGGCTTTAGCTGCTCAATCATAGAAATTCCATCCATTCGCGGCATAACGATATCAGATATCACGATATCCGGCTTAAGCTTTACGATCTCCTCGATCCCGTTCAGCCCATTATTCGCTTTTCCCACTAGAAGAAATCGACTATCCCTAAGGGAGAGCTCGTTAAAAAACAATTCCAATCTCTGAATGATTAGATCTTCATCGTCCACAATGAAGCAAGTGTAGTGTCTCACCATCATGCATCTCCTTTATACAAGCCTGCTGGGAATAAAGCGCGAACACGGGTTATTTCCTTCGGTATGCTTATGATTTGGAGCCCGAACTGTTCTCCGTAGTGAAGTCTTATACGACCATGAATATTATTTAACCCGATTCTCTTCCTTTTCACTTCCACATCACTCGGTTCTGTATGTAAAATACGCTTTATTTTATCCGTCGGAATCCCCTCGCCTTGATCAACGACTTCGATGATGACGAAGCCGCTCTCTCTATACGCATGAATCGTGATAGGGCCTTCGATCCCCCCTCCGTTATAACCATGGAAGATACTATTCTCCACAAGAGGCTGCAGCAGCATTCGAAAAACCGGAAAATCTAGTAACCCTGCTTCGATATTCTCAATCAATTGAAAGTTTCGGTTATAGCGGATGTTCTGGATCTCGATATAGTCCGATACATTTCGCAATTCCTGATGAAGTGATACCTTCTCCGAAGCATCATCAATCCCGTATTCCAATAATGAAATGAGCGACCCGATCACCACATCTACTTTCTCTATTTGTCCGAGGCGTATAACATTGCTGATCGAACCAAGCGTGTTATAGAGGAAATGAGGATTAATTTGAGACTGCAGCACTTGGATTTCCAGCTTTCGCTCAAGTTCATTATGAAGCTCCCCTCGCCGAATCAGTTCCACAATTTGCTGCAGCATACGATCGAAGGCTCGGGAAAGATCACCAAACTCATCATTTCGGTTAATCGTGATTGTCGTTGTGAGGATGCCTTGCTCCACCCGCTTCATTTTTGTTTTGAGCGCATAAAGTGGATTTCTTATATATTTGGCAATAAAAAAAGAAATAAACAAGCTTAAGAGAAGTCCTGCAGCTAGAAGCTCGAAATAATAGGTTTCCAATCGGGACAAAGCAGCTTTCAAACGTGATTCATCGTTGATCGAGATGATGGTCCAGTTGAATTTCTCCATCGGTTTTTTCAGCAGGGTGACCGGAATGCCATCCTTGGTATGCAGTTGAAAGCTTGTTTCTGTCGTATCCAGAATTTGTTCCGCTGACGTATCCCCGATTGAAAACGTATGATCTTGATCATTTAGCAGTCCTTTATTTTCAGAAAACCCGGCAATGATTTGACCCGAAGCAGTGATCAGAGCCAGGTTCATTTGTTCTTGTTTATTAATCTTGAACAAGGTTTCTTCCATGGCAATTAGATCCAAATCAACCGCAATGGCCATAGGAAACGGAGCGCCGTTCAGATATCGAACCATCGTAACGGTCCAGCCGGAATACTTCGATTTGTAAGGATTACTGACAAAGGTAATCCGTCTATTCTTGTCAGCCGCATCAAACAAAGGTTCTCTTTCCGATAAAGGTTCATCGAATATTCGAGTTGGTGTACTTCCACCTAAAATGGATAAATCGTTTTTGATCAAATAAATATTACTGACATAATTACTGTTGAGTTCATAGAGCTCTCTTAATTGCTTTTTAATCACTTCCGGATTGTCGATGTTGGCTTTTACCGATGTCTCGACCGAAAATAGGATCGTCTGGAAGGAAGAAAAATTAACCGTGAAATACTGATCAACTTTGTCTAGGATTTGATTGGTGTAATAAATATCATTGGTTCTTATTTCCTTTTGGACATAGCGATAAGACAATTGGCTGATCAAGACGATGCAGCTTAACACAAACGCAAACACGATAAAAAATAATTTTAAAGGCATGCTGATTCTTCTTCGCATCCATCATCTTCCTTCTAATTCCGTATTAAACTAAGAATAGCATATGACAATAAAGAGAGGGGCTATAATAGCCACTCTCTTCGCTTATTTTACTTGATGATGCCTGCTTCTTTAAATTGCTTGATGGCTGTTTCCTTATAGGTCTGCATGTCAAACTTCGTATCTAACGTTTGGAGGAAATTGTCCCAGTTGGAAAGAGGTTCTTTGCCCGTCATAAATTTGACTAAGCTTTCATTAATGTAACGTGTGCGATCAGCTGCTAAGGTATCACTGGGGTCTGCGGTCAATAAATTTCCGGGCAACGTTGGCCCCACATATTGCTGATTATTCTTGAAAGCTTCTGCTGTCTTAGGATTTTGGAAGCTGAAGTACTCCGCATCATCACCACGGCGCGGCATTCTATAATGATCGACCCATAGGTACTTTTCTTTCATTTCCTTCGATAATTCGGAGGTTTTATTTTTGATCTTGCCGTCCACCACATCCCAATGAATCCCTTTAATTCCGTATGCAAAATTCGGATAGGCTTCTTTGTCCGTAAAGAGATAATTCAGCATGGACAAGATCCGAATGATTTTGTCCTTATCCGCTTTCGCGGATATGGCCCATGAATTGCCTTGGAACGATTTTCTCTCTACAATTTGATCACCGTAAGGACCTTTCATTGGAGGAATGACGATCCATTCCGGCACCTCTCCACTGATTTCTTTCATTTTCTGTTGATAATCCGGTTCCAGCCTACGGGCATCTCTTATCATGAAGCCAACTTTACCTTTAAATAACTTTTGGTCCAACAAATCAGGCGTATTCATCGTCACCCAGTCGGGGTCTACCACATTGGCTTCCATCATTTTATGAATGTAAGCAAGCGCCTCTTTCATTTTGGGATCGATAAATAGGAATATCGGTTGATTATCTTTCACTTCAATGGCCGAGGGAGGATTGACGCCAAACATCCACATCAAGCTATCGAACCCATAGGTTTGCAGGTTGCCTTCTTTATTCATACCGCCGATGAATCCGTACGTATCGTTCTTGCCATTACCGTCTGGGTCTTTCTCTGTAAAGGCTTTCATAACTTCAAAGAGTTCATCAGGTGTCGTTGGCACTTCCATATTCAGCTTTTTCAGCCAATCATTGCGGATGAAGAAGCTTCGACTGATACCGTTTACATTATCATAACCTGGGACTCCAATCGTTTTTCCTTGGTAGGACATCGCCTCCCAGGAATCACTACTAAAACGCTTCTGCAATTCAGGAAATTGATCCAGATATGGTGTCAAATCCGCAAGTACGCCTTGGTCGTAATATTGCGCGAGATCAGCCCGACTCTTCAAGAAGATCAAATCCGGAATATCCCCGCCTGCAATGAGCGTATTCAGTTTGGTTGTTGCTTGCCCAGCTTGAGGAATCATCATATCCAAGTCGATGTCCAATGCTTTTTCTAACATTTGGCGTTGAATATCTTCTTCACGAGGCGGTATCGGAGCGGCAGCATTGAAAGTACCTTGGTTAAACATCGTGATTTTCATTTTGTTCGCAGACTTACTAGCCTCGGATTGAGGACTGTTCGAAGCTGTCGGTTTAGCTTCTTCTTGGTCCCCACATCCTGACAATAGCGTTCCCAGTCCAACAATCGCAGTCAGAACAAGTAATGAAATCTTTTTACGTTGCATATTGACCTCTCCTTTAGCTTGTATATATATTATCACGGTGTCCCGTAACAACCTAGATAAGAATTGCCTTTTAACCTTTAATCGAGCCTAGGAGCACACCCTTCGTAAAATGCTTCTGCATAAAGGGATATACGATTAAAATCGGAACCGTCGTCACGACGACAGCGGCCATTTGCACAGCGAACTGGCTAACCGCCCCGGAAGAGGCCATCGAATCCGCGCTTTGTGTTGCGACGTTAAGCAGTATGTTGCGTAAGACAACTTGGAGCGGCATTAGGCTCGAATCATTTAAGTACACAATCGCATCGAAATAACTGTTCCAATGGCCCACGGCGTAAAATAAGGAAATGGTGGCAAGGACGGGCAAAGAAAGGGGTAAAATGATCCTCCATAACGACTGAAGTTCACTTGCGCCGTCGACTCTCGATGATTCCTCGATTTCAGCAGGCAATTGCTCGAAAAAGCCTTTAATAATCACCAGATTAAATGCACTAATCAGATGCGGAATAATTAATACCCAAGGACTATTTAGAAGTCCCATCGAGCGGACTAACAAATAAGTCGGAATTAACCCCCCACTGAACATCATGGTAAACACAATGAATATTAGAAACGGACTGCGTCCCGGCAAATATTTTTTGGATAACGGGTACGCCGCGAGTACCGTAAAAAGAACATTTAACGCCGTACCTACAATCGTTCGAAACAACGTAATTTTATACGCTTGCCCTATCCCATGAGAAATGAATACTTCTTTATAGGCTGCAAAGGTAAAGGTTTCTGGTAGAATAACAATGCCTCTTCTTAACACTTCTGATTCTGGTGTTACCGAAACAGCAACCACATATAAAAAGGGAAGTAAGCAAAGCAGTGATAGTAGAATAAGAATCGTATAAACGGCTGCTTGCCATACCTTTTCCCCGATCGTCAGTTTAATCATATCTCATACCACCTCACCAAATTTGCCCATCGAATTTTTTGGCGATCTTATTCGCAGCCAACACTAAAACAAATCCGATAACAGCTTTAAACAACCCCACAGCAGTAGCCAAGCCAATCTTAAGACGCTCCAGCCCTTCACGGTATACCCATGTGTCAATAATATCGATCTTCTCCTGGTTAAAACTGTTGGCAAACATGAAGATTTGGTCAAAACCAGCGTCCAGGATGTGGCTCAATTTAAGAATCAGCATCAGGATAATGACGCCTCGAATGCCAGGTAATGTGACATGCCATAGCTGTCTCCATTTGGAAGCGCCATCCATTCTAGCCGCTTCATATAAGCTTGGATCAATACCCGCTAGTGCAGCAAGGTACAGTATCGCCCCCCAACCAATGTCCTTCCATATTTCAGATGAGATGACCAGCAGTCTTCCCCAAGCAGGTTCCGTTAGGAAGGAGATCGGCCCAACACCATTTTCCTTCAAAATCATATTAAAAAGGCCATCTCCTGGGGCTAATAATGCCACCATCAGTCCATAAACGATGACCCACGACAGAAAATGGGGCAAATACGTGATCGTTTGTACGATTTTCTTGAACCATTGGGTATAAACTTCATTGAGAAGCAAAGCGAGTACGATGGGAGCAGAGAAACCGAACAATAGCTTATACAGCGATATAATAATCGTATTTCTCATGATGTCCCAGAAATAAACACCGTTAATAAAATCTGTAAAATTTTTAAACCCTACCCATGGGCTATCCCAAAGTCCCAACGCCAAGTTATAGTTTTTAAAAGCAATGATGATTCCCGCCATAGGAATGTATTTGAATATGGCAAAGTAAAGTAATGCCGGGAACAAAAGAATATACATCACTTTATACTTTTGAATCGTTCTTATCCAAGAATTCCGCTTTTGGGAGCGGGGAATGGCGTCCGCTGCCAATCTCGCTTGCATATCCTCACCTCTTCTCTATTTATAGTCGTATAATAACACCCCCCTGTTCGATAAATTTCTGTGATTTCAAGAATTTCTTATAAGATATTAAGTAAGTATGGCCTTAGAAAATTGCAATGCAAAAGTCATAAAAAAACGGACAGCGTGATCGCAACCGTTTCTAGGTGCCGAGGCAAGACAGAAAATTGGGACTGTGTGCAGCGAATAAGATGATCGATTTCCAGTTAATGACATGATCTGTATCGTCATATATAATAGATTGATAGTCAAAATTAATGGAGGAGGAATATCCTTGGACTCTACCTTGCAAATGTTAAAAGCCCTAACCGACGCCAACGGCGTACCAGGTCACGAAGACGAAGTGCGCGACGTTATGCGGGAGCACATTGCCCCTTACGCTGACGAAGTGACGGTTGATCATCTCGGCAGTTTGATCGCCAAAAAAACGGGCACGGTCCCGGACGGCCCTAAAATTATGGTAGCCGGACATTTGGATGAAATCGGTTTCATGGTGACGCGGATCGACGACAAAGGCTTCCTATACTTTCAAGCGCTCGGCGGCTGGTGGGAGCAAGTGATGCAAGCCCAGCGTGTGACCGTCATGACGCGCAAAGGGAACATTCCCGGTGTGATCGGCTCGAAACCGCCGCATATTCTATCGCCGGAAGCGCGCAAAAATCCCGTTGACAAAAAAGAGATGTTCATCGATATCGGCGCGGAAAGCAAAGAGCAAGCTACGGAGTTCGGCGTTCGCCCGGGTGACTCCATCGTACCGGTTTGCGAATTTACCGTGATGAAAAATGAAAAACTGCTGATGGCCAAAGCATGGGATAACCGCATCGGCTGTGCCATCGCGATCGATGTACTGAAGCAATTGAAAGACGCTGAGCATCCTAATACCGTTTATGGTGTCGGTACTGTTCAAGAGGAAGTCGGCTTACGCGGAGCGAAAACGGCCACAAATATCATTCAACCAGATATCGGTTTCTCGGTTGACGTTGCGACCGCCGGCGATACGCCGGGTGTGAGCGAGAAGGATGCCTTGGGCAAACTGGGCAAAGGGCCGCAAATTCTCATTTTTGACGGATCGATGATCTCGCATCGCCGTCTACGCAACTTCGTTACCGACACAGCGGATGAGCTCGGCATTCCTTATCAATTCGACTATACCGCAGGAGGCGGCACCGATGCTGGCGCCATTCACGTGACAGCCGGCGGCGTACCGTCGCTTGCGATTTGTATTCCAACGCGATATATTCACTCGCATGCGGCGATTCTCCACCGCGAGGATTTCGAAAATGCCGTGAAGCTGATTACCGAAGTAATCAAACGATTGGATAAAAACAAAGTGAAGGAACTTACATTCGGCCAAGGGTAAGGAGCGACTGCGCGCCGTTTTCCCTATTTGGTGCCACGTGCGATCGAAGAATTGAACTATCGTTCTCCTTCGTATTATGAGGTCAGCCAGGTTTTTGGCTGACCACTTTTATTTTTGTAGTGTATTTGTCAGTAGGCGATGCAGATCGATCGTTCCCTTGGGTTTATGAGAGGGAGAGTATTTTCATGAATCCAGAGATCAGTCTGGAATTCAGTTCCTAGAGGAAAAGGGGGACGTTTAGTCAGAAATTGAAAAAATTGCAATACTAAAAATAACGAGGTGCGGTGGTCATTCATAGACCAACCGCACCTCGTTTTTACTAAAGCGTGTGTCACGCAGTAGAACGCTAATTTTTGTGATATTCCAGAAATAATTAGAAACGGAGCCCGCAAACCCGCGTGGCTCCGTGTTTGTTGTTTCATAATTTATTAGAATTTGAAGACTGCCACAGCAAATAAGGCGATTTGTTGCAAAATTTATTAGAAAAAAATTTATGACCTTATGTATAAATATACAAACTTTTTTAACGCCACAAACCTCATCATTCTCAAGGACTGGCACTTAATAAAAACTATCGTGTCCCGTTAGTTCAATCCACTATCACTATACATTGACATTACTGAACGAATTTTATTCTCCGCTCGTAAAATGTCTTTTCGTCAGGTGCTCCAAATCCGTACCCGTCTCTGATGATTTGGTTAACAGGAACATGAGGGGTTAAGGCAATTTTTCTTTTACTGCCTTCTGATACGGTAACGATAAAGAAGTAGTTCACTCCGTTTATGTAATATTTGTCCTCCCTAAACACTTCGTAGTCAATAGCCACATAAAAAATTTGAGGAGCGTTAACTGATTCGATATAACTAGTAGGTAAATATATTTTTCCGTATTCGAAGGGTATTTGCTTCGAAGCGATAAGATGTGCTTTTTTGATATTGAATAACCCAACCTTGTGTACTTTATTTTGCTTGTTGTTGAAAAAATCAATAAGTTCATCACGTTGACCCTTAACCCATAAATCAGGGATGTCAGACCATTCTTTTTCACTTATTGAGTTGATGTAACTTATAACTAAGTTTTCATCTTTTGCGTATGCTAAATTTGCCGTTAACATGCTCAGCCAAAGTAAAAGTAATAACGATATTTTTTGTTTATGCATTTAGGCATCCCCCCGCATATTCTCAGAATTAGTATGCCCATGAATTCTAACAATTTGTAACAGGTGTTTTCATAATCCTGACCGTTACTAGAGTAAAGGGCTGAGTTTTTTTTCAGCCCCTCCTCATCAAACCGTACGTGAGGTTTTCCCTCATACGGCTTTCC
>NZ_JBYTDT010000031.1:0-20164 GCF_058791655.1 Paenibacillus sp. EB106-05-06-XG162
GGAGTCCTTTTATTTCTCAAACCTCGTATTTCTTCATAATAGGAATGCTGCCCGTTAGCGCAACGCGGCTGCCGATCTATGCCGGCAGCCGCGTCTTCGTTATTTATTAATCTATAGAGTTTCCTGTTAGTTGAATGATTAATTACGAGTATTTAATGAGATTTTTTCGATTTCTGCAATCAGCAGGTACTTTCTCTCGCACTCCACTACGATTAAAGAATGGGTTATCGGAGCATCGAGAGAGCTGTAAATAAGCTAATTCTATGTGATAAATTGTAGGATAATTCACGGTTAACCTTATCCGGCATTGATTTTTTTTCCAAAAAAGGTTATTTTATAGACAGCTTAGCGATAAGCAAGTTCCTGACACGAAGGGAGATGTTTTTAATGGCAACTACTTATATGGTGGTTTGGTCTTAAAACTGAATAGCTGGCATACGCGAAAAAAGCGGGAAAACGCCCGTATTATTTGGTATGCCATCCAAAGTAACCTTTCGTGAATATTGCTGTTTGCAGATACGATGAAGGTCGTATCTTTTTTGCGTCCTGATGCCGCGCGACAGCAGCTTCTTTAGAGGCTGCTTGTCCGTGGCATTTTTGCGTCCAAAAAACAACATTAAAGGAGCTAACGAAAAAACATGATGGATTTGAAAACCTATGGCTACACAGAAATAGAATCAATTCCCGACGGATTATTGCGCGGCAGGGTGACGGAGCTTCGGCGCGAGCGCTTCACGGTCATGACCGAGCGCGGCGAAGTAACGGCGGTGCTCAAAGGAACGTTCTATCACAGCTCGGAAACGCGCGTAGACTTTCCGTGCGTCGGTGATTTTGTCTTGCTGTACTACAACGAGAGCGGAGATTCTCTCATCGTTACGGTACTGCCCCGCCGCTCCAAGTTCTCACGCGCGGATTACTCAGGGCATGCCGCAGGCTATGCCAAAACCGTGCTGGAACAAGTCGTTGCAACTAACTTTGACTATGTGTTTATCCTTTCTTCTCTGAATTGGGATTTCAACGTTACCCGCATCATGCGGTACCTGACACAAACCAGGCAGAGCGGCAGCCAGCCGGTCGTCATTCTGACCAAGGCTGATCTCGTTGAAGATTATTATCTCCCGCTCGCAGATGTCACACAAAGTATCCCTTATGTGCCGGTTCACGCAATCTGCAGTCATACAGGCCTAGGGCTGAACGAACTCGTTCCCTACTTGATGCCTGGTAAAACAGTCGTCTTTCTCGGCATGTCCGGCGTCGGTAAATCGTCTCTACTCAATGCGTTGATAGAACAGGACGTAATGAAGGTTCAGGCGATCCGGGAAGGCGATAGCCGGGGGCGGCATACGACAACGCACCGTCAGCTGTTCATGCTCCCCTCCGGTACGATGGTCATCGATACGCCGGGTATGCGTGAGCTTGGGCTTTTTGATGCCAACGAAGGCATACGCGCAAGCTTTACCGATGTGGAGGCATGGTTCCCTCAATGCCGATTTACGGATTGCCGCCATCAGGCCGATCCGGGCTGTGCCGTTCTCGCCGCACTTGCTGACGGTTCGTTGCCGCGTGAACGGTGGGAGCATTATATTGCCCAGCAGCATGAGAACAAGTATGTCCAGGATAAAACGAGCTACCTCATCGACAAGAGGGCGAGAAACAAAACGACGGCCATGTGGAACAAGCAAACGAAGAAAAATGGAG
This sequence comes from Paenibacillus sp. EB106-05-06-XG162, assembly GCF_058791655.1. Lineage (NCBI taxonomy): Bacteria > Bacillati > Bacillota > Bacilli > Caryophanales > Paenibacillaceae > Paenibacillus > Paenibacillus sp. EB106-05-06-XG162. The sequence continues at coordinate 1,699 of NZ_JBYTDT010000031.1, forward strand.
GTTGGAAGAAATGAATATTAAATTAGAAACGCTAATCTATGCCTTAAGCCAACGGTGCAAGAAGGATATCATCTCGGCCGACTGCCAAACCTTGCCATTACAGGGCGGAACTGTGGGAAATGTATACCTGGTATCGGGGATCGCCGATACCGCGGATGGCGAAAAATTGCCGTACCGTATCGTGCTGAAAATCCAGAAGAAATGGGAGCGTTACGGCGATCCGGGTTCATGGCGCCGGGAATATGATCTCTATGCGTCTGACTTGGGAGCAACGTTCTCGGATGCCATCCGCTGGCCGACATGTTATCACGCCGAGATCAATGCCGAAGAAAATGAATTCCAGCTGTGGCTGGAATATATTGATGGCGTAACCGGTTTAGACTTGACCGGTGACATGTATGAACAGGCTGCGCTGGAGTTAGGACGCTATCAAGGCAAGTTGTATGCGGATCAGCCCGCTGTGCTGCAGAGCCTGACCAACCTAAGTCATGCGGATTTCATGAAGAATAAGTATCTGCATTACCGGTCATGGCCGGTCGTCTACGATTATATACGCTCGGAGGACTGCGAATTCCCGCAGCACTTGCGGCAAATGCTCATCGACATCGATGAGCACGCAGACGAGATACTTGCCCGCATTGAAAAATTGCCTCTCGTGCTATGCCACCGGGACTTCTGGGTGACCAATCTAATCTATGCTGACGGGAAAATCGTGCTCATCGACTGGGATACATCTGGATGGGGCTACCTGGGCGAGGACCTCGCAAGCCTGATCGCGGATGAAGCGGATATCGATCACATGGTCGAATACTACCAGCGATGTGTCCCCGCGTATTACAAAGCCTTTTCGGAGTATGCAGTTGTACCCCCTATCGCTGATCATTGCGTCTACGAGCTGATCCTTCTCGTATTCGGGTACAGGCTTGTGGAGGGGTATCTCCACACAGAGGATGATGACGAGAAGACGAAGCTTGTCCATACGCTCCAAAAAATCTATGAAATGAAGACCAGCCCTGCACAGGGTTGACTCTAAAAAAAGAACTCCGAAAACCCTTGAATGTAGTGGGTTTTCGGAGTTTCTTTCATACTCCCATTCGATCGTCGCCGGCGGCTTTCTCGTGGTGTCGTAGAAGACGTGGGGCATTCCAGTCGGTGAATTAACGGAATTGACAAACGTTTACGGCGTCACATCGGAAGCTCCGAAAGAAAACTCGCCGTTAGACACAGGACGGTGAACCGTATCTTATTTTCAAATATTATGGCTGCGCTAACCTGCCAGTTAGCGTAACGCGGCTACCGATCGATGCCGGCAGCCGCATCTTAGTTGTTTATTAAGCTATAGTGTCCCCGTAAGCTCAAAAGGCTATAGGACATACTCAGCGTATACTTCACCAGAAGGGTGGGAATTCCCTGTTTCAACAAAACCTAGTGATGAATATAGATTTTTCGCAACAAGGTTCTCTGGCTTATATGTAAGTTCAACGACCCTCGCTTCTCCATAAGGAGATGCTCTAGAAAATTCTATAGCTTTTATCATGGCTTCTTTGCCATACCCTTTGCCCTGATATCGCCCATCAATCATCATTTTAAAAACTCCGTAACTGCTGTAATCGAAATTTCCATTTCCATCGTCATAATACATCATCATAAAGCCGACCATCTTATCGTCTTTATAAATCGCAAATGTAATAATGATCTGACCCTCTTTTGAGGAAATATATGCTTCTGCGAGTGCATGTTGATTGGAGGAAATAAAGTTTTTCTGTTCCTCTGTAACTTGCAGCTCAATACATTCAATAAAGTTGTCCCACGTTATCTCTCTAAATTCCACTAATCAATCCCTCCAGGAAGTCTATTCTAATTCCTAATATAATTCTACAGATATTGGAAGCATCCTGCCCGTTAGCGCAACGACGGCAGCCGATCGTTCTGGCCGGCTTCCGTCGTGTCATCATTGAGCTATAGTGTCCCGTTAGCGGAGTGAACAAATGGTTCATCGTCTAAATAGTACACGGTTACCTTGCCTTTAATTTTTGGTTTAATTGTACGGCTTCGGTTAAATTATTTGCTGGATAGCTGACAACAGAAGTACCACCTTCATTTAAAATTAAAAGTTCCTCTCTGTTGAATTCTAATGAGATTTCTGTCATATCCGAATTTATATAAGCAGTCCCAATAAGGGTGCGCGTAGTGTTTTCATAAGTTATAATCTGGAAACCATTCGCGATTATAGTATGCTTAAATATAGTCCCCCCGACGTTCAGTGTTCCAAGAAATGTATTTTCACTTTTATCATAGGTACCATCGAGCTGGATGGGAATTGTCTTATGAATTTGAGTTTCAACGTTATATGCAATAGCATTGCCTGTTATTTTGATCGACCTTGTTGGTGATGAGAGGAACAAGTAAACAACACCCAAACTTATCAAAATGCCTAATGCAATGCACATCAGATAAAATCTTATTTTATTCACTGTAACCCCCTTAAGAATTAATCCAATCAAGTTGTATGGTCATTTACAAAATGTAACATTTTAGTGTATTCAATGATATAGTCTTAATGTCTTGTATTGCGTAATTCTGCCCGTTTCTTCATTGAAAAAGAGGAGCTGCATCGCTGCAAGCTCCTCCACTATCGTTCTGGAATGATTATTTAAGTAATCTACCCTTTAGCGTAACCCATGTGTATTATTCAAATAATGTGTTGGAAATGGTACGAATTTTATGCCTGGATTTCAATATCATGATCCTTGCACCATTCAATTACAAAATCCTTTATCTTAGTTTCCTTGTATTTATACCATTGTTTATCGACACCATGTTCAATAATCCCATCTTTAAATCTTCGGAATGCACCTCTTCCTTGGATAGCTTCATACAGATCTTCTCGGATATCTCCATCTTCTAAAGTCCCAATAAAATCCTCTATGATTTCATATTCATTGAAGTCGTTTTTTAACGTAAAATCAACGTAAACCCCGTCTTCATCTTCAATAATCCTTATTGCTCTTTCAATGTTCTCCCTTTGCCATTCAGGGAACTTATCGAGTGGCTTTTCATCTTCTGCAGCACTATATTCCTCTCTCGTTAATGTTATAACTTCACCTGTTGTAATATTTATAAATGTAAAAGTATCATCTATTTGCATTTCGATCTCATCAACAAGATCATCCAATTTAACTGGTTTCTTCGCATGCATATTCGCTTTCGCACCTTCTTTTGTATTCATTAATAAACTTCTTATCCAAATAAACAAAACAATCTACCTAATCGGTTACTTCAAAAAAATTAATATACTCGTCCACACTCTAGTGTCCCGTTAGCTTAATTATCTTTCTATATCATCGATATACTTTAACCGTTGACTTAATCACTTCCACCAAAGACAATGACATATCCATCCAGGTCCTTAACAGCAAAATGTTTCCACTGACTATTTCCCATGGGTGCTATTCTTGGTTCGTATGCAATTATCGCTCCCTTTGACCTAAATTCATTATACAATTGTCCAACCCCGTCAAAATTGCTATAAAAATAAGAATCCCATCCAATAGTTTGCTCGTCCCCGGTTGGTTTATCTGGCTTTGGATTAGGGCGAACGTCTTCCGGCTTAATAGCTTGTTGAAGGATAAAGCCAAGATTATTACCGCGTTCGGCATGTCCCCATCCGTCAACTTGGAATCCTAGTACATCTTGATAATACGTTCTTGCTTTTTCGAAATCCGAAACTAATCTTACTTGTAGGAAATTCTTAAGATAAGCAATCTCATTACTCAAGGGAACAACCACCTTTATTTTTGGTTTGTTTCCCTCTCAGTATAAGGAACATTTGTTCTTGTGTAAAGTTTTTCCTTTTTAGTAAACTGCCCGTTAGTTGAGCAAAGTTCAATGACTCAATCTTTTGCAGCCCAGTGACAAATAATAGAGGCTTAGCAATTGCTAAGCCTCTATTATGGTTTTTTATAATATCCCTTTAAACTACACCTGCTGATTTAACTATCAAGATTTGTTTGTATCACTGTTTTTAACTCTTACGTAATTCTGTAGTGGTTCGTAAGTTACGCTATATCCCAGACTTTCGAACACATCACGCACAGGAATTTGTAACCCTAAATGTGATGCAATTGACGGTTTATTCATTGTTTTTACAACATCCCCAATACCAAAATTCTTCGTACCTTCCTCAAAAGAATAACTCGTCAAGTTATCGAATGTTACTTTTGTTTTTGTATAATTTGTCTCTATGGTCATACTATAAAGATCAACATCCAACGTATTCATTAAATCAGTAACATTCATATAAGCAGTGTTGTTAACTAACGTTGCATCAAAATCAACAATTCCTTTGTGCTCAGTATCAACATACACTTTTAATGTATTTGTAGTGTTGTTAACTAAAGTTGAATTGATATCATAAACCCCTTTATTCTCGGCATCATCATACACTTTTAGAGAATTTGTACCCTCGGCAGATACACTATTTACAATAAATAATGAAAAAACAGTCGTCAGGATTAATGCGAACAGGTTTTTATTTTTTTTCATTTCAAACCCTCCTTTTTTTTGTGCTATCAGTCTGGCACATCTACATACTGTGATGTCACAATATCTAACCGCCAAGTGAATGTTATTGAATAATTACATAGAACTCAGGGTTAAGCGAACGACCTGTTTATACGATCTATCCACACTTCAACACTAATTATTTATTCGGCATTATAATGGAAATTCCCTCCTATATCTACAATAAATATTCTTTTTTATTTCCTTTTTGAAATTTCTCATTCAACTAAACTGCCAGTTAGCGTAGTAAAGGCTGCCGGATCAAATTGCCGACAGCCTTGCTGTAGTTTATTGTACTATCGTGTCCCGTTAGTGAAGTCTTTATATTTTTTCTTTCATCTTATCTTAAAAGAGTGCCACCTTGATGGTGTTGGGTTTAACCCGTTGACAGACCCATCATACCGAAGCGCTCCTTTTTTTCAAAGTCCATTTCTTAGGACTAACAGGAATGTTTAGCTTAATAAATTTTACATTTCCGGGGATCACGGGACTGTATAGAAGTTCTTGTCCTAATACGGCTTAGTATAGAGGTTCTTGTCTTTAGCACACGACAAGAACTTCTATACAAAAAATAAAAAAACCGCAGTTAATGCGGCTTTCGTTGTATAGATGTTCTTGTTGTCCGACAGGATTGTGTCACAATCATGTGCTTTATTATTTGTCGTTGTTTTTCTCATTTCCATTTTTCTCGTAAAAAAACCAGCTGCTCCAAGTTGAAGCGTGCTGGTTTTCATTCGCGTGATCAAATAAATCGGCAATTGCCAACAGATCGACTCCCTCACGAAGGTATAGATTTCCAATCATTTAAGGCAGAATAATGTTAGTTCCACCGAATTGATCATAGAAAAGAGATGTTTTGTATTTCTCATAACTATACTCTCTAGAGAAACATGATATTTTACAAAACCAACTGAAGGTCATTTTCATTTCCTCACATAAGTAATGAATAATTTCTTTATCTCGATAAAGAACATTACCAGTATTAAGCGGTAAATTAGCCACTGTCTTCTCCGTGAAGCCATGCATCCAGTCTTTCCACTCACCTATTACCGCACCTTTACTCCTTATTTGCGTAAAACAAAAAAACCAGCTAATAATTGTCAAGCATTTCAACTTGGTTAAGTAATAGAATACAGATATACTTTTCTGAACAGCACAAATAACCTTCATTGGCGTGATGGTTATGGATAAATATGGTTTTTTGAAGCTTTGTAGGGCTCGATTTTACAAAGGATGGCGTACACGTGATGGAGAAGCTTGTTGGCGCAAGCTATCACGACCACTTTGTAAGGCTTGCCCTCTTTCCTTTTCTTGTCGTAGTATTCACTTATCCTGCGATTCGGTTTGCACCTAGATTTCCTCATCTTTCCTCTATTAGTACATTGAGCTAAACTGCCCGTTTAGCGGAATAATCCGTTAACTTCAGACGGTTGGAACTTCAATGAATTACTACTTCAGTTCTTATTAATTTTGTGATTTTTCGGACTTTATCATTTCATTCCATTCACTTAAATAAATTGCATATCCCAAATTTTTAGGTTCAGACGGCAACCATGAAATAAACTCTAATTCGTTACCATCAGGATCGTTAAAATAAATAGCTGCCGCAGGCATCCATGAATGTACAATTGGCTCAATTGGTTCTTTTCCAAAAGCTTTTATGGGTTCAAGCCCTCTTTCTCTTAGCCAGTCAATTGAATCCTTTAATAAATCCAAATCAGTCCCAAAAGCAAAATGTCTTTTGCTAACATCACTTCCCTTTGGAACTTCCCAAAGACCAAGTAATTGACGTTCCTTTCCAATATAAAAAAATGCAATTCTTCTTTCCTCAATTAATAGTGAAAGTTCCAGTCCCAACTTGTTATAAAATTCAATAGATGCATTCAAATCTTTAACTTGTAAATGAGTCTCGTATAGATTCTTAATCATAGCTCTGCTCCTTATTCGTGAAAAATTTAACTATGCTGAGGGAATTGAACAGGTTGCCTGTATGCTGTCAACCTGTGCGTAATATAGCTATCGTATCCAATAGCTTAATTCACATTTGCTGAAGATGCTTGGAACAGTTATATAATTGACATGCCCAATGGTTGTTAATGTAAGTTAGAATCGTTAAAGAGGTATTTTCTATATACGTTTTTTTGAACTGTTGCGGCAAAAGGTGTTGCAATGACAAACCAATCAATGCCCCATGACTCACAATTAAAATTCTTTTATCAGCATGTTCTACAATCTGTTCTTCGAGAAAGCTTTGTCCACGCTTGGCGACCATTTGAAAATCTTCCATACCAAGGTTTTGCTCACGCCAATTAACACCCCAACGACTGATGCGTTCTTTCTCGGTAGTACCCTCAATTAGCCCGCAATTAATTTCTCTGATACGTTCATCAGTGAATACCGTGGGCACTCCCAAAGAGTTCCGAATAATTTCAGCCGTTTGCATAGCTCTCGTTAGATTACTGGAGAAAATAATGTCCCATTCTTCTTCCAAAAGTCTATTCGCCAATGCTTTAGCTTGATTAATCCCTTCTTCGTTAAGAGGATTATCGGATATACCTTGAGCCTTTCCAAGATTATTCCAGTCAGTCACACCGTGCCTGATAAGCCCTAATTTGGTTGCCATTCCTGCCCCCCAAAATGAATTCTGAATTTCCAGTTTAATTCCTATTCTAATAGTACCATATATTGTAACTATCCTGCCCGTTCGTATTATGAGGTCAACAGATCTTTCTGGTGGACCTCATTTTTGTGTGGTCGTGCTCAAGTGGTTTTACGTTGGTTGACGCAAAGAGAAGTTGTTGTGATACCAAAGTCTGTTCGAAAGAAAGAATTGTGGAAAACTTCAACATCTTTGATTTTGAATTAAGCCAACAGGATATGGAATCAATTGCTACGTTAGATACGCAAGAGAGCCTGCTCTTTTCACATCGAGACCCTGCAATGGTAAAATGGATTGGTGAACGTAAAATTGATATCTAAATATCCGTCCTTCCCCTAAAATAAGTAGCAGGTGCACATAGGCCATCAATTTTCCTGCTGCCGATGATCATATCATAAAAATAACAGCCGCATAATTAGCAGTTTCTAATGTTACTTTGTTTTTGTCACCCGACAATAAATGTCGACTGTCAACTAAGTTTATATACAGCAGATAACCTTGCAATCTCATTTATATTAGCCATACTGTTTTTTTTAGATTATAACATGATGAACATATTTATCTTATTTCTCAAATTTAACGAGGTGTGTTGCAAAAAAATATAACCCGCCACAAGGACGGGTTATATGGCGAAGACAGCTTTATTATTCAACTAATATATAAGCGTTTTAACTTTAAGGTGTTTTTATAAACATAATTATTAAATTTATTTCATTTCCCAACTTGTTACCTTGACGATGGCATCATCTGCACCTTTCAAATCTGTTTCGCCTTGGCTCAATAAAGTACTCCACTGCTTAACACGATTCTTCCCGTTAGGAGGTTGGTTGTAATCATTTGTATCTACAATCAAGGTACGCCTCGCGTAAAAATTAGTCATAAATGTCTTTTCATTCGTGCTGCTTCCGGACTTCGATAGAAGACCTTCAAGACTATTAGAATCGCCTGTAGCTCCATGATTCAAGGCTGCATCAACGAATGATCCAATGGTTAGTGCGGTTTTAAAGCCCCGTTTATTGGCTTGCTCAACACTGTATTTAATATAGACATTGTAGAAGGTCTTCCACATCGCTTCTCTCCACTCCGGATCGTTTTGCAGCGTATTAATTTTCTTAATGAATACACTATCACTGTCTTTGATAACCAAGATAGAGCCATTCATGGAGCCATTAACGCCAATCCGCTTCAGAGCACCGCTAACGGATGGATTGGTTGCTCCTTTTGCGCGGTCATATTCAATCAAGAGTGCTGGTGCATCCGGTCCGGTATCATTTGGACCACCTGTAGTTGCCCCAAATATACCGATAGTAAAGCCGCGTTTATCAGTTAGTCTCTCACAATATCCATAATATTTGATCCAATTCAGGTCGTCCTGCTCCGGTTTGTTAATCAGTTTCATGATATTGTTCCATTGTTCACCATCAAGCCCTGTTTTTGATTGTAGAAATTGAAGAGTTGCCGGAGAAAAATTATCATTGGGATTCGCTGCCGCATAACTTTTTGTTTGGAGTGGACTCGCGTATAGGCTAATACCAATGATAAAGCTCAATACGACCAATAAGGAAAATTTTAATTTCTTAGAACTTCTCTTCGTCTTTAACAAATGAATCACTCCTCATTAAAATTTAAGCGCTTTAACTTTTGGGTTTAAAATTACCTCCTCATTTGGGAATATTCAACATCAAAGCAAATAATTCCTTTTAAATTATACGAGTTACAAAAATATAATATTATTACATAATATGGTACTTATTCAGGTGTGCTGACTGGATAGAGAGACTACGGCGGCTTCGGCTTCGTCCTAAGTATTTGGCTGGCCAAAGCCTGATCGTACAAACCATGTTGCAACGCTTCGAACGCAAGCGTTTAATATATCATTTGGGGAATGGGTCGGAGTTCTTTAAAATCGGAGCAATTCGTTCTTACTAGGTTAATGCCGACATTTCCAACAAGGAGCATGCCCATTTCGCCTTCACAATATTGAATTTACGAGGCAAGGATTCCCAACCTATAACTAAAGATGTATAATAAAGTCGAATCATCATTGATTATACTTGGAGGTATTGTATGCAATTACTAGGATTTTATCATGTAGGCATTGTCGTTTCTAATTTGGAGAAAGCCGTCTCTTTTTACCGCGATATCTTAGGTCTAGAGATAATCGTTGGACCGACCGATCCCTTTGAAGGAGAGGAAATTTCTCAAGGGCTTGGCGTTCCCGATACTCGACTGCGTGTGGCGTACTTAAAATCGGAAGAGAATGTCATCCAATTAATGGAGTTTGAAGCGCCGAAGTCTCCTGTAGAGGCACCGCTTCCGTTACATTCTTTAACAACGACGCACTTCGGCTTCTATGTTAAGGATCTGGAACAAACAAAACAAGAACTGGAGTCTAAAGGAATTGAGTTCTTCTCTCCGATCAATATTGTACCAGACTCTCTCACAACGGTGATTAATGCTCGCAAATGGGTAATCTTCCGCGACCCAGACGGAGTCATTATCGAATTAGTTGAAAAATTATAACGTAGGTGCTTGAATACCCCGACCTTTTCGGGCCCCGCATGAACGGATTTAATCAGCATTTGATGAACATGTACATACGAAAGACTAAGGAGCTGCTTGTGCAGCTCCTTTTTAATTTTGGTAGGAGCCCAGCTTTTACTTCAAGCAGTCCATGGAATCAGAACTATTTCAATATCATTTGATAATTTTCGAGAGAATAAATTGCCAATGAAACCTTTGCGGACCAGCCCAGGAATAAATACCAACGGATATATCAGCAGGAACAGATTAGGAATCCACCACGTAAGGTCATAATCCCCTTTGATAACCCAGAATGCAATGGCTTGAAGTCCTGAACAGGAAGTAAGAACCAGTGAGATCAGTACCAGCGGCAGCCATCGTGCATTGGACTTTCGATAATAATAAAGACTCAGTAACCCTGTTGCCGAGATCATGACATCAAGAGGGAAAAAAGACCAGTTCCAGGTCACAAGCAGCTTGTTATTGTAATCCTGATACGCATAACTTGGAGGAATCAAATGAAAGTAGGTCACAAACCAATATACAAGAAACGCTATATCCGTAAATAAAAGTAATCCCCTTAGTCTACCGCTCATCTGTACCACTCCTTTTGAACGGTTGTATGTATCGTGTGATCTTGCTGGCTTGTGCTCTCCTCTTTTCCATGACTGCTACTCCCTAAATTCAAGCCCACCACACCTACGATGATCAGCAGCATAGAAATGAGTTTTAAAGTTGTTAACTGTTCTCCAAAAAGCACCCAGCCAACGCCTACCACAAGGGCGGTTCCCATTCCAGACCAAATGGCATATGCAACGCTTACAGGGATTCCCTTTAATGCTATGTTCAATATGGACAGACTGAGCAGATAAAAGATCACCATCAGTATGGATGGTACTAACTTCGTAAACCCCATCGATAGCTTCATAAATGTAGTACCTGCCACTTCAGACGCTATTGCAAGCATCAGCAATAACCAAGGCATTCCATCACCTCATCCTTATCCCATGTATCATGATATCTACCATTTCATGCAGGGCTTCCCTAAGCGTTAATCCGGTCTGATGTACAGATGCTTGCTCCATCAGTCGGTTCAAACCTCCAATATATAACTGTATAAAAAGAGCCCTATTAAACGTCCCCAACAGGCCTTCAGCCTGACCCTCTGCAACGATTTGGTCTACTCCGTCCCATTGCTCTTCCATGAAAATATTCAGGTATTCCCATACCTCGGAGTAATAACGCTGCAACTCGTACAGACGCTTGATATCAAAAAACTGAAAATCCTGCGGAAGCAGTACGAGCAAAGCCTTTAATTTATCCATTGTGTTCAATGTCTGATCATGGATAATAGCCTGCTCCCGCTCTTTGATTTCATCAATCGCCTGCTGTACCAAATCACGAATCAGTTCTACCTTGGAGGAATAATACTCGTAGATGGTTTTCGTGCTTACACCGCATTGCCTAGCCATATCCGCCATAGTGAAGCGAAAGCCTGATTTGAAAATTTCTTGTTTTGCATGCAGCATGATTTTTTGCCTCAAGTTTGAATTCAACTCCAATCTGTAAAACGAGGAAAATATTATGTTTTATATATTTTCCTCATCGAAGGCTTCAAAAAGACGGCCGGAGACTTCCACTTCCGCTTATGCATACCAATTGGGTATATAACCGATGCTTCGGCGTATTTCTCTTTGCCATGCATTCGTCACTTGACACAACAAAAATCCGGGGCTTTGTTCTGCGTCACTAATTCCGAATCCACTTCAGCACTCCAGCATGGCGCCTGCAATCGTCAGGAAGTCCTCGCGCCCGATCTCAAAATGGCCGGAGCGGAACAAATACCCATAATGCCGATTGCCTCTTGTGAGGCTGAGCTGATCCAGCAGGCTGACGATCTTTACTTCTTTACTTCGAGTATACCGGATATTTCGCCGGAAAGGTACAAAGGATTCGGACATCCGGTATTCGTAGACCGAGTCATCCTTAACCTGTCCGATCGCGGTAAAGGCCCGAAGCGGCTCTCCTTCCGCGAAATCTGTGCGCGGCGAATAGTAAAAAAGCCAGTCGCCCGTCTTCATTTTCCGCAAGGTGGCCGACTTGCCATGGCAGAGTTGGGCGAACCCGCCCTCAACTCCCCTGCTCACGTGGAAAGCCGATACGACACCGATCCAGTACCGGATTGCTCATCCTGCACCTTAGTTTGCATGGCTTCGCTCTATTTCCAGGGCAAACGCAACAAGCCCTTCTATCGTATGCGGGATACCTTCCACCATGCTAGCCCCGATCTGCGGCCCCAAGTGATCTGCGTTCGGACCCGAGATTGTTACTTTATGGGTAACGCTAGTCCCCTCGGCCGTTTCACGCAACACATGCGTAAAAGCAATTTCAATACCCGCTCCGGGTATTGCGGTTACATCGGAAAATCCTTGTAAAGGCTCAACCTCAATGAGTTGAAAAGCAAGCTTTTCTTGTCCCTCCGGCTGCAGCAGTCCCTTTGTGCCTACGGCAAACGGTCCTTCCAACGAAGCATGTTCAATGCCTTTGTCCCAAGACGTCCAAGTGGAAATATCGCTGTAAAGATTCCAAATCGTTTCTGCCTTCGCTTTTGTCGTTACCGTGTGTTCAAATGTCCACATTGTGATTCACCTCATATTTAGTATTTGTATTTATTATTTACATTCATTACTTAGATTCCCTATACTTATGGAGCCCCGGACTAGTACTTTATTTTCTTCGGACATTTTGTATCGCCCCGACTTTCGGAAAGATTCACCAAAATCTATAACGCCGTTTAGTACAAGCGACGGGTACGCTCTCGTACGTGCAAAAATAGATCATTAGATGGTTACAACTTCCATACAAACACATTCACTTTATAATAACGTTTTTGTGTGATTGAATCGATTGTAAAAATCATTTAACACCTAAATTTTCAGAAAAACCCAATAAAGATAGGGGTTCTGGGTTTTTCCGAATCACACACAACGTACTTAAGTGTGATTCGGAACGGTCGTTACACATAATAATGCCGGTAATTGGAAACGAAATCTAGCCTATGAGCTGTTTTTACACGTATGTCAGCTGTACCCGATACTGGAATGACACGGCTGCCAGCAATGTTGTTATACCCCATAAAAGAAAGCCGCCATATACAAGGATGCAGACCCAAAGATGCATATCTCCTATTTCTGCATGACGAAGAAGATTCAAGCCAGCGGATCCAAAATAAGTGAATGCCGTACCGCCTAGCCATGCCGGCAAAAGTATCAACCGGCGATCTATTTTTCTCCCCCAGGATTGTACCAATGATAGTCCAAGCAGTGAGGCTATACAGGCAAGAAGAGTGGTGATATCGATCCCGTTTTTATAAAGGAAATATATGACAGGATCCCCCGATTGCATAGAAATGTGCAGCTCTGAAACGCCTTTAACAGACCAACCCAGAGTGATTCCGAATGCCCACAGAGTTTTCAGTACAGCATAAGGCAGTAATACTGCAGCCGCCGTATATCCCCATACCTTTGAGGAAAGCCATCGGTTTCTCTTCCTATTCATCTTGCTCTCTTCCTTATCCATTGTTGCCGTTCTCATGTTCATCATCTTCCCCTCCTACACAACCTGATCAATTTATCATAGAAAAGAAATTTAATTGCTGAATGAGCCCTTTATCGAAATTAGCGGAGTTAAAACTTATCGCCAGTACCAGCGGCACATATTAGAGTCCGCCTGTGCAGCCATCATTACAACCGCCACTTTGGATACTATGAAGACTCCGTTACCATAGGGGTTTTCCCCCGTCAGGCAATCCCATATTTTGCGCAGAAAGAACGTAATGGCTCGACTTGGGTTCCCACTCATGACCTTAATTGAACTCATTGTTCAATGGCTTATCGCCTTGGATTTCTTCGGACGGAACTTGATTCCGAATATGCGAGAAGTAGGGAGTATTTAGACGGTGTATCCCCAGATGTTGCATTCCATCCCTAGTCATTCAGGTTCAGGCAGTATAGCTTTTAACCATATCGATCAGAACTTGCGCGGCTTGATTCTACACCATCTTCGACTCCTCCACGCTTTACCGCCATGCTATTATTCCCTCTTCCTTTCGGATTCAGGTTAGGCGTTGTTCTCAACGTATTTCCAAGGACGTTGGCCCGGTGACCGAACAATTCTTATTGTGCACGACATGGCGCACAGTCCCTAGCAACCTAGCTATCCGTTCTGAACTTAGGTGCTTCCTCTAGACCTGTGAGCTGAATTCCGTCATGGTCCGGCATAGCGTATTTCATAAAAAAAAATTTATTTTACGCCACTCACCCCATCGTGTGATGGTCCGTATGTTTCCATACGTTCTAACATTAGACCGTACATTCGGAAGTTCGTCAGTTCCTACACTTGAACATTCTCACCGTATCCAGCTTTTCAGCCGCGGCATATCCGTTGGTATCCTGAACTTCATACCCCAAGTCCTGTCAGACATGACGCATGCAGGAGTTGGCGGAATGGTTTCGGGAAACATGGTTCCGTCATTCCCATCCTCGGTTGCAAAGTTAAGATTACTGATTAATCTCCTGCTTTTCACGCTATAGTGCTTATGGCAGAACTTGTCGTACTTTTCCGTTAGCTTAGCAAACGAAACTTTGTCGTACTCCGATAACGTTATACTTTGCGCAATATTAACGACTCTTTCAATAATCGACTCGAAGCACTTGCAAGCGTATTAGGATGAATTCTGTAATCACTTCAACCGCCGCGAGGTAAAGAGCCAGCTATTCAACCGACTAGCCCAATGTTGCGTCTTGTCAAAAACCATAACCTATCCTGAGTTAGTTGGATAATCAAATTTTATTCTAATTTAGACCGCAATGATGGCAGCGCCCTTGCCTCCGGTAATAATAGAAAATCGTAGCGAGCCCCAGCGCGATTCCCCAAATCGGAAACAGCAGGAGCGGCGTTGATGCTCCCCAATTCTGTAAATTGCTAAAAGAGAAATCGAGGACAACTCCAGTGCCGGTAACTGTAAACAGAATAGAGACAAACCCGGCAGGAACGATGGCCAGAGCAGGAGGGACGCGCTTCCCGACCATAAACGGAATCCAACGGGGGAAGACTTCTCCCCAAGGTTTTATAAGCCCGTGTATAAGCATGGCGCCGCTGATCGATACCAGGGCAAGGCCCGCTCCAGCCCATACCGCGCCTGAATCCTGAAGGCTTTGATAAAATTCCTTTGTAACCCCTAAAGGAATTCCAAGCAGCCAGGCTATGCGGGTGATATCGTAGTAAGCCGGAGCAAGGATCGCCACATAAGTTATCCACCTTCCCCACTGGACCGCGGAATCGGAAGTCATCCAACGGATCGCATCGCTTTTACGTCCGCAATAGCTGCAAGCGTTAATGGACTTCCGTTGGAAGGACAATGCCGTTCCCGCCCATAGCCAACCGCCCGCAATGCTAATGAGTTGGTTGATCACCGGCCATGTGATGTGATCGAAATAATAATGTACCGGTAACTTGAAAAAAATCGCCCCAATCAAGCTAATGGGCGTGTAAGCCACTGTAACAAGCAAGCGGCTATCCGGGATTACGAAGCAGAGAATCGTTGCAGCGCTCCAGGCATAAAGGATCAGGATCCCTCGGATAAAACCTCGCGCTTTGTACTTGCATATGAAAAGCGCTATCACGCCAAGAAAACAGAGAATAGCGATAACGCACCCTGCGGCCTCGGCTGTGGCGTGTCTTAAGAACAGATTTTGCGCATGCGGGTCGTTCTCCATGCCGAATGGAAAGGCTGAGCCTCCAAGCGACCAATACAATCCCAGCACGCCATAGATGAGCGTCCAAACAATCGCTGCGTGCCGGACCCATTCCGGCCAACGCCTCCACCAGCGTAATTTTGAAGCCTTCGACCCAATCTTCACGGGATGGGATGCAGTATTCCAATTTACGGGATCCATAAAAGATCACAACTCCTTTTACAACGTTTCCTTTAGTATAGGGAGTGCAAGTAAACTGGAGGTAAACGGAAAACAAACTTCACACTAACTTTGCGCTAGTGGCAACCTGATCGAAAGTGAAGTTCCTTCGTTTGGCTTGCTGGTGACAATCAAATCTCCGCTATGGGCTTCAATTAGTTGCCTTGCAATGGACAGTCCAAGACCCGAACGTTCGGAGGATGTTACGGTCGAATCGTTTTTATCAAGCGTTTGGCTGAATCCGATCCCATTGTCTTCAATCCGGATCTCCGACTCCCGGTCATGAAGCTGTGAAATACGAACTGCGATCCTAGTGCCTTCAGGATTATGGACAACGGCGTTGACGAGCAAATTGCGGATTGCGCGCGTCAGCAGCTTCGGATCGCAAGATCCCGGAATTTGACCAGGCTCCGCATCCATCATGAAATGGTGACCGGTCGCCCAAGGCGCGCTGCTGACATCCGCCACTGTCCTGCGTACAAGTTCAACGATATCCATTTCCACGGCTTTTAAAGGGATTTGTCCCTGAATCGTTTCATTGAGATCCTGCACCAGCTCTTGCAGATGAGCCGCTTTCTGCTGAATGATGGACAGGAATTCCTTCTGTTCCGTTTCACTCCACTGATACTCCGCATTGATCAGCATTGTGGAATAACCGGATATGTAGGTTAGCGGTGTTTTTAAATCGTGCGATATCCCCCGAATCCATTCTTGTTTCGCTTGTTCCGACTCCTGCAGCTCCTTCTCGTTTCTTTGGAGCGTGTTCGCAAGCATCTGCAGATGCTCGAACAATTCCTTGTAGACTGCATACGGAATTTTCAACTTTCCGCTTTTGCGGGAGTGGATCTCATCCCAGCGTACAGGCAAATCGTGTTGGCCTCTTGCGAGACGTCTGATCCAAACAATGATGAAATAAACGGGTTTCCCCAGGTACCAGCCGATTAGTAGCAGGGTTAGAAGAAAAAGGATGGAGCACAAGACCAGCACATAAATTTGATCGCTGCTTAAACCATTCGTTAAAGCGTTCTGGTTCGTAACCCCTTGCGGCCAAAAAAACTGGACCGTCATGGCCGTGGTCATTTGCATAAAAACAAACAAGAAAAAGAAAGCCAGCAGTTGCAACGCGATACGAAGCATAAAGTTCATTGTCTTAACCTCCCATGGGCGGAACGAACTTATAACCGATCCCTCTCAGCGTAACGATCAGTTGGGGGTCGGCCGGATCGACTTCCAGCTTCTTTCTGAGTCTGGAGATATGAATGACGACCGTCTTCTCATCTCCCAGCACCATGGTGCCCCACACTTGCTCGTATAATTGCTGGGCTGTGAATACCCGATTCGGGTGTTTGCAAAAGTAGAGCAGAAGTTCAAGTTCTTTGGCCGGACAAGGCGTATCCACATTGCCCACGATCAGTTGCCCGGTTGTTCGATTAACCGTAAACGCACTGTACTGATATACATCCTCGGCGCTTAAACCGTCGGACGCATACAAAGAGCTCCGTCTTAAATGAGCCTGAATCCGTGCAATAACCTCCATCGGGTTGAACGGCTTGGTTACATAATCGTCTCCGCCAAGGTACAGACCCTGAAGCTTATCCAAGTCGCTGGAGCGAGCGGTTAGGAATAGAATGGGGGTTTTTATGATTTTACGTAGCTCCACGCATAAAGAAAATCCATCCATATCCGGAAGCATGACATCCAGAACAATCATATCGAACCGTGTCGTTTGCACAGCCAGGAGCGCTTCAGCAGCTGAACCGGCTTTTGTAATATGGATATACCCTTCTTTTCGAAGAAGATTCTCCAGCATAATCAGTATACCTTCTTCGTCATCGACCACTAATATCGCTTCATTCCGCACGATTCCAGCCTCCTCTGAAATAAAAAACATTTGAAGTCCGCGAAAATAAGTATACCTCTGCGAGGAATCCTAGCATAGACAAAAAGCAAACATCCCTTTAAAGCAGAGGGATGCTTGTTTTTTATGCGTTCGTTTTATTTGGCGACCTCCCTAGTCTTTATTGAGCTATCGTGTCCCATTAGCATAATCATTACAATCTCGATGTCACGGTTTATTGCTGATGTACAAAGCAAATTCAGTTTTTGGGGCAGGCAACTTTATAGAACTAGAGTTCTTCATTGAATCACATCCGCCGTCGGCAATGTAATGTACACGGCATCAATTTCACTTTTTTCATCAATTAATGCTTTTGCAACTCTATGTCCCCCATCAATTAATTGTCCATCTGAACATAATAATATGGGATACTCCATGTTTGCGTTGATAATCCGCTGACAATGAAACGCAACATTGCGTATAGTTGGAATTGGTGTACTCCTACTATCTGTAAACCAACAATCCTGATCAAGTTCCTTTATAAAATCAATCTTGATTTTATGAACGGGTAAGTTCTTAGATAACTCCCATAATTTCTCTACATCCCAGAAATGTTGCCTTCCATCAATTATCCTTCCGTGCTTATGTTTCATTCGTGAAAGTAACTCTCCCACAATAATCACCTCAGTTTTTCATAATAATTAATGACACGATAGGGAATCGTGATCGGAGATAAACCCTTCCCTTCATCAGTTACTTAGTTATTCAGGATTTGGATTCCTTTTTCCTGCTATTACGCGCTATCCTGCCCGTTAGTGAAACGCGGCTGCCGATCTATGCCGGCAGCCGCGTTTTAGTTATTTATTAAGCTATCGTGTCCCGTTAGCATTCCTGTAGATGGATTAATTT
>NZ_JBYTDT010000032.1:0-7284 GCF_058791655.1 Paenibacillus sp. EB106-05-06-XG162
AAAGCCGTATGAGGGAAAACCTCACGTACGGTTTGATGAGGAGGGGCTGAAAAAAAACTCAGCCCTTTACTCTAGAACGGGCAAGATAGTTATCAAAAGGAACCAGGTATAGATAAAATTGTAGACTTTTTAAAAACATCACTGAATTGAGGTTTTTACGAACAAATAAAACGGGTTCGATGCAGGGAAATATTGGATAGTCGCGAATGTATTTCAGTAAGAAACTAACACATTCGAAGGAGTTGTAAAGAATATGAAACAAGTTGAAGAGTTCGTTGAGAATTCAATGACTACTGCATCGAAAAAATTATTGAAAACGGTGTCTTGCATCTATGTTCCTTGCACCGATCCAGAAAGGACAATGAATTGGTTTCGTGATCAATTTCAATTATCGGGCAGTGATGGGCCATGGCTTACTCTTGAAAATGGGACAGATCTTATGTTCTGTGAAACAAAAGATGAAACCAGAATGAAATACAAAGTAGGCGAAGACCCCAATTTTTACATCCCAATTTTAATCTTCCAGGTTGAAGATATAGAAAAGCTGCACAGCACTTTGAAACAGAGTGGAGCCGAGGTTGAGGAGATCCGAGACAACGGCGGCTGCGGACTGGAGTTTTATTTTTATGATCCAGAAGGGAACAAACATGTTGCATGGGAAATGCAAACCGTGGTTACTAGACAACAGGATAAACTTGTCTTTGGTAACTGTTATTTTGAAGGAAGTGTAAGTGCATTCTTGTCGAAAGTATCTGCAAATTCTCGCGGATCATCAAAAAAAGTCAATTTCCTTGATACAAAAAAATTAAGGGAAGAGGACCCAGATGGTTTTCAGGATGTAATCGATATTCTACAAGAATTTAATTTAAAACATCCAGAATCATTATCTATCATTGGTCTTTAGTAAAGAACGAGAGTCGGTGCTTCTGTCGGCAATTATACTGGCAAACTGGTGAGCAGTAAAATTGATAAATCAAATTAAACCGTTAGAAGGGAATGAACAGATTTGATCGATTCAGTTAAGGTTATGGAGCCAGCTACGAAAGTTTCACTAAAAAAGTTGGATTGCTTGTATATGCCAGTTGACAATGGGAAGGACGTGGTGTGGCCATGGTATGAAAACACCTTCACTGGAACGGGAACTGGTACTCGACAAC
The DNA here is from genome assembly GCF_058791655.1 of Paenibacillus sp. EB106-05-06-XG162. Taxonomy (NCBI): domain Bacteria; kingdom Bacillati; phylum Bacillota; class Bacilli; order Caryophanales; family Paenibacillaceae; genus Paenibacillus; species Paenibacillus sp. EB106-05-06-XG162. The sequence continues at coordinate 1,158 of NZ_JBYTDT010000032.1, forward strand.
AAGCTATATTTATGAACGAAGTAGAGAAGAAAGGTTTGACAAATACTTTCTTAACTGACGATTGGATTCCTGGGCAAACCTATGAGATGTTTTCCATTCGCTATGAGACGGATTGCATTAAGGAACTATACGAACGAATAGCTAGTACTGGCGTAGAAGTGGAGCCACTAGAAGATGTGAACGGTAAAGGACTTATGTTCTGTTTTAAAGATCCACAGGGACACAAGTTTCAAGTATGGCAAGATCCCAAAACCGAGACACAGCCGATCCGACAAGGCGTTCCTGTTTTTATTAAAGTCGCGGCGCTATTCTTCCCAGCAAGCGATCCGGAGGCATCCTATAAGTGGTATAAGGAAATATTGGGTGGTCCAGTGAATGAGGCGGGGCAACCCGTAACGGAAGCGGGAGACGAAATCTATTTTATTCGATCCCTGGAACGCAAAACATATAATCATGAAACCCCAGCACCGGATAGTATACGGTATATGGCATTTGCCATGTTTCAAGTAAATGGACTTTCCAAACTACATAGACAAATGGTCGATCAAGGATTAAAAGTATCCCATCAAATCAATGATCGCGGTGGATGTGGCCGCCAAATTCAATTATATGATCCAGACGGGAACAAGTGGGATATTTGGGAGCGGCAGACGATGGTGCACTGGAGAGGCAATGTCGCAGACAGCTTTGATTGGAAAGAACGATTCATATTTTGCGATTATACCGGGGAGCGTCTGATCGATGATTATTTAGGGTCCCTACAAGGCCACCATCTTCAGGAGGCTCCAACGACTGTGCAAATTTTGGACTACAACAAGATCATTGCAAACGATCCTGAAGGGGTGCATAAGCTGCTGGAGACTTTAGATCAATTTTGTGAGATTAATCAGGACCGGTCGTTTCAAATTCTGCTTCGCGAAGGCTGGTATGACACAGTCCAATCAATTGTTTATCGAGATTAATAGCAAGCACATTCCGCTAACGGAAAATGAGAGTGGAGCACTATACCGCGGCATTTGCTCCACTTTTTATTCAACAAACGGGCAGGATAACGCGGTGTAGATATTGAATAAATTTTACCGAATAGGCTTCTAATTAAAGAGTTATTCAGAGAAAAATCATCAAAGATGCACGCTAATCATGCTGCTGTTCGTTTGTATTAGGGAGCAGATGCTATATGCGGTATGTTACCGAATCAGAAACTGTCGTATTCACGAGGGCGGTCAATGGTGATACAGAAGCTTTTGGTCACCTCGTGAATAAGTATTCCAATGCCGTATCATCGTTCTGAGGATATCGCTCAAGAAACTCGCGAGCTTATTGAAAGTCGATTAAGAAGAACCAAGGAAAAATTAAAGAAGGAGTTGTTTAATATGACTGTTCACGTAATCTCCGCAAACAAATTAGGAGAGGCATTCCGCGAAAAAGTCGATAGTAGAATAGCTCGCATTTGCTTTACGTACATCCCGGTAACAGACGTTATACGTTCTGCCGCGTGGTATGAAGAGGTCCTTGGATTTAAACCCGACCTCGTATTTGACACGCATGCGATATTGCAACCTGACCTTCAATTGCTCAGGACGGACGCGCCCGTGGTTCAAAACATGGTGGACGGTAAAGCACTTCCTAGAACTGCTTATTTTTTGGATGACATTAATGGATATCACAAGTATTTAAACGAAAAGGGAGTTCGTACAGAGGAGATTATTGAGGAAGGTGAATGTGGTTGGCACTTTGAGTTATTTGACCCAGATGGAAATCGAATTACAATCTGGCAGGCAAGACACTAATGGTATCAACTGGTTATAGATTGCGCTAACGGGACACTATAGTTCAACCATCAAGGCTGCCTATCGACTAGCAGTCTTTATTTTTTGATAATTTTGAACATAATGGGAACAAATTCCTCTGTTATAATGATAATCAAAGAAGTCATAGAGACAGGTGAAAAGAATGAGCTATATGGAGTCAATACAAAGGGCGATTGACTATATCGAGGAACACTTGGACGAGGAGCTTGATCTCTCCAGTATCGCAGAGGAGGCTTATATTTCGGTCGCTCAATTGTATCGTGTGTTCTATGCACTTACCGGACATCCCGTCAAAGACTACATACGCAAAAGAAGAATGAGCGTCGCCGCCAATCAACTGAGAAACTCGAAACGTACCGTGGAGGAGCTCGCGTGGGACAGCGGATATGAGTCTTATCAATCATTTGCCAAGGTGTTCAAGAAGATCGTAGGGTTGACTCCGGCTGCTTATCGCAATGCCGAAATTTTCTTTAGCTTCGAATCGATCCGTTTATACGAGAAAATTGCCTACAAGGAAGACAAGGAACAAACTGAACTTTTTCCCGATGTCAAAGTTATTCGGTTCATGCCCAACAAGATGTATTCGTATCTGCACACTTCCAAGCAAGAAGTAGGCATAGAAAATGAGGCCTTCCAGATTGTTTTCGAAAAACTCGTTGAAGGTAATTTTACAAGGTACAGCAAGGTACGGATATTCGGTTACAATGTGGATTTTCCTGAAGAAAACGACAAACCTCAATATGGTTACCGGATACTGATTACGAATGAAGAGGAATGCATTGTTGATGAAGCGTTTACTGAGGAGCCATTCATTGGTGGGTTGTATGCAGTAAGAAAGGTCACATCGTTGTCCCCGAAGACCGTTCAGGAAGGTTGGGACCGACTGTTGTCCGAATGGTTACCGAAAAGCACATTTGAGATCGGCACGCACCAATACGTTGAGGAGTTCAGCGCTTACAACGGTAAGGTAACGAGAATGAACTTATATCTTCCCGTGCAACGAAAGTTTCATAACGAACCGATTGAAGTCGTTGAGCTAACTGAGGCAATTGCCTTCTTCTACCGAGGTTACGGGGCCGAGGCTCAACTGGTTGCCGAAAAGCGATTGATCGATTGGTGCAAGAGAGGGTCTGACGGAAGCTGGCAGGCAGGTGAAGGAAAATATTATATGTCATATCATTACGGTAATGAAGATTCTGAAGAATACTGGTGGGAAAACGGGATACTTACGGCTGAACCGGAAGCTTCGACACTGAAGGGAATTGAGAAGAAGCATATTGGGTCTGGTTCATATGCTTGCTGCGTATCCAAGACATACGGCTTGTTAACTGGCGTTCTAGATAAGATGCACCGTTGGATTACGACTAACAGCAACTATCGGCTGGATGAAGAGCGGCAATGGTTCGCGGAATATCACACATTTAAAGAAATGAACCTAGAGCGGGATTCTATCGTGAAAGTCTATATTCCTATCATATCAGGGGAGAGTGCTCAGAATGAAAAACTCCGCAGAGAAGTTTAATGAAGAAAACTATCAACCTCAGTTTGTTACACAGGCGTTCAAAGTGATTATGGGGCGTGCTGAAAAATCATTGGATCAAGTAGAAGATCCGCCGTCCCGCCTCTCGAATGGACTTGAGTCTGAAATCGATCTTATGACGCTGGTCCAGTTACCTGCTACCAAACTGAAGAAGACAGTGAAGTTTTATGTCGAGGTGCTGGAGTTGACACTGTCATATCCGGAAAGGCCGATTGAAAGCAACACTTTCGTACAAACATTACCCAGGATGGGCCCGAGTCTTCATATTCTGGAAACCCCTGATTCGGAATTTCGACATCTACATGGAACGGTGAACGGAAAACTTGAAGAATATCTAGCTTTTTACACTAAAAGTCTGGTTCATCTTCACGAACGGCTGTTGCAAGCGGGGGCAGAAATTGTAATTGAACCCTCGGACGGTTACATGTCCTTCTTCGACCCAGAAGGCCATCTAATTGGGGCTTACGAGCGAACGGATTCCGGAATCAACGATCGGTTCGAATCCAATATTACCGGTTTCCATCATGTCCTGATGTACGTCGCAGATCTGGTGAGAACGGCAGCATTTTTCGAGCGTTCGCTGGGGTTTGGAAGAGTCATATCAGATGAGGATGCGTTCTATATGGCGGTGAACGGCGGCGAAGAGAATCAACCGATGATACGACTGGTACATACGAGGGATCAAGAGAACCTGCAACCAATGCACTGGATCCTGGACGGTCGCCCGAAGCATGCATTAGAACTTCACTCGAAGAATATTGGGGTCCTGAAGGAACGAGTGTTGGAGAATGGAGGGGTAGTGAAGGAAGATTTGGAGTTTACCGGCTGCGGCGGCTATCTCAAGTTTTATACGCCTGATGGCCATTACATCGGGGTTAATCAGGATCGAAGATACTGCGGTTACTAAGGGAGGAACAGTAGATGGGGTACAGCGCTAATTTCGAAAAAATGGATAACAATCTTTATCCTCCACGGGGGAATCCAGATAACTATAAGCCGAAACGGGTCCCGGCAGCATTCAAGGTTTATTCAGTTGGAATAACTAACTTATTGAAAGGAGAGAAACGTATGGAACTCGTTAAAAGCCCGATCGATAATGTTGTGGAAAGCGCATTTGTTCATGTATCCGATCTTCGCCGTTCTGCCGAGTGGTACAGCATGGTGATGGGACTCCCCTTATTGGAAGAGAGATTAAACGGGGGTAACGTTTATTGGTTAATGCTTCAAGGGGGAACCGGTATCATCTTGGATGACAACAGAAGCAACGAGCCGGATACGCCGCATGTAAGATTCATGTACAAGACCTCCGACATCGAGGAATCGTACCGCTTCTTGGAAGATCAAGGTGTACGACCGATATTTCCGATAGAACGGCCGCATTCAGGATTGGCATTTTTAAGGTTTATCGATCCGGACGGTAACTCGATCATGGTTACGGAATCTGATTATGTCTCAGAGGTTATAGAACGTTTAGATGACTCGAATAGTCCAATCTTGAACCAAATCGCCGGAATCTTTTTAAATGTAACAGACATGAATCGGGCGATTCGATTTCATTGTGCAGTGCTCGGACTACCTTACCATGAAGGCGAATCGGGGCAAGAGAATTCAATTTATGACTTGAAGACGAAGAGCGGGGCTGGCGTGCTGCTGGATAACAACCGATTTAAGCAAGGAGATGACTACGAAACCCTCTTCATGCTGCTTACGCATGACGTTGATGCCTCCAAAGCCTATTTGGAATTGAATGGCGTATCGGTTTTCACCCCCATTGAAAGGTATGGTGAGGAGTTGGCATTCTTTACGGTCAAAGATCCAGATGGCAATGTCATCATGATTTGCTCCAAAGTGGAGTGATGCCTTAACGTTTTTGTGTAATGTTTAAAGGGTTGTCTAAGCTTATTGATGAAATGGTGCACAAACCAGCTCAATCCAGCATAGAGGCTGTCTACCATGCGATCGAATCGTTCATCGAGTGGCCCAAGAGTGTCAGTTGGCCGAATCAATTCGTTTGCGACAGCGAGTTGACCTGGCTGTTGAACGGTTATACCTCGATTGACGATGTGTAGGGGAGTTTTTTGTCTATAACTTCATATACCTTTGGTGACCCCCTATGATGAACTTCCTGCTATCGGAAGTTCATCATAGGGGGTCGCTGATTGAACTAACGGAGAACGATAGTTGAGGAACTTCCTCCGCGGTAGCTCCTTTTCGTTTATATTGAACGGGCAGATTTTTAAGTGGGGGTAACTATGATTAGTAATAAGAAACTGAGCCAATTTACATTGGAAGATGTTTATTCAAAGGAAATTACATTCCACAAATACCAATACTATTTTCAATAAAATGGATTTTAAGAATGATAATGAAGGTGAATTGCTGGCTTACAATGAAATGTTGGTGGATGTTTAATAAATGAATGAAGATGAATTTGTAAGTAAGTACCTAAAAATAATAAAAAAACTTGGAGTGCAATTTGAAAATAAAGAATTTTCTGATGAAAGTGAAATTGAAAAAATGTCGGGATATAATAATGCAATTGTCTCTATCTTAAAGTGCATAGACCCAATTTATGAATTTGATTTAGAAGAATAGTTAGTTGTGAAGATAGCATGACTGATTGAACTAACGGGAGACGATAGCCCAATAAAGACATTTAAAGGCAGCCGGCTACTTGTGATCGGCTGCCTTTTCTCAAATAACGGGCAGCATTCCTATTATGAAGAAATACGAGGTTTGAGAAATAAAAGGACTCCTTGGTATGATGTTTATGGGT
>NZ_JBYTDT010000033.1:0-6606 GCF_058791655.1 Paenibacillus sp. EB106-05-06-XG162
AAAAGTATTGATGGTCAAAACCTGAGAAAACGAGAGTATTTAAGAGCTAAGCGTTTCTCTATAGAGGGAGGATAGTGGAAGAATATTCAATAAAATGTCACCCAAAATAATTCGTTAAAATGGCATAATATGGTTGTTAATTAAAATGTGTTTTTTTGATAAGGCCATAGAAGGGGGGCTTTTTTGAATTAGTTTCTGAAGTCCTAAACTTATTATCCTGGAAAAACGGAGGGGATTTAAATAGCAATTCATCATATTAATCCAGAGCGATCAACACTTCATGGCTCTTTTTCAAAAGAATATGAGCCAGCATTAAGAATAAACTCTGGGGACATTGTTCGCTTTAGTTGTTTGGACATGGGATGGGCCTTAGAGCCATGGTTACAACCAGGCTTACCCACTAAGAGGTTTGAACCAAGGGAACATCCTATGGATAGTGGACATGCACTTTGTGGCCCAATATTTATAAATGGTGCTGAACCTGGTATGGTATTAAAAATTCAAATTAATGAGGTTTTACCTGGCTCATGGGGTTGGAGTGGTGCAGGTGGATACCCGAGCGAGATTAATTCACGTATGGGTGTTGATAAAGGTGAAGAATATTTTCTACACTGGAAGCTTGATTCAAATATGATGACAGGAGTAAGTCAACTCGGTCATAAGATACCTATACGTCCCTTTATGGGGATTATGGGGATGCCTCCAGCAGAAGAAGGTATACATTCAACCTATCATCCACGTTTTTGTGGCGGAAATATTGACTGTAAGGAATTAGTCAAAGGAAGTACTCTTTATCTTCCTATATCGGTTGATGGGGCACTTTTTTCTGTTGGTGATGGACATGCGGCACAAGGAGATGGAGAGGTTGCTTTGCCTGCTTTGGAGTGTCCAGTGGATTTAGTTGAATTAGAATTTCAACTTTTATCGGACTTCAAATTATCCATGCCACGGGCTAATACTCCGTCGGGCTGGATTACGTTTGGTTTTAATAAAGATCTCTATGAAGCAACTTTAATAGCTCTTGAAGGCATGCTAGATCTTATGAATGAATTATTTGGTTATGAACGAAAAGAATCCCTTGCATTAGCAAGTTTAATTGTAGATTTAAGGATTACCCAAATTGTAAACGGAGTTCACGGTGTACACGCTATTTTACCGCATGAGGCAGTAACTAAATAGCCGATATATATTTAATAATAAGTGAAGTCTCCTATTTTGCAGGCCTGCATAAATCACGAAGTATTCATTACGCTAAAGGGACACGATAGCTCAATAACGGCTGCCGTAAACATTTTACTATTCAGGAAGGAATAGTGATTCAAAGATGCCCACTTTAAAAGAATTTGATTTAGATATTCCTTTTCCTAAAAGAGATGGATCGCCTGAAGATTATGAAGCCAATTGGAGTAAAAAAAGAGTTCAATTTAGGGACGAGATTCGCTGTATTGCTACTCTTTACGAACGTTTTTTTGAAAAATACAAAACTAATGATGCATGGAAGGTATTAATTCGTTGTGTAGACGAAGTTACTGATCCTAGAGTTCTTACCTATGGGGGGATTTGTGAAACAGTGATTAAATTCCATGTAGATTCATTCTTCTCTTTGAATGATCAACAAAAGAAAGTACCAACTTTGGATTTGTTGAGAAAAGGAATTGATAAAATCATTCCTGAAAAAGGATGGGATTCAGTTCCATTCGATCAAACGTTCGAAAAAGTGACTGAAGCAGAAATGATGAACGAATGGTTTTGGAGAAAACCAATTTCAAGTCCTGACAGAAGATTTAAAGTAAGGCTTTATATTGTGCACGAAGTAACTGTTGTAAGAGGCTACTTAATTATCTTCAACAAAACAAATCAAGAGGTATTGCGCGTTGAGGCTTTTCGGGATCGACCAAACGAATGGGCTTATGTTCAATATCTCGGAAAAATACAATGGTTATCTTCGAATGAAGTTGCTCTTTTTAATAAAGACAATGAGTTAGTTCGCCAAATATCGTTAATGAATTTTTGATCAAATTCCCCGCCGTCATTAAGCAAACGGGACACTATAGTTGAATCAGGTATAAAATGAGCAGGTGCCACGGCAAGCCTGCTCGTTTTATTAAACTAAAGGGCAGGTTTGTTAAGTAGGAATAAGGTAAAATGATAATTACGGAGGAAGATATGTCTTCATGCGAACCATAAGTGGTGATGCACTAAAAAAAAGGAGGGCAATGCAGAATGGAATTCAAATTTGGGGACGCTGCTATTGTTCTACCCCCTTTACACATTACGATTATCGCAATAATTATTATTTTCTTTTTAGTAAGGTGGAGCAAGCAATTAGAAACAAGACCGTTTACGGTTTTCTTTTACTTTTTGATTAGCACTTTCATTACTCCAATTTTTTCTCGCAGTACAACAGATGGTGTCTTTCAGCTATGGATTCCCTTGGGATTTATAGTGGTTTTCTTTTACTTGTTTCGCAGCAAAAGAAATCATCCATCTAAAATGAAAGCGAGTATTTTAGGACTTTCCATAGCATTATATCAGTTAATTCTTCAATATGTCGGGTAGATTTTGATATTCCACTAACGGTGCGATTGCTTAACAAGAGCAGTCACTGCTTATCAAATACAATATACGGATACGTAAAGTATTGTTCAATTCTTAGAGTGAATATTAAGCTTGATTACGCTAAAGAGACACGTTACGATAACCAGGAACTAATGGCATAAGGCTATTAATTGGATGAAGTTGGTGTTAATGATGCAAGTTCTAATTGTTATTTTATTATTAATAATCATTACACTTCTTCTTAGAATTAACTCGAACCTACCCAGGCGTGATTTGGCAAAAGAAGCCTTAGAACGGTACCAAGAAGAAAAGCTTAAAGACAAATAAATCATTACGCTAACGGGAAACGCTAGTTTAATAGATTAAAACCTTTCATAAGAAGCAAAACTAGATTTAATAGCTCTTATGGGAGGTTTTATTTATGATTTTAAGTGAGTTATGGCGACTGTATGAAGCTGATAAACGTATCCAAGGCTTTAGTTCGAGTACATTGAAAGCCTACACCCTGCAGCTCAAAATGTTACTAAGAGAACTAGGAGACCTGGATATTTCTGAGGTTACACTTAACTTGTTGAAGGAATACTTAGCCAAGCAGTCTGATCGGTTGAAACCTAGCAGTTTAGGACATCGCATCCGTTTTGTTCGTTCCCTATTCCGCTTTGCCTTTGAAGAAACATACTTAACCTCAAATCCTGCTTTAAAGCTACGCGAACCCAAAATGGACAAGCGTATTCCTAAATTTTTGATCGAAGAAGATGTCATTCACTTGAAAATCTCTTGCCAGTCCCTGAGGGAAAGGGCACTTCTGGAGTTTCTCTACAGTTCCGGCTGCCGGGTTGGAGAGGTGGAGAAGTTAAATATTGATGTCCTGAACTGGGAGAACTGCTCCGCTATTGTAAACGGCAAAGGTTCAAAACAGAGAGAGGTTTACTTTACAACCGAGTGTAAAGTGTGGTTGAAGAAGTATCTCGCGAGCCGAGAGGATTCCTGCAAGGCCTTATTTGTAACCAATACACATCCAACAAGACGAATGGCTATTCCGACAATCAGGTGGGCATTAAAGCGGCTTGCTGATCGGGGAGAACTCGAAGCAAATGTATATCCGCATCGATTTCGTCATACCTATGCGTGTCAGCTCCTTGATAACGGAGCGCCATTAGATTTTATTCAAGGCATGTTGGGGCATGAAAAGGCATCAACCACTCAAATTTATGCCCAGCTGCGCGGGGAACGCCGACGAGAACTCTACCGCCGGTTTTTTTAGCATTTCTGTATTAAGAGATGAAATACACCTAAGTAAAATATTACTCAACTAACGGGCAGGTTTGTTACAATAATCACCCTCACAATTAACTAGATTGACCGAGGCGTACGTTAAGGAGATTGCCGGTTTTTCTTTTTACCTTATTCGATTATAGTAATTCATAGGAATATTATTCTAAAAAGGAATAGGGTGTTTCTCATGGGAGTGGGCGAACGGATTGGCAGAGGCAACACTGCGGATATTTATATGCACTAGGGTCGAATCAGGTCCTTAAAGTATTTCGCGACCCGAAACTGCTTGACCTGGAGCGGAATATCAGTACCGTTATTGAGGAGTTGGCGGTAGGTGCCCCGACATTTTATGGAACCGTAGAAACTGACGGTCTTACCGGACTTGCATATGAGAGGATCCTGGGACCTTCTATGCTGGAGATTCTAATGGGTAAGCCGGAAAAAGCTGCAGAATACGGTCGTCAGCTGGCTCAGCTTCACGCCAAGTTGCACAGCGTCAAGGCAACCGGTCGTTTGCAATCCATTAAAAGTCGACTGGCTTATATGATCAGCGGCATTCGTCACGTCGGCTTCGAGCCGTTACGAGAGGTGATCGAAAGCCGTCTATCCGAGCTTCCCGGGGGTGATCATCTTTGCCACGGTGACTTCCATCCTGGCAATGTGCTTTTAAGTCAGAGGGGTCCTGTCGTCATCGACTGGATGACCGCAGTATGTGGTCCGGCACAAGCCGATGCAGCCAGAACGATCATGATACTGCGTCACGCGGTCTTGCCGGCGGAGCTTCCCGAGGTCGTTATCCAGACGTTTGCTCAGCTTAGAACTATATTACTGCAAACGTACGAGGACACATATCTCGAACTGACCGGCTACAGCCGGGAGGAGCTCGCTAAGTGGGAGCTTCCGCTGATGGCGGCACGCCTAGGTGAGAGCGTTCCGGAGGAGGAGCAACGCACTCTGCTCGATATAATACAGCGCCAGCTGAACTAGTTTTCATCACTTAGAGAATTAAGCTAACGGGAACGATAGTTGAACAGAGCGAGGAGCAGTTTGCTACGGCAGCTGCTCTTGTTTTTATTAAGCTAACGGGAGGATAGTTTAATGGAAATATCCATAGTCTGGATTTTATGGTAAGGTAATTAGAGATGTTTATGATGATTAGGAGGGAATAGTTTACCCAAATGTAATAAAGTATGTCGTGAATATAGATACGGTAAGAGAGATCTGCGAATTGTGTCGCAGATATTACGTTATCGGAAATCAGCTAACATTATAAAAACCCTCTATAAGGCATTAACTATCTATTTCATAGAAACTTTTCAGAACTGTCAGGTTAGAAATTTATATTGTATATAAATTCGGTATTTAGTTATTGATAAACTTGTTGATTTGAGGTAAAAGGAGAATTATCATGAATTCAGAGTTCGCATTTGTTGATTTCCCCCGTTTAAAAACAGAACGTTTCACACTACGGAAAGAAGAAGAAAAAGATCGACATGATATTTTTGAGCTTTATTCAAACGAAGGCGTGGTTAAATATATGCCATTCACACCATTTCTTTCTGTCGAGGATGCGATAAATGAAATGAAATGGTATCAGAAAATTTTCAAGGAACAATCTGGATTAAGGTGGATGATTGAAGATAGTCAGTCAAAAAAAGTGATTGGAACCTGCGGGTTTTTGAATTACGAGAAGATTCACAATCGTATAGAAATTGGTTATGACTTAACCCCTAACTTTTGGGGTAAGGGTATCATGACAGAGGTAGTGAAATGCATCATGGATTTTGGATTTTTGACCATGAAGGTAAATAAAATCGAAGCGAAAGTGGAACCGGAGAATGAGGCGTCGATCCGTTTGATGTATAAGCTCGGCTTCCACAAGGAAGGTGTCTTAAGGCAACATGAGTTCGAAAAAGGGAAATATGTTGATCTTGCTATCTTCTCTAAGTTGAAAAGTGAGTACTAACCTCATAGGTACCAGCATCTCAATTAGCCGAGAAGGGAACCAACTTGAGTCTCAATCCAGCTAAATAAAGGAAGTTTTAGCTCTCGTACCCAAAAACTTAATTTGTTGAATTAATGGGACACGAAAGTTAAAGATAACCTAAGTTTGAGGGTATTACAAAGCAGACGCTGACATCTGATAACAAAGCATTCCTACATCGTCGCGTTCGCTCCTCGGTCACCAAGAGGATTTTCAGAGAAGTCGATTCAGGCAACACATTCAACCAGCTAAGTCTGACGACCCGGACCTATGGTCCTTAAGCTGCATGAACGTCAGGAATGCACAACGATGGTCGAGCAATGCCTCATCCATTACGCTAACGGGACACATGAGTGCAAAGGAGGAGACTGCAATGAAACAACGGTTTTCAGTTGAAAAATCGGAATGGTCTGATACACGTGAAGAAGGTTATAAGAAATTAAGTTATGAGATTGTTTTTAGATTTGGTGATAATATTTTAATCGAAAATAATAAGGTCAATGTCTTAAAAAACGGCGAGAAATTCGATATTACTAAATCACAGAAAAGTAAGACATTCTGATACGAGGCGTGGCTCGGATTGAAAGATTTTTATCAAATCGATTAGATTATTACGCTAACTGGGAACGATAGTTGAATCATGAAATAGGGGCAGCTGGTCAAAGATGATATGCTCCCCTTACGGTAGACAGGTGAAAAAATAAAACCTGTTTATGTAAGGGGAGCTTTTTCATGGCCAGGGGAAAATATAATGCAATAGAGAAATTCAATATCATTGAAGAAGTTTC
>NZ_JBYTDT010000034.1:0-5046 GCF_058791655.1 Paenibacillus sp. EB106-05-06-XG162
ACCCATAAACATCATACCAAGGAGTCTTTTTATTTCTCAAACCTCGTATTTCTTCATAATAGGAATGCTGCCCGTTACTTCAACAAAGCAAAAAGGAGCTGTCTCCATGAAGCCCCTCAACTCTCGTGTCCCGTTAGAATTCCTGCTCTGCTTACCTATTAAACTTACTGATGTTGATGGTGGAACTGAAGCTGCATGAATAATTGCATTCCCCCAACTCCCCCCTTGATTAAAGGGGAGAGTTGAGATAAGCAAAACAATACTAAGAATTGTTGCTATTATCTTTTTCACAAAGTGCCTCCTGTAAGGTTTTCAATCATAACTCTGACTTTTCTACTTCATGCCATCGTAGATCTAATAGAATTGGGGGAATATAAATCGGAACTATCCAGCTATGCTGCCCACCTGATGACAATCTGCCACTCACTAAGTTATTGTCTTGATCCAGTTGTATTTTCCACTCACCACTTGCTATGGCTTTTCCTGCAATAACTTGTCTATACGCTTCCTCCCAATCTACTGTTGGACCTGAATAGGCTTCTACTTGAGCTAAAGCATCTTCGTACTGTTGTTGAAGCTGCTGCTCCATTTCGACTGTAAATTCTGAATCCCATACTTCTTCGAATTCGAACCCTTTTATTTTTGTTTTGATTACGTGATCTCGGAAATCATCCGATACAAAGATTCTTCTCTTAAACTCGGGTACTTTAAAAATATCTATTCCTTCAATCCGCTCTTTATTAAAAAACAAACCTTTATCTCCCGTGATATGTCCAAATTTATTTACTTCTAACACAGAACGATCACTATCTAAAGCATCTACGACACTTATCACGTTCAGCAATTTCATTTCCAATTCAGCGTCTGCCACATAAATATCAAGTAATTCTGCTCTCCCTCCTAAAAATCCCTTGAGAGCAACTTCAATTTTAGTTGAAAGTGCCGGAATTCTTCCAAAAATAGCAACATCCCTATACAGACCTTTTTTATAAACCTCAACCCCCATTATCTTCCACACATGCTGCATCGATTCACCTTTAAAATTATCACTACACATCGAAATTTCATCATAATTTTCATCGATATAAGTCAATTCCATACTTTTAGTTGATACCTTTAATTGCCAAACTTTCATAGACAATCCCTCATTCGTTTATGTTTTTGGTAAACCTAATTCAAGTTTCCCACTTAAAAGTAATTTACGTATCTCATGTAGCTCATGAAGAATTTCATCTGTTGTTGTTGCGTGTTCAAGTCTCTCTGCTACAAAATCAAGATATGCTTGTGTATGGTACTTATGAGTAGACACTCTCCACTTTACCTGGGTAGTCTCATCCAGAATATCTGTAACATTTTGCCCTTTTATTCTAGGAAGCCAGACCCCATTTGCCGCCGATTTTCTATCAATTTTTGGTTTTGCATCTGATAAGTTTTTCCATAAATCTTTAGCACATGGATCATTCTCAGGGATTAGATGATGTGCTTCCCAGTTTTTAGCAGGTTTTTCTATGCCAGCTTCTGTCAATTCTTTAGCTAAACTTGCCTAGATGAAGCGGTTGCTGTATCAATTCGAGCAGGCAATGATGAAGAGAGTTTAGTGAGTCTTTTATTGATCTATCGTGTTCCGTTAGCGGAATGTGTTACCTATTATTCAAGACCTCCAACTGAATTAATCTGTTTTTTCAAAGCATCAGAATGGGGTACCCTTTACCTCTTTCTTATTTTAATAAATCTGATGAATATCCAAACAAGAGTTATGATTATATCTATAATAAGAACAATAAGACCATATAATAATAACAATTGTTTCTCAAAAATATTCCAGACCGAAATTTTAATAGAATAATCTTTATATGTATCATTTTGTTGAATTTGTATCATTCTTTTTTCATTATCATCAAATACTAGATTGTTGGTTGAAGAACAGGTGAAATTATCACTAATAGTAAAAGTAAAATTATCTTCCCCATTTCTACATTCGTATTTCTTCCATTGATTCTTTGAGTAATAATCAAATCCATATTCAAAACCTGTCGTACCTGGGAGAAATGAGTGAAGTTTTTTTATCCAAATATCCTTAATAATTATTTCCCCTGGACTTTTCCCCTCAAAATACTCATTTAACGCTATACCTACATCTCTAGTTATTCGTTCAGTTTGAATATAACTTGATGCAGCCTTTATTGTCAGAGGCAGGGTTAATATAACTAAAAAGTAAATAAAAAAAATAATTGGCTTTTTATATGTATTAATAACATTCACTCCTATTGTACCGTTTTTTTTCATACAAATTCTCTATCAATTAATAATGATAACGCATACTGCTGCTGAAGTTTTTAAATTCTGAAAAAATACACTTAAAACTATGACACCACTCCATTTTCAGGAGTGGTGTTATCTTTATATATTTATATTTTTTTGTGGTCAAACTGCACTTTGTTTTTGATACATTTCGGTGATCCGTATTATAAAATTTATGCATTGTTACATTAACCTGCCAGTTAGCGCAACGAAGGCAGCCGATCGTCCTGGCCGGCTGCCTTCGTGTCATCGTTGAGCTATAGTGTCCCGTTAGCTCAACCTTGGGATGATCTACTTATTGATAATTATTCGTAGTATCCTTCGGTTGATTTGCGAAATTGTTTGAATTGATTGTCATCATGTCCGAACCACACTTGGGAGTTTGTTCGGGTAGCCAGCGTACGGATTCTTTCAACTGTGTTCCGGTAACCGATTGAATCATAGATAATGCCCGGTGGCTTAACTGGATGACCGTAACTCTCAGCCGTATAAATGGTATCCGAAGCGAGGATGATCCCGCCTGTTTCGGGCATTTCAATGTGCAAGCCTAACATACCCCAAGCATGTCCGCTTCCAAAATTTAAAATTTGGATTCCTTCAGCCAGATCGAGATAATCTTCATTGCGTTTGACCGTTTTCCATTGTAAATGGTTTGTGATCCAAGCATCGATGTCTGCCCAAACATAGGCCCCTTCTTTTTCATTACGGGCGTAGCTCTGCAGTGTGCCATTCAGTTCATCTTCGTGGACGATTATCGTAGCATTCGTGAACATCTCTAGGCAACTCGCATGATCCAGATGCAAATGAGAGGCAATGACGTATCGGATGTCCTCAGGTCTTACGCGGAGCTGCTCTAGTCTGTTATGCAGATAACATTCCTCACACGCCACCCAAGGGGACGCTTGTTGGGTGGATTCCGCCCAGCGTCCTTCAACGCCCATGGAATTCGGATTGCAAGCCGTATCAAATAGAATCTTCCCCTCCGGATGGTCAATCAACACCGTATAAATCGGAAATTCCACAAACTGCGTCGCCGCGTTAGGATTGCTAACCGTGGCTGGGTTATGCATGTTAATCAACCAGTTTTTATCCATGCTCATACGGCCGTTATCCATCACATACAGTTTAGGGCGGGGCTTTATAATATTCGACATGTTCATTTCCTCCCACTAGATTAATTTAGTTATCATCCTGTTCAAAATGTCAGCCTTCGTAATGGATCAGGCGCTTTTGGCATAAAGCTCAATGCTTGCTTTGCCCTTGGTATAGTCATACAATAATGCATAAACTAAACCTACGTAAGTAGGCACTTTAAAGTGTCCTGGGAACTTCAAGGTGCAGAGGAGGGAAATCATTTGACATCTTTGGTCAAACTAAAACACCCCAACATCGCGCTTGCGGTGTGTGGCTACAGTAAAGTGCTTGATATTATCTCTAATAAATGGACCGCGCTCATCATTTACGCAATGGAAGACGGAAGCATCCGTTAAGGGGAAATGGCGAGAAGAATCGAGGGTATTTCCAAAAAAATGCTGACTCAAACCCTACGTAAGCTTGAACGCGATGGACTGGTCCAACGTCATATCACACCATCGGTTCCTCCAATGGTTGAATATTCACTCACTCCTCTAGGGGAATCTTTACTCCAGCCGATGAGAGAGCTACGGCAATGGGGAAGAGAAAATTATGTACGTGTCGAAGCAGCAAGAGTCAACTTCGATCTAACTTACAGTGATGATTAACTATCTCAATAAGTTAAGGTCCATATAAGCCGGGGCTTTTACTTAAACGATCCTAATGAATATAGTTATGATGTCGTCCACAGCCAACGATTTCGCATCGGCTCCGACAACGATCTTAGGCCATCCTTTGCAGGATGGCCTTTTCTTTGATCTAACTTTATTCAACTAATCTGCCAGTTAGTTGAGAAAAGCCAGTGCGGTAGACCTTTCGGTATTGAACTATCACGTCAATCTTTCGGAGATAGTTTTTCTTATTTCTTCAGGGTTTTTAACATCAATGATTAACTTTGATATTTTAAATTTACCAACAAGAAAATTATTCAAGTCAAAATGAAGGGTATCAACCTCATTATTAAAAAAGTAGAGATGATAACCTCCATTGAATCTAAATAATCCATTTCTTGTTCCTCCAAAAGAAGCACCATAAAGCTTGAAAGCATTTGGTATGGGTCTACCTGTTGTTATCCCCTTAATCGAAGAGTATGGAATTTGCAACCCGTTATCTAATTTTAAAAAGGGCGGATTTCCAAGATCGATATTTAAATGGGTTTCCATTAATTGAATTGTACGTTCCATTCGTTTAGTCCACCATTTCATAACGCTTTAGTATTTCTAAACTATATTTACATATTATACCATAGATAATCTTATTTATAGAATTTATTGAGCTAATTTACCCAAGAACTGAACATGCAACCGAATATTTCGCCGGTTGCATGATGGAATATTACATTATCCTGCCCGTTAGCCATCCATGCATCCTCTGCAATGCACCACAGAGCATGAAAGTTGACCCGTTCTTTCATAGTAGTTTAACGAAAAAAACAACCGATCGAAAATCGGCTGCCTTCTTGTTGTCTTTGAACTATCGTGTCCCGTTAGTTGAGCGACGAACTCAGAATCATATATGTAAATATGGTTACTTCCTTGTCTCACCATTAAAATGGAAATTTAACTAAGACTATTATTAATATTGTTACGCCGACTCCACTCATGAATAATC
>NZ_JBYTDT010000035.1:0-4257 GCF_058791655.1 Paenibacillus sp. EB106-05-06-XG162
CAAGCTACACGGGGGCTTGGCCCCTCCCGTGACCGGACTTACACCGGTTAGATGAAGCGTGCTTCTGGGCACGCAGTTGAGAAAAGGCTGCCATGTGGCAGCCTTGATGCAATTGAACTATAGTTCTCCGTTAACGGAGTTCCTATTTCTTGATCACGTCCGCCGACGCCTGAGCTGGATAGGATTGGTCTATCGCCCCGTTAGGGATATTTATGCTCACTTGGTCACCTACCGAGACAGCATCGAAACCTTTTTTGTCTACTGAAAGCCAGATTGCATTCGGCTGAGCGTCTTCCAATATTTCGTTAAGTGGTGCTTCAATATTATCAACCCTGTCACGCACCACCAGGACTCTACCGTTTTCTTTCGCAACAACAAAACCCTCTTTATGATTCCAACTCTCGTCTGATTCACTAGTTATGTCGGATGAACATCCTGTTGCCAGAACCAGTACGAATACGAGTAAAACAAACATTTTTTTCAAAATGATCTCCCTCCAAGTTAAGTATTTACATAAATATGAACGAGTTTGAGAGAAGAATTGGTTACAAACGAGAAGTGATGTAAAATCATGTTAAACTGCCAGTTAGCGTAACGAAAAAAGCAACCGAATCCATAAACGGCTGCCTCCTTGTTGCGATTGTCCCGTTAGCGTAATATTGGAGGTAATTTCAACCTGGCAATGGTTAAGTCCCAGCCTTCCTCTACCAGCCATGGCTGGTCTATGTTCCTGCACCGATTACAGGTATTCATCGGGCGTTCACTCCTATTCGTCCCGATCATCCTCGAAAAAGCTAAGCTGCATCAAAATTCTGACAGTTTGAATATCGACCTCAAAATCTTGCGAATCCCAAAAGCAAATACAGTCATTGCGGTCCATGAGCTGCGCTTATTCTGGATGTATTGATCGTTGATTATATAAGTCCGAGTGGAAGTAGGGCTCTTCAGACCGAACTCTTCCCACTTCGCCGGATCATTCGAACCTCCGAGCCTTACAAGCATATTCGCCGACTCGCTATTTATTTTAGCTGGAATTTGCTCGTATGCTTGGGTGATTTGTGCATGAAATTCGTCGATCGGATTGCCACTGACAAGGCTCTCCAAGTGGATACCTTCGCGAATGTAAGAAACGTATGCAAGATGATCAGCCCAGAACTCGTCGATATAAAAAAGCCGTACCCGCTGCTCCGAAGGGCTCATCGGCTTCTCGCCTTTCAAAATTCCGAGTCTCTCCGCGAATAAAATTCGCCTCTGATCCTCCACCATATCCGAATAACTGTTCAGTTCCTGGCGGATATGGAAGTTTTGGCCCATAATAACGCGTTGAATATGCGCGATTTTGCTGCGGAGCACCGACTCTTCGAGAGCCTCATCCTGTCTAGGATCGCGACTCGCTTTATTGATGCCGAACCGAAGCATCAACTCATCCTCCAAGCTTACGAAAAATACGGAGGCGCCCGGGTCACCTTGGCGGCCAGAACGACCGCGCAGCTGGTCGTCGATCCGCACGCTTTCGTTTACATGTGTACCAATCACATACAACCCACCCAGCTTGGCGACAGCTTCTGCTTGCGTGGGGTTGCCGCCGCCTAGCCGAATGTCTACGCCGCGTCCCGCCATATTCGTAGACACCGTCACGGCACCGACTTCTCCCGCTTTGGCGATGATCTCGGCCTCCTCTGCGTCGTTTTTCGCATTCAGAACATAGCAAGGTACGTCGACAACGGCTAGCTCCTCCGCCAGCATGTCAGACTCCTCGACGCTTGACGTACCGATGAGAATTGGACGTCCCGTCGCATGGACGGACGAGATTTCGTGTACAAGCGCCTTAAGCTTGGCTTCTTTATGGGTATAAATCCGGTGAGGATGGTCGATCCGTATGTTTGGTCGGTTCGGTGGAATTTGCACGACCTGCAGCGCATAAATATCTTCGAATTCCATTGCGGAAGCGTGCGCGGTAGCCGTCATTCCGCAAATCTTCGGATACAGACTAATGAAGTGTTGAAGGGTGATCATCCCGAGAATTTTCCCGCCAGCTTTCGACTGAAGTCCTTCTTTGGCCGCAAGCGCGGCTTGCAACCCGTCCGGCAAATACCTGTTCTCCGCCACGCGTCCGGTATATTCTTCGATCAGCTCGATTTTACCGTCCCGGACGATGTAATCGACGTCTTTTTTTAATAACGATTCCACATGCAGCGCGCAATTCAATGACGTTAACAAATGACTGTTATGGCTATCGTACAAATTGCCGCATCCCAGCAATGCCTCCGCTTTCGCTGAGCCTGCTTCATTCAAGTACACGTTCCGCTGGAACTCATCGAAGTCGTAATGCTCGGCTTGCTCAAGCTGCCGAGCCACTTCTGCGAAACGAATGCAATCGTCGCTGGAAGAGCCCGACTCGCCGGTGATGACTAGCGGCACCCGCGCTTCGTCGAGAAGCAGTGAATCCGCTTCGTCGACGATGACGTAGTGGAAAGGACGATGCACGGTATCGGCTTCGTTTAGTGCGATCGTGTCGCGCAAATAATCGAATCCCGCCTCTTTAGCCGTAACATAAGTTATATCCTTGGCGTACGCTTCCCATTTCTCAAACAGGCTCATACCCGCTTGAACCGAGTTTACTGTTAGCCCAAGGAAACGATAGATCGGGTCCATCCACTCCGCATCTCGCTTTGCCAAATAATCGTTAAAAGTCAGCACATGAACGCCTTCGCCGGTCAGCGCATTTAGATAAGCAGGCATAACAGCAGAGAGCGTTTTTCCTTCACCGGTATGCTGCTCGATCACAAATCTCTCGTGCAGAGCGATGGCAGCCATGATCTGGACATTGTAAGGCTGTAATCCGAGCTTTCTCTTCGCTGCCTCGCAGACTAACGCATAAGCATCGACAAGCAGCTCATACAGAGGTGTACCCGATTTTGCTTCTTTTTGCAGCCGGAGGGATTCCGCTTGAAGCTGTTGATCGTCCCATGCTTCCAAATTCCGTTTCCTGATGAGCTCCACTTTGTCCTGATAGACTTTCAGCTTATTCTGGGTATCGCGGTCTTTGAATTTTTGCATCATTTTGACGGCTGAATTCATCGGAATTGGATCCCTCCTCGGTAGAAATACGCGATTCTATAGTGGCTGAATAATAATCAGATTCTATAACAATAGCAAGTAATCGTAATTACGACGAAGATTCCCTGTTCTGATTTTTAGTATAACTCGTAGAGTCCCCAATTTGGTAATACTCTAAAAAAATAGCACATATTGGATATAAAATGATTATACGGAATTAATTACAGAAAGTTGCACTATCCTGCCCGTTAGCGCAATGTGGCTGCTGATCCATGCCGGCAGCCGCGTCTTAGGTATTTATTAAGCAATAGTTCCCAGTTAGTTTAATAGATCCATCACTTTGTTTGCATATGTAATCCATTCTTTTTTATCAGTATTTATTTCTATGGTTGGCAGGATAGAAAAACTAGATTGTTTACGTAATTCCTTTTGGGTTTGGATAAATTCATCAGCTGATTTTCTGATTTCTTCTACAGTTTTGTTCGTCCATTCGTGAGGTGTTCGTTTTTTGCATTCTTTGCTCTACGTTTTCAGAAGATACCGTTAGTAATACACATTTAGCACCGAGGTGGAGCAATTCATTTTCAAGCGATTCGATTTCATGTGAAAGTTCGGTGGGAAATGCTACTCTATGATTCAAATGAAATCTTTCCAATATAAAAAATATACCTCTTGATGCCCGAGATGCATCTGGACCCAGATAAGCTGCCCATTCGTTTAATTGTCGCAACATGCTAACCCGTTCCTTCAATAACTGAAGATGTTCATCACGATTTAATCGTTGAAACTCGCCTTGAACATTGTTTAACACTTGCGAGTAATGTTCACTTAGAACAATGATACTACGCTCCGATGATTCATCTTGTGCATGAAGTAGCTTTAGAGCTTTTAAAACAGACGTTTTTCCAGCATGTGAAAAACCCTCTAGAATAACTCCTATTATATGGCTCACTTAACACCTCTATCTTACAATTATTTGAAATCAATTATATCAAAGATTACTGAACAAAATCTCGGCAAGCAGCCGAACCATCGAAAGAAACTACCACGTTATACTGCCCTGTAGCTTAATAAAAAAAAGGAGCAGCTGCCGTAGCAAACTGCTCCTCGCTCTGTTCAACTATCGTGTCCCGTTAGTTCAACGCGAATTCTTACCTGCCAATTAAAAACAATCTCTCTCCACGATATAATTGGTAC
>NZ_JBYTDT010000036.1:0-2489 GCF_058791655.1 Paenibacillus sp. EB106-05-06-XG162
CTACTATGAAAGAACGGATTAACTTTCATTCTCTGTGGTGCCGAGCGTTCTGCGAGGCATGGATGGCTAACGGGCAGGATAATTGAATGGAGTCGCGAAAAGTACATAGATGGAAAATTTATGAATCGGTGATAGAATGAAAAGGAGAGTTGAAGAAAATGTTAAATAAAAAAACGAATGGTGCAGATGTGATCGGTTACTGCTGTATGAGATTTCCAGTCACAAATTTGAAAAAATCGGTGGATTTTTATTGCGATGCGTTGGGGTATGAATTGATTTCAGCAGACTATCCGTTTGGAGAGGCGCATATTGGATTGAAGAATGGAAACGGTCCAGGTATTTTTTTGATGGAAACCAAACCGGAAGACGTCACACAATTGAAGTTTGAATTTCCGCGTTCATTCTTTATCACAAGCAGCACGGGGCACGTGACGATGATTGAATTACTTACAAATGATTTGCTTGCTTTGCATGGACGGATTAAACAAGCAGGAGCCCACATCGATAAAAATCCAGAATTCACTAATGATTTCGGTTATTTTACCTTTTATGATCCAGACGGGCACTTTATTCGGGCGGTCGAAGAAAGAGGCGTGAGTTGAAACAAAGAATGAGTTTCAACACTCAAACTTGGATCATTCCCGCATGTTACCCATCAGATTGAGCTAATGGGCAGGTTAGTGGAATAATAATAGTATGGACCGTATCACATGTAATGGAAAAGAAGCATTTTTGGGGGAACCCGTAGTAAGGACTTCGAACATAAGTGTCGAAGTTTTTTTATATGCAAATTTTTCTCGGGCGAAGACCGACGGAAACTGAGAGAGTAATGTGTCTGCTTAATAAAAGGAGGGTAAACAGTGAGTGACGATATTGAACGGGTGCGAGCGACTCTACTTGGAGATTGGGAGGCTTTTGGTGCCATCGTCCGTAAATATGCAAATGTCTTGCACGCCGTTGCTTATGAAGTGGTTCGGGATTATCATACTGCGCAAGACTTAGCGCAAGAAACTTTTCTTAAAGCGTACATGAATATGCATTCATTAAAAAATCCGGAGAAACTTGGGAGTTGGCTATATTCTATCGTCAGGAGGTTGAGTCTGAATGCACTAAGAACGGAAGGAAGATATATGTCACTTGAAATTGCTTACGATCTGCAGATTGACCAATCGGTTGAGGAACTTGTATTGCAGCGTGACGTAAGAAGGAAGGTTTTCGATGCTTTCAACTCCCTAAAAGAACCACAACGGCTGGCATCAACACTCCATTATTTAGGTGGCTTTACCATAAAAGAAACCGCAGAAATACTTGATATTTCTATTAACGCGGCGGAGAGTCGAATTAGAAGGTCAAAAGATTCGCTTAAGAAGGAGCTGTTTGTATTGATGGATGATTTATTGAAAGATGATGGCTTTGAACAAAACATCGAACGAGAAGTCCTGCGTGCGATTGTGCCACGCATTGCTACGATTGAAATTCCTGTATTTGATTTACGCAGGGCAGTTGAATGGTACGGTGAAATGCTCGGTGCGAAACTTCAAGGAGAATGGAACGATGAATGGAAAGCGGCGATGTTGCACTTTCAAGGCGGATCGGGAGCGGTTGGTGTGCCATCCGTATATCTAGTAAAGACAGAAGATACTCGACGATTAATATTTAAGAATACGCGGCATGGTTATATTCAAAGTGTCATTGACCTCTATACGCATGATCTTAAAGGATACTATCGTTTTCTAAAAGAACGTGGTGTTGATGTAAATGAGATTGATTGGGAGCAGGAACCGAATCGTCAAGGATTTGGTTTTCGGGACTGCGACGGTAATTCGTTTGGGGTTTGTAATGTTGAACTCACTGGTCAAGGAGGAGGTAATCAAGAAATTCCAAAAGCGCATCCGTTCGTATCACGTGTTGCAGGCGTAGAAATTCCTGTCACGGATTTGAAAAAAGCTGTTGCCTGGTATACCGAGACCTTTGGCATGAAAGTTCTTGGTGAACCAGAGAGAGATTGGGAGGCTGCAATGCTTTATCTTGACGGAGGCGAACGGCTTGGAGTACCAAACTTTTACTTGGTTGAAACACATGATGAACAACGACTTGCATTTGTGAACAGCTACACGAATATAACCCATAGTGTAATCGACTTCTACTCAGCAAATGTTGAGCCTATGCTATCAGGGTTGCATACTCGTAAAGTTAAGATGAATGGAGCAAGTGGATTTTATGACCCAGATGGGAATTCACTAGCCATATGCAGCGCAGTACATCGTGGACAAGTTAGTAAAATGTAGAGTATTGATGATGAAACTTGTCGTTATGGACAGAATGGGGAATTATACAAAATGGTCCGTTCAACTAACGGGTCACTATAGCTTAATAAATACCTAAGACGCGGCTGCCGGCATGTATCGGCAACCGCGTTGCGCTAACGGGCAGCATTCCTATTATGAAGAAATACGAGGTTTGAGAAATAAAAGGACTCCTTGGTATGA
>NZ_JBYTDT010000037.1:0-2225 GCF_058791655.1 Paenibacillus sp. EB106-05-06-XG162
GCAATGTGGACTTAAAACGTTATTGTAATCTGCATGCGCGTGAAAGAAGAACATCGGAAAGCCGTATGAGGGAAAACTTCACGTACGGTTTGATGAGGAGGGGCTGAAAAAAAACTCAGCCCTTTACTCTAGTAACGGGCAGATTAGTTTAATTCAACTCGCACAAATATGATAGAATTTAAAAAAGTTAAAGTTAGTGAACTATATTGAGGATACAATGGAGTGTACCCAAGAACTTAGAGTTGCTCCATGACAATGAAGCACAAAACCAATTGATTAATCGCGTAGAAATCGCCATACTTATCAATATGGTGCAGCAATTATTAAATGGGAGGCAGTACGATGAATATACTTATTACGGGCGCAAGCGGATTTATCGGAAAGAATTTGGTTAATGTCTTGACAAAAAATCATAACGTTATTTGTATGTCGCGATCGGGTCATCCTTTTAACAAAGATGCAGCGTATGTTCAAGGTTCGTTTGACTGTTTGGAAGATTTGCACGGTTTGAATCCTTATGAAATCGATGCGGTTATTCACCTAGCTGCCGTTACCGGCGGTTGCACCGAAGAGGATGGTCTTGCTGTCAATGTACTGGGTACAAGAAGACTTTACCGGTACTTGCTCGATCGCGGTTGTAAAAAATTCGTGACGGCCAGCTCGATTGCAGCTGTAGGCGCCTTGAACGATGATTTTATTCCGCTTAAGCTACCGATCCAAGCTAATCATCCTTGTCTGGCAACAGATGCGTATGGGTTAAGCAAAGCCTTAGTGGAGGAATTGACCCGTTATTTTCATCGTGTAAATTCGGACACGGATTTTATCAATTTACGCTTTGGCGCGGTAGCGAACGAGGATTGGGTACCGCCCTTGGTTGAGAAGGATAATAGGATGTCTGTTCCGTTTATCGCCTTAGGACATGTGTATGCAAGTGATGTCGTTGAGGGAATTGTCAGGGTCGTGAATGCACCAATCAAATCAGGTGTAAGAAACTTTAACCTGGTAGGACCAGATATCAGCAGTACGATACCCGCGCGGGAAATTCTCACTGCTATATTGGGAGACGATTATTATCTGGATTATTACAAACTTCCAGGTAATGATTATAACCCCTTGTATGCCATAGATGATTTCATCGCGGAATTCGGCTACGAACCTCGCAGATCAACGCGCCGTCCCTAACAACTAGGAAAGACGCATCTGGTAAAACCGTTTTTGATTCCACTGTTTATAGCAAACCCTATATCGGGAGAGATTACAGGGTTTCTATTGATTACGTTGCCTGTATATCTTTATTTTTCCAAAAAGTGAGGGGTCGAAATCGCATGCGACATGGGGAAAACAAAAGACGCAAGAATTAAGAATCCATTATTCCATTCCTAAGAGGAGTTACGCTAACGGGACACTATAGCTTAATAAAATAACTAAAACGCGGCTGCCGGCATGGATCGGCAGCCGCGTTGCGCTAACGGGCAGGATTGCGTAGTATCGTCAGATGCGTTTCCCCATTCCTTGTTACCTTCTATCGTAGGGCATGTTTCATCGTCTATAAATTCATAGACAAAAAAAGCCCAAGCATCGTACGCCTGAGCTTTGATCTACAGAACCTTGCTGGATTACGCTACAATTATGTGCAAAATTTGGTTCCCGATCAGAAAGTTCGTTTTTTTTAGGATGAAGTTCAAGAGCTTATTGTTTTAGAGGAAGAATGGAAAAAAGAATGGCTCGAAACCGTCAAAACGGTCACGACGGTCACGACGGTCACGACGGTCACGACGGTCAAAACGATCAAAACGATCAAAACGATCAAAACGGTCAAAACGGTCAGAACGGTCAAAACCGCAAGAAAAACATTTTGTGCGTACTGATTTCATGTTTTTTTGTTTAGCTTTATTATTCATATTTTTGTTTGAGCTTGTCCGCACATGTTTTTTGTTGGTGTTTTTCATCTATTTATCACCTCCTTGTTTTATATAGTATGTCCAATATGTTGCACTGATTGGACGAGCGTTTATTTGAGATTAAAATTAACTTCTATACCGCTGGGTAAAGGATTTTATCAAATGAATCAACAGTTGTTCAACTAACTGGACACTTTAGCTTATTAAATAACTAAAACGAGGCTGTAGGCATAGATCGGCAGCCTCGTTGCGCTAACTGTCAGGATTGTGGAGTTGTCGTACAGAATTCCATTTTATTATTATCTGGCAGTTTTAGTTTCACCG
>NZ_JBYTDT010000038.1:0-1790 GCF_058791655.1 Paenibacillus sp. EB106-05-06-XG162
GCGGAATTGGCAGACGCACTAGACTTAGGATCTAGCGGGCGACCGTGGGGGTTCAAGTCCCTCTACGCGCACCATACTTAATAATGATTCCCGTGACTTCTGCGAAGAGGTGCGGGATTTTTATTTTGTACTAAAGTGTTTTATACTTAGGTACAGTGGAGTTATTAAAAATTTAATGTACCAGGTTAATATTTGTGATAATAATCACAAATTAGTGTTGTGGAAGTCGATATAATAAAGTTGTTCAGATAAGTCAATAACCATATGGAAATAGGAGGTGTGTGCTCCATGTTGACGCGTATAATGAAATGGTGCGCTCGCCTGGGTCTTACATTTCATGTCATAAAGACAGTGTTGGCGGCGGCGATCTCTTGGTCAGTCGCATCTTTAATGTTTGGAGATCATTTCTCGTATTTTGCTCCCCTTGCAGCTGTATTGACGGTTCAACTCACGATCGCAGATACAATGGAAAAAGGACTATTCCGTATTCTTGGTGTAATCATTGGGGTCGTCGTGACCGCTGTCGTCGTGCCTTATGTGGGACAGAACTTCTTAGGTGTCGTGGTGGTGCTCCTTATTGGTATGGGCGCAGCTACGGCCTTCAAACTGAATCCACAGATTATTTCGCAAATTGGTGTGAGTTCGGTGATGGTGATGTCTTTTCAACAAGCTCAAGGTTACGCTACAGGGCGGATAATTGAGACGATTGTCGGTGCGCTCATTGCGGTTCTTGTTCAAATCACGATACATCCTGAGAATAAAATGCCGTCGGCTGTGCGTCGAAACGCGAATATTTGTCAGAAGCTTGCGGAACGAATGCAGCAATTGGGTCAAAGTGTGTCTGCACAGCAGAATGACTTGATGAGTTTTCAATATTCGGATGCGGATTTGATGTCTTTGAGTCGAAAATTGAATGATGCATACTGCAATGCACAGAAAAGTCTCAAATATAACTTTATCTATCGTAAAGATTCTCGAAAACTAGCAGCTTTGCAAGATTGTGTAGATACAGTTCAGAAAATATTGATTGCTGTATCCAGTGTGAACTATGCTGTGCAGGAGATTGGGACGAAATATTTGAAGCAATTGCCGATCGAGGCTGCGCTAATGAGTTCAGCTGAATGTATTCGGTTATATGGTAGATTGCTAAAACAAACAACGCCAAAACGGCATGAAGCACTGGAACAGGCGATTCATCAGGCCTATGATGATCAGTTTTTATTGTTTGATGCTTTTAAGGAACAACAAGCTAAGGCAGAGACACTGATGGAGATTGGGAGTCTGTTCGCGGATTTGCATCGTATCGTTGCTGAGATAGAACGTTCGAGTTCGTCGATGTCTTCGAATCATGCTTTGGTGAAGGCGACAGGATATATGAAGACGAAGAAAAGTTCCACACCTCGTAGAATAGCGAATTAGGGAAGAAAGAATGTAATATGCCGTGGATTCCATTTGGAATTAATTGCATG
Organism: Paenibacillus sp. EB106-05-06-XG162; assembly: GCF_058791655.1. Lineage (NCBI taxonomy): Bacteria > Bacillati > Bacillota > Bacilli > Caryophanales > Paenibacillaceae > Paenibacillus > Paenibacillus sp. EB106-05-06-XG162. Next base: position 1,470 of record NZ_JBYTDT010000038.1, read on the forward strand.
TTGCATTCTTTTTGCATTCCATGGTATATTCTTATTCCGGCCGCTACGAGAGTAGCAGACGGAACGCAAGAGAAAAGAACTTCTCGAAAAAAACTTAAAAAAATATCTTGCATTATGAAATTAAATGTGATATATTATAAAAGTTGTCGCCGAGAGAACGACGCGGTGATTACGAGAAAGACATTGATCTTTGAAAACTGAACAACGAATGATTGAAAGATATAACGAGAACATTGTTCTTGTGAAGCAAGTCAGTTTCAAAATGAGCAAGTCAAACACTTTATTGGAGAGTTTGATCCTGGCTCAGGACGAACGCTGGCG
>NZ_JBYTDT010000039.1:0-1410 GCF_058791655.1 Paenibacillus sp. EB106-05-06-XG162
CAAGGGCTGCTACCTATAGGAGTCGGAATTATAATATTAATATTTTGGATAAGTCAGTAAAAACCACAATGTCATTAAGCTAACGGGACACTATAGCTTAATAAATAACTAATATTGTTTCTGTCGGAAATCAAGTAAAGTGAAAGGGGATGGTATTATTTTTAGAGATGCACAACATGCGTGGAATCCTACCCCAGAAGAAATAAAAGCTTGGGCATACAGTGATGAGATGATTCCAGAACAAGATTGGGAATTAGCTGTAAATAGTTTTGTAAATATAACGATGATTTGTTCATTTATTGACGATGAAAACTGCAATCACACTTCATTCTTTCTTAGCAGCCTTTACGTTTTCACAGGAGATATTGTTAGGTCAGGAGACATTCAAGAAATTGAAATGCTTAAAATGTTATTAGATAAAGTGGCAATTTCAGCTAAATCAGATAAACTAACCGACTGGATAAATAGATCTAAGTATCTTATTCAGCAACCAAACACCTATGATTACACATATTGGGGTCTTGGTTCCAAGTACGTTTATTAAGCCTAACGAGGAACGTTAATGGATCATCACTGAAAGAGTAAAGTGTAGGCTCTTCACAAATTAAGAAATATTTCATTTTGCCAGTATCTATTGCCCGTAAATTCTCGTTATATATTTATGAAAGTGAACATGATTTCCACAGGAAGGAGGAACAGATATTCCTAAGGAATCTCTGGAATTAATTTATACTACATTTGAGGAACTAACACTGCCCTTTGAATCGGAGCTTAAAAGGTATTGCATGAGGATCGTCGAATCGACATGGGACGGGGAAGACCTATTTCAGGAGACGATGCTTAAAGCGTATCGCAGATTTTTACGCTGGCCTGAGCGTGAGTTGAGCAAGCCCTATTTATTTCGAATTGCTTCGAATACTTGGCTGGATATATGCCGTAGAAAGAGAATTGCTTTTCACCCAGATTTCTTGATTAATCAAGCGGATGTAGTTTACGAGGAGTGGAGTCCGTATGACGTTCGCGAATCCTTGGAAACACTTATGGATGCATTAGAACCTAGACAGGCAGCACTGATTTTGTTGACGGATGTGTTCGGTTTTTCCCCTTCTGAAACAGCAACGGTGCTAGGGCAACCGGTGACTGCGGTCAAGGCAGCGCTTCATCGCGCCCGAAATAGGCTCCAAAAAGCTGCGGATCGTCATTTTCATCTTTTGGATATGGACAACAAAGAAACGGAGACGGCAATATCTAAGGCGGACGGAGAACTACTTGAGACTTTCGTAATGGCGTTTCGAAACGCTAATTTTAATTCCTTGTTTCTTACATACCGGGAGCTGTCTGTGAGGGGGCTAAAGATAGGTCGAGTGCGTGTCATTCATGGGCATGTATGGTTTTCTTTTCTTGATCCAG
>NZ_JBYTDT010000040.1:0-1378 GCF_058791655.1 Paenibacillus sp. EB106-05-06-XG162
GAGCTAAGTCCATATACTTGTGTAAAATGCTATTGGCATAAAAAAGAAGGAGCCATAGCCAAGATCCTCTATTAGAATGAGGTTGTCGAGACAACATTCTGGAGGAGGACTTGGTATGACTCAATATCAGATTAACGTAAATTCTGAACTTTTGCATCAATTGTTTTTATCAGACTCGAAGGAAGCAGGCATTGCAGCTTTACTAGAGTCTATCTTGAATCAGGTACTAAAGGCGCAGGCTGCGGAACAGATTGGAGCAGAACATTACGAGCGATCTGAAGAACGATTAGGATACAGAAATGGATCGTATCCTCACAAGCTCATGACGCGTGTGGGACAAATTACGTTGCAGGTCCCTCGCTTTCGTGATGGAAAGTTTTCTACCGAGTTGTTTAGCCGCTATCAACGCAGTGAGCAGGCGCTTGTACTTGCCATGATGGAGATGGTGTTAAATGGCGTATCAACACGCAAAGTGAGCAAAGTGACAGAAGAGTTGTGCGGGACAGAATTCTCAAAATCGACAGTGAGCGAGCTTTGCAAGCAACTGGATCCAATCGTCAAAGAATGGAACGAACGCCCATTGGATAGGGCCTACCCTTTTCTAGTTGTAGATGCCTTGTACGTGAAAGTACGCGAAGATGGTCGTGTGCGTTCTCGAGGCGTAATGATCGCCACGGGAATCAATGCAGATGGATATCGGGAGTTGCTGGGGCTTACCGTAGACGATACGGAGTCAGCAGCGACATGGGGTGAGTTTTTTATGAAGTTAAAGAACCGGGGGCTGCATGGGGTAGATGTCATTACGAGTGACCATCATGGCGGTTTAGTGAGTGCGATTCGCCAACATTTCCAAGGTGTCACCTGGCAGCGATGTCAAACTCACTTTATGCGCAACATCCTTGATGCAACGCCAAAAGCACTGCGTGAAGACATGAAAGCGCATGTTAGAGCCATCTACGAAGCAGCAGACGAAAAGAGTGCACGATCCCTACTAGAGCGAACACAAAAGACTTTTGAGGAAAAGGCCCCAAAAGCCATGCGTGTATTAGAAGATGGGTTTGACGATGCAACTGCAATTCTAATGTTGCCAGCAGCTTGTCGTGTACGGACACGTACAACGAATGTCGTTGAACGTTTAAACGGCGAATTACGGCGTAGAGAACGTGTCATTCGCATATTCCCTAACCGAGCTTCAGTCATTCGGCTTTTCGGTGCACTGCTCATTGAGATGGACGAGAAATGGTCCGTTGGAAAGAAATATATTGAAATGAAAGACTACCACGAATGGCGTAAAGAAACGATTAAATCTGCTGCTTAACTTTTGAAATTCATCTAGACAATCTCATGGAGGAATTTACACACACATATGGACTTGACC
>NZ_JBYTDT010000041.1:0-1270 GCF_058791655.1 Paenibacillus sp. EB106-05-06-XG162
TGGTTTCAGAAGATTTTAACCGAGCAAGGTTTCAAGAACGTCATTGTTGGTATGGAACCAACGGGTCACTACTGGCTTAACCTTGCTCATTTTCTAAGAGAAAAGCAAGTGAAACACGGAGTGGTGAATCCACTGCACGTGAAGAAAAGCAAAGAACTAGATGACAATTCTCCAACGAAGAATGACGTTAAAGATGCGAAAGTGATCGCGCAGCTGGTCAAAGACGGGAGATACGCCGTACCGAGCCTTCCACAGGGCGTTTATGCCGAACTACGGGAAGCGATGAAAATTCGCGAGCACCTGACGACTGACCTTTGCGTTGTGCAAGCACGTGTTCATAATTGGCTAGATCGGTATTTTCCAGAGTTTCTTACGGTATTTAAGGACTGGGAGTGCAAGTCCGCCATCCAAATGCTAAGCCTTTATTTACTGCCACATGAACTTGTTGATGTGCCGGATGAAACCCTGCTGCGGCACCTCAGGGAGGTCGCTAAGCGTGGGCTTGGCTCGGGTCGAGTAAAGAATCTGAAGGAGGCAGCAAGCTGTTCAGTAGGCATAAGGCAAGGTGCAGAGTTAGCTAAAATGGAGCTGAAGCTGCTGCTGACCCAGTACGAATGGCTTCAAAACAAGCTCGAAGAACTGGGAACGAAGTTGGATGAACTGCTCATGCAGATCCCACATGTGCAACTATTGTTAGCCATAAAAGGGATCGGTAGGGACACCATTGCAGGTTTTCTAGCTGAGGTAGGCGACATTGGTCAGTACCGTCATCCCAAGCAGATCACGAAGCTCGCTGGATTGAACTTAAAAACAAACTCATCGGGTACACACATTGGACAGACAAAGATAACGAAGCGAGGCCGTAAACGCCTTCGTGCTTTGCTCTTTCGAGTGATGATGCCGTTAGTCGCAAAAAACACAGCCTTCCGGGCCTTGCATGAGTATTACACCAAACGACAGGTGAATCCTCTCAAGAAGATGCAATCTCTCATTGCTTTGTGTAATAAGCTTATACGAGTCTTTTTCGGTATATTAACAAAAGGACACGAATTCAGTGAAGAAAAGATGATGCAGGATATCCCTCGATTTGCAGAGTTACCGCAAGCAGCTTAAATAACGATACTCAGTGTTGATGATCTAAGCAAAGGAAAAGATAACAAGAAGCACGGATGAGTCGGAAAAGGCACTATCCTTACGGACGAAGATCCTGTCGGGCAGCATATCTGACCTCCACCTCATGGACAGGTTGAATGAAGGAATGTGGGAGCGT
>NZ_JBYTDT010000042.1:0-1227 GCF_058791655.1 Paenibacillus sp. EB106-05-06-XG162
CGCCTCCACCTAAGCTGGCGCTCAGGCTTCTAAGGCTCCCACCTATCCTGTACAGATCGTACCAAAGTCCAATATCAAGCTGCAGTAAAGCTCCATGGGGTCTTTCCGTCTTGTCGCGGGTAACCTGCATCTTCACAGGTATTAAAATTTCACCGGATCTCTCGTTGAGACAGCGCCCAAGTCGTTACGCCATTCGTGCGGGTCAGAATTTACCTGACAAGGAATTTCGCTACCTTAGGACCGTTATAGTTACGGCCGCCGTTTACTGGGGCTTCGGTTCACAGCTTCGGGATTGCTCCCTAACCACTCCCCTTAACCTTCCAGCACCGGGCAGGCGTCAGCCCGTATACTTCGCCTTACGGCTTCGCACAGACCTGTGTTTTTGCTAAACAGTCGCTTGGGCCTTTTCACTGCGGCCCCCTCGTGCTATTCACACTACCGGGGCACCCCTTCTCCCGAAGTTACGGGGTCATTTTGCCGAGTTCCTTAACGAGAGTTCTTCCGCGCGCCTTAGAATTCTCTTCTCGCCTACCTGTGTCGGTTTGCGGTACGGGCACCTTCTCCCTGGCTAGAGGCTTTTCTTGGCAGTGTGAAATCATGACCTTCGGTACTATAATTTTCCCTCCCCATCACAGCCCAGCCTTACGATGTGCGGATTTGCCTACACATCAGCCTCACTGCTTGGACGAGCATCCATCAGCTCGCGTCACTATCCTACTGCGTCACCCCATTGCTCATAACGGTTCACGGTGGTACAGGAATTTCAACCTGTTGTCCTTCGACTACGCCTTTCGGCCTCGCCTTAGGTCCCGACTTACCCTGAGCGGACGAACCTTCCTCAGGAACCCTTAGGCTTTCGGCGGACAAGATTCTCACTTGTCTTTTCGTTACTCATACCGGCATTCTCACTTGTATGCTGTCCAGCGCTCCTTACGGTACACCTTCAACCTACATACAACGCTCCCCTACCCCTGCAACATAGTTGCAAGCCATAGCTTCGGTGGTGTGTTTAGCCCCGTTACATTTTCGGCGCAGAGTCACTCGACCAGTGAGCTATTACGCACTCTTTAAATGATGGCTGCTTCTAAGCCAACATCCTGGTTGTCTGTGCAACTCCACATCCTTTCCCACTTAACACACACTTGGGGACCTTAGCTGATGGTCTGGGCTGTTTCCCTTTTGACAATGGATCTTAGCACTCACTGTCTGACTCCCGGTTATAAGTCT
>NZ_JBYTDT010000044.1:0-1011 GCF_058791655.1 Paenibacillus sp. EB106-05-06-XG162
TTCTCAGTATCAGATCATTGAGAAATACAAGATAGCTAGTACGAGACAACTTTCCGATTGGATTAAGAAGTATAATGGTCATAGCAGCTTAAAAGCCTACAGAGGGGAAGCAAAAGCTATGACAAAGGGTCGCTCTACAACGTGGCAGGAACGGATTGAGATCGTCCAGTATTGCCTGATGAATCAGCATGACTACCAAAAGACAGCGGAACAGTTTAAGGTTTCTTACCAACAAGTATACCAATGGGTGAAGAAGTTCGAAGATGGTGGTCAGGATGCGTTAAAAGATGGCCGAGGGAGAAAGAAAGCACCTGAAGAGCTAACAGATGCCGATCAACAGAAACTCAAAATGAAACATATGGAGTATGAAATTGAGCGCCTCCGGGCCGAAAATGCATTCTTAAAAAAGTTAGAGGAACTCGAAAGAAGGCGACGCTAGGTCACAGACGACAAGAGACGATTTACCTTGCTATTCAAACACTTCACAAGGATGAGTCAATGAGTATAAAGCTTCTCTGTGAGATTGCAGGAATTGCACGCTCAAGCTATTACAAGTGGCTAAACCGCCAACTCAGCTCTCTTGAGCTGGAGAATGAACAGTTGGCTCAGGTGATGATGAACATCTACGAAAAAGTAGAGCGTACCTTTGGGTACCGTCAATTAACCCTACATATACGTAAACAAACTGGAAAACAAATTAACCATAAGCGCGTATACCGGCTAATGAAGTTACGGGGGATTCAGTCCGTAATCCGTAGGAAGAAACCGAAATACATGCGTTCTACTCCACAACAGGTGGCAGAGAACCTTTTGAACCGTGAGTTTCAAGCAATAGCGCCAAATGAGAAGTGGGTAACAGATGTGACCGAATTCAAATATGGACAAGGTCAGAAAGCCTATTTAAGCGCTATTCTAGATCTCCATGATAAATCTATTGTTTCTTATGTATTGGGGCATTCAAATAACAATCCGCTGGTATTCCAAACATTAGAACAAGCTGCCCAATTAGCT
>NZ_JBYTDT010000045.1:0-898 GCF_058791655.1 Paenibacillus sp. EB106-05-06-XG162
CGATGTTGATTGTAAAACTGAATATACTTTTCAATTCTCCTTTGTGCCTCATTCATATTTCGGATATCATAAGGATAGAGACCTTCCGTTTTGAGATGCGAGAAGAAACTCTCTATGGAGGCATTGTCATAACAATTGCCTCGACGGGACATGCTGATTTGGGCGCCAACCTGTGGCAGCATGTCATGGTAAGCATGGGACGTGTATTGGAATCCCTGATCGCTGTGAACGATCAATCCAGTCACGTCCTCTTGTTTGTCCCAAGCCTTTTGAAAGGTTTGTAGAACAAGTTCATTATCATTTCTAAGACTCATCTTATAAGCGATGATTTCGTTATTGAATAAATCTTTTATAGCTGAGAGATAAAGCCATGTTTCACCAACACGATATTGTGTGATATCCGTAGCCCATTTCTGGTTGGGTGCATCCGCCTTGAAATCCCGCTTAAGTAGATTTTTTGCCACACGCCCTTCCGTTGAAGAGGCGTAGTTGCAACGATGCTTCCGGCGAATCCGTGAACGGATATTTAGGACCTGCATGAGTCGCAGCACCTTTTTGTGATTCATCCAGACACCATGATCTTGCAGCAAGAACAGCTGGATTTGTCGATAGCCGTATATCCCATTATATTGTTCGTACACCTTCTTAACGAGTGTCTTCGCTTCCTGATCCTTGTCCGTTCCTTTGCGCTTCAAGAAAGCGTAGTAGCCACTTCTGGAGACACGGAAGAGCTTACACAGATCGCTAACTGGATATTCTTGGGCGGCTTTCTCAATGCTTATATATTTGTTCGTTTCATCTCCTGCATCCAGATTTCCAAACACTTTTTTAGCATGTCGTTCTCCCGTTTAAGTTTTTGGACCTGCCTGTCTTTGTCTACATATTCCTCTCGTCGTCC
>NZ_JBYTDT010000046.1:0-845 GCF_058791655.1 Paenibacillus sp. EB106-05-06-XG162
CCAACTTCAGCGAGAAATCCAGCTATGGTATCCCTGCCAATCCCTTTAATTGCCAACAATTGCGGAACAAAAGGAATTTGCATCAGCAGTTCATCCAGTTTCACTTTCAACTCTTCAAATTTCTTTTGTAGCAGTTCGTATTGGGTTAACAATAGTCGCAGTTCCATCTTCGCAAGATCTGAACCATGTTTTATGCCCACAGATCGGCTGGCCGCTGCCTTCAAATTCTTTACGCGTCCCAAGCCAAGTCCACGTTTTGCAGCTTCCCTTAGATGCTGAAGCAAGGTTTCGTCCGACAGGGAAACAAGCTCATGCGGTAGTAAACCAAGGCTTAGCATTTGAAGGGCTGACTTGCACTCCCAATCTTTAAATACCGTAAGGAATTCGGGGAAATACCGATCCAGCCAATTATGGACACGTCCTTGTACTACGCACAGATCAGTCGACAGATGATCGCGAATTTTCATGGCTTCCCGCAGTTCCGCATAGATGCCCTGGGGAAGATTAGGTACGGCGTATCTTCCGTCTTTGACTAGCTGTGCGATCACTTTTGCGTCCTTGATGTCGTTCTTTGTTGGAGAGTTGTCGTCCAATTCTTTGCTTTTCTTCACGTGCAGGGGATTCACCACACCATACTTGATTTGCTGTTCGCTTAGGAAATACGCAAGATTCAACCAATAGTGACCGGTAGGTTCCATGCCGACGATGACGTCCTGAAATCCTTGTTCGGTCGTAAGTTTCTCGAACCAACTTACGAATAACTCAAACCCTTCCCGATTGTTCTCAAATGCAATTGGCTTCCCGAACTCGACTCCGCGGTAGTCTTGTGCGCGAGCCACATGTTT
>NZ_JBYTDT010000047.1:0-678 GCF_058791655.1 Paenibacillus sp. EB106-05-06-XG162
CGTTGGGATACCACCCTGATCGTATCGGAGTTCTAACCTAGGACCGTAACCCGGTTCGGGGACAGTGTCAGGTGGGCAGTTTGACTGGGGCGGTCGCCTCCTAAAGAGTAACGGAGGCGCCCCAAGGTTCCCTCAGAATGGTTGGAAATCATTCGAAGAGTGCAAAGGCATAAGGGAGCTTGACTGCGAGACATACAGGTCGAGCAGGGACGAAAGTCGGGCTTAGTGATCCGGTGGTACCGCATGGAAGGGCCATCGCTCAACGGATAAAAGCTACCCTGGGGATAACAGGCTTATCTCCCCCAAGAGTCCACATCGACGGGGAGGTTTGGCACCTCGATGTCGGCTCATCGCATCCTGGGGCTGAAGTAGGTCCCAAGGGTTGGGCTGTTCGCCCATTAAAGCGGTACGCGAGCTGGGTTCAGAACGTCGTGAGACAGTTCGGTCCCTATCTGTCGTGGGCGTAGGAAATTTGAGAGGAGCTGTCCTTAGTACGAGAGGACCGGGATGGACGTACCGCTGGTGTACCAGTTGTTCCGCCAGGAGCACCGCTGGGTAGCCAAGTACGGACGGGATAAGCGCTGAAAGCATCTAAGCGTGAAGCCCCCCTCAAGATGAGATTTCCCAATTAGTAAGACCCCTTGAAGACGACGAGGTTGATAGGTTGGAGGTGGAAGC
>NZ_JBYTDT010000048.1:0-662 GCF_058791655.1 Paenibacillus sp. EB106-05-06-XG162
TTCACCTTAACCTTGCACGGGAACGTAACTCGCCGGTTCATTCTACAAAAGGCACGCCATCACCCATAGATCGGGCTCTGACTTCTTGTAAGCACACGGTTTCAGGTTCTATTTCACTCCCCTTCCGGGGTGCTTTTCACCTTTCCCTCACGGTACTGCTTCACTATCGGTCGCTAGGTAGTATTTAGCCTTACCAGATGGTCCTGGCAGATTCATACGGGATTTCACGTGCCCCGCACTACTCGGGATACGTCTCGGAGAGAACAGACTTTCAATTACAGGGCTTTTACCTTCTATGGCGGGCCTTTCCAGACCTCTTCGTTTAACCGGTTCCTTTGTAACTCCATGTGAGACGTCCCACAACCCCAGAGAGCAAGCTCTCTGGTTTAGGCTGTTCCGCGTTCGCTCGCCGCTACTGACGGAATCACTATTGTTTTCTCTTCCTGAGGGTACTTAGATGTTTCAGTTCCCCTCGTCTGTCTCTTCATACCCTATGTATTCAGATATGAGTGACTGGCTATTACACCAGCCGGGTTTCCCCATTCGGACATCCCCGGATCAAAGCTTGCTTACAGCTCCCCGAAGCATTTCGTTGTTCGCCACGTCCTTCGTCGACTCCTAGCGCCTAGGCATCCTCCGTGTGCTCTTAGTAGCTTAACCTA
>NZ_JBYTDT010000049.1:0-558 GCF_058791655.1 Paenibacillus sp. EB106-05-06-XG162
TGAATGTTTCCGTTGCAGGAAACGATTCTCCATAGAAAGGAGGTGATCCAGCCGCACCTTCCGATACGGCTACCTTGTTACGACTTCACCCCAATCATCTACCCCACCTTCGGCGGCTGGCTCCCTTGCGGGTTACCCCACCGACTTCGGGTGTTGTAAACTCTCGTGGTGTGACGGGCGGTGTGTACAAGACCCGGGAACGTATTCACCGCGGCATGCTGATCCGCGATTACTAGCAATTCCGACTTCATGCAGGCGAGTTGCAGCCTGCAATCCGAACTGAGATCGACTTTGATAGGATTGGCTCCACCTCGCGGCTTCGCTTCCCGTTGTATCGACCATTGTAGTACGTGTGTAGCCCAGGTCATAAGGGGCATGATGATTTGACGTCATCCCCACCTTCCTCCGGTTTGTCACCGGCAGTCATCCTAGAGTGCCCACCCGAAGTGCTGGCAACTAAGATCAAGGGTTGCGCTCGTTGCGGGACTTAACCCAACATCTCACGACACGAGCTGACGACAACCATGCACCACCTGTCTTGAATGTTCCGAAGAAGGC
>NZ_JBYTDT010000050.1:0-553 GCF_058791655.1 Paenibacillus sp. EB106-05-06-XG162
CATTTCGTTGTTCGCCACGTCCTTCGTCGACTCCTAGCGCCTAGGCATCCTCCGTGTGCTCTTAGTAGCTTAACCTAAGTTTTTTCTCGTAAGAGAAAATAACTGTCAATCAGCTTCTTAAAACTTGTTTAACACAAGTAGTTGGATATTTCCTTGCGGAAAATCCTAGCTAAAAGGATATTTCTAAAACGCAAATTTATCTCGCTATCCAGTTTTCAAGGATCAAATGTAAAACTTAAATGGTGGAGCCAAGCGGGATCGAACCGCTGACCCCCTGCGTGCAAGGCAGGTGCTCTCCCAGCTGAGCTATGGCCCCAAGAAAGTTATTAAATTAGTTATGGTGGGCCCTAGTGGACTCGAACCACCGACCTCACCCTTATCAGGGGTGCGCTCTAACCAGCTGAGCTAAGGGCCCTTAATGTTCACAAAGCGTATTCGCTTCGGAAGATTAAGTTATTGTACCCATCAAGTGGGCGCGCTTGGCATCGTCCTACTCTCCCAGGACCCTGCGGTCCAAGTACCATCGGCGCTAGAGGGCTTAACGGTCGTGTTC